>NZ_JACFQQ010000003.1:0-351422 GCF_016101365.1 Commensalibacter sp. M0355
TCTCAGTACCTGGTATACACAATAGCTGTTCAAAAAAAACGTTCGCATTAAATACATCGCTAACCATCCATATCTATTTGAAAATTCGTCGTCAAATTCTTATAAGAGGGAGCAGGATTATTGATGATCTGAACAGAATTACAAAATGCACTATTTCGACTAAGAAAAGCAATACCATTAGACTCTATAAGTTCAAAATTAGGAAAACCACTAAGTTTTTGACCTGCCACTCTATCTTCTGTAATATCTAGATCCCATGTTCCTGTTCCCCAACTAAAAAATGCGCCTTCCGCAATACTTGTATCGAAATAAATGCTATATGTAAAAGATACTCGCATTGGAGCGGCCGCACCACCTCCAATAATTGGATGTAAATTTCCTATAGGCAATTGACCAAATACACATCCAGCAAATACAAAATCACCTCCTTGATTTAAGAAAGTAGTCCACATTGGTAAAGAAGAATCATTTAAATTATCTATATCTGGTATTATAAACTCAACTCCATTGAATACAATTTTATAGCGATCATATTGCCCTGTAAAACCATACATATAAACAAAATTTATTTTTTGCCCGACAGCTTTTGTATTCCATAATAAATGAATAATTGGTCTTGTAATACCTATAAATGAATTAGCCCAGCCTGAATCTTGACCATTATTGGTCAATTCATTTTTTGCATTTTCGTAAAATACATCTCCATAGGATTGGAATGTAATATATCTTGATCCAACATTAAAATATTTTATATCATATCCAATCCATTCATTTTCAGGTTCTACATATGGAACTCCATTCAAAGACAAATTAAATATATCCCCAGATTTTAAATAAACAGTAATGCCCCCTCCATCAGGCGTCACAGATATAGCTTTTGTAATTGAAAAAAATGGCTTGTTTCTTGTCCCATCACCAGTATTATCATTCCCTTCAGTAGATGATACATAAACCTCAGTAATAACCGTAGGTGATGCAATTAGCATTTTACCATCATCACTATAATATAAAGTATTACCCTCTCGTTCTGAAATCACAGGATATCGTATCCAACCGTTTTGAGGGTTGATTATGTTAACTTTATTCTGGTTGGGATTAAATCTGTTATTATCCTCCAAACATTGCCATAAAACCCAAGGCCTGTTTGGATCATCCCCCTGCACGATGGTTCCTTTTGAATAACCATTGTTTTTATTACAAAAATCCTGGTTGAAACTTGGCAGACCTCCCGCCTGCATCCACTGTATAGCCTCTGTAATCTGGTATAAAATCCCGTTATGATCCTGTCCCCAGGGTGGAACGCCACCTTTCAGGGCAGAAATCATAGTTTGTTTTGGAAAACCTTTTTCAATATCCGCACGTCCATTTTGATAATCAGCCCCAGTATCTTCGATATTAAAGCGATCACCATATTCTGCCCATTTAGAGGAGAAAAGCTTTCCAGGTCTTTGAATAGACATATATAATCCTAACCAACTTTATTGTAAAATAACTAATTAATCATAATAAGAAATTAATTAATTACTTATTGATTGAATAGGGATTATTTGCCTTAGTTAATTAACTTATCAATATTATTCATTTACAAATTTTAATATATCACTTAATTATTTTAAATAACAAAGCCGAGAAAAATATTTTTCTCGGCTTTGTTATTTAAAATACATCTATTACATTAGGGAAAAATTCTTTTAGTAATAAAATAAAATATCAAATAAACAGCCAAATAAATAAAAGGAACGCAAAATATGATTAATTCAAGATAACCACCCATTAGAATTCTCCTGTTGAATCACGTAAATCTGATTGGGCATCAAATAAAACGGCCCCTGCCACTGATATGAGAATGATCATCACTGTACCAATTAACCATGCAAAATACCAAGGTCCCTGATCACCCACAAAAACAGCGATTAATAATGCGACTATTAAAACTAGGCCTAGTCCAGTGAAACGTAGAAATGTAGACATAATAACACCTTATTATTCAATAACTGTGATGATCATTTATGATATTGGAAGTTTTAACCTTACCCCGCATGACATAAAAGCACCATGACGTATAAGAAAGGATGATGGGCACAAAAAGACAAGCCACAACAGCCATGCAAATTAGTCCATATAAACTACCGCAACTGTTCCATATTGTCAGACTTTGATTTGGAATTGTTGTTGAAGGCATAAAAAACGGAAACATGGCAGCCCCAACCGTACCAATAACACCAATCCAGGAACCAAGCCCAATCCACCAGGCAGCAACAGGTCTATCAGATTTAACCATTAATGTTCCCAGTAACATGCATAAAACACCCAGCAAAGGTAATCCCCATAAAATTGGATGTTCATAAAAATGATGTAACCAGGCCCCTTTATATAATGCAACATTCTGACCAAATAATGGATTTGAAGGCATTGCAGGATGACCACTGACTAAAACAAATCCTTTAATTTGCGTAATCCATAATCCTCCCAACACAAATAATATTATCGCAATCACCCCTGCAATAGTGGCATATTTTTTTGCCCGTAAATAAATGGGATCTTCACCACGTATCATCAACATGGCTCCACCTTGATAAATACTTAACGAAACCGATAATAAACCACATAAAACAGCAAATGGATTAATCAGATAACTCCAGAAAGATTCATCTTGAAAATACTGTCCATTCCAAATGAAATGATATCCTACACCTTGCAAGATATTACCAAAGGCTGCTCCACAGACAAACATTGGAAAGAAACCAGAAACCAAAAAAATCCAGTCCCAACTCGAACGCCATAATTTTGCATCAACTTTTGATCTAAATTCAAAAGCTACAGGTCGCAAAATCATGCTGAACAACAGTAAAACCATAACAACATAGAAAACAGAAAACGCCGTGGCATACAAGGTCGGGAAAGCAGCAAAAATGGCACCTGCTCCCAAAATAAACCATACCTGATTCCCTTCCCAATGGGGTCCGATAATATTAAGGGCTGTACGACGCTCAACATCATTTTTGCCAACAACACGAAGAAGCATACCAACACCCATATCCATACCGACCATCAGGCCCAATCCAATAAGCAGGATACATAATAATGTTGCCCAGATTAATTTGAGAATTACATAATACTCCATATCAATCTCCCCAGCCTTCTTGATATGTAAACACTTTTTTCGACAAAGAATCCCTATCTTGATATTTTACCGGCCCAAGTCGAGCAAATTTAAACATCAAATAAAATTCCACGACAATAAATACACTGTAAAATAATAAAAAGCCAATCAAGGAAAAAACCATATATCCCGCACTGTGTGTTGACGAAGAAACAACTGTCGGCAGAATTTCATAAACGGACCATGGTTGTCTTCCCACCTCTGCTGTGATCCAACCGAACTCGGATGCAATAAAAGGAAGCGGAATTGACCATGTAATTATCTTTAAAAACAAACGGTTTTTTTCAATTTGTCTTTTCAGACTTACATATGATCCCATGGCAAAAATGACAAAGAAATAAATTGCAAGGAAAACCATAATTCTGAAGGCCCAGAATGTAACAAAGACATTAGGGACAATATCATTCTTAGTTTTTTCAATAATAGTCGATTTATACTCTGACGTAATCTTTGCTATATCCTGATCCGGAGCATATTGACTTGCCAGAAAACCATATCCCATATCTTTTTGATGAGCCTTAAATATATCAAGATCGACCTGTCGATGGCCTTCCCCATAACGTTTTAAAGCCGCTACCGCCTTTATACCCGACTCAATTCTTGGAACCGCTTGATTTTTTAATTCCTTAACACCAGGAATAGGGGTTGTAAAATCATGGGTTAACAAAGGGGTTAAAACAAAAGGAATTCCAACCTCCAGATAGTTTGTCTGCTTTTTATCATCGGGAATACCAAATAAAATCCATGGTTCATAAGGAGGTTTGCTTGTTTCCCACAATCCTTCCATTGCAGCAACTTTTGTCGGTTGATGCATATAGTCCAATCGGCCAAGGACATCCCCAAGCGTTATGACTGCAATTGTTGAAATAATTCCAAATAATGCGGCCATACGAAAAGAACGTGCGGCAAATTCACGATGCTGTTTACGTAATAAATAAAATGCGCTGATCCCCATTACAAACATTGATGCGGTTACAAATCCTGCCACAGAAGTGTGTACAGCTTTTGCCTGTGCATCAGGATTGAAAACCAGAGCAACAAAACTTGTTGAGGTTAATCGCATGGTCTCTGGATCAAAATGAGCCCCTGCAGGCATATTCATGCACGCATTTGCCACTAAAATCCATAAGGCGGAAATATTTGACCCCAATGCGACAAGATAGGTAATTGCCAGATGCGCACCACGGCTCAACCGGTCCCATCCAAAAAACATTAGTCCAATAAATGTTGATTCCATAAAGAAGGCCATTAAACCTTCAATCGCAAGAGGTGTTCCAAAAATATCGCCAAAGAACCTTGAATACATTGACCAGTTCGTGCCGAATTCGAATTCCATGGTTAATCCTGTTGCGACACCAATCGCAAAATTAACACCAAATAATTTTCCCCAGAATTGTGTCATTTCCTTGTAAATTTCTTTACCAGTAATGACGTAGGCAGTTTCCATGGCAGCCAAGATAAATGTTAGACCCAGTGTCAAAGGAACAAACATGAAATGATACAAAGCTGTCAAAGCAAACTGAAAGCGGGAAAGATTTACAACCAGAAGGTGTATCCCATCCATTTTATATAACTTTCATTTTTTCAAAAAAATGTTCTAGTCTAATATCTGGCTAAAATAGAAAATCATAGAAAAAGACAACAAAAAACCCTGTACCAAATAAAAGAATGATTATTTGATTGCTTTATAAACTATTTTATCAACGAGGTGTTTTCTATAATAGCCAAACACAAATATTGTTTGAATATTTTACTTATGAATATGTTTCATAAAATGGAGGCGCTCTTGCCCCATTTGCCTTGTAAAAAATATTGAGTGGAGCCTTAGCAAGATATATCCGATATAAATATGAAATAATGGATATTAAAATCGAAGGTAATAAAGGCTCATAATTAACAATCGATATTGGCAACCAAAAAATACTACAATAAAGACAGAAAAGTATCCCTTTTTGTTTTGAATGAGAAGTTGAACCGTGAGAAGAGGAAATTTTCTCATCCATTGGCACAATGGCGTTATTCATACCCAACATACTGTTCATATGTTGCATATGCATCATGGCCTTTGGCGCAAATTGCCCATTATGCATTGGGCAATGCCATATTTTCGTAAATGTCAGGGGCGTAGTGAATAAATGAAAAACAAAGAAAAATAAAACTGTCAGTGCTGTATAGTTACAAGCCCTATCTATGCTTTTTTCTTCAGTTTTCCGTTTTGGATACATTATCAGACAGCTAAAAATAATATTAGTTCTTTATAACATGTTTTGTTAAAATCGATTGATAAAAAAATGTAATTATACGTAAAATATTCGTGTAATTTAATTTTGAAATTAAGATTATTTTTTATAGTCATCCATGATAACTTTATTAAAACATCCATTTTCCAGCGAAAAAACAAGATTCATTAAAAACAATATACTTGTTTCATGAGTAATGATTATTAGAGTTTTGTCAGCATATAGTTTCAATAATTCCTGCATCATTGTATATTTTGTTTGCTGATCCAAACCATCTGTTGGTTCATCAAGAATCAGCCAGGGGGTTTTACGTAAAAGAGCAATAGCAATAGCCAATCTTTTTGCCTCCCCTCCCGACAATTCTATTGCATTATTGCCTATATGACTGTGAATATTCTTTGGTAGTTGTTTAACAAAATCATCAAGTTGCACAATTTTTAACACATCATAAATTTCATTTTCAGTTGCATCCGGTACAATCAATCTAAAATTATCCATGATGCTTCCAGAAAAAAGATGAAAATCCTGGGAAACAACAGTGATAAAAGAAGATAAATTATCCGTATTCAAATTCTTGACAGCTTCACCGGCAAACTTAATTTCTCCAGCCTGGATTGGATAAAACGAAAAAATCAAATTGATCAAACTACTTTTACCAGTCCCGGACTCGCCAATAATCGCCACTTTATCACCTTGTTTGATTGTTAAAGATGCATTCTGTAAAATCATTCTTGGGTTATGGGGATAACTGAATTGAACTTTGTCAAATACGAGACAGGTGGAAGAGGATACGGAATTGATGACCCTACTGCTTTGTTTCTTTTTCCCTGCATTTGATAGAATCTGTAACCGTTTTTGTGCCAGGCGTGCTTTTATATGAGCATGACAAGCCTGTGGTAAAGGAAGTATAACATCAAAAGCTGCCATTACACCCAAAACCAACATGGGAATTTCAGCTGCATTCAGTCCTATATCATGATGAGCATTACTGGCCTGAAACAAAACGGCAATAACACAAATCATCATAATAAATGTAATTAATGACTTGGCCACACTTTCAATACAATCCAGCATCAATCTGCTTTGATCAATAGATTTCTGAGCAGTCTGAATTTTTTTAAAATACTGATCAATAACCTTAAAAATATATAATTCACCAAAATGACGCAGAGTTTCACCTAGATCAGCCTGTAAATTGTTTCTTGATTCAAGAATATGACAAATATACTTGTATGAACAACCGTAAACTCCAACAGAAACCAGACCGACTGCCATGATAAAAGCTATGGCCAAGGAGAAAGCCGCCACAGGCAAAAAGAAATAAAAGGTAACAATAAATATAATCCCACAACATAAAGCCCGAATAAATGGAAGCAATGCATCAGTATAATAATTTGCTATATTTTCTGAATCGGAAACAAATTGTCCCAGCAAGTCACCCCCTCTTTTATTCACAAGTCCTGCAGGTGTTAAGGGGATCAGACATTCATAAACCTTTTTTCTTGCCAGGCTTATAACCCTTAATGCGCCATCATGCGTGATCACACGTTCCAAATATCGTGTCACAATCCGTGTTATGGCAAAAAAACGGACCCCTGAGGCTGGAACAATAATATTAAATGCCTGAACGGCAATAATCCCGGTTAATCCAACTATGGCTGCACTAGCTATCAACCATCCTGATAAAAACAGCAACCCAAAATTACTCAGGGCCGCGATACAAGATAAAAATAGACCCAGCATTAAATGCCATTTAATCGGTTTAACCAATTGAAAAAAAGAAAAATTAAAATTCATAACGACTTGCCACCAACCCTTGAATTATGAAGCAGTTGTCCCCGATCTATTTGTACAGAAACCTCACCATAAGAGATTAAAAGGGGATTGTGCGTTGCCACAATAACAATCCTGCCCTTTTTAAGAAGTTGAATAGTCTGAATAATCTGCAAGGCATTTTTTTGATCCAACCCGGAAGTGGGCTCGTCAAGAATCAGAATATCTGGATTTTTTAACAGCGCTCGTGCCAACATAAGGCGTCTTATTTGTCCACCCGATAAATTCTGCCCTTCCTCCCCTATATGAGTTTCAAAACCCTGTGGTAGGGTTTCTATAAAAGACAAAATACCGACTTGATTGGCTACACTACACAATTGTTCAAGAGAAGGTTCAAAAGCTTTCAGGGATAAATTATCCCCAATCGTCCCATATAGCAATAAAGGTTCTTGAGGAACCCAGGCAATATCAACCATATTTATATATTGCGACTGGTTTTTTAAATCAACCATTTTAAGCTTGCCTGATTGTACAGGTAAAAAACCAAGTAGAATATTTAATAACGTCGTTTTTCCAGCACCACTATGACCAAATATAATATTGAGCCTATCTCTTAAAAATGTACAAGTGATATCCTGCACTAAATTTATATTTTCTTTATTCTTAACCGTTACATGATCGAGAATGATTTCCCTAATACATGTATCTGTTCTTTTATTTTGATAAGAAAATTTAATTAATTTTGGTAAACTATATATTTTTTTTAATTGATCCATGGCTGCATTTGCATTTTGTCTGGCATGGTAACTCGATGAAAAGTCTCGTAAAGGCATGAAATATTCTGGCGCCAATAACAGGACAAGAAAAGCAGAGTGAAAATGCATGGTTCCATTTAACAAACGAATACCAAATGTCACAGCGACAACTGCAATTGATAAACTTGAAAAAAATTCCAACACTGCTGACGTTAAAAACGCAACCTTCATAACTGACAGCGTTGTTTTACGATATTCATCTGAAAGTTTTTCAATAAATTTCAGACTTTCACCAGCCCGTCCAAATAACCGTAAGGTCTTCAACCCTTTCAACATGTCAAAAAAGTTTCCGCTTAACAGGGATAACTGCCGCCATTGTCTATCCATAATCACCTGTGCCGTATATCCAACCAAAGCCATAAAAAACGGAATTAAAGGACCCGTACATAACAAAATCACAAAACCCCAAATATCAAAGTTTAAAACAGTGGCCAAAATAAACAGGGGCAATATGACCATCATCACGGCACTGGGGATATAGCGTGCAAAATAGGGAAGCAGATTATCGACGGCTTCTGTTAGGCTGTTAACCATTTCCCCCAAAGAAATATGACTGTAGGAAATTGGACCTGTTCTAAACAGTGATTGATAAATCTCCAACCTTATGGCTTTTGTAATTTTTAATGCCGCTTTTATGCCAGTAATATCAGAAACAGACCTGGTGCAAATTTGAAAAAATACACAACATATAAAATAAATAACTTCGTTATCAACAAAAGAAATATTCGCTTTATAAAATATGATTGAAGTAATGATTTTTGACAACAACACCAATTCTAATATTAATAATATTGATGAAATTGAAGATAAAAAAACAGTAATAACAAACCAATTTACTGATAATTTGATAAATTTGTTAAGCGTTATTGATATATTATTCATTTTTATAAAACATATAAAATTAATCTAAATTTTATACTAATCTAAATAATCATTATTTAAATTGGCGGCAACATGATGATAATGATATAAAATGTATTTTATATTGATCCCTAAAATTATAAAACAAACATTTTCGCGAAAATTGAAGTTTGTTGTAAAAAAGAAATAATTGATATATATATCAAAATTTAATGTCATCAAATTTATCTTCTAGATAAATCTAAAAATTTATATTTACACAGATTTAAAATACTTTATAAAAAAGTAATTTATTATAATTTTTAAAAATTAACTTTTATTTTTTGTTAAAATAGTTCATATTCACATTTACGCAAGTAATTATTCCCCTTTCAAAGCCATATCCCTATGTTTTTATTCAGATATATTACTCAAACATTAAACTTATATATAGCTTTGATTATTGCAGTTTTTGCCGTCACAACATCCACCGCCCGTACTAAAACCATAACTCTATTGAATTCTTCCTATGATCCGACACGAGAATTCTTTCATCAATATAACCATTTTTTTCAACATTACTGGAAACAGAAAACAGGTCAGGATGTCATAATATACCAATCCCATAGTGGTTCAGGAAAGCAGGCCAGGGCCATTATTGACGGTATGCAAGCCGATATTGCCACACTAGCTCTTGCCGGAGATATTGATGCAATCAATAAATATCACCCCTTGCTGACCAAAAACTGGCAGGACAATTTCCCCAATCATAGTGTTCCTTATACATCAACCATTGTTTTTCTTGTTCGCAAAGGTAATCCCAGGCATATCCATGACTGGAATGACCTTGTCAAACCTGACATTGCTGTAATTACCCCCAATCCAAAAACCTCTGGTGGGGCAAGATGGAATTTTCTCGCTGCATGGCTTTACAGTTATACCAAAAATCATGATCCACAAGAGGCCTATGATTTTGTCAAACAGCTTTATAAAAATGTTCCCATACTTGATACCGGGGCAAGGAACGCCAGTCTTACATTTACCCAACGCAACATTGGAGATGTACTTATTTCTTGGGAGAATGAGGCCTATATGGCAACCCGTGAATCAGGGGCAGGACAATTTGAGGTAATAACCCCATCCACATCTATCCTAACGGAACCCCCCGTTGCACTCATCGATACTGTTATTGACCAAAAAAAAACAAGGGAAGTAGCAAAAGATTATTTACTTATGCTTTACAGCGATGAAGGTCAAAAAATTGCCGCTCAAAATTATTATCGTCCCATTAACCCACGTATTGCATCCCATTACATCATGTTTCGTTCCCTTCACCTTTTAAAGGTCAATGATTTCTTCAAAAACTGGGCAGAGATTAACCAAGAGTTTTTCAAGGATCATGCCATTTTTGACCAAATCATTCACAGTATTAATCAATAAAGCCATAAGGAAAAAATTATGTATTTTTCCCGATATTCAATTCTTCCAGGGTTTTGGCTTAGTTTTGGATACAGTCTTTTCTGGTTGTCCTTTATCGTTTTATTACCATTGGTTGGACTGATTCTTTACAGCACCCATATCAATAGTCATCAGCTTGTCATGATCTTAACCGATCAACGCTTATTAAGCGCATTAAAACTTTCTTTTTACACCTCTTTCTGCGCTTCTTTACTGTCCTCTATCCTGGGCGGTTTTTTGGCCTGGAATTTAATGCGTTACGAATTCAAGGGAAAAAAAATAATTGATTCAATGATTGATCTTCCCATGGCATTACCTACTGCAATTGCAGGCATTGCATTAACGGACTTATATGCGCCCAACGGTTTATTCGGTACAATTTTACCCTTCAAGGTTGCATACACACCCCTGGGAATTATTCTTGCCCTCATATTCGTTACAATTCCCTTTGTAATCAGAACCTTGCAACCCGTTATAAAAGAGTTCCCCCCCTCATTACAAGAAGCGGCTTACACACTAGGTGCAACCCGTTTACAAACATTTATATATATCTTTCTCCCCATTTTATTTCCTGCATGGCTTACCGGTTTTTCGCTTTCTGTTGCAAGAAGCTTGGGAGAATATGGCTCCGTTGTGTTCATTGCCGCGAATATTCCTTACAAAACGGAAATTTTACCTATCTTAATCGTATCAAAACTTGACCAGTTTGATTATACGAGTGCCACTGTAATCAGTCTCTTAATGTTGCTGGTTTCTTTTTCTTTATTATTTTTTTTCAACCTGTTCCAAAGACATTTTAAACCTTACCGCCTAATTCTATCCACATCCCAGCTTTCCCCTTTTAATATTTTTCAGAGGAATACATAAATGCCCCTTCATTCCTCCAAACCTTTTGTAAATTGGCAAAAAAACAGCCTTATCTTTATTACTTGGCTCATTTTCTTAATTATTTTTATCGCACCCCTTTCTATCATTCTAATTGAAGGTTTAGGCAAGGGTATTGTCTTTTTCTGGGTCACCTGTACTTCGTCAGAAGCCCTGGCGGCACTAAAATTAACAATAATAGCGACTTCCTGCGCCGTTTTTTTCAATGGAATCTTCGGACTGATGGCTGGATGGTGTTTATGCAAATATGATTTCAAAGGGAAAAATATACTTTTAACCCTCATCGATCTGCCTTTTTCCATTTCTCCTGTGATTGCAGGTTTGATTTATACCTTACTCTATGGATCGCAAGGTATTTTACATACTCTTTTAATGCATTATCACTTACAAATTATTTATGCAATTCCAGGAATTATTCTTGTAACCATTTTTGTGACTTTTCCCTTTATCGCACGTTCTTTGATCGCCTTAATGCAAACCCAGAGCAATCAAGAAGAGGAAACCGCCCGTTTGTTAGGGGCATCAGGATGGCAAATTTTTAAAAAAATAACATTTCCCAACATCAAATGGGCATTTCTGTATGGTATTGTTATGTGTACCGCCCGTGCCATGGGAGAATTTGGTGCAGTTTCAATTGTTTCAGGCCATATACAAGGCCTGACCAATACCTTACCCCTTCATATCGAGATTTTATATAATGAATATAATGCCGCGGCCGCATTCAGTATTTCCATTCTCCTTCTTATCATGGCCCTATTCATTCTCATTCTAAGATATTGGTGTGAGAAACAACTTAAACCGTCCCAAAAGAAGGGAAATAGTTAAAATGGGTATTCAGATATCTCATCTCAATAAATGGTTCAATCATTATCATGCACTCAATGATATAAACCTCACCATTGAAAAAGGTGAGCTTGTTGCACTCCTAGGACCATCGGGATGTGGAAAAACAAGCCTGTTACGAATTATTGCAGGTTTGGAATTACCCACCTCGGGAAAAATCTTTTTTGAAAACCAGGATATAAGCAAGGAAGATATTCGTAACCGACATATTGGGTATGTATTCCAGAATTTCGCTTTATTCCCACATATGAAAGTTATTGACAATATTGCGTTTGGTCTACGCATTAAACCAAAAAAAGTACGGCTTTCCCCCAAAGAGATCACGAAAAAAGCTCAATTTCTTCTGGAAATGGTACAACTTGAACATGTGGCCAATCATTATCCACATGAACTCTCCGGCGGACAATGCCAAAGAATTGCCCTGGCCCGTACCCTAGCCATAAATCCCAAAATTCTATTACTGGATGAACCTTTTTCCGCTCTTGATACAAAGGTCCGAAGAGAATTACGACGTTGGCTAACCCAGTTTCATCAAGAAATTCAACTGACAACCCTTTTTGTAACGCATGATCAGGAAGAGGCCATGGAAATTGCTGATCGTGTTGTCATCATGAATAGGGGTGTCATTGAACAAACTGGCTCCCCGATTGAAATCCTCAATAATCCGGCCAATGATTTTGTCTATAATTTTTTGGGCGATTCGAATAATTTACGTATTGGGGAAAAAAGCTTTAATTTTCGCCCCTATGAAATTGATATACAAATTAACGATATATCCCCTATAGGATACTATCCAGCAGAAGTCATTGATATACGACCCCTTGGTGCTTTAATGAAACTAGTTTTAAAACCTCAACAATGCACCTCTCACATTGAAGCCCAAATTCCAAAAACAATTCCAAAAATTCATAATCTAAAAAAAGGCCAAATTATTTATTTTAAGCCAATTTTAGATTTTGAAATATGAATATATACAAAGAAATTATAAATTTTATATATAAATCAATAAATTACAAATAAAATATACAATATTTTATAGTTATTAATTGACTTTATTTACTTAAATAATACAAATTATATTGCTTAAATTGAAAATATTCTATATTTTACAGTTAATTAAAGTAATTTGAGGAATAGTTTTACCATGGATCAGCCCCCTATTGCAGATTATCCTGTTTAGTCATTAACACCAGAATTTCTAACCGCATCTTTTTCAAATTCCTAATAACAGAATTATTATATCAACTTAGGTAACAGTTTACGATGACACCACTTGAATTCTATTCCAAACATCCAAGCGAGCAATATGAACAGAAGCTGGAACAAACAAGATCATTCCTGCAAAAAATAAATCGGGATTATTCACCATTGGTTCAGGCAACCAGTTTAGGGGTGGAAGATATGGTAATCACAGATCTTATCCATCAGCTTGATTTACCCATTCAGGTTTCCATGCTGGATACACTAAAACTGCATCCTCAAACGCTAGCCTTAAAAAGACAAGCTGAAATTCATTATAGTATAAAAATAAAAAGCTACTATCCAAACAAAAGAACAATCCAGAATTATGTTCAAAAAAATGGTGAAAAAGCGATTTATCGATCAACTGAGCTTCGTAAAGAATGTTGTCACATCAGAAAACTGGTCCCCCTGACCGACCTTTTACGAAACTATAAAGGTTGGATTACAGGATTACGCAAGGAACAATCAAATTTCCGGGCCAATCTTCAAGCGGTTGAAACTGAAAACAAAGGGAATGATCAACCTGAAGTAAAGCTAAACCCTTTACTTGACTGGACAAATGGAGATGTGTGGTACTACGTTAAAACATATCGCGTTCCCTACAATACGCTTCATGATCATTTTTTTGTCAGTATTGGCTGCGAACCATGCACTCGCGCCATCACTCTTGGCGAAGATTTCAGAGCTGGACGCTGGTGGTGGGAACATGATGAAGCGAAGGAATGTGGTCTTCATGTGAGTGCACCCATTTCTTTCAACTCTCATCAGTCTTAACATATTTTAATTATGGTCATTTTATCATGAATTTTCTCATATCATCCTCGAACCCTGCCTTAAATGATCTGGAAGAAGAGGCCATATTCATTATGCGTGAAGTGGCTGGTTCCTTCGAAAAACCAGCCCTGTTATTTTCTGGCGGCAAGGATTCATGTATTTTATTAAGGCTGGCTGAAAAAGCCTTTGGGCAGGGACGCTTCCCCTTTCCGCTTCTTATGATTGATACAGGACATAATTTTCCAGAAGTCATCCAATTTCGTGATCAGAGAGCAAAAGAATTAAAGGCAAATTTAATCATTCGATCAGTAGAAGAATCAATGAAACGAGGTACGGTGAGGCTATCTCATCCTTTGGAAAGCCGTAATCCCCATCAATCAGTAACATTGTTGGAGGCTATAGAGGAATTTGGTTTTGATGCATTAATTGGAGGGGCCCGCCGTGACGAAGAAAAGGCCCGTGCCAAGGAAAGAATTTTTTCACACAGGGATTCTTTTGGTCAATGGCAACCCAAAGATCAACGGCCAGAATTATGGAACATATTCAATACCAGAATTCATCCGGGTGAAAATTTCCGTGTTTTTCCAATCTCTAACTGGACGGAATATGATGTATGGCGTTATATCGAACAGGAAAATATTCCCTTACCCAGCCTTTACTACGCTCATCAACGGCAAGTCATTCCCCGAAAAGGGTTGCTTGTTCCTGTAACAGAGGTGACACAGCCTAAACAAGATGAAGAAATTCTTACCAAAACTGTCCGCTTCCGCACGGTCGGTGACATGACCTGTACTTGCCCTATTGAAAGCAATGCAAAAACAGCACGCGATATTGTCAGGGAAACAGCTACCGTCACGATCAGTGAACGTGGTGCAACCCGTATGGATGACCAGATCTCAGAAGCCTCAATGGAAAAACGTAAGCTTGAAGGTTATTTCTGATCTCTCTATCCCCGTTTTTATTTCTCAAGGAATGCATCATGATTTCTTCTCCCGTAAATTCCACCTCTCATTCACATCATACATTAAAATTCCTGACCGCCGGAAACGTTGACGATGGCAAAAGCACATTAATCGGCCGTTTATTACTCGATAGCAAGGCAATTCTTGCCGATCAACTATCTGGTATACAACAACAGTTTTCGACAGACCGTTCCTATGATCTCGCCCGGCTTACAGATGGATTACAAGCTGAACGAGAACAAGGTATTACAATCGATGTGGCATACCGTTATTTTACCACACCAACTCGTAAATTCATTATCGCGGACGCACCAGGTCATGAACAATACACAAGAAACATGGTAACCGCCGCCAGCAATAGTGACGCTGCCGTCATTTTGGTCGATGCGACAAAATTAAACTGGGAGATGGAAAATGTTGACTTGTTGCCTCAAACCCGTCGACACACATTACTTGCCAACCTATTAAAAGTCCCTTCGCTGCTTTTCGCCATCAATAAACTTGATGCTGTCAAAAATCCCGATATTGCCTTTGTGCATATTAAAAAAGCACTGAAAAAATTCACTCAGGAAGCAAATATACCTGTTACGCACATCATACCCATTTCAGCATTAAAGGGTTATAATATCATCTCCACTATAGCTGATAACGAAAGATATCGCTTATGTGAAAATGTCTATCACGGTCCCTGTCTTTTAGACGCCTTGACCGAACTTCCCTCCCAACAACATATTGTCAAATGTCCTTTATATTTCCCTGTCCAATATGTACAAAAACTATCTGAAACCCAATCCAGCCCCACCCAACATGGTCAAAGAATTTTTTGGGGGAAAATAGCGGCAGGAACTGTCAAGCCAGAAAATGAAATTATTGTGCAACCTTCTGGACTAAAAGCAAAAATTGCTAAGATTTTTGCCGATGCACTACAAAACGAAATACCCTGTGCTGAAGCGGGTAAATCCGTTGGATTAATTCTTGACCGGGAAATAGACATTTCCCGAGGGGACTGGATAACCTCTCCTTCCATATCTCCATTACAAAAAGAGGTCCAAGCCACCTTGGCATGGTTGGATGACGAACCTTTGATTATTGGAAGACTTTATTGGTTGAAACATGGTCACCGCTGGATCAAGGCGAAAATCTCATCGATTCATAATCATCTAAATATACATAATCTGGAAAAAGAACCTGCCAAGGATTTACAGAAAAACAGTATTGGACAAGTTTCCCTAACCTTGCAACAGCCAATTCCGGTTTTACCCTATAACCAGGCAAAAGATGTGGGTGCAGCCATTTTGGTAGATACGGCCACCAATCGGACTGCTGGAGCTGTTCTCCTCCAAGGCTAGCCGGCAAGCTGTTATTGCACTATCACCCATAAGATATAGAGACTTTTATTTTTTAATAAAATTATCAACCTGGCTTGGCAAATAAACCGGTATTTTTTCCTTTCCCTCAATCGATAACCATGTGGAGGTTGAAATATCTCCACCTGATGGCAAAAACTGATCCGGACTAAAAATCCAGCTCAGTATATCCTGCACCACAATGTTTCTATTTCTACCACGCAACAATAAATGATATCCTCCAGGAATATAATCCTTTCTTACCCAAGAAGGAAATTGTCGCCAGACCTTTTTCATTGAAGAATCAGGGATGAGCTGATCCATATCACCATACATTACAAGGATTGGAGAATGAATATAAGGAGCAGCCTTTGCAGCCTTGCTCATCAAATTGACCAACCCATACAATGCCTTTACACGGGCTTTGTGCAATGATAACGGATCAAAATACAAACGTAACAGGGATTCATCATTATCACTTGCCCTGATGGTTACCGGGGCGCTTTTTCCACTTAACCGCCAATTCGGGGCGATCGTATTGATCATGCGCAAGATAACATCGGCAACCAGTCCCAGCTGTTTATGACCCCACACGGCTGGGGCCAGTAAAATATAACCATCGACTTTTGGAACATTGGGACGTGAGGCCAAACACATGGCGACAGCCCCCCCCATACTCTCTCCCATCACATACAAGGGTGTATCGGGATATCGAGTTTTTAAAAATGATATTTCCTCAATAATATCGTCAATCATCCGACGGCTACCCGCCCAATTTCCTCTTAACGGTGCTTGTCCAAATCCTCTCTGATCCGGGGAATATAAAGTTACACCTGACTTAACAAAATGATCTGCTGAATCTTCCCACGCATCGCGACTATCATTAAATCCATGTAAGGCTAGAATAATTGCCTTTTGTTGTATTGCCCGCCATATACGCACGGGAATACGGGCATGATCCGACATTTCCCACCACAAATCAGGAGGAATCAGCTTTTTATAACGTGCATAAGGATCAGAACCGATAGAGGGTATATTCAAAACAGAACTATTCACTTTAACTTCTGCATAGGCTATATTACAATGTTGGGTCAGGAAATAAATTCCGATCAGAAAAAAATAGCAAACTTTATGTAAATAGACAGAACTTAAACGGTTTAAGAAAAACATATTTGTCCAAGATAAATTTTATTTTTATAAATGACAAGTTCTGAACCACTTAACAAGGGTATATTCATGAATTTAGAAAAAGATTCTACAACAACCTTACCGGCAAAACCTATTGAAACCATTTATACTTCTTCCCAAACCGTTGCTTGTGAGGGTAATCACACACTGTTCGGTCATCCACGGGTTTTTCTAAAACTAAAAAACGGACAGGCAACCTGTCCTTATTGCTCAAAATCATTTGTCTACAAACTATCTGAATCAAATTAACATCTTTCATGACTTCATCTTCTGCATCAAATCAAAAACACTTAATCCTCATTGATGGATCCGGGTTTATTTTTCGTGCTTTTCATGCCATTCCCTTAATGACTGATCCATCAGGAACACCTGTCAACGCGGTTTATGGTTTTACTAACATGATGATAAAACTAATCCGTGATCGTGTGGCCAGTCATATGGCTGTCATTTTTGATGCAGGAAGAAAAACCTTCAGGAATGAAATTTATCCAGCTTATAAAGCACATAGACCTCCTCCTCCTGAAGAGCTTGTTCCCCAGTTTTCACTTGTTCGGGAAGCCTCTGAAATTCTGGGATTACCAACAATTGAAATGGCAGGATGGGAAGCTGATGATCTTATTGCAAGTTACGCAAAAGCAATCGTGGCAGATGGGGGCAAATGTACAATTATTTCTTCCGATAAGGATCTGATGCAATTAATCAACGAACATATTCAAATGCAGGATCCCATCAAGGAAAAAATCATCAAGATTGAAGAGGTACAAGCTAAATTTGGTGTGTCCCCAACAGATATGATTTCCTTACAAGCATTGATGGGAGACCCGGTAGATAATATCCCTGGAGTTCCTGGCATAGGTCCCAAAACGGCAGCCGCTTTAATTCATGAATATGGACAGTTGGAGGATATCCTTGCTGCCATTCCTATGATGAAACCCTCCAAACGGCGCGATAATCTTGAAACCAACAAGGAAAATGCACGAATTTCATACCAACTTGTTCAGCTAAAAGATGATATTCCTCTACCCACCCCGATTGATCAGTTAAATTGTTGCAAGGCTGATCCTGAAAAAGTTACCGCATGGCTTCAAAAACATGGATTCCGCTCCATATTAAATCGCTGGACAAAAAATTCTCATAATACAGGCGACATTCCTCATACATCTCGCAGACAGGAAACACAGACCGGTCCCGAACCAAACAAAGCGGTTCTTGCCGCCCCGTATCATCAGTATGAGACCATTCTCAATAACACGCAATTACAGGAATGGATTCACCGAATTCAAACAACCCATTTTTGTGCCGTGGATACTGAAACCGACAACCTTAATGCATTACAGGCAAATCTAATCGGGATTTCCCTAGCTGTAGCCCCGGGTAAAGCCTGTTATATTCCCATCAATCATCAAATAGATGGAGAATTATTAAAACCTGAACAAATTTCATTAAAAAATGTCATTCAGTATCTTGACCCCATTCTGACAGATCCTTCCATCCTCAAGATTTTTCATAATGCTAAGTATGATTTTCTTGTCTTGGAACATAACGGGTTTCCGCAACCTGCCCCCTATGATGACACAATGATTATTTCTTACAACCTGGCGGCGGGAGAGCACAGACATGGAATGGATGAGCTGGCAAAACGCTATTTGAATCATCAAACAATATCTTATGATGCATTAACCGGAACCGGTCGTAAACGTATCCCTTTTGCGCAAGTTTCAATTGAAGAGGCAACAACCTATGCAGGTGAAGATGCAGATGTCACTTTGCGTTTATGGGAAATATTGCGACCTCAATTAAGAACCGCACATGTTCTAGGTCTTTATGAAGAAATAGAACGTCCCCTAATTCCAATCCTGACCAGGATGGAACAAAATGGAATTATGATTGACGCTTCCCTTCTTCAAAAGCTTTCTATTAATTTCACCGAAAAAATGTCAGAAAAAGAAAAAGAAATCTATCATGTTTCCGGTGAAGAATTCAATTTGGCCTCACCAAAACAGCTTGGGGAGATCCTTTTTGACCAGATGAAGTTGCCTGGTGGAAAACGTATGAAATCTGGTACATGGGGAACAGATGTCAAGGTATTACAGGAACTTAGCGATCAGGGTTACGAGATTGCTGAAAAACTGCTGGCTTGGCGACAATTGGCGAAACTTAAATCCACCTATACGGATGCTTTGGTTAAGGAAATAAACCCGGAAACAAAACGTGTACATACCAGCTTTAATATGGTTGGAACCGTTACGGGACGTTTGTCTTCCAATGATCCCAATTTACAAAATATACCTATTCGAACAGAAGAGGGTGGAAAAATCAGGGAAGCATTTATTGCCAAGCCTGGCCATGTTCTTGTTTCCGCAGATTATTCACAAATAGAATTGAGGCTTCTTGCACATGTTGCAAATATTCCCCAATTAAAAGAATCCTTTATTCATAATGAGGATATTCATGCCCGTACAGCCTCAGAGGTCTTTGACGTTCCAATCAATGAAATGCAACCTTTGCTGCGTCGACAGGCCAAAGCAATCAATTTTGGTATTATTTATGGAATTAGTGCCTTTGGGTTAGCCAAACAATTGAATGTTTCATCATCTGATGCCAAACAATATATTGAGACCTATTTTAAACGTTACCCTGAAATAAGGGCATATATGCAAAATACCCAGGAAGAGGCAAAGGAAAAGGGATTTGTTCTAACACCTTTTGGCAGAAAATGCTGGATTGCTGGAATTAAAAATAGCAAAGGTCCACAAAAGGCTTATGCCGAACGCCAGGCCATAAATGCTCCTATTCAGGGGGGCGCCGCCGACATTATAAAATGCGCAATGCGGGATATGGACAAAATCATCACAGAAAAAAAACTCCCCGTAAGCATGTTATTACAAGTTCATGACGAGTTGCTTTTTGAAGTGCGAACAGATTATGCTGAAACATTCGTTAATCTTGTAAAGCAAACAATGGAAAACACTGTTAATCTTTCCATTCCCCTTGTTGTTGAGGCTGGAATAGGTAAAAACTGGGCAGAAGCACATTAAATCATGCCACAGAATCAAAAAAAATCTATTTGGATTATTTCATTCCTATTTATCGCTTTCATTATTGGCATGATGTTCCTCGGGATTAAATTCACTGCCAATCATACAGCCGTTGCGCCTGAAAATTCCAATGTAATCGGAGGGGGTTTTCAACTTATCAGCCCTGCAGGAAGTATCGTCAATGACGGAATATTCAGGGGAAAATGGATGTTGATGTATTTCGGTGCAACACGTTGCCCGCATAATCAATGTCGTAAGGATCTTATAAAAATGGGTGAGATCATTAACCATTTAGAGAATAAAGCATCTCAACTTGTTCCAATTTTCATATCCTTTGATTCTAACTATGATACACCCAGCCGTCTGATGTTAAGTATGAAAACCTATAATGATAAAATTATAGCCCTGACCGGTGGTGAACTGGCGCTTCGTGATATTTCAATTCTTTATCATGTTTCCATCAAAAAAGCGTTAATCAATAGTGATATAAGCCTTGTTGAACCTTATGATCAGTTCATTCTCATGGATCCAGAGGGAAAATATAGAACCTCCATTCAAACAGGTACAGAAACGCATCGGATTGTGGAGACCCTTGAATCAATAATCCAGTAAATATAGTTTATACAAACTGTCCTCATTTCAAAAAACGTGAAACTGCATAAATTCTTGATATGATTATTCACATATATTTACTTTAAATATCTATAATGAAATAACAAATGATCATGGATAAAACTTGAAACAAAAAAATAGCTGTGGTCATAACCTTTCTGCCATCGCAATTGAAACGGCCAATTCTTTTTGAGGGCAACAGTTTCCAAAATTTCTGGTTGTAACTGTTTTAATAAAAATTCATCCTTTGTTCCCTGATCAATCAATATGGGAAAGGGTTGATCAATATAATGCTCCATTAGAAAACAGCTATCATAGACTTGCCAAGTTTCCTTGCTATCTCCAAGATAATGACAAAATGCCTTACGCCCAAACGGCACCTGCATTGGATTAACAATTGGTGCAAAAGCCGAAACCGAACAAAATCGACCAGGATGTTTTAGGGCAAACATCAAAGCACCATGACCACCCATTGAATGTCCAGCAATAGATTGCTTGCCATTCGATTTAAATTGTCGCTTGATCAATTTGGGAAGCTCAATGGAAATATAATCAAACATTTGATAATTTTGTTTCCAGGGTTCTTGTGTCGCATTAACATAAAAACTCGCTCCCTGTCCCAGATCATAAGAAGGCGCGTCAGGAATTATATCACCTCGGGGACTTGTATCAGGGACAACCAGTATAATTCCCAATTCTGCAGCATATTTTTGCGCCCCTGCCTTAGTCACAAAATTCTGGTCATTACAAGTTAAACCGGAAAGCCAGTATAATATAGGTAAAGTTGTATTCCTGTAATCAGGTGGCAAGTAAACTGAATAACTCATTTTGCAGCCCAGTGTGACTGACCAGTGTCTGAACCGTTTTTGCTGTCCACCAAAAGATTGATGAGTTTCCAATTCAACATATTTCATAATATTTCCTGTCAAACCTATCTGAAACTAGTAATGTAAAACAGTTCGAATAGCTTTTCCCTGATGCAATAAATCAAAAGCCCTATTAATCTCATCAAATGCCAAGTCTTGTGTTATAAAATCCTCCAAAACGAATTTGCCTTGCAGATAATCATTTACAATAACAGGCAATTGTGAACGCCCCTTAACCCCACCAAATGCGGATCCTCGCCATACGCGGCCGGTCACCAACTGAAAAGGACGGGTGGAAATTTCCTCACCTGCCCCGGCAACACCAATGATAACAGATTCTCCCCAACCTTTATGACAACATTCAAGAGCAGAACGCATTACCTGAACGTTTCCTATACATTCAAATGAAAAATCTACTCCACCTTTTGTTTTTTCAATTACAACTTCCTGTATTGAGGCGGAATAATCTTTAGGATTTATAAAATCGGTAGCTCCTAACTTCCT
Source organism: Commensalibacter sp. M0355 (assembly GCF_016101365.1). Classification (NCBI taxonomy): domain Bacteria; kingdom Pseudomonadati; phylum Pseudomonadota; class Alphaproteobacteria; order Acetobacterales; family Acetobacteraceae; genus Commensalibacter; species Commensalibacter sp. M0355. Next base: position 22,550 of record NZ_JACFQQ010000003.1, read on the forward strand.
AGCCAATTTAAATTTTTCTGAATCAATATCAATTGCGACAATGCGACCTGCACCCGCCATATGGGCTCCCATAATGACTGACAAGCCAATCGCACCCAACCCAAAAACTGCAACACTATCACCTTTTTGTACTTTTGCCGTATTTTTTACAGCTCCCATACCAGTTGTGATTCCACAACCCAATAAACATACTTTTTCCAAAGGTGCCTGTTTACTGATTTTTGCTACGGAAATCTCCGGAACAACCGTATATTCGGAAAATGTAGATGTTCCCATATAATGATAGATAGGTTCGCCGTCTTTGAAAAAACGGTTCGTACCATCAGGCATCAACCCTTGACCTTGAGTGACACGAATAGCCTGACAGAGATTGGTTTTACCAGAACGACAATATTCACATGTTCCACATTCCGGAGTATATAAGGGTATAACATGATCACCAACAGAAACACTTGTTACCCCTTCACCAACAGCCTGTATAATTCCCGCCCCTTCATGACCTAATATTGCTGGAAATATACCTTCAGGATCTTTTCCTGAAAGCGTGTATGCATCTGTATGACATACGCTGGTTGCAATTATCTTTATTAAAACTTCCCCTTTTTGTGGCGGCATTAAATCAACTGTCTCAATTGAAAGGGGCTGATTGGCTCTCCATGCAACAGCAGCCTTCGTTCTTATCATCTCCATCTATGATCACCCTTCTGATACAAAAATTAATTTATTCAATTAAATATTAAAACCCAGGATTTTATAAACCAAACAAACAGTTTCAAAGTAAAGATTATATCTATGAAATGGAATTTCATGACTCAATTCAAATTAAAATAATTTAATATAGTCTTCTGGTCCCAACATTTTGAAAATAATCAATCCATAAACCCCAAACAGGCATTGATAGAATTTTCTTTCTTGATATATTCTTACTTCAGATAGTCTTCCCGAAAAAGTATTTTTAATTTAAACCTGTTTCAATTTATAAGTAAAATGGCAATAATCAAATAAACTATATAATATAAAAACAAATATGTTGGCTGAACCGATCATAAATATTATTCAATTACACATGAATACTACTCATATATTTTTAGTTGTATCTTAACTCAAAATGAACCCTGGTTGTTGTCTGAACAAGCGTATCATTATCTTCCAATGCACTGCATTTTATTTGTTGGACTGCCTCGATTGCAGCCCGATCCAAATCAACAAAACCACTTGTCTCAACAATTTTTACCTGACCAACCTGTCCATTTGACAAAATTTGCAATGCAACCTTTGCAACACCCTGTTCATGTCTTCTACGGGCAGCCAAGGGATAATTACCTTTTGGTGATGAGCAGCGTTGCAATGGAAAGTTGTGACTGACTAAAGGTATTGATGGTTTGGCTTTCTGCTCCATTCCCCTATCCTGCCTTTTCTGCTGTCCCATTGCTGATTGAGCAGCCATTTTATTTTTGGAAATGTTACGATTACTCGATTGGTCCTGAGTGGTTGGCACTGAAATTTTTTGCAATACGTTCATGGCTGGCAAAGCATTGACAGGACTTCTGGCCACGGGGATGGTTACTGCCTTCAGATCATCCGTTTTATTTTCTGCAATTGCATCCAATGAGGAAAGAGATTTCATCCCTTCTTGAAATTGAACCACGACCATTGAAGAGAGTGGGAAAACTTCTTTCTTTACATGTAAACAAAAAAACATTAGCAGGAAAACAATTATATTAAATAGAACAGCAACCGTACAGGCCAGCTCTATCCCTACTGAATTGACATGTTCGGAAAAAACCAACGTCCTTTTTGGAAATGATGATAAAATCGTTTTCTGATTCAGAGAAGGACAGATAGGTTCCTGTTTCATAATCCTTGATGCCATATTTGCTCAAATATATTAGAGGTAAAGAGCCTTTATTCTATTCTATCTATAAAACAAAACATTCAAATACTAAAAAGAAATTTGACTTTGTCCATAATTTTAATCAAATAAATAATGATGATCTTCAATACTTGACCAAGGCATTAATGATTTTATCCTCTACAACAAATATATGGGTAAAAAAAAATAAAGATTCTTATCCTGTATCTTTATATTCTGTTATTATTGTCCTGTTTCTGTTTATAAGTCATTTAATTCTTTTACCTTTTACATTTACCTCGCTTTGGCATTGTCCAATGATGCAAAATCAGCATGCATCCATGTCAATGACGATGTGTGACACTGTCACTTTCTCCCACTCTAAGATAAGCAAGAAAACGAATCAACACTCCCAACACAATCAACAACATCATGGAATCTTTGTTTGTCCCCTCTGTAATGGATTGGCTGTTCCAAGCCCCTTGTTAAATTTATTACTTATCTTTCCCCAATTGACAATTATTCATCTTTTTTTGAAGCGCAAGGTTTATCAGGCTCAACCTCCCCCGATATTACCCTTGAATACGCAACTACCCCGTGCACCACCCCTTTATTAACACTGATAGTTCTAATGGTCATACAGATATTATGACCAAATTATTCCTTTGTCATTATTATATCAGGTTAATCTATGTCTTATCGATGGCATTGTACACGTAAATTTTACCTTTTTTTATTATTGTGTTCTCTTTACCCCTATAATGGAAAAGCACAAAAAAACATTACACAAAATAAAACCTCTCTTTCAAGAACCAATACCACTGCACCAGTTCCAGAAATACATATTGAATCAGAAGACATCCCAGACTTTTCCACAAATCCACCCAATTCAATTTTTTTAAAAAAGGATAAATTAAAGGATATTGTGAATAACAGTCCAAACCCAATGGATCTTTTCAAAAATCAAATGGGTATCAGCCAATATGGTGCGGGTCGTATTGCCTCTTTACCCGTAATTAACGGAATGGCGGATGATCGGGTGGCCACGTTCATTGATGGTATGCGTATCAATGGGGATTGTCCAAACCATATGAATCCTGCCATTTCCTATCTTAATCCCCATGATGTTGCAACAGCCAAAATCATGGCCGGTATCACACCCGTAAGTATGGGAGGGGACAGCTTGGCCGGATCAATTGATATCCAACGAAAAGATCCTCTTTTTGCAGAAAAAAACAAAAAAATTCTCATCAAAGGAGAAGCCTCAAGCTTTTATCATAGTAATGGTTCAGGCGTAGGAACGGCAGGAAACATTACTGTTGCCAATAAACATTTAAGTCTCCGCTATAACGGGTCATGGTCTCAATCCCGCAATTATCATGCAGGCAGCGGCGGTGGAAAAGTGTATTCTTCTGCTTATAAAACATTCAATCATGATGTGACCCTAGGTTATAAAAAGGATAACCATTTATTCTCTTTGACCTATGGACAATCTGACACACCCTATGAAGGTTTTCCCAATCAATATATGGATATGACCAATAATCGCTCCATTTTTGTCAATGGAAAATATAAGGGTGACTTCGATTGGGGAACAATTGAAGCAAGAGGCTATTGGCAACGTGTCACCCATGCCATGAATATGCTCAGCAATAAAGGCGGCCATTCCGCCACGAAAGGAATGCCCATGAACATTGATGGTCGTACAGCTGGATATAATGTTAAGGCAACGGTATTCATAGATAATCATAACACGTTACGGATTGGCAGCTCTTTCGATCATTCAGGTTTAAATGACTGGTGGCCCCCCCTACAAAAAAACATGATGATGGGACCTCATACCTATCACAATATCAATAATGGCCATCGGGATCGATTGGGAAATTTTGCTGAATGGGAAGCCCAATGGACCCCAAAAGTCACAACCCTTCTCGGTTTTCGAAATGATCTGGTCATGATGAATACAGGGAGAATATCTGGATACCAGGGCATCAATGGAATGAATGCCGAGGAACGGAAAGCCATTCATAATTTCAATACTGCAAACCGTGGCCATACCGATACCAATTTTGATGTTACAGCCATGGCACGATGGACAGTCAATAAATCCTTTACCTGGGAAGGTGGGTATGCCCGGAAAAGCCGTTCTCCAAATTTATATGAACGTTATACTTGGGGCACATCTCCAATGGCCATGCGCATGATTGGCTGGTTTGGTGATGGAAATGGTTATATCGGCAATCTCAACCTCAAACCGGAAGTAGGCAATACCGTCAGCACAACCTTTGACTTTCACGATCCACACCAGGATATATGGGAGGTCAAGGTTCAACCCTTCTATACCTATATTCACCATTACATCAACGTTAATTACCTTGGGAGTATGCGAACACGTCAAAATACAACTGTCTCAAAATTGCAGTTTGATAATCATAACGCCCAAATCTATGGAATTAACACTGCTGAATCCTATAAATTATGGAACAATAAGAAATATGGTCAAGGCATATTGAAAGGAAATATCAACTGGGTTATGGGTCAAGATCGAACCAATCACAACAGCCTTTATCACATGATGCCATTAAATGGAATGATAAGCCTTAATGAATATTTTGGTCCATGGACTGGCAGGATTGAGGCAAATTTCGTCAATACAAAAAGTCAGATTGACCCTATGCGTCGTGAACCGAAAACACCTGGCTATGTTTTGTTCAATATCGGGGGGAGTTATACATGGCGTATGCTTCGCCTGGATGCAAGCATAGAAAATATAGCCAACAAAAAATATTATCTTCCTTTGGGAGGAATGTCCTTAGGGGATTTAATCACAACTAACGAATTGCGTGCCCTGCCTGGTCTGGGTCGTTCTTTTAATATCGCCCTGACTGCCAGCTTTTAACTAAAGTTGCTGTAATTTCATTAGTGTATCTCGAATAACCGTTTCAAGCGGATGGGACATGTCAATTTCTATATGAGGTTCATCCACCTGGAGCGGTTCAAAGCTTTTCAGCTGTGTATCCAGTAAACTTGCGGGCATAAAATGCCCTTCACGTTTTTCAATACGATGAAGAAGAACATCATATGGAACTTTTAAATTTACAAAATAGAAAGGTTTCCCAATGCCCTTGCGCAAAAAATCACGATAGGATCTTTTTAGGGCAGAACATGTTAACACCCCTTTCCCACCATGTTCTTCCGCACATGCCTCCAACCATGCATGACATTTTTCCAGCCATGGCCAACGATCGCTATCTGTTAGGGGTTTGCCTTCTGACATTTTCTGGATATTATGTTGTGAATGAAAAGAGTCCCCTTCCTGAAAAGGCCAGTCAAGATACTGATCCAAACCTTTTGCCAATGTCGTTTTTCCACATCCCGAAACACCCATTATCACCAATAAACAAGGCCTAATCTGTACATTATCATTCGTGGACAAAGACATTGATGTGTTCCTTTACTTATATAAATGCTGAATCCCGTTATAGCCTGCGACTAAAGCTTCATCCGTACAATTAATAAATAAACCGCTTTCGATAACCCCAGCAATCGAAATGATATCTTTCTCTAGTCGCACAGGATCGTCAATAATTCCAAAATCACAATCGAGAATCATGTTCCCACCATCCGTCAGGAAAAAATCAGGATAATCATTCTTGACCCGAACTTTTATTGATGCTCCAATTTTTTCCAAATGTTTCATTGTGGCTTCCCAACCGAAAGGGGTAACCTCAACTGGAACAGGTGTATGCTCACCAAGCTTATCGACTAATTTACGTTCATCAACGACTATAACAAATTTTTTGGCTGCATAGCGAACAATTTTTTCTCGTAATAAAGCGCCACCCAACCCCTTAATTAACTGTAATCCTTGATGCGTAACCTCATCTGCCCCATCAATGGCAATATCCAATTCTGGACATTCCCCCAATGTTGTCAGTTCAATTCCGTAAGATTCGGCCAGCTTGGCCGACGCAATCGAGGAAGGCACACCTTCAAAACGCAAACCTTCCTCTTGCCACCGCTTGCCTAAAGATCGGATAACACATGCCGCGGTACTCCCACTTCCCAATCCAACTTTCATCCCTTGCGAAACTAATGAAGCCCCTATTTTTCCAAGCTGCTCTTTATATTTAACGATTTGTTGTGCATCCATCTCTATCTAGTATTCTTTCGTTATCCAATTACCGACCGCTTTTATTCACCACCGGCCGCTTTATCCAAAATCCAGTGAACCTCTCCTTCCGTTTCAATTTTTGAAGAAGGATATATTGCATTCTCTTCCCTTACCTCACGGAAAATCTTAACCTTGTTTTCTCCACTCACTACAAATATAACCAAACGGCTGGAAGCAATTGCTGGATAGGTCAATGTCATTCTTCTATGAGGGGCGTCTTTTGGTTGACACCAAGAAACCCACTTCTGTTTTTCCTCCAAAACAGCTGTATCAGGAAAAAGTGAAGCCGTATGACCATCTGTTCCCAGTCCCAATAAAACGATATCAAATAAGGGTTCCCCATTCTTCAATACCCTTGATCCATATTCGTGCTGTAAATTTTCTTCATATAATCGCGCAGCTTTTTCCACATCTTCTAAAACAGGCATCGGATGAACATTCCTAAATGGAATATTCACATGATTAAGCAAAGCCTCGGTAACCATACGAAAATTGCTGGCTTCATCCGTATAGGGCACCATTCTTTCATCACCGAAAAACAGATGCAACCGTTCCCAAGGCAATCGATGACTGTAAGTTTCTCCCCCTAATAATTCATATAATTTTTTAGGTGTGGATCCTCCTGATAACGCTATCCTGAAAACCGCATCCTTTTTTTCCTCAATCTGGTGCAAAATGATATCAGCCAGGTAATTAGCCTGTGCATTTGCATCGGGTAAGACAAGAACATATCCGGTTTTCGCATTATGCCCTTTTTCCATATTGTCTGTCATAGATAACTCGTTCTTTATAATTTTTATGTACCCCTTCCCGGGATTCAACAATTCAGGTTACAAAATTAAACCATTATTTCACAACTTAAAATATTTTCATTTAAATTAAAGTAAAAATTGATTAACAGCATAAGCCCATCCATTTTCCTCATTCGTACGTGCAATATGATGAGCATATTGTTTTACCCTTTGACTTGATTGTCCCATAACAATCGGCATTCCTGCAATTTTCAGCATCGGAATATCATTATCCATATCCCCTATACAGGCCGTTTTACTTAACGGAATTTTAAGTAATTCCGCTATTTTCTGAGCTGCAAATCCTTTATTTGCCTTTAAATGAGAGATATCCAGATAATTTTTTGAAGAATGAACTGCGGAAACTTCCCGGCCATGACGTCGTTTTATCTGTTGTGCTAGATTATCAAGTAAAACAGTATCCTGGGAAATACCCATGATTTTTATTGTATCCGTTACATGATCTTGAATGTTTTGAATAATTTTCGGCTGCAATTGCAAGGCTTTTTGTTCATGCTCCACAAAGGCGCTTTCAGTAGTAAATACAAACCATTCAAGACTACTATAAAGCCATATTTCAATTTTATGCTTCTGGAGCATATTGCATATATCGAGAATCAGGACAGGATTCATGCAAATTCTGGAAAAGATATTTCCTTTTACATCAAGAATTTCTCCGCCATTCAATGCGGCAAAAGGCAACTCTATTTTCAATTGCTCCAAATACAAACGCATACCCAAGGCAGGCCTGCTACTTACCAGGGACAATCCAATCCCTTCCTGTTTCATTTTATGAACAGCATGAATGGTTTCATTTGTGACAATTTTATTGTTTGGTATCAATGTTCCATCAATATCCGAAATTAACAACCGAATTGCTGGAGTTGTTTTATTCAAGATTGACACTTCCCAACTGTATTAAAATGTTTTAAAACCATCCAAAAAGCCATTTTTAATTTTCTAATAATCAATTGGAAAAATATTATATTCACAAATTGATAAAAATATGACGGTATAATTGTCAAAATATAAAAACACCCCTTGACCGCAATCGTCAAGGAGTGTCATCAATCACATATTTTAATTTAGTCTCAATGTTTTAATCCCAATACAACAGGATTGACTTCATCCGTTTCAATTGATGCCAGGGCCTCATATTGTTTATAACGACGGTCAATTGCCTTTTGTGCATTTTCCATAATTTCCTCGGCATCATTCGGACGTATCCGTTTTAGATTCCGATATCTGATTTCATTACCCGCATATTCTTTTAAAGCAATACGTGGTCTGGCTGAATCCAGTTGGAAAGGATTTTTACCAATTTTCCGCATCATAGGATCAAAACGGAATAATGGCCAATAACCGGATGCTGTCGCCAATTTTTGTTGGGTCAATCCATGGCGCATATCTATTCCCTGTCCAATGCAGTGGCTGTAGGCAATGATCAACGATGGCCCATCATAAGCTTCGGCCTGGCGAAATGCTTTTAGGGTATGTTGCGGATTGGAACCCAGAGCAACCTGGGCAACATAGACATTATCATATGTCATGGCCATTAACGCCAAATCTTTACGAATTGTTTCTTTTCCCTTTGATGCAAATTTGGCAATTGATCCGAACGGTGTCGCCTTTGAGGCCTGACCTCCTGTATTGGAATACATCTCTGTATCCAGCACGAGGATATTGACATTTTCACCTGACGCTAAAACATGATCCAAACCACCGTAACCAATGTCATAGGCCCAACCATCTCCACCAACAATCCAGATACTGCGACGGATAAAGTAATCAGCCAATGCCAATAAACGTTTTGCATCATCACTGTTAAGCCGAGCTAAACGTGTCTTCAGCATTTTTACCCGTGAACGTTGGGCCTGAATTTCAGATTCTTCTTTCTGTGATGAATTCAAAATCGCATCAGCCAGATCCGTACCGACCTCTTCCCTCAATCGCTTCAATAAATGACTGGCCACTTCTAGCTGTTTGTCAACAGCAATTCTAAAACCCAATCCAAATTCGGCATTATCTTCAAACAAAGAATTGGACCAGGCTGGGCCCTGTCCTTCTCCATTTACAGACCAGGGCGTTACAGGCAGATTGCCACCATAGATTGATGAACAACCAGTCGCGTTGGCAACTTGTAAGCGATCTCCAAACAACTGGGTCAATAATTTCAGGTAAGGCGTTTCCCCACATCCGGCACAGGCACCAGAAAACTGAAATAAAGGTTCCAGAAACTGCACACCCCGTACATTCGAAAAATTAACTTTGCTACGATCATCAACCGGTAAAGTTTCAAAAAACAAAATATTCCTTTTTTCTCTTTCAAGCAGGGATTCCTTTGCTGTCATATTGATTGCCCTGGTTTCGGGCTCAATAGGACTTTTCGCTGGACATACATCAACACACAAAGTACACCCTGTGCAATCCTCCACGTAAAATTGCAAAGTATAATTAATATTTGGATATCCCCTAACTTTTAAAGGTGCCGTCTTAAATCCCTCTGGTGCTTTTTCCAGATAACGATCATGGTACGTTTTGGAACGTATCACACTATGTGGACAAACATAGCTGCACTGACCACATTGCACGCACAGATCCTCTCGCCATTCAGGAACAAAATCCGAAACGTTACGTTTTTCATAAACGGCTGTTCCGGAAGGAAAAGTTCCATCTGCCGGGATCAAGCTTACTGGAATTTGATCCCCCTTGCCCGCAAACATAGGAGCAATAACCTTATGAACAAACTCTGGTGCATCTGCTGGAATAGGACATTCAAGATCGATATTGCTTGATACACGGTCTGGAACCCTTACTTGCTGTAAGCTATCGCAGGCTGCATCAACAGCCCTGTAATTTTGCTGTACAACATCCTCACCTTTTACAAGATAGGTTTTCCTGATCGAATGTTTGATATATTCAATCGCTTTATCCCTTGGAAGAATATCCGAAATTGCAAAAAAACAGGTTTGCAAAATCGTATTGGTGCGCATACCCAACCCAACTTCCTGGGCAACTTTTGAAGCATTAACAACGTAAAATCTTAATTTCTTTTCAATAATACGCTGTTGTACCAAACGAGGTAAATGTTGCCAAATTTCATCTGCATTATAATGCGCATTCAGCAGAAAAACTCCACCTTCCACCACATGTTCAAGAATATCCTGACGATAAAGGAAATGAAAATGATGACACCCGACAAAATCGGCACGTTGAACCAGATAGGCCGCCTTGATCGGAATTTTACCAAAACGTAAATGGGACACGGTCTGCGCACCGGATTTATGAGAATCATAAACAAAATACCCCTGTGCATATTCCCCTGCATCCTCAGCAATAATTTTCACGCTATTTTTGTTGGCCCCAACGGTTCCATCCGCACTCAATCCAAAAAACATGGCGCGTTTAATTTGATCACTATCAATTGTAAAGGATGAATCATAGGTTAAACTGTTATGGGTTAAATCATCCTGGATACCGACTGTAAAACCATGTCGAGGATTCTCTGTCTTTAACTCATCAAATACGGCCTTGACCATTGCAGGGGTGAAATCCTTGGATGAAAGACCATACCTACCACCGATAATCAAGGGCAAATCCCTTCTTTTCCCCCTTGAGACAGCCTCGGCCAAAGTCGCCATCACATCTAAATATAAAGGTTCCCCCAACGCACCTGATTCTTTTGTACGATCCATAACTGCAATTCGTTTGACTGAAGTAGGCAGGAATTCGAGAAATTTTTCTGAAGGAAAAGGACGATAGAGACGAATTTTTAAAACACCAACAGATTCCCCCTGTTTTATGAGGGCTTCAGCTGTATTGTCAGCAGTTTCGGCAGCGGATCCCATCAATACGATAACATGTTCTGCCCGAGAATCCCCAACATATTCAACCAGATCATGGTAACGCCCTGTTAAATCCCCTAAACGCTTTACGTATTTTTCAACAAGTTCGATAACCCGGTTGTAATATGGATTAACCGCTTCACGTGCCTGGAAAAATGTGTCAGGATTATGAGCCGTTCCTCTAATAAAGGGTTTTTCAGGATTTAGGGCCCGTTCACGATGTGCAATGACAAATTCATCATCGATCATTTTAGCCATAATCTCATCAGATATGATATCCAATGTGTTTAATTCATGAGACGTACGAAAACCATCAAAAAAATGAATGAAAGGTACACGTGCCTCCAATGTAACAGCATGCATAATCAAAGCCAAATCATGGGCTTCCTGGACTGATGCAGAACAGCACATGCCAAAACCTGTCATTCTGCTTGCCATGACATCAGAATGATCCCCGAAAATTGACAGGGCAGAAGTTGCAACAGAACGTGCTGCCACATGAAAAACCGTCGAGGTCAATTCACCAGCGATCTTGAACATGTTTGGCAACATCAACAACAATCCCTGTGATGCCGTAAAGGTTGTTGTTAACGCCCCTGTTTGTAAAGAGCCATGTACTGCTCCCGCAGCACCACCCTCACTTTGCATTTCCTGAACAAGGGGAATATTTCCCCAAATATTTTTAATTCCCTTTGCCGCCCATTCATCAATATGCTCAGCCATCGGGGATGAGGGCGTAATCGGAAATATGGCACAAACCTCATTAACACGATAAGCAATATGGGCAACTGCAGTATTGGCGTCCATTATTGTATTAGTCATCTATAACCATCCTCTCTTGAGACGTTATCTGCATATAATATTAATATATTTAGATATTTTCAGCTGTCATATCAATTGCTTGGCATGGACAGGATTCAAAACAGACCGCACATCCCGTGCAACGATCCATATCCAGTAAATACCCTTTTCCCACTCCGGCTTTGGTTAAAGCATCCTCTGGACAAGCTGCCAGACAGTTATCACACTCATAGCAATTTCCACAGGAAAGACAGCGTTTGGCTTCATACAGAGCTTCCTTTTCATTAAAACCGATTAATGTTTCCGTAAATCCAACACGCTTTTCAACAGGCAATTCCTTTTGTAGGATCTGAGGTGTATCCTCCAATAAGGGAAGATGTAAATCCGTATAATAGGTAATCGGATTTTTTGGGGATACAATAAAGGGTTTATTATCCAGCCAAGCATTAATGAACCGAGCAGCCTTTTTACCAGAACCCACAGCATTCGTGATACTTCGAGGACCGTCAATAGCATCCCCGCCCGCAAATATGCCAGAAACCCCAGTCATCATCTGGGCATCAATAACCAGAGTCCCCTTTGAATCAAATTCTATTCCTTCAATATTTTGCAAAAAATGATTATCAGGTTGCTGTCCCAATGCCATAATAACGGTATCCATCTGTATTTCCTCCATCTCCTCGGATGGTTCCGGACGAGCATCCTGGCCAATGATCATTTTCCGTAAAATTACCCTGTCTTTAAAAACAGAATCAATTGTCCTCATACATTTAAATTGAGTACCTTCTGCCTCTGCATCCTTAATCTCAAATTGATGCGCCTCCATATGCGAACGATCCCAAAAGAAAATAACCGTTACTTTTTGCGCCCCTGCACGAAAGGCTGTTCGAGCGGCATCCATCGCTGTATTTCCGGCTCCATAGACCAAAACGTTTTTACCGATTTTTGGATTTTTCCCAGCACTGACATCACCCAAAAACTCTATGGCTGACAAAAGATGCGCTTCCTTATCAATTGGAATATTTAACAAACTTGGTTTTGTAGCCCCTATTGCCAAAAAGACCGCATCAAACCGTTCCTCCTGCTTTTCTTTCAATAAGTCCCTCACTGGATCATTACATCTGATCTTGACCCCCATCTGTTCAATCCGATAAATATCAAGCTTTAGAATATCTCTCGGTAAACGATAAGCGGGAATGCCATAACGCATCATGCCTCCAGGTTCAGGAAAAGCCTCACGTATTACAACTTCATGCCCCATACGACACAAATGATAAGCTGCAGATAACCCCCCAGGTCCAGCTCCAACAATTAAAATACGTTTACGATTAGGATTATCTGCAACGGAAACTTGCCATCCCCGGTCATTAGCCATATCCCCCAAAAACCGTTCAACAGCGTGAATGGTGACAGATCCATCCAATTCTTTACGATTACATGAACCTTCACATGGATGATAACATGCCCGCCCGTGAACTGCAGGCATGGGATTATTATCAAGAATATGTTCCCAAGCCTCTCTAAACTTTCCCTCTTGAGCAAGGGAAAGCCACCCTTGTATATCCTCACCGGCGGGACAGGCATAATTACATGGTGGTAAATGGCGATTATAAACAGGATATAATTTCCTTACCGGCCCACCAAACTGTTGTTGAGTCATATCAATGACCGGACTCATATCGTGATGTTTTGTTCCCATTAGATGATACCCTTAAATTATATCTTGTAGATTTTTATAATCTTTATGAAAAACCATTATGCTTATGTATGTTGTTAGAAAATTATTATGTCATAAACCATTCAATAGCGAATTTTGTTTAACGTAATGTTAGTAAAATAAATTTGATTTATTTCACTAACTCTATATATTCCTTATATATTTTGTATAAAATTTATAAAAAAAAAGCCTTAATCGTGAGGATTAAGGCCTTTTCCAATGAAATTGGAAAATTTATATTATTTCTTTTCTACATGGCCACCAAAACCAAAACGCATTGCTGACAACATCTTTTCGCCAAACGTATTTCCTGAACGGGAACGAAAACGGGTGAATAAAGCGGAAGTTATAACGGGGGCAGGAACAGCCTCTTCAATTGCGGCTTCAATGGTCCAGCGCCCTTCTCCCGTATCTGCAACATCACCTTTAAAACCTGCAAGAGTACCATCCTTTGCAAGCGCATCCGCACATAAATCCAACAACCACGACGGAATAACGCTGCCACGACGCCATACTTCTGCAATATCTGCCATATTCAAATCAAAACGTTCATCTTCAGGTAAACGATCTGACCCTTTGGTACGCATAATATCAAACCCTTCTGCATAGGCCTGCATCATACCGTATTCAATACCGTTATGAACCATTTTGACAAAATGTCCAGAACCTGCGGGACCACAATGAAGGTAACCTTTTTCCGCACGGGGATTCAAATTGGCATTACGTCCCTTTGTACGTGGAATATCGCCCATTCCAGGAGCCAAAGAGTCCAAAATCGGATCAATATGGTCAACAGCTTCCTTACTGCCACCATACATCATGCAATATCCACGTTCCAGGCCCCAAACGCCACCGGAAGTTCCAACATCAACATAGTGAATACCCTTTGCTTCCAGCATTTTTGCACGACGTATGTCATCTTTATAGAACGTGTTTCCACCGTCAATAACGATATCCCCTTTATTTAACATATCTCCAAGACTTTTGATTGCCTGTTCTGTCACTTCACCACAAGGCAACATAATCCAAACAATTTTTGGGGAAGGCAATGCTTCTACCAAAGATTTCAAATCATCGACAATGGTACTTTTAGGAGCTTGATTATGAATTTCCTCACTTTTGCTGCGCGTACGATTTAACAGAACAACTTCATGACCATGACGAGCCAAACGAATTGCCATGTTACCACCCATTCTGCCCAAGCCATACATACCTAGTTTCATAGTTAATTTCTCCATTTTCATCACAATAAGTTTATATCTTGCGGTAATCGTAAGATATAAACGTTGATTAATCTACAGAATATTTAAAATTGATTGGCTTAATTTATCCAATCCAACTTTCATATTCCCTTTTACATGAATACGGATAACCCTTCTATCCCGTTCCGATAATACGTCGAAATCACCACGAGCTTGTGCTTCCTTCACAATTCCAAATGTGTATTTTTCACCGGGAACAGGCAAATCATGATCATCATCGGCAGTGATCTGTAAAAATACACCACTATTTGGTCCACCCTTATAAGCCTGTCCAGTTGAATGCAAAAACCGGGGACCGAATTCAGCCGCTGTTGCAACCTTTTTCTTGTCTCTTATAGCCAGACGTAATTTCTGGATCCACTCCCGTGTTGCCAAATCACGTTCAATATAGGCCAAAACAGCAACATAATCCCCTGCAGCAATTTCATTGAAAAAGCTTTTCAAGGCTTCGGAGATTGTGGAAAGACCTTTTAATTTTGCAATTTCAACCTTACCTGCATAAAGATCAAACCCTTGCTCTTGAACGATTGGGGTAATAACGGGAAGAGAACCTTTTTCATTATAAGCAGTTGTAATTTTCTTGGTTTCAATCTTACTGGCTTCAACATCGGGTTGATCAAAAGGATTAATTCCAATGAAGGCACCCGCCACAGCGGTTGCAAATTCAGTTTGGAAAAAAGTCTGAACAATCTGTGCTTTATCATGTAGATTTATTGTCACAACAGGCTGTTGAGCCGCTTTTAATTCAGCAATCGCTTTTTCCTGTTGAGGATCAATCTTATTCTCCAACCGTAAATAGATAAATAAACGATCCTTTCCATAGACAGATGGTACAGTCAAGGTTTCCTCATCTATAGGAATGATTCCTTTACCAACCTTACCCGTTGATTCTGCCAAAAGTTGCTCAAGCCATGAACCTAAGGAGCCAATATCAGGTGAGGCTATGATTGTAAATTTATCCCGTTTGAATTCAGCAACACCAACCCCGAAAATTGTCCCGAGTTGAACTCCCGGATTTTGTGCTGGTGGAGATCCTGCAGAACAAGCTTTTTCCATTCGTTGGGCCGAATACAGGATTTCCTGTAAAGGCAATCCCGCCGCGGCTGCGGGAACAATTCCAAAATTAGATAAAACGGAATAACGCCCACCGATTGATTTCAAGCCGTAAAAGATTTTCCAGAAACCATCCTGCTTGGCCACATCTTCCATATGGGAACCCGGATCGGTGACCGCAACAAAATGCTGCCCCACTTTGTCACCCAGCACCTTTTTGGCTTCATTGAAAAAATACGCCTTAAGAATATTAGGCTCCAGAGTGCTGCCTGATTTCGAAGAAACAATAAACAGGGTTGTCGCAATTGTCACTTTCTGCTGGAAGCTGTGCACTTGCTGTGGATCAGTGCTATCCAGGACATGAAGACGCGGAAAACCAGCCTGATGTCCAAAAACCTCTCCCAGAACTTCAGGACCAAGACTTGATCCGCCCATACCTAGTAAAAGGATATCGGTAAAACCTCTATTCCTGACTTCTTTTTGGAATTCCTCCAGTTCAGCAAGATTTTCAACCTGTTGATCAACAATATCAAGCCAACCGAGCCATTTATTCTCATCCTTTCCCGTCCAGACAGAAGATTCACGATCCCACAGTTTACGGACTGTACCATTCTTACGCCATTTATCCAGACCAGTTTTTACAGCGGTTTCATAATCTGAAGGTAAATCAGACTGCAAATGAGTTAGCTTATTCCCCTGTAATATCATCTGCTTTTCACCAACAGAACCCAATAATTGATCAAAAGCGTCGGCAAATGAATTAACACCGTCTTCCAATAACTGATCCGTAACTTTTTTTAAATCAAGGTTCAAATGTTCAGCCTCAGCCAGAATCTTTTCAGCTTCATCAATATTTTGTTCCAGGGTGTCAGCCACAGTACCATGATCTCTAAAAGCATCCATGGTGGCAGGTGGAATTGTATTGACAGTATCCCTACCAATCAGTTGATCAACATAAATAGTGTCTGGAAATGTCTTATCCTTGCAACTTGTACTGGCCCATAATAAACGTTGGGGTTTCGCCCCTGCAGCCTCAAGTTTTTTCCATCGGTCACTTTGCATCACTTCAAGATAATGCTGATAAGCAAGTTTTGCATTTGCAATGGCAACCTTGCCACGAATAGCTTTTAATGCACCGCTTTCCTTATCCCCTGCGGCGATCCTTTGATCAATTTGCTTATCAATGGCCGTATCAATACGACTAATAAAGAAAGAGGCCACACTGGCAATATGCGCAATATGATGCCCCTTGGCAAGATGCGCTTCAAGCCCCTTGATATACGCTTCAAGAACCTGTTTGTACATATCCAAGGAAAATAGTAAAGTTACATTAACATTGATTCCCTCGGCAATGGCCCCTTCAATAGCGGCAATACAAGGTGCTGTTGCTGGAATCTTGATCATAAGATTCTTTTCAGCAACCCTTTTCCATAATCGGCGTGCGTCTTCCAATGTTGCATGCCCGTCCATAGCGATATATGGAGAAACCTCCAAACTGACATATCCATCCAGCCCATGGGTTTTTTCCCATACAGGATACAATACTGAACAGGCCGCACGGATATCATCAATCGCCATTGTTTCATATAAGGTAACAACATCGGTGATTCCCGAAGAAATCAGTTGTTTAAATTGTTCATCGTAGTCAGTGCCATGCCCCATTGCCTTTTCAAAAATTGAAGGGTTGGAAGTAACGCCCTTTAATCCATCTTCATCAACCAGTTTTTTTAATCCACCGCTTTGTGTAAATGAACGCTGGATAAAATCTAGCCAAGGTGATTGTTTATACTGTTCTAATTTAATGAGAGGGTTTTCAACCATTTCTATTTCTTTCCTTAAATATGCTGCGACAAAAAATCCTTCTTAATAAATTAAGAAGGATTCACAACATTTACCTTGTCAATTGTTCCTGTGCCGCTTGTAAAACAGCTTCAAGAGTAAACCCGAATTTTTTCTGTAGATCACCATAGGGAGCAGAGGCACCAAAGCCACGCATAGCGATGATTGCACCGGTTGTTCCAGCATAACGATCCCATCCAATGGGAGATCCCTGTTCAACCGCGACACGTGCTGTTATACTAGGAGGCAAAACCTGATCACGATAAGACTTGGACTGTTCTTCAAAAAGTTCCCATGAGGGCATTGAAACAACCCGAACCTTTTTTCCGGATTTTGTTAAAACCTGATAAGCTTCCATAATCAAACCAACCTCGCTTCCTGTCGCCATGAGAATCAAGTCTGGCTTACCTTCACAATCCGCAACAACATAAGCACCCTTTTTAAGCCCTTCTGCCGAAGCATATTGATGGCGGTCGATTGTTGGCAAATTCTGACGACTTAATGCAAGAATGACTGGTTTAGAATTTTCCTGCATCGCATATTTCCATGCCTCGACAACCTCGTTTGCATCGGCGGGACGAAAGACAACAAGATTAGGCGTTGCCCTGAAGTGAACCAACTGCTCAACTGGCTGATGTGTCGGACCGTCCTCACCAACCCCGATACTATCATGCGTAAAAATATATATGACTGGCAAATGCATCAATGCAGACAAACGGATGGGATTTTTCATATAGTCAGAAAAAATGAAAAATCCTGCGGCATACGAACGCAAACCGCTTAAGGCCATTCCGTTGACAATTGCCCCCATGGCATGTTCACGAACGCCAAAATGAAAATTCCGTCCATCATATGTGCCGCCATAAGCAGGATTCTGAAAAACTCCAGCCCCTTCAAAATCCAGATTGCTTTTATTAGAGGGGGCAAGATCAGCAGACCCACCGATTAACCAGGGAACATTCTTCGCAATGGCATTCAATACCTTTCCTGAGCTGGACCGCGATGCAACCCCTTTGGCATCAGGCGCAAAAATTGGAATATCCTTGTCCCATCCCTTTGGTAGGCGATGATTTAAAATATCCTCGATCTCTTGACCCAACTCGGGATATTTTACCTTATAATCCGCAAACAGCGTATGCCATTTTTGATAGGCTGCAGCCCCTCTTTTACCAATATTGGCTTTAAAATGATCCATTACACCATCAGGGACAAAGAAATCTTTGTCTTCAGGCAAACCAAGATTCTTTTTGGTCGCTTTAACTTCTTCCACCCCGAGCGGTTCACCATGCGCTACTGATTTTCCCGCTTTATTAGGAGACCCATACCCGATAACACTATCAATGACGATGAAACTTGGCATGGCTTTATTTTGACGCGCTTGATTAATCTTATTTTGGAAATCATCAATATCGTTACCATCTTTCACATGATAGATTTTCCATCCTGCAGCTTCAAAACGTTTTTCAACATTTTCTGTAAAGGCAATATTGATATTGCCCTCGATCGTAATACGGTTCCGATCATATACCCAGATAAGGTTACCTAACTTCAAATGTCCTGCAAGAGAGGCCGCCTCATAGGAAATCCCCTCCATAAGATCACCATCACCGCAAAAGGCATAGACATGATAATCGAACAATGGAAATTCTGGTCGATTATAACGTGCAGCAAACCATTCCTGGGCAATCGCCATCCCCACAGACGTTGCAATCCCTTGAGCTAAAGGTCCTGTTGTGGTTTCAATTCCGGTGGTATGCAAATACTCTGGATGACCGGGCGTTTTTGAATTGAGCTGTCTGAATTGACTTAAATCTTCAAGGGTTAAGGCTGGTTTGTTTTCCACTTTACCTTGACGTGTCACTTCCTTAATACCGCTTAAATGAATCATGGCATATAAAAGGGAACAGGCATGACCACCTGACAAAACAAAACGATCGCGGGCCGGCCACAATGGATTCGCAGGATCATAATTTAAAATATTATTCCATAAGGCATATGTCGCGGGTGCCAAATCAAGCGGCGTACCTGGATGACCAGAGTTAGCTTTCTGCACTTGATCAATTGCAAGTCCACGAATGGTATTAATACATACCTTATCCATATTCATTCAAGTCTCTCCATCAAACAACTTTTAAAATAACTTCGTTAATCATAAATTTAATCGTTTTTTTTAAATCAATTTATATCACCCAATAAAAAAGGAAAAAAAATCGATTGTTCAAATTACAAAAATTTTATCCTACAAAGCTATCAATTAACTTAAGATCGAATTGTTAATATTCCGATAAATTCTGACCCCCTGCCAAATGTTCAATTAATAAAACATTTTATCTGTAATCAATTTTATCGATTATATTAAATTATATTAAAATCATACACTTTTATAAAACTTTCTCCTATAAAAGAAATCTTATTTTTCTTGATCTTTCTTTTTTATACGCGGCACTATAAAATAAAAACCAGATTTTTGTTCATTAACTCTCAATAATATGGCAATACCATGACGGTTTCATCTTCTCTTGATTCTAGTTCTTCCCCCGAATTCACTTCACAGGAAATAGAAACGCTTTATTTCAATTCTGCTAGAGAAGGTTCACTTCCTTTGCTTGAAGAATTCATCGCCGCGGGTATGAATATCAATCATCAGAATGAAAAAGGATATACTCCTCTCATCTTAACCACTTACAATAATCATCATGATGCAACGGCTTTCCTATTAAAAAGCGGGGCAAATCCTGATCTGCAGGATAAAACAGGTGCAACGGCTTTAATGGGCGTAGCTTTCAAAGATCATGTTGAAATGGCCAATCTTTTGATTAAGGCTGGTGCCTCGGTTGATATTCCCAATAATCTAGGACGCACACCTTTGATGTTTGCAATCCTTTTTAACCGAAACGACATGACTGAAATTTTATTAAAAGCCGGGGCGAACCCTCGGCACGCCGATGGGGAAGGCTTTACACCCTTAAAACTTGCAGAACAACAGGGGAATAAACATCTAATATACTTACTTGAAAACTATCAAAACATTTAAATTTCATAATTTTTTAAATAGGTATATCCTTATGCAAAATCGTTATTGGAGTTCTTTTGTCAAAAATTTAGTTCCTTACACACCTGGGGAACAACCCAAGGTAAATAATCTTATCAAACTTAATACAAATGAAAATGCGTATGATATATCCCCCAACGTACTAAAAGCCTTACAGGCAAATACCAATAATTTATTAAAATTGTATCCCGATCCTACATCCCAGGCCCTTTGTCAATCCTTGGCTGATTTACACCATGTCCAACCAGACCAGATTTTCGTCGGTAATGGCTCTGATGAGGTGCTTGGATTTGCCTTTCATGCCTTATTAAAACATGAAAAACCTGTTCTCTTTCCAGATATAACCTATAGTTTTTACCCTGTTTACTGCAATCTTTTCAATATTGACTATAAAACCATTCCCCTAACCGGAAATTTCAAGATTGACCTTGAACAATATGATGCAGAGGATGCTTGCGGGATCGTCATTGCCAACCCCAACGCTCCAACTGGCTTGCTAATTGACCAGGAGACAATCCGGCATTACCTTGAAACACACCCTGAACAAATTGTTATTATCGATGAAGCCTATATAGATTTTGGTGGAAAATCGGTCATTCCCCTTATCAATCAATTTCAAAATCTTCTAGTTGTTCGAACTTTCTCGAAATTTCACGCCTTTGCCGGGTTACGCGTTGGTTATGCAATTGGAAACACACAATTAATTGAAGGTATTAGACGTGTAAAGGACAGCTTTAATTCATATCCCTTAGATCGATTGGCACAAATTGGTGCGATTGCATCAGTAAAAGACATTCAATGGTCTGTTAATAATGCCCGACAGATTATCAAAAACAGAGATTACCTGATCAATGCCCTTTCTGAATTAGGATTCACAACTCTCGATTCAAAATCAAACTTTGTTTTTACATCTCATCCCAAGATATCTGGTGAAGAGCTTGCAATACAGTTAAGAAAAAATAAAATTTTAGTTAGACATTTTAATCTTCCACGCATTCAAAATTGGCTTAGGATAACAATTGGCACAGAAAAAGAATGTCAAATCCTGATACAGGTCATAAGCACAATAATATCAACTAATTGACAATACAAAATAAATAAGATTAACTTTAATTTCGCGTTAATAATAATCATTTGCAATGAAGTGTATTATAATGTCTCATCGCTATTCCCAGCTATTTTTATCAAAAAAAAATAATTTACCCAAAATTGTTTTAATTAATTTTGTTGTATATCAAGCTCTGATTAATCAACATTCAGCACATGCGGTTGGAAATTCCCCTATTGTTAATCAGGGCGCATCTCCATCGACAAATATTAGCGGGGCCACCCCGGTAAAAAAATCCCCTCCACCAGCCACAATCCTTGATAAGGATACAGGTCAGGCACCCGAAAACAACGATATGCTATTGGGAAATATTTTGGGATTACGTTCCCTTATGGCACAATATGGTCTGACCCTCACCCTGGTAGATGTCAATGAGGTATGGGGAAATCCTTATGGGGGCATCAAGCAGGGTGCGGCCTATACAGGTTTGACCACAGTTACCTTGAACTGGGATCCCGAGAAAGTGACAGGAATTAAAAATGGTCTTTTTAACATTAGCGCCCTGCAACTTCGAGGACGGGCTTTTACGGCAGAAAATATAGGAGCCTATAACTCTACCAGTGGTTGGGAAGGCGATCGCTCGACTCGTTTATGGGAGCTATGGTACCAACAGGGATTTTTTGATAATAAAATGACCGTTCGCATCGGGAAATTAAGTTTGGACCAGGAGTTTAACATCAGCGATTATGCAACCCTATTCATTAACTCCTCTTTTGGATGGCCCATGATTCCATCAGTCAATACCTATAGTGGAGGAATTGATTATCCCGTTGCCTCTCCTGCAATCCGTTTCAGTTTTCAACCCAATGATCACTGGACGGACCTTTTTGCAGTTGCGGACAGTAATCCCAACAATGTTTCTTTTTGCAATCCATCCGGACCATTTACCTGTGATCCATATTCCAAGCATCAATCAGGAACACATTTCAATTTTACCACCGGGGTATTCATAACCAATGAAATTCAATATCATCTAAATCCTGGCAATGAAGATGATGAAAAATATACCGCTTATCCTGGAACTTATCGATTGGGAGCCTATTTTGATAGTTCAAAATTCCCGGATCAACGTTATAACAGGGATGGGAATCCATTAGGAAATCCAGACAACCCCCAAACAATGCTCAACCATCGCCATACCTGGTCAGTTTATGGAATTATGGATCAAATGATATGGAGAAATCCGGGAAACAAAAAAGAATCTCTTGGCATATTTGGAAGAATGCAAGTTAGCCCAACTGACCGTAGCCCCATCAATTATGCAGGAGATGCAGGGATTGTCTATAAGGGACTTCTCAATCGGGAACATGATTCCCTGGGTTTTGGCTGGGGATTTGCCCATACTGGCAATCGTGCCAGACATTATGACCGTGATTACCGCAATTTTGCGGATCCATACTGGTGTATTCGAAAAACAGAACATCATATCGAGCTCGCCTGGCAAATACAGGCCACATCATGGCTAGAGTTAAAACCTGATTTTCAATATGTCTTCCGTTCCGGTGGAGGATTGAATCTTGAGGAAAATAGTAAAAAGAAAATTCCAAATGCCGCCATTTTTGGATTGAGATCTACGGTCAACTTTTAATAAAAGGTTATATACATTATCGATTTATCGATAATGTATATAATTTGTATTTTATTTTTTAAAAATTTAGGAAATTCTTTTCGAAATACTGTCCGCAAGTTGCGTTAACAGCAAACAGCAAGAAGTTGCACCAGCATCCAAAATGCCTTTTGAACGTTCACCCAAACGACTGGCACGACCTATTTTGGCAACAAGATTGCGGGTGGATTCCTTACCATCATGTGCTGCCTGTTTCATAATAATCAAAGCTTCATGAAATGTTTTTCCGGATTCATTCGCTTTTTTGAATCCTTCAATTGCAGGCATTAAAGTATCAACCAAACATTTATCACCCTGTTTGGCAGAACTAATTTCCTGTAATTCATGCAACCCTTTTGAAAGCATTTCCTTGAATTCATTTGAATTCAAGGTACTTTTACCTTGAATTGCCTCAGCCCATCCAGCAAAAATACTGCCATATAAAGGCCCCATTGAACCACCAATCCCCTCCATCAGAGAATCACTTAATATTTCAAAGGCTTCTGACAATGAAAGATTTTTCCCATCAATACGATGTTTGCAAATGTTAAATCCCTTTGCCATGTTGATCCCATGATCACCATCACCGATCGCACCGTCAATCTCACTTAAATAATCACGGTTATTCACGATACAGCTGATTAGATCATCAACAATCTCGGTGCCATTTTCAATTTTAGCCACTTCTGTCATGCCATTTACTCCTGTACCAAACCCAAAGAACGTGCAGGAATATCAATCAGTTTTTTTAATTCCGCATCTAATTTCATAACGGAAAGCGTCACACCCATCATTTCAAGAGAAGTAAAATAATTTCCTACATAACAGCGATGGATCTTGACATTTTTAGCCTTCAAAAGACGTTCAACCTCTGCATAATAGATATAAAGCTCCATAACAGGTGTTGCTCCAAGGCCGGAAACCAGCACGACCACTTCAGATCCGGGTTCAAAAAGACCTTCCTCCATGATTGGATGAAGCATGGTTTCCGCCATCTCTTTTGCCGTTTCTATAGGAACAACCTTGATTCCAGGTTCACCATGATGGCCAATACCCAATTCCATTGTTCCTTTTTCAATATGGAAATTTGGTTTTCCAACTGCAGGAATAGTACAAGAACTCAAGCCAACCCCAATTGAACGACAGTTATTTATTGCTTTTTGAGCAGCGGCAATAACACCATCAAGATCATATCCTTCGGCAGCGGCAGCCCCACCAATTTTCCACATAAGGATTTCACCCGCAACACCGCGGCGTTTCTCTATTTCACTGGCCGGTGCGGAAGCGACATCATCATTGGCAACAACTGTTTTGACTGTAATACCAGCGGCTGTGGCCTTCTTTATTGCCATCTTGACATTCATATTATCGCCAGCATAATTGCCGTATAAACAAGCAACACCAGCACCTGAATCTGCGGCTTTCATCGCATCCAAAAATGCACCAGCAGTGGGAGAAGAAAAAATTTCCCCAATTGCAACCGCATCAACCATATTTTTACCCACATATCCCAGAAAGGCTGGTTCATGACCGGAACCGCCACCTGTAATAATGCCAACTTTACCTTTTTTTTCTGAACCTGAATATTTTAGAACTCTAGAATTATCCGTTTTTTCAAAAAATTCTGGATGGGCGACGACATATCCCTCGATTGCATCTTCAACGACTAAATCTGGATCATTAATAATTCTGTTCATTGTCATTATTTATTCTCATTATTTTTTATTTCTTTTTATTGAATGGTAAATCCACCATCAATGACTAAATTAGCACCATTCACAATAGATGCTTCAGAGCTGGCAAGATAAACAGCTGCAGCGGCAATCTGTTCGGGTTCAGCAAAACGGCGCATGGGAATTTGCGCCTTCATATCCTCACCAACTTTACCTGCCCATGCTTTTTTCCCAAGTTCCGTCAAAACAACGGTTGGAGAAATCGCATTAACATTGATCCCATGAGGTCCCCATTCCAATGCCAGTACATGTGTCAATCCAATAACACCTGCCTTGCTGGCACAATAAGCAGCATGTTTTTGCAAGGCGATAACCCCCGCCTGTGAAGCCATATTAATAATAGATCCACTCTTTTGTTTTAACATCACGTTTCCCACTGCCTGGGCAACCCAATAGGTACCAGTTAAATTAATATTAATAGTCGCATTCCACATTTCCTCACTGAGCGTTTCAGCTGCATCAAGCAAAGCAACACCCGCACAATTTACAGCAATATCTATACGACCAAAATGATCAACAACTTTTTTTACTGCCTGATCAACCTGTTTTTTATTCGTTACGTCAACCTGGATACCAATAGCATTATCTGGGCCTAGATTTTTTGCGACCTGATCAATGGTATCAAGTCGATCCAACAACGCTACCTTTACACCTTTTTGTAAAAAAGTCCGAACAATCTCGTTTCCAATACCGGCAGCCCCCCCGGTAACAAGTGCAGTTTTACCTGATAAATCAAACATTTGATTTGTTGACATAAACCTCTCCTTAATAGGCTATAATGTTTCTTCTATTGCCACACCGACTTCTTGATCAATTGTTTCATTTTTATATTGTTGAACCTTGACAAAAATCATCAATGCTGCAGCAACAA
Organism: Commensalibacter sp. M0355; assembly: GCF_016101365.1. Classification (NCBI taxonomy): domain Bacteria; kingdom Pseudomonadati; phylum Pseudomonadota; class Alphaproteobacteria; order Acetobacterales; family Acetobacteraceae; genus Commensalibacter; species Commensalibacter sp. M0355. The sequence goes on from NZ_JACFQQ010000003.1 coordinate 48,254, forward strand.
AATAAAGCCCGATATAAATGTACATCACCCCGAAATTACCAATGATCCCTTGAAAAAGCATGACAATTGCATAACCAAAAAAGTAACTCATTCCTGCACCAAAATTAAGAATTGACATGGCCGCACCCTTATTTTCAGGGGCAAGATTTGGCATAATGGCTGATAAAGGAACAAATGCTGCAAGCAATGCACCATATATAGCGGCGCATATTTTTATGGTGAAAAGATCCGCATGAATAGAAATGCAATAGGTATATGCCATAACGCTCAATGCACAGCCTATACAGCCAAACCACATAACAACGTTACGCCACCCCAATTTGTCACTTGCGGCCCCAAAGATAAGATTGAATACAACATTACCCATCCATAAATACACGGCAACCTCAAGCCACGCATTTTCAGCATATCCCATACCGAATAAAAAAGTTGGCATAAAAACTGAAAAACCGTATGCGGCACTTGTATTAATCATCCGAACAAGACCACCAATCCCCACTTTTGGTTTTTCATAAACAATCGTTAAACCTTTTAACAAATGTTTTAATGAATGGGTTTCATCATCTTCTGGATAATTATTTTGTGCAGATTTTTTTCCACTTAGACTCAGTGCAATAACAGCACCTACAGCAACAAAAATCAATGCCGTCCACAATAAATGAAGGTTTTCCATATGGAAATAATAAAGCATAATATTTGAATAGCCAGTTCCCAGAACGGAAATCCCACCTGCATAAACAAGCCAGAACATACCGACAGCACCTCCCAACCGTTCACGGGGAGCCTCATATGCAACTGAAACTAGAAAACCATAAGCGAACAGAGGATAAGCAAGTCCCCGCACTGCATAGGTAGGCAATATAACGCTAAAATTATAAGTTGGAATACCAAAAACCAAAAAAAGAAATGACCCTACAAAAAAAAGGACAAGTCCAATGGTCATCACTTTCCGAACCCCGAAAATCTCTGCCAAAACACCTGAAAGCCATGATGAAATGGCAACCATCAATCCATAAACCGTGAAAATGGTAGAAGCCTGATGTGCAGTTAGACCATGCTGTTGTAAAAAGGGAGACAACCAGTTCTGTTCCAGCCCTTCACCAGCCATGAAAATTAATACTCCAAAATAACCCAACATCAATTTTGGAGAAATGAAAAGTCTCTCTATGACTTTGTTCACGTGCAGGTCTCCCTCTTAGTAAATAAATTACTTTCAAATAATTAGATGGCTAAAATTCAATAAATTATAAATTTGGATCGAGTACGACCTTTAAAGAACCCACTCCTTTTTTCATTATGTCAAAAGCTTCTTTAAAATCTTTTAGCGGGAAAACATGCGTTACAACGCCTTCCGTTGGAAAATCACCATTTTGTATTCCCTTGATCACCATGGGATAGCAATAAGGACCCAAATGTGATCCCAAGACATCCAACTCCTTACGATCACTAATGATACTCCAGTCAACCGATACTGGATCTTTGAATACAGAAAATTCAACAAAACGACCAAGTTTGCGAATCATTGACAGACCCTGCTCTACTGATTTGCCTGCACCCGTAGCTTCAATATAAATATCGCAACCATATCCTTCGGTCATATCCTTGATTTTCTTGACGACATCTTCACGGGCCGGATTCATCACGATATCAGCACCGAATTTCTTAGCCAGTGCTAAACGATCATCATTCAAATCAAGAACAACCAGTTTGTCGGGGCCGGATTTTTTCAATGCGCCAATCATACCTAAACCCAGAGTGCCGGCACCAGATAGCACCACAAAATCTCCCAACTTAACACTTGCACGTTGCACGGCATGTAATGAACAGGCATATGGTTCAACCAGAACAGCCTGTTTCATGGGAAGATCATCTGGCAAATGATAGTTAATCGCTTCTTTAGGCAATTTTATATATTCTGCCATGCCGCCATTAACGTTGTTTTGAAAACCGTAAAGATCGTGTTTTTCACACATCCAGTATTCACCACGTTTACAGAAACGGCATTCCCAACAAGGAACAATTTGTTCGGAAATAATACGGTCATTCAGTTTGAAATCTTTGATTTTATCGCCATAGGCAACAACATGCCCAATAAATTCATGACCGGGTATCATGGGAGCCTTAATATAGGCAGGTTGCTTTTCATCCCCCCAAAAACTTGGCGCCCCATCAAATGCTTTGGTATCCCCAGCGCAAATTCCACATGCCTCTACTTTAACAAGAATTTCTTCAGACCCAATTTGTGGTACAGGAACCTCTTCCAAACGGTAATCATGTGGCGCATAAGCAACAATTGCTTTCATTGTCTTGGGAATATTATCTATTTTCGTAATAGAAGATTTACCGTTTTTTTCCATCATTTTTCTCTGCTCATCTGTAATGTTTACTATGATGATCAGCCAGAATATATTCAAAAACAAATAAACTTCTTGTGATCTTTTAATCTAAATTACTTGTATATTTATTGGTGAAAAACTTTATAAAATACATGCCATAAATGGGAATCTTTAAAAATATTTTAATACACCAATACAATGAAATATTTTAAGAAATTTTAAGGAATATAAAAATGCCTTCTATTGCTATCGGCTGCGATGATGCTGCTGTTGACTTAAAAAATAAAATCGTAGACTGGCTTCAATCCAACAATATTGAAGTGACAGACTACAGTAGCGATTCCAATCGCGATTCAAATCTGTATCCGGATATTGCCTGGTCTGTAGGACAGGCAATCAAGTCCGGCAAACATGAAAGAGGGATTTTGATTTGTGGCACTGGAATAGGAATGGCAATTGTTGCAAATAAGATACCCGGCATTCGTGCGGCTCAATGCCATGATACCTATTCCGCCGAACGGGCCAGAAAAAGCAATGATGCACAAATCATCACATTGGGTGCCCGTGTTATCGGTGAAGAACTGGCAAAAACAATCCTTCAGGCCTGGCTTGATTCTGAATATGAAAAAGGTAGATCAGAGCCTAAGGTAAAAAGAATTGCGTATTACGAAGATAAAGCAATTTCCGAGTAATCCTACATAATTCCATAGACTATTAATTGGTATCGGTTAATAGTCTATGGAACAGGAGATACCCGTATCAATCATTTGACGAAACTGTATAAAAAGATAACTGACAGGTCATATCCTCACTGCAGGAAGCGATTTTATGATATTGGCGTGGCTTTATCATTTCAGGTTGATGCACAACTGAATATTCAGTTTCTTTCTCAATTTCTTTTTTATCATTCAAAAATTCCATTACCAAAGATCCTGATAATATCTTTAATTTTGCCCAGACACCCTCTTTTGTATTATGGCATTCCTTGAAAGATTTTGGTAAAGTTTTTACATTCCATATTGGCAAAGTTTTATAGCAAACCAATTTACCATCCCCATAATTCTGTTTTACAGCATTCATCATTTCCTCATTATCTATTAAAAATAATCATGATTTAGATTCTATACTTAAATATATTCCAATTTTTTATAAATTTACTCAATTTTATTATCAGACCTATAAAAATCGGGACATTTCAAGACGGGTATTGCAATTTCCTGACCTTTTTTTTGAGATTCAATACAGAATTCGGCCACATAAGTCGCCATATATCCCCGCCATGCGTCCGGACCTTGTAATTTTCCAACCAGACATTCATTAATGAATTCCTGTATTTCAATATTATAGGCTTCCAAAAACCAATCCTGCCAATTTGCCAAAATTTGATCATACCGTTTTTCATGCTGGCATATTGAAACAGCAGCAGGAGCGGGTAAGCTGGCCACACCTTCTTCACCCACAATTTCACATTTGATATCGTAACCATATTGACAGTTTACAAATAATTCCACATTAATTCTGATTCCTGATTGGGTTTCCAAAAGTGCAAACTGAGGATCCTGCAAGCCTTTTGGCGCTTTTGATGTTTTACGGATTGGAATCATACTTACGGTAACAAATTCATCGTTCAACAACCAACGAAATATATCCAGTTCATGAATTAAGGTATCCGTTATAACCATTTCAGATGTAAAATTCTCTGGACACTCCTGATTCCTATGTGCCGCATGTATCATCAGGATCTGGCCTAATTTTTTATCTTGAATGATTTTTTTCAGTTCTTGATATCGCCGATCATAAGAGCGCATAAATCCAACCTGAACTAAACGTTTTCCATATGTTTGCTCAGTCTCGATGATCGCTTGACATTCCTCGATTGTCGTTGCCAGCGGCTTTTCACAAAAAATGAATTTTTTTGCCTCAATGCCAGACAATATATATTCCGCATGGGTTTTACCTGAAGAGGCAATGATAATTGCATCCACCTCTTTCGCTTGAATCAAATCGTTCCCTGATTCATATGCTTTAGCATCCAATCCATATGTGGAAATGGCATTCTGTGCAGATTTTTTATCAATGTCACTGACAGCAACAACCTCGACTCCTGATAAAAAGTTCGTACATCGTTTGATATGATCCTGACCAATAGCTCCAGTACCAATGATTCCAATCTTTAACGTTTTGTTACCTGATATTTGTTTAATCATCATCGAACTCTTTTCTTGGATTTTTTTATTTAAACAAAATGACAAAAAAATAAATAAAATATTTCTGTCATTATCCAATTAAATGTAATAGTTATATAAACTACTGAACTGTAATAACAATAAAACTATTTATAATTACGAACAAATATTTTTTTATTAAAAATTGCTATTTCAATCTTTTATAAATAGAATGAAATTACTTTGAAATAACACATTTGTTATTTTTCATACTTACGGAATATTGGTAACATAATTGTGTATTTTATATGTTTATTCCAGTAAGGAACATTTCATGGCTCAAGCTCTTGTACTTGAAGAAAAAGGCAAATTAAGTATCCGTAACATTGATTTACCCTCTACAGTAGGGGATAATGACGTTAAAATAAAAATACGTAATGTTGGTATTTGTGGAAGTGATGTACATTACTACACACATGGAAAAATTGGCCCTTTTATCGTAAATCAACCAATGGTGCTCGGGCACGAGGCTTCTGGTATTGTTATTGAGACAGGCAAAAATGTTGAAAATTTAAAGGTTGGGGATCGTGTATGTATGGAGCCCGGCATACCCAATCCACACTCACGCGCAACAAAACTCGGTATTTACAATGTTGATCCTGACGTCGTGTTCTGGGCAACCCCACCCGTTCATGGATGCTTAACGGAAACGGTGGTACATCCCGCTGCTTTTACATTTAAACTGCCCGACAACGTATCTTTCGAGGAAGGTGCCTTTGTTGAACCTCTTGCCATTGGCGTTCAGGCTGCCGTAAAAGCCCGATTAAAACCTGGCGATATCTGTTTAGTGACAGGATGTGGTCCAATTGGCATTCTGACCGCACTTGCCGCACTTGCCTCTGGCGCAAGCAAGGTTTTCATCTCTGATCTTGCTCAACCCAAACTGGATATTGCCAAACAATATCATGGCATTATCCCAATTAATTTGAAAAATGAATCCGTAGAGGAAAGAGTCAAGGCGGAATGCGGTAAAAACTGGGGGGCAGATGTCGTTTTTGAGGCTTCAGGACATCCCTCCGCTTATGATACCGTATTGGCCTGTGTCCGCCCTGGTGGAACCATAGTATTTGTAGGGATGCCCGTTGACAAGATCCCCTTTGATCTTGTTACTGCACAAGCAAAGGAAATACATATGGAAACAATCTTTCGATATGCACATGTTTATGACCGGACCATTAATCTGATTGCTTCTGGAAAGATTGATATCAAGCCATTAATTTCTGGAGTTTATCCATTCTCAAAAAGTATCGAGGCTTTTGAACGGGCCGCATCAGCACAACCTGCTGATGTAAAATTGCAAATTGAAATGCCCGAATAAGATTCTTCTGAATTTTATTCCGATACAAAGCCCGAAATCAATTTAATTCGGGCTTTTTTTATAAACTTATCATGCTCAAAGATTACTTATGAATAATATCCAAACAAAATCACGTATGATGATGGGAATGCCAGTCTCTCTGTTTTGGGGGTATATTGCCATTGCCCTTTTCATGATTGGCGACGGTCTTGAACTGAATTTCCTTTCCAAATACATTGTTACACTGGGATTCGCAGAAAAAAAAGTCAGCCTTATTTTTGCTGCTTATGGGTTAACCGCTGCAATTTCAAGCTGGCTTTCTGGCGTTCTAGCTGAAACATTTGGTGCAAAAAAAATCATGATGGTTGGTGCCATTACATGGATTGTTTTTCACGCAGCCTTTATGCTTTTCGGAGTTATACCTCATAACTATTACATGATGTTGCTATTCTATGGTCTACGCGGTTTTGCTTATCCCTTGTTCTTTTATGCATTTTTCTATTGGGTTGTAAAAGAAACCCCCGACAGCCAGCTTGCCTCGGCGGTGGGGTGGATCTGGTCCATGTTCACCATAGGGTTTGGCATTCTCGGAAATTTGTTACCGATTTATTCTGTCCGTTACTTTGGCGAGATCAACACTTTATGGCAATCCATAGGCTGGGCAACTGCAGGTGGTGCAATCGCCTTTTTCCTTCTCAAGGCGCCCGTTATGGAAAAGAAAAATCATCAGATTCATTCATTCGAACACAAATTTAAAGGTATTATCCAAGATCTCTCACTCGTTTTTTATAATCGTGATCTGGCAATTGCACTCATAACCCGTGCGATCTGTAACTTTTCCCTTTTTGGTATTCTTGCGGTCGTAATGCCTATTTTCTACACGTCTGAACATGGTGGACATTTTACGGATGAACAATGGAAAATTATCAGCCTTAGTATATATCCAATCCAACCTTTTACCAATGTTCTATGGGGCATTATCGGCGATCGTATTGGTTGGTTAAAGCAAATGCGATGGGCGGGATTTATAGGATGTGGAACGGCAACCATCCTGCTTTATTTTATTCCGGTCTGGTTTCCCGGAAATATATGGGCTAGCATATGCGGAATCCTGTTTTTTGCCCTGACCATTACAGCCTTTGTTCCAATGGGAGCCATTTTTCCAATGTTGACACCTGAACATAAAGGGGCAGCCGTATCCATCCAAAATCTTGGTGGTGGTCTAAGCAATTTTGGCGGACCCGCTTTGGTTTCTCTCATTCTTTTTACAGGATTGGGACATTTTAGCGTCTTCATAATTTTTGGTTTTTTATATTATTGTGCGGCAATCATGACCTATTTTATCCGCCTCAAACAACCCGGTGTTGATAAACCTTTTTAATTACAATTAACGTAACAACAATCAGCAATCACCCGGACGCTATATAACAATATAACCATATTAGGTTAATACCCCTAATATGGTTAAACAATACACGACTAATTTATTTTACCTTTTTCCCTATAACGGTCATTACGAACATAAATGTAAGAATCCGTTGCAATATGGGTATAATCATTTTTCAAAACTATCAATACGCAACTCAAGAACTGATCTGGCATATATTTGCCCCATATTATTGATGGATCATAATAAATAAGTGGTGGCTTATTTTTAGGCAAATCTTTACAAAGGTCCCGTTCATAATGGTGCCAAGGATGTGAAGCGTAGTCTGCCTCCCATGGTAAATAAGCGTGATATTTTTTTATGGGCAAACGGTTAGCCAAAATATAAATATCTGGATTATAAGGTATAGATAATATTCTTTCGTTTTTATCAACGTAAAACCAAATTGCTTTCGTGTCTTCATTATATCCTTCACGAAAGGCATGCCATTGATAGGCATTACGTTGTTGCTTGTCTAAAATATTGGGAGAGGATACTGCATATTGATCAATGATAAAAAAGATGCTAAAAGTTGAAATGACAGAGAAAAACAGGGAAATATCCGGCTTGACTTCCGTTGATTTTACAAAAGCAACGATTATTAAGGTTACAGAAGCTATAAGGAAAGCACCATTTTGAAACAGGATACTTCCTCGAGCCTGCAAACCCAGAATCCCGCACAATACAAGACATGCACTTATTTTATATTTTCCTTTTGCAACCAGGATAATCCCCCCAAAACAAAACGAAAATAAAGCAAATGTTTCTACAATATGATTAGAGGAAAAAGATGGAATCAAACTTAGAAAAAAATTGCTTAAATTGAAGGGAATATATCGTGCATAATTCATTTGGTTGGTGATGAAATGAAAGGCAACCATTCCACCTATATCCCCATATATACCTAACCAGACAAGCATCATAATGATAGATGTCAAACACCCCGACAAACTTGTCGCGAATATCGAAACATATTTTCTATGATCTATACAAATTCCATTGATAACAACAAGAAATAAAATAAAGGCGGTTATTGCAAAAGGATAGGCAATAAAAGGCAAAAGCGTGATAAAAAATCCTCCTGTAAAAGCCTGTATCCGTGACGGCTTTATGTCATAAATCATGGGAATAACAAGAGTGACCAAACCAATAGCTGCAAAACACCCACCTAATGTCCAATAATTATCAAGATATAAACCCTGTATAAGCCAGACACTTGAAATGAAACCAAACCACAAAGCGGTTACAAGATAACGTTGCCAAAAATAATGAAAAATTGGGGAAAAAAATAAACACAGGGCAGCTAGCATTGCACTAAACGAAGAAATGAGTCTCAACAGCCATACTTCTGAGAAACCAACAATTAATCCCATCATCCATGTCAGCATATAAATTACGGGACCATGATAATCTATATAGTCCCTGTAAAGTTTGTCCCCTTTATGAATGGCTTGTGCACCTACAAAATGACCTGATTCGTCTGTAAATCTTAAAAAACCTAAACCTTTTATATTTTCATATAAAAATAATGCAAAACACAAAATTAAAAACAGGAATGAAATAATGGATGCCTTGTCTTTTTTAAAATGATTCGGATACATATCCAATAATTCTCTTTGAAATTATTACCTGTATATAACAATTGTTTTCCACGATTATATGAAAAGATACAAGATATTTTCTTGAATGAAGATGATCTATACCAAGGCCATAAATATGATTTCAAATCGTCAATGAATCCATTTATTTTTTACCTGATAGTATATCCTATGAATTCATGCCTTTAATTCAACGTAAATTCAGCAAGAGCCGTTTTTCCCATTTCATCCATTACCGTCAATTGTTGCTTTCCATGATTATGAAAAACATGATCAAAACTTTGATTTCCATCAGTTTCCTGAATAAGATAACCATTTAGGAACCACCATTTTTTCTTTGTCCCCCCAAGGGCAGATAATTTTAAAGTTAACGGATGCATATTACTGGGAGGCAACTGTAAATGGTCTCCGTTTTTTACACCTATAATGGACAAGGAAGAAGATTCCATCAAAGATAAGGAGGGACAGGATAAATCCTGTGTGGGCAGACGATTGTGACGCTGTTCTGTAAGGGGCAACCAAGGTTCAAGTGCGATTGGCCACAGATCAATTTTTTTTTCAATGGCTCCTGGACAATCAGACGATACTTGAAATCCTCGTTTATTGATCCATACCGTTTGGCTGATACCCGTTCCTAACGGTTGATCGGCCATTTCCAAAGTGGGTGGAACTATATGGTTTATAATCCATGCGGTCCTTTTTTGTCGGCAATTTTGATCCCTATCTGGCAATATCTGTCCAGATGGCCAACATATCTGTGCAACGCTTACTGTTGCCGGATCATGATCTTTAATACTATATGAAAACGTCTGTGAAGCTTGGTTTCTGACCATATCATATACATGAAATAACAAGGGGGTTGCGGAAGCTATTCCATATTGGCCTGCCACAGGTGTGCCATCAGGTCTTCCAATCCAGACCCCCATTATATAATGTTTGCCAACGCCAACAGCCCAAGCATCCCTATATCCGTAACTTGTCCCTGTTTTCCATGCCAAATGATCCTGCTGAAAAATCTGCCGATCAAAATTACTGTCCAATGGACTTTCACCTTCCAGAATTTTCCGAATAACCCAGGCTGAACCTTCAGACAATAATGGCCGTTCATTCATGGATCCATTATTCTTGAAACGTAACATTGCAACCTTCCCCTTTCTTGCGAACGCGCTATAAGCTGTAACAACATTTTCCAAAGACGTACCAATCCCGCCAAGAATAATTGCCAAATTTGGTTCAACCATTTGAGGCAGTTTTAATCTAATGCCGGCACCTGTTAATTTGCCATAGAATTTTCTGGCTCCATAAACTTCCAACACTTGTACGGCTGGTAAATTAAGTGACCTTCGCAATGCCTGGCTTACTGAAACGGGTCCAACAAATGAAGAAGAAAAATCCTCTGGCCTATAATGACCAGATTGTCTTGGTACATCCTGCAATAAGGATTCAGAATGGATAAGCCCTTCATCCATGGCCAACCCATAAAGAAAAGGCTTTAATGTTGAACCCGGTGAACGGATAGCGGTTACCATGTCCACATAACCAAAACGCTGTTTATCCTGTAAATCTACAGAGCCGAGATAGGCCTTAACCTGCATTGTCGCTGAATCCACCACCAAAATGGCAGCGGAATTATGCGGTGGCAAACGGTTTTTCCAATTTTCAAGAAGTTCCTCCAAATGACGTTGCATATCTATATTGATAGTGCTATGAATGACTGCATCTTTGTTCTGAAGTGATAATCGTCTCGCCAATAAGGGAGCCAATTGTGGTATCTGACGTTCACTTAATAAAACATTTTCCCCTTTAATTTCCTCAATATCTCTCTTTGACCATACCTTGAATTGAGCCAGCCGCTCCAGAACTTTGTCACGAGCCTTCTTGGCACGCTCAGGATAACGATCTGGTCGTAAACGGCTGGGCGCTTGTGGTAGAACAGCCAGCAAGGCTGCCTCTCCTTTGGTAAGTTGATCCGGTGGTTTACCAAGATATGTCCAACTCGCCGCCGCAATACCCTCTACCATTCCCCCATAAGATACATGATTTAGATAAATGGTTAGAATCTGTTCTTTATTCAAATGCCATTCAAGTTGCAACGCCCGGAAAATCTGCCCAATTTTTCCCAAATAAGTATGGGGACAGTGATCAACAATACGGGCAACCTGCATTGAGAGCGTACTACCACCCGATACGATATGATGATGATAAATATCTTGTCCAAAAGCCCTGCCCAAAGCGACAGGATTAATGCCGGGATGATGATAAAACCACCGATCTTCATAGGCTAACAAAGCCTGAATATAATATGGAGAAACCTGTTGGATGGTAACAGGATAACGCCAGACCCCTTTTTGATTGGTAAAACGCCATAAGGGCGTTCCATCCTCTGCCAAAACGACACGAGAAGAACTGATATTTGGTAAAGGAAGAGGGTTGGTTTTATCCGCTATAAATAACCCAATACAAATAAATAAACAGAATATTACCCCTTTTCGGTAAATCTGACCTATCACACGCACTATACACACCATTTATTTCTAATAAAAAAGGCGTACACCATCATATATTGATGCACACCTGATTATGACCTTTTTATTAATTTTTTAACGTGCTTTAACTATTAATGTCATATTGCCACTGGTCCTTGCAAACCGGCCTGGCTGATACATCGACTGTAATGTTGCCGATGGTATGTGATACCTTCCAGGTGTCACCGCACGGGCCAAATAAACCAGTTCAGTTTTATTTGTAAGATCCAATTGGGCTACATAACGGTCATCACGATATTCTTGATGTTGAATGGATGCTTCCTGCATTTTTTCAAGAGATTTTTTAATTACCTCCCCTGCATTTTCCAAATTGACAGAAGCATTTGAAAGATCTTGATTTTCCAGCTCAAATCCAGCGGGCAGGAAATCAACCACCAGGGCATCATGCATTCTTGAAAACGAAAATATCTTAATTCTAACCAATATAAGATCACCCGTTTTGACATTTTTCAAATCCACTGGATTACCGTAAATATCAAGAAATTCTCTTTCTATGTTCAGTTCCTTTTTCTGAACCTGTACAGGAGCCCGTAACGGATAACCGGATAAACCGAGATTTGGATATAGATCAACATCTCCCGTTTTGCTGGCAAGGCGAAGCGTATTGATCTGTCTCATTTCCTGATCATTGAATTGCAAAAAAGATTTTTGGTTTGTCAGGTTATAATGATTCCCTGCCACGTCGACCTCAACCTTCCAGTTTTTAGCGGATTTTGAAACATAGCGATATCCTGCCAGAAAAATTGCATTCTTTTCCTGTGTAGACAAATATATTTTATCTTCAATTTGGTGACTTAAAGCAAACAGCCTTTGTATAACAACGTCATCACTGACCAAATGATTATCCTGTAAAAGTGCAAGAATTAACGCATTATCACGAATATCACTTCCATAATCTCCTATCCACCAATCATGAACACGTTGTCCATAATGTAAACCTTCATTTAAGGTCTGTGCAGAACGTCCCTCATCTCCCATTAGCTTTAATGCTGCTGACAACTGAATTAAAGAAAGTCCTGATGGTGCCTGTTTACGATGATTGTAAAGATTTCTTAATGCGGCTAAAGGTACCTGTTTTGTTCGTGCCAATACATATCCAGCATAGGCTTGAACCGTAAAACGCGATTCATTAAAGTCACGACTGTAATAAGGGTCAATCTCATTGCCGTTTTGAACATATATTAACAAACGTTTTAAGACATTTTGCAAGACATCTTCAGGAATCATATAACCCCGGTCCCGTGCCTGAATAAGGAAATCCGTGATATAAACGGTTAACCAATATTCTTCTGGGCTGTCACTGCTCCATAACCCAAATCCCCCATTTGAACGCTGCATCGTTAGTATATGGAAAATCGCTGAATTAATCGCATCATGACGCTGTTGATCGGTTAGCTTGTTTTTAATATTAAGCTGTTTTAAGATATCCTTATTTACATAGAGGAAAGGATAAATTCCACTTGTTGTTTGTTCGGCACATTCATAGGGATAAGTTTGTAAATCCTCAATCTGTCTGGATAAATTCAAGGGTGGATAAGGACTTATGTTCAGTCTCCCCTCACGACCTGAAATCCCGATATTATGCAAGACTGATGGTGATATCTGCCAACTTTTTTTATTTAGTTTAGTCTGTTCTATTATAAATTGAGCAGCATAAGACGGGCGTGTTCCAATTGACCATGAACGGCTCAATAATTGCTTTTTACCGTTGGAGACAATTCCTGAAACATCAACCCTGATTTTTCCTTCTCCTGATCCTGTTTTTGCCTGGACAGGAATTTTTAATATTTTCCGTTCATTTGGTGCCAATATAACAGCTTGATCCCCAGAACGCGTTGCAAAAATAAATCCTTCTGTCTTGAAACGCACAGATAATTCCTGTGACTGTCTGGTCATGTTAGTAAGATCAAGTGCCAGAACCGTTTCATCACCCCCTGCCAGGAAACGTGGTGTGGACATTTCGGCAACAATAGGTGCGGCAACTGTTATTTTATTTTCTGCCATACCAAATTGACCAGCTGTCCAAACTTGCCCCATAATTCTTAATTCGCCGTTAAAATCTGGAACAGTAATTGAAATCTCGGCTTCACCCTGATCATTCACATGAATAGGCTTGGGTTGTAACGTAACAATCTTGATCTTGGTATCGGGCAGTTTCCCCCCCTTCACCATTGCATCCCCACCAAAAGCCAAACTTGCCAAAGGGTTTTGACCTGCCTCGATTAACTTGCCATAAACATCTAACTGATCAACATTATAAGCTTTGCGATCAAAGAAAGCCCTGAAAGGATCTGGAGTTTTGTAATCCGTAATATTTAAGACACCTGTATCCACGGCGGATAACAAAACCTCGGCATCCTTTACAGGTTTCCCATATGCATCCGTAACTTTGACCTTAACTTTCTGATCCGTTAAAGGCTCGATTTTTGAATTTATTTTCATTTTAAGTTTTAACTTACGATCCTGCCGATCAAGAGGTAAGTGTAATATTCCCACAGATCGTTTTGGAGTGGCGCCAACCTTACGGTCACCGGGTCGGATAATCAAAGTTGTAATATATACATCATGACGTAACCATTTTGAATTAATGGGAAGGGTAAAACTTGAACCTTTAGCAGAAGCCTGAATAGATTGCCGCCATAATAGCTGACCTGATGATTCTACCGCCAAATAACCCTTGCCATCAGAAGGAGGGGTCAAAGTGATTCGGGCAATATCGCCAGCTTTGTAAGCCGTTTTATCCAGCATGACCTTAACCTGATCGGGACGCAAATTCTCTTCTGAACCCGCTTCTTCAACTGCCCCCGTTTCAAAAGAATAACTGGATGTCAAACCGGTATCTGGATTGAACACTTCCAATCGATAGAATCCCCAATCTTTGGAAGGAAATGTCAGCATCGCTGTTTTGTTTTGGCCTATGTTTAAAAGCTGTTCATCCTCTATAACATCTTTCTTATTAAAATGGCTGTCCCACCCTGTATCATCAGAATACGTCCAATAATAATCATGACGTTCATGAATAAATCTTGCTTTTAAATTTTTTGCAGGTAATTTATGCCCTTCGAAATCAGCCATGACAACCTCAAATCGAATTGGCTTGTCATGCGAGGTAACCGAATCAAAAAGGGGCCGGATACCAACCAATTGCTTGGCTGGCCATACAAATTGCGTCAAATGTCTCACCACTGGACGTCCTCCGGTTTCAAACAGGCTGGCCTCAATAATCAATTGAACAGGTGATCTGATCCCTTGCCATTGATTGGCCATTTTAATTTGGCCATAACCTAGCTGATCCAGATGAATCTCGTCAAAATCCATCCGTTTATCAAGATTTTTTTCTTGACTATCACCAAATTCAAATCCCTTTAATTGAGGAACCGCTTTTCTCAATGAGTGCATGGTAATTGAACCTGATAAAAGATTATGACTGGCCGGTGCCCCATACAGATACCAGCCATTCGCCTTGACATGCAAATCTTGCCGAGAGGTCAGAGGCACATTATTTTTCGAATTTTCCAGATTTTCCGATTGTAAAGTAAGACCCATACGTTCAGGCAAAAAATCCTCAACTGCAAATCGATACTGATTCAATTCTTTCTTCCCCGCTTTCACAACGACAGACCATTTGCCTGTTACAGCATTGGCGGGTAATTTTAACTGATATTGATAAAATCCTGTCTCTGAGGCTTTCCAAACAAAATTTTGAGCCTTTTTTCCCTCTGCATTATAAACAATAGCATTGACTGGAATATTTTGAACAGATTGCCCATCCGCATCCCTCAATAAAGCGTTCAATATTACGGTTTCTCCCGGACGATACAAATCACGGGGGCCAAAAACAAAAAACTGTAAATCATGCTGGATATCTCCATCAATTTTAAAATCTGATAAATCCAAAGCTGGAGACTTTAATTGGATAAAGGATGTTTGACCATTTTGTGTTGCCAGCAAAATTCTAGCTTTTGACATATTTGTCAAATTTGCATAACCGTCCTTATCTGAAAAAGCTGTCGCAATGATATGCCCTTTTTTATCCAAGGCACTGATATTTACGTTTGGTAAGACATCACCCGTTTCTAGAGACTGTGTAAAAACGTTGATCTGATCATTATCCTGATAACGATGTACGGAAATGCCAATATCAGAAATCGTAAACACTGTAACAGGATAACTGTAATTATACATTCCCGCGGAACGCATAACCGCAAAATAAACACCATTTTTTTGTAAAGGTTTAATGGAAGAAATCGGCAGTAAAATTTTCTGACGATGATTTTTATCTACATTTAGCTTAAAAGAACCCGTATATATCAGATCCGCCTTATCAACCAAAGCCGAGATCATGTCATTTGACAAGATTGAGGAAGATTCCTTATCTTCAAAAAAATTGACAAGCTGGTCATTTTTTATTCTGAAGAATTCAACATTTGCCTGATTTACATTCAATGTTATAATAGGCAAACCCTCGGCCAATCTTACGGGAAACAAAGAACCCTGACTGGCAAAGCTGATATTTGGACTTAAATCGTTTGTTGTGATTTTGGCCGTATATTCTTTTCTGAGAATTTTTGCGTCTTTACCCTTTAATCCAGCATCAACAGTTAAAACCAGTTTCCGGTTAGGCTCAAGATGATTAAAAATAAGTTCCTGATGATCTTCAGATAAAATCCAGGCGCCATCCACCTTGCCTTTTTTTGCATCAAAAAGATGCAATATCTCTTCAAAGTTCTGGTTTTCATTCAGGGGGGATGAAAAAGTAACCGCAAGACAGTCCCAACCATCCCTGTCTATTTCAGATACGTCAACAACCTTTAAAATTTGTTCATTACCCAAATTCTGAACATTTGAATTGCAATAAACAGTTTTAACAGATAATGAATTAAAAAAAAAACTACATATAAATAAACATATAAAAAAGGCAAAGAACCTTTGTTTTTCAAACATCTAAAAATCCAATAAAATAAAACATTTTTCAAAAACAAACTAAAAAACAAAAACTTAAATATTCAAATTAATTTATATAGCACTATAGATGCTCAATAAAATGGAATAGTTATTCTTTTACCGTCATATAAAGCAAACATGATCTTTTTATCGTAGTATTCGGCTAGATAAACATCCTCCAGTTTCAAGGAATATTTATCAAGTAAATGCTGGACCGTATCTTGACTTATATCCAACAAATGGGATGGACAATCCTTGATCTCGCTATCAAGGATTAAAATGACAGAAGGATCCTTTTCCTCTTTATTTTTAACTGTCAACGATCCATTAGGCTCAATTTGGGCATAATATATTTCCTGCATTGAACCAATGCCTCTGGAATGTAGGCTGGACATAATATTGATAATATCAATTTTATTTTTTTTATCCTGGATATTATCCATTAATAAAGAACCGTTTTTAATAAAAACAATCG
This sequence comes from Commensalibacter sp. M0355, assembly GCF_016101365.1. Lineage (NCBI taxonomy): Bacteria > Pseudomonadati > Pseudomonadota > Alphaproteobacteria > Acetobacterales > Acetobacteraceae > Commensalibacter > Commensalibacter sp. M0355. The sequence continues at coordinate 65,101 of NZ_JACFQQ010000003.1, forward strand.
TGTTACCCAAGGCCAAGGCACGGAAAACATCAAATTTCTTGGCAATATAATTTAGAAAATGCATTAATAGAGTGCCAATTATCAAGACAACAATATAACGAGACAGAGAAATACTATCTGTATAAATAACCCCCCCAATTATTCCACCCAATATAAAATTTCCAATCAGATCAATAGGGGTCATTTGGGAAAGCTGCGTTTTGCCGGACTGATTAAAATAAAAAATTACAACAGCAAAGCCGATAATAAATTTTACAAAAACCAACATATAAAAATTCATGAAAAATCTCTTATATGAATAAAACACTGAATAAATTCATTTTTACTCTGCAAATTATAACATATTGGAAAATATTTATATATTTATTTAAGAATTATTTTAATCAAATCAGTTTTTTATAGTTAAATTAATATATATTAATAATTTATATTTAATTACTCTCAACTTTTAGTAAATCATTACTCCATCCAGTTTTTTGTAACAAACCGCTTTTATAATAACTGGCAACTTTTTGAATAAACAATCTCATATCCGCATTTTCTTCAACCAACCGGTTTACCGAGCACCAATCCACCTCTGCTCTAAATGCCGCAGGAATCATTATCTGACTATCAATTACATTATCTGTTTTAAGTATAATTAACCCAATACCATGTAAAGCCGACAACATTCTCAGCTCATTCATCGTTCCATCATCTGGAATGCTTGCACTCACCAGATAACCGTAATTTGCCCAACTGGAATTACTAACGGCCTGAAAAAAATATTGACGAACTGTTGAGCGGGAAATCTGTTTTTTTACTTCAAAAGACCATAGATAAGCCATTTTAGCATCCCCTGACTGTACACAAGTTTTAACCAAACTATTCCAGTCTTCAGTCACTGCCTGCAAAGCAACAATATCCGGATGCAACCATTTGTTGCCATTTTCCCCTTTACCTTTTTTAGAAAATTTTTCATTGATTCTATCACATTTTAAACTATATTCCGTACCAAGATACTCAATCAATAAAGGATAAAGATCAGCTTCCGTGTAATTCATCTTTTTTAATGGCAAATTTAAAATGTCTTTACCTGCATTTTCTTCATCTTTCAGTTTATCTATAAAATTGCTCTTGAGCTTGGAATTACCTTTCCATTCGTAAACTCTTGGTCGAGGCTGGTCCTGAATCAATATTCCTGCATTTGATTGTTTCAACCTTTTAATACGTGAACCAATTTCAGCAACAATTTGAGAAATAAAAGAATTTTCTGAGGTAAAGCGCTGCTGGCTATTTAGCCTTTTTTGCTTATAATAATCAGGATAAATTTTAACTAATTGGATTGCAATTTCACGCGCGGTAAATCGTTTACGCGGATTATTTTTTAAAAATAAAACAACTTGCTGAATTAATGTATAATTTTTCATAATATTATAAATTGTTCAGATAAATTCATTATTTCTATCATATGATATTAAAATAATTGGTTAACCTTATTTAAAGAACATAATATATATAACCGGTTAAATTGCCCGATACCGCCTATTTGATTTTAAAAAGGCTTGGGCAGGCAATTTATCAATAATTTTACACGCGTTTTGTCATGCCGCCATCAACAACAAGGTTGCTTCCTGTAATAAAACTTGCCTGTTCACTTGTCAGAAAAACAACTGTTGAGGCCACATCCTCTGGTGTTCCCATACGACCTAAAGGGTTATTCTTCAAGGCTGTATTATAAAGTTCAGGCTGCTCCCGTTCAATTTGATCCCATATCCCTCCCTTAAAATAAATTGTTCCTGGAGAAACAAGATTAACCCTTACATTGTGTTCTGCAACTCTTAGTGCAACCGATTTGCCATAATGATTCAAGGCAGCCTTTAAGGCGCCATATGGTTCAGCAAATACGTCTATTTCAGAAGCGGAAACACTGGATATGATAACAATTGATCCGTTTTTCTGTTTGGTTAAATAAGGCAATGTCTCGTTAACCAGGGCAACGGTACCTAACAGGTCTGTATCAACCGCCTTTTTCCAGGTTTGCAGATCCCGTCCCGAGGCAAGAGCGCTTACATTCGCCACCACATGATCAAGCCCACCCATCTTTTTGTGACTTTCCTTGATCCATCTTTCAACTTCATCCGCCTTGTTAATATCAACAGTCATGCCCATGGCCCGGTCACCCAATTGCAGAATAGCCTTATCGATACCTTGCTGATTTCTGGCACAAATACTGACAAACGCACCTTCATCAATAAATTTTTGGGCAATCGCCAATCCAATTCCTTTGGAACCGCCACTAATAAGCACTTTTTTATTTTTTAGACCAAGATCCACTTTATTATTCTCTCAAATTTTAAAAGACATTATTATCTCTAGAATACGTAAGGCAGATATCTTTTGCAACGAAATAGTCTATAATCTCCATTCATAAACCATAACCTATAAAACAAAAACTTTGTATTATCATGATCGAACCCGATATCCTAATTTCCACTCTTCATGCCATACGCGCAAAAAATCCACTTATCCTCAATATAACCAATCAGGTTGCAACCCAATTTACCGCAAATATTTTACTTGGGCTTGGCGCATCACCCGCCATGGCCAATGCGGAGGAGGAAGTTGAGGAATTCGTTCAAAAATCCAACGCTCTGGTTATCAATATCGGGACTTTATCAACACCCCAATTACGCTCCATGCAGTTGGCCAGTCGTACCGCATACCAGCAAAACATTCCATGGATACTCGATCCGGTGGGCATCAGTGCCTCTCTTTATCGAGCTAAAACAACGCTCAGTCTTTTACAGAATTTCCCCAATGCCATTCGAGGAAATGCGTCAGAAATTATCAGTCTTTACCATTATCATCAAAATACATCTCCTCGAACACAGGGCCATGGAGTGGATAGTCTTGATTCCTCTCATGATGCACTGGAAGCCGCTAAACAACTGGCCTTATCTTATAAAACCACTGTGTCAATCAGTGGCCAAACAGATTATATCACCAACGGAAAAGAGATTGTCTCCGTAAGAAACAGCCACTCTCTCTTAACCAAAGTAACAGGATCTGGTTGTGCAGCAACCGCCATCACCGCAGCATGCCTGGCTGTTGAAAAAAACACCCTATATGCTTGTTCCGCGGCAATGGCTTTTATTGGCATTGCCGCCGATATCGCTATGCAACATATCAACGCCCCCGGCAGTCTGCAAATCGGATTAATTGACGAGCTTTATCTATTGAACGATGAAAAGATTATAAAATATGCAAAAATTAATCTTGTCAAATAATGGATAAAATAATTTTCCAAAATGATGAAAATGAGATTTCATTTTCATCATCTCTTATTTGGACATCAAACGAAATTCGGAATACCTTCCGCCTTGAAAACAGCAAGAACCCCATCATCTTTTTGCATTCTCATATAAAACTGCAACAGATTCTTATAACTCGAAATATCTATTTTTAGATTTTGAACCCAGGTCAAGGTCATGAATAAATATGGATCTGCCACACTACGGAAACCCGCAATCCATTCCTTTTCCGCCAGTTGTTTATCAACCTGACCGTATAATTTATGAAGTTTTTTACGAGCGGCAGTATCAAGGATTTCAATCACTTTTTGATCGCCGCTGATTTGTTGTCCTCCAAAAATCAAACCGAATACAGGATGAATATCGGAATTTACAAAAGCCAACCAACGCAAAGCCTCTGCCCTTTGTTGCTTACTACCATCTCCGAGTAGCTTCCCTTGTGGAAAAGAATCCGCAATATAATTCATGATGGCGACATTTTCAGTCAGCACAAACCGATCATCAACCAATACGGGCACCTGACCTGATGGATTCAATTTAAGAAATTCATCCTTTTTTAAACCATCATGATCAACAATTTCAAAGTCAAAATCAGCTTTGCACCAATATAGGGCAATATGACATCCTGTTGAGCAAGCGCCTGGAATTGTATAAAGCTTTAACATCAATAGCCTCCTTGAAATATCCTGAGAAAATTATAATGCTTTTATAATTATTCAGGCAATAATAAATCATCTTTTTTGTTAAAAGAACGTTTCATTAAAATCAAACCAGCAAGTATTGAAACAGCCAATAAAAGTAAACTTAACGTAATTTGCCCAAAATGGCCAATCCGAATTCCGCCGCCGAGTAAAACAAAAACAACCGTTTGTGGAAAGCTTCCCAGAAAAGTAGCACAAATAAAAGGCATAACGGAAATACCAACTATACCAGCCATGGTATTCAGCAGAACGGAAGAGCCCACAGGCATCAAACGGCAGATAAGAACGGTATGAAAAGGATTTGTTTGAATAAAATGATGAATTTTTTTTAGTTTTGCATGGGAAAGATATTTTTTCCCCCATTCACGTCCCAGCCACCGGGCCCAGTTATAGGCCAATAACGCTCCTATGACAGTCGCAATCGTGGCGTAAAAAATACCCAACCAAAAACCGTATACCACCCCAGCCGTAAGACAGACAAGCTGTCTTGGAAAACCGACCATGCACATAATGATGGCAATGGATAAGAAAATCAGGGGACCTTTTATCCCACGCCTTAATAACGTATGATCATTTAAAAACAAATCAAAGCCGTGAAAATAACGAGCAAGTAAAAGAACAATAACAATTCCAAAAACCATACATAATGGTTTTATTACTTGACCAATTAGTGTTTTGTATTGAGTTAAATTTTTATTTCTTTTCATAACACAACTAAATTATTGACCTTATGAAAGGCTTGACTTGCAAAAACCTTCTTATAGGACTAAAAAAAACACAATATCTCACTTTTCTTTAAAACGATACCCTTTATCATTTATTTAGAATTTCTTTACTCATGCAAAACAATAAATCAATTTCAACGTGGCTGTTCCTCATCTGCTTTATGCTTCTTTGCATGATAGCCCTTGGGGGATATACACGACTAACGGGTTCCGGTCTGTCCATCATGGATTGGCGTCCAATCACTGGTATCATCCCCCCTCTAAGCCACGCAGAATGGGTTCGGGAATTCGATCTTTATAAAACCATTCCACAATATCAAATTCTTAACAATGGTTTTGGACTGGATGGATTTAAACAAATTTTCTGGGCTGAATGGAGCCATCGTTTTCTGGGAAGATTAATAGGTCTAGTTCTCATTTTACCCTTAATCTGGTTTATTTATAAGAAAATGATCACAAAACAACTGGCTCTGCGCCTGTTCATTTTTTTTATTCTCGGTGGATTACAGGGCGGTATTGGCTGGTTCATGGTTCATTCTGGATTCAGAGCAAACAGCACCGCGGTTGAACCGGTCCGTCTCGTTTTGCATCTAGCCTGCGCCATTATTCTTTATATCGCTATTTTATGGACAGCCCTTTCATTAAGCAACCCTGTTGCCAATCCACTGACCCAAAACCCAGCCGTAAAATTTATTAAAACCTTATTGAAAACTGATTTCATTTTATTGCTAGTCACCATTGTTGCCGGTGGTTTTACTGCAGGAACTCATGCGGGTCATTCCTTTAACAGTTTTCCCCTAATGAACGGCCACCTGATTCCTGCTGATTATAATAAACTATCCCCTTTCTGGTTAAACTGGTTCGAAAATATTTCAACAATTCAATTCAATCATAGGCTCTTGGCAACATTTACGGGCATAATGATTCTAATAACCGTTATGACAGGTCTGAAATCCTCATTGGACAAGGCGACCAAGGACAGCTTTATGGCAATGGGATGGGCTGTCCTTATCCAATACGCCCTAGGGGTTACAACATTATTGCTTGTTGTTCCCGTCTGGGCAGGCACCGTTCATCAAGCCTTTGCAATCGTTTTATTGACAACAGTTACGATTGCCCTACATCATATGCGTAAAAATAAATCATTATCATAACTAACATTTTTTATTTTGATCCTCTTGAAAGCTATCATTTATGACTGACCCCATCAATGCCTTGACCCTGACAGATTCTATATTTTTTAATCCACAGAAAACCCAGCTGGATCGGGATAAGACAGAAAAATCCATTCATCAGACCCTTTCTTCCATGGATGATGGAGAACTATTTCTTGAATATCGTGAAAGTGAAATGATAAGTATTGATGATGGAACCATCCGAACCGCGACAACAGATATCACTTCTGGATTTGGCCTACGATCAGTCTTGGATACTCAAACAGGATTCGCTTTTTCCAATGAATTAAGTGATAAAGCCTTAAAACGTGCCAGTGAAACTGTCAGCCAATTGAAATCAGATCATGAATCTATAATCAGTGATAAACCTGTCCTGACCAATCATCAGCTTTATCACCCTGACAACCCACTTCATCAAGGTAAATTTGCCGATCGGGCTCATTTGCTTCATGAAATTGATGCTTATGCCCGTTCAAAAAGTCCTCATGTCGTTCAGGTAAGCGCATCCCTATCGGCAGAATGGCAGGCCATTCAAATTATCCGGACCAGTCAATTCCGTGTTGCTGACATCCGTCCCCTGGTTCGACTTAATGTTACCATCATAACAGAAAAAAATGGACGTCGAGAAATAGGTTCCTATGGGTGTGGTGGACGCTATGGTTATGATCATATTACACAGGAAAATATTTGGAAAAATGCTGTTCATGAAGCCTTGCATCAATCCCTAATCAATCAGGAAAGTAAATCTGCACCTGCCGGTGAAATGGATGTCGTTCTCGGGTCTGGATGGCCTGGTATTTTATTACATGAGGCTATCGGCCACGGATTAGAAGGTGATTTCAATCGCAAGGGAACCTCTGCTTTTGCCGGTTTAATGGGTAAAAGAATTGCAGCTCCAGGGGTTACTGTCGTTGATGACGGCACCCTCTCTGAACGACGGGGAAGTCTTAATATTGATGATGAGGGAACTCCAACTCAACGGACAAACCTGATCGAGGATGGCATTTTGACAGGATTACTTTATGACCGTTTGAACGCCCGTCTGATGAATAAACCATCAACGGGAAATGGACGCAGAGAATCTTTTGCCTGTGCGCCAATTCCTCGTATGACCAATACATTTATGCTGGCTGGAAAAGATACGTTGGACGATATGATTAAAAGCACCAAAAAAGGTCTTTACGCTGTCAATTTTGGCGGTGGTCAGGTTGATATTACCTCTGGTAAATTTGTCTTCTCTACTTCTGAGGCGTATCTGATAGAAAATGGAAAGGTCACCCATCCAGTTAAAGGGGCCACCCTGATTGGAAATGGTCCAGATGCCCTTACCAAAATCACAATGATTGGCAATAAAGTTGAATTAGATAAAGGGGTGGGAACTTGCGGCAAGGCTGGTCAAGGCGTACCGGTTGGAGTTGGACAGCCATCCCTTAAACTTTCCGGCCTGACCGTCGGGGGAACAGATTTCTAATTTTTGTCAATACAAACGTAACTGATCCTTATACCCCAAGGATCAGGAAATCATCTCTCCTCCTGTATTTTATCACCGATCTTTAACTATATAATATCCTCTATCAATATCTGTCCCCTTGTCAGATCAAGTAAACGCTGCTTCAAAGCCAAATACTGTTCTTCAGGCACAACAAGATGACACTCCACATCCATGGATTCAAAATTTTCCATGGCAATTTCTGCTTGATACTCTCCAATACGGGCTTTTACCAAAGCATAATCTGAAAAAGAACAGACAATTATGATTTCTTTTTTAGGAATATATAATTTGGAGGAAGACTGACGTAAACATTCAGCCGCAGTTCCACTATAGGCCCGAATAAGACCGCCTGCGCCTAGCTTAATACCGCCAAACCATCGAATAACTATTACTAGTGTACAATCAAAATTCTGTCTTTCTATAACTTGTAAAATGGGTCGCCCCGCTGTTCCGGAAGGTTCACCATCATCATTGCTTTTATAATTTTGTCCTATACGATAAGCCCAGCAATTATGTGTTGCCTCTGGTATTTTTAATCGTTGCAACCATTCTCCAACCTGCATTTCTGTATAGACGGGCACAGCATGTGCCAAAAATATACTTTTTCGAATTTCTTGCTGAAACTGATAAGGGGCGGTTAACGTATAAATCAGATTGTTTGCTATCATTAATTCATTCAGAAATTATGTTTTTATTGTAATAAAGCAATGTTTGAGAATACATTTTACTAACAATTCCCATATAATTCATTCCAAAAAAATCATTTTCGCCTTATTTCATACAAAAAAACAATATTTTTACATATTTTTATAGTTTACTTTACCAAGTCGTTATAAAATAAAACAAATTTGCCTTTAAACTTGGAGCTGCTTCTATGAAAATAGTGCAATACCTATTATTTAGTCTTTTCCTTTCCTTTGGAATAATATCTATACAAAATACCCACGCGCAAGAAGCAGCCAACTCTCTTATTTCCTCATCAACCTCTTCAAATACACCTGTTTTTCTCAATATTCCCGATACAACAACTCAACCAATTTTAAATAAGCTTATAAAACAATTGGGAAATATTAATAAAAGCTTACAAAGCCTTCAGCATTCTGAAGATTTTACACAATTCAAAAATCTGCTGAATCAAGCACGATCGATATCCACCTCGGCCGATACGATTGTAACTGATTTGACCCCTCGTCTGAAGGGATATAATCAGGCTTTAAAGCTACTGGATAACGTTATCCAAAATACAGGAAGTGATAAAAATAAAGATGATATTAAAAATTTAAATGATCGACAAAAATCCTTTATTCAAAATAGAAATGATCTTAGCGCAAAAATTCAGCAGGCAACAATCATATCCTTGGAAGCCAATAGTCAGGTTGCACAAATTCAGCAGGCTTTATCCAAGATTCAACAGGTGCAGTTATTTACCCGCATATCCTCCCCCCTAGGATATAATTTTTGGCATGAAATTGCCATTCATTACGATGATGACAGTTCCCGCATAAATAAACTATATTCTGATTTTGGCAGTTTATTCACCAAAACATGGCAAGATGGCTGGGGAAGCCGTCTTACAATGCTTGCAGGTTTTCTTGGCGCTATTCTGTTAATTTTCATCCTACGTCCTCTTATTGAAAAGGGACTGGTACAGTTCACAGAAAAATTCATTCCCCCTACACGTCTTAGACGCAGTTTAATGACGCTGTGTTCAGCAATAATAGCCTCTCTTACCGCAGGATTATCTGCCACACTCATTTTGGTAACCATTAATAACCACAATACGATCAGCCCACAAGCCTATGCTTTTGCACAAAACATAATTCACCAACTTTATTTTTGCGGTTTTATCTTTGGACTTTATCGAGGTTTCCTTGCTGTAAAAAATCCACAATGGCGGTTATTGCCCATTGGTGATGAAGTTGCGCATTCAATCAATATTCTACCCAATATTTATATGGCCATTATCCTGCTTCTTGGAATTGTCCGTTATATCAATAATGTTAGTGGTGTAAGTATTATAGCACAGCAATTATGCAATGGTTTTTTTGCCTGTGTCGCCTCAATCCTTTTTTTGTCCATTCCCATAAAGCTTCGCGAAGTGGGTCAGAAAAGAATCAAACTTCATTCAGCACAAAATAATCAAAGTCCGGATATCACACTTCTTGTCGTTGCAATCGGGCTCCCATTATTCTGTATCATCTCTATTGTTGCCATCCTAACAGGATACATCCATTTGGGTTATTCAATGTGTGTATGGCTTAACTGGGTAATTCTGGTTTTCAGTACTTTAAGTCTTTTAAGAATACTTTTGAATGATATAACAAACCTCATCTTTGATCCGGATCGCTGGCTGGGTAAAAAAATACAGCTTTTAGGCATAAAACCTCAAAGCATGGAACAATTATCAACCATCATTACCGGTGTCATCACACTAACAACTGTCATTCTGACAATTGTTTCCATTATTTCCCCCGGCAATTTTGATCTGGTCGTCTTCATCCAACATTTAACAACCACCCTAACCAACCAAAAAATAGGTAACTTTACATTTTCCTTTTCAACAATCGCCGAGGCAATCTTGGTGTTTTTCATTGGTATATATTGTATAAGAATTGTCAGAAACTGGTTAAATAAAAACTTCTTTCCAAAAACCAGTCTGGATAATGCAACCTGTAATTCAATTGATACAATTTTCAATTATTGCTGTTGGGTCGTTGTCGCCATTATTGATTTATCCATCCTTGGGGTAACAACTCAAAACATTACCTGGATTGTCAGCGCTCTTTCTGTCGGTATTGGTTTCGGTTTACAAGCCATTGTCCAGAATTTTGTTTCCGGTCTTATCCTTCTCGCTGAAAGACCCGTCCGCATAGGGGATACGGTTATCATAAATGGTGTTAAAGGAGTGGTAATGAGCATCAAAGTAAGAGCTACCGAAATTCGTTTGTCAGATTTTTCGACCCTAATTGTTCCAAATTCACAAATTATCACATCTTCTGTTCAGAATGCCACCCGTGGACGTCATATGGGTCTGGTTTCATTTAAATTACCTGTAATTACCATTCAACAATTGGATCAAGCACGCACGTTAATCATGAAAATCATGGAAAAACAAAAAGATGTTCTAGATGATCCGAAACCCTATATATGGGTTGATAACATTACAGAAAGCTCTTTAGTCATGACCATTGTTTGTTATACAAATTATCTGGCAAATACAGATGCAGTAAGAAATAACATCTTATCTGAATATCTAAATAATATAAATCAGCTATCCAATAACAAACCCTCCTCAGAAAAGGGTGACAAATAGACAATATACATAAATATTAATAACTTAACATTAAGAAAAATTAAAAAATAATTAATTTTTTGCTATTTTTATATTATTATTTCGATATATTTATAATTTTAAATACGTATTATTGTTATTTTTCTAAAAAGTTATTTAAGTATGAAAATTTGTCTCGCTTTATTTCTTAAAAATGAAAATCCAAACATTTTATCATGGATTTCTTGGCATCTTGCTATCGGTATCGATAAATTTTTTATTTATGATGATCACTCAACAGATGGAACATATGAAATATTAAAAACTGTTTCTAATATATATAATATTGAAATTGAACTAACAAATCCTGTCAGTATTCCTTATTTTTATGATCGACAAGCTAATGCATTTGAAAGCGCTTGTCGAAAAGCATTGAATCAAGAATATGACTGGATTGGATTTTTGGATGCCGATGAATATGTATCACTAGAACACGATCTATCTATACAGGATTTTTTTAAAAGATTCTTACACTATAATGGTGTTTCTTTAAATTGGAGAATTTATGGAAATTCAGATAGAGTTTTAAAGAGCAAAATTCCAACCTATGAAGCTTATACTAAGCACTGTGATAAAAATTTTTCCGATACTTTATTAACAAAATGTTTTATAAGGCCTAGAAATTACTCGTTTGAATATGAGAATCCTCATTATTTCAAAACAATCCCTCAAAATTATGCAAATGCGTGTGGATTACCTGTTTCAAACAAACGTGCTGATAGTGATACTGTTATATGGGATAATGCATGTATCAACCATTATATTAACCGATCGATGGAAGATTATATAATTAGAATTCAATACCGTCTAAATACAGATTTGATAAATTCAGAAGGTCGATGGAAGCATTTCAATAGAAATGATATACAACACGAAGAAAGAAAAGATTTCATCAAAAAAGCCAATGCAATCTTAGTAACCCTTAAACAGGAATGTGTATATCGTTATATATTTGAAATTACGGGATCTTTTAACAAGAAAAAATCCAACAACAAGCAATCAAATTGTTTCAAACTTTGCTCAACAAAAGAACGGTATCTAGCTTTACATATGCGTGAAGGATATTTATTTAATTTTGAAAATATACAAAACATGATACCAATATATGGCGTTATATACAATCATAAACCAAATTTGATTTATCTTTTCTATAAAGAAAGCAATTCCATATCTACTATTCCTTTCATTATTAAATTTTTAAATAAATTTTCATCAACATATCAATTTTCAGTTTGCTCAATTGATAATACACCTTACCATTCATTACAAACACCTTATTCTAAAAAATTTATGTCGTTAAATCCTGATACAGGTTTTTTTGGAGATGTAGATGTCAACAAAAACATTTGTAAGGAATGGGAATACCTTCAACTGAAATCAAAGGATTTAGAAATTAATTTCAATGTTTCACCTGATTCTGTATATGATCTATACAGTTTTTATAATTACTTATATCAAAATAGTGAAGATATAACCTATGCAGATTTTATCTTGGCATATAATCTTTTATCCAAAAAAGAACAATCTAAAATACATATACATAATGTTGGAAAAATTATAAGTTGGCTATAAAAAAATTATTTTCAACTTCTGCCAATATGCAGTTTCCTTTATTTAATATGATAAGTTATTAAATAAATATTTAAGATTTCATGTTTAAACTCAAAATATCGCAAACCCTTTTTTTCAACTCTGGTAAAACTTCCGTTTCAAAAAAAGGGTTCTTTTTTGCCCAAATTCTTGTCCGCCATGAAGGATGAGGAAGAGGCAAAAAATTAGGTAAATAATCCCGAAAATTCTTAACTCGTTCTGTTAGACTTCCTTTTCCCAAGACATAATTTTGTGCATAAGATCCAACCAGAAGGGTTAATTCAATATTAGGCAATAATTTCAAAAGTTTGGCTCTCCATTGTGGCGCACATTCTTTACGAGGAGGTAAGTCCCCACCCCTTTCATAACTGCCTGGATAACAAAATCCCATTGGAATAATTGAAATCAATTGATCATTATAAAATAAGGATCGGTTAATTCCCATCCATTCACGCAAACGATCCCCCGAAGGATCGTTAAACGTTATTCCCGTTTCATGTGCACGTGTACCCGGAGCCTGTCCAGTGATTAACAACCGCACTTTAGACGAACCTACCTGTAAAATGGGTTTTGGACCCAAAGGTAAATCCCTGCAGATATGACAAGCCCGAACCTCTTTCAAAAGACGGTTTAAAGAGTCAGTCATTCTTTTCCCTTATTTCTGATAGGCGTTTAATAAATAATTGACAAATTCGGGAACCAATTCTGTTGCTGAACCTTGCCAGGATTCATCAAAATTTGATGTGCCCATAGAATGTTCCAGATTTAACTCGATTGTTTTCGCTCGCCCCTGTACTTCGTTTACAAACCCAGCAGCCGGATAGACTACACCGGAAGTACCAATGGCGACAAATAAGTTACAATCTGATAATGCCCTTCCAATTTCTTGCATATAATAAGGCATTTCCCCAAACCATACAATATCTGGCCGTAATGTCACAGCATGACAATATGGACAAGATGTATATGGAAAACATGACTTATGCCATTCCATACGTCGATCACATGTTGTGCATCTTATCTTGTACAATTCTCCATGCATATGATAAAGAAAACGGCTCCCGGCACGTTCATGTAAATCATCAATATTTTGCGTTATCAAAACCAATTCAGCTTCAATTTCTTTTTTCAAGACAGCCTGTTCAAGTTTCGCCAAGGCAATATGAGCGGCATTGGGTAAATATTTAGGCAAATTCGAACGTAACTGATTATAAAATTCATGTAATTTTTCAGGATTTTTCTTAAATCCTTCCAAGGTGCAAACTTCTTCCATATTATATTTCGCCCAGATGCCATTAGCATCACGAAACGTATCAAGACCCGATTCCTGACTGATCCCGGCTCCAGTTAAAACAACAATTTTATTCATTGCTCGATACTTCTTATAACATTTAATTCATAAAATTATTTTATGGTAAAAATAAACAAGTTTGATTAATTACGCTATATAAACCTAAATATCTTATATTTTAAAATATTATGTTATACTTAATTAAATAGTATTCTATAACTTAGTATAATGACCTTTTAAGTTTGAGATTTATCTAAATGAATTTAAATATTTTTAAACAATCTAATAAAATCGCTGTTCTTACTGGAGCAACCGGGGGGTTGGGCAAAAAACTTGTTTCTTACCTTTTAGAAGAACATTACAAAATTATTATGATTGCAAGAAATCTTGCGCAATTAGAACAAATTTCTCTCCATTATGGAGATAAAGTCATTATTCGTATTTGCGATATTTCTCATCTTAATGAAATACAGTATTTATGTGAGGATATTAAAAAACAATTCCATCATATTAATGCTTTAATCCATTGTGCAGGAAATATTTATCCAGGTTCATTTTCAAATTTAAGTGATCAATTAATACTTAACCAACTTCAGGTAAATCTTAATGGAGCCATTTTTTTGACCAAGGGCTTACTTCCGCTTATGCGTAAAAAAAGCTCAATTATTTTTGTAAATTCATTGGGAGGTATTTTCCCCCTAAAAGACAGCGCATTATATTCTGCCAGTAAATATGGTTTACGTGGATTTGCCTTGGCGTTGGCCATGGAGCTCCGTCCCCGGAAAATATATGTTTCATCCATTTTTCCTGGCGCCATTAACACGCAAATGCTTCATAATGAAATGCAAAATGGAGGGTCTTTGCTTAATTTCTGCTCTCCACCTCTTGAACCTGAAATTGTCTGTAAAACAATTATGAAAGCCCTCAAGAAAAAAGGATTGGAATATTACATTCCCAAATGGTCAGGATTGCAAACTAAACTTTTGATGCTAAAACCATATTTTATCCTACGATTAATGCCTTTTGTGGAAAAGTTTTGTGAAAAAAGAAAAAAAAACTGGCAGAAAAATAACCTACATTCATAAGATCAATAAATTTATTGCGTGACGTATTTGAACCTTTTAAAACATGAATGGTTTATGTTAAATTTATTAATGATTGTTAGAAATGAGCAACGCACCTAATCAAACAGATTTCACACCGCCCACCAATATAGATTTAAAAAAATATATTCGTACTATTCCTAACTATCCTCATGAAGGCATATTATTTTACGATATCTCCACACTTCTACGCAATGCTGATGCCTGGCAGATTGCTTCTGCACGTATGGCACATGGAATTGCAGCTTGGCAACCCGATCTAATTGCCGGAATTGAATCAAGAGGATTTGTTAGTGCATCACCCCTTGCAACAGCATTAGGCTGTGGAATGATAATGATTCGTAAACCCGGCAAAATGCCTGGAAAAACGATTTCAATTGATTACGATTTGGAATATGGACAAAATTGTATCCATATTCAGGAAGATGCAATCAAGCCCGGACAGCGCGTTGTTATTATTGACGACTTGCTCGCAACTGGTGGAACGTTGCAGGCCGCTATTAAACTTTTACGTAAAACTGGTGCCAATATCATCGGAGCAGCTGCCTTAATTGAACTAAAAAATTTAAAGGGACGCGAAAAAATTGACGTCCCCTTATTTTCAGCAATCACTTATAATGAATAAAGCTTCAATTATATTCAGCTTTGTTTTTCTCAATAAAATGTTCCAGCCAATGAATGGTATAGTCACCTTTCTGGAACTCTTTATCTGCCAATATTTTCTGCTGTAATGGAATGGTTGTTTTTACACCTGTCACAACCATTTCCTCCAATGCTCTTTGCATTCTTGCAATTGCGGTTGCCCTGTCATGTCCATAGGCAATTAATTTCGCAATCATACTATCATAATATGGTGGAATAGTATAACCAACATATAAAGCGCTATCCAAACGAACCCCCAGTCCACCTGGAGAATGAAAAACTTCGATTTTTCCAGGATTGGGTACAAAATTTTCAGGGTCCTCGGCATTAATACGGCATTCTATTGCATGTCCTTTAAACTGAATGTCTTTTTGGCTTAATTTTAATTTTTCACCTGCAGCCACACGAATTTGCTCTGCAACAAGATCAACATCGGTAACCAGTTCGGTAACAGGATGTTCAACCTGTAAACGCGTATTCATCTCAATAAAACAAAATTGTCCATCCTGATAAAGAAATTCAAGCGTACCGGCATTTTTATATCCCAATTGCTGCATGGCATGGGTGGCAACTTTACCAATAAAATCACGTTCGTTTACAGTTAGACAGGGAGACAAAGCTTCTTCCAACACTTTTTGGTGCCGTCTCTGCAAAGAACAGTCCCGCTCACCCAAAAATAAGACATTACCATGTTGATCGCCAATAATCTGAACTTCTATATGACGAGGTTTATCCAAATATTTTTCCATATAAACCTCGTCATTACCAAAAGCCATTTTTGCTTCAGCCCTTGCAACCTGCCACGCCTCTTCCAGCTCTGTTTCTGTAGAGGCAACTTTCATGCCGCGACCTCCACCCCCAGCAGAAGCCTTGATCAAAACTGGATAACCAATCTTATTTGCAACCTCTTTTGCTGTAGCAAGATCCGACAGGGCTCCATCTGAACCTGGAACCAGAGGAACATTGAATTTCTTCATGGTTGTTTTGGCCTGGATCTTATCACCCATCATACGAATATGCTGGGCAGAAGGACCAATAAAAACAAATCCATGCTCTTCAACCAGTTCGGCAAAATCTGCATTCTCGGAAAGAAAACCATAACCGGGATGAATTGCTTCGGCTCCTGTGATGGCTGCTGCAGATAAAATTGCCCTCTTATTCAAATAACTGTCTGTGACTGAAGGGGGACCAATACATACGCTTTCATCTGCCAAACGCACATGCATTGCATCTGTATCCGCAGTTGAATGCACAGCAACGGTTTTAATACCCATTTCACGACATGCCCGTAAAATACGAAGAGCAATTTCTCCACGATTCGCGATTAAAATCTTTGAAAACATTTTATTCAATTACCGCCAGAACCTCACCATATTCTACTGGATCACCGGAATTAACAAGCATACGCGTCAATTTTC
Source organism: Commensalibacter sp. M0355 (assembly GCF_016101365.1). Lineage (NCBI taxonomy): Bacteria > Pseudomonadati > Pseudomonadota > Alphaproteobacteria > Acetobacterales > Acetobacteraceae > Commensalibacter > Commensalibacter sp. M0355. Next base: position 81,862 of record NZ_JACFQQ010000003.1, read on the forward strand.
CTGATTTATGGGCACGAATTTGATTAAACGTTTTCATCGCTTCAATAAGCATGATGATCTGTCCAGACTGAACCTCTTGTCCAACAGTTACAAAAGGGGGGGCAGAAGGTTCCGGCGTTAAATAGGCCACACCAATCATTGGACTTAGCAGCGCGCCAGGATGTTTAGAGAGATCTTCTTCCTGTTTGGCATCATCATTATTAACCGTTACAGGCACAGGCGCGGAATTCATGACAGGAGCCATGGAAACGGGAGCTGTTACTGGACTTGCGTTAACGGTAATATTCTTTACGACGCGAATATGCTGATCCTTTTCGGAAACCTCGATTTCTGTTAACCCTGTTTCAGTTAAAATATCAGCCAATTTACGAATAACTTCTACATCTACGAGCATTTTGCTCATCAACTATCCTCTTCCAATATAAGATTTGCCAACGCAGCCAAGGCCAAGGCATAACCCTGAATACCCAATCCACAGATTACCCCTGTCGCCGCATGAGAAACATAAGAATGATGCCGAAATGATTCCCGGCGGTAAATATTTGATATATGTACCTCTATAACAGGTAAATCAACTGCCAGTAAAGCATCTAAAATTGCTATAGAAGTATGACTATATGCTCCTGCATTAATGATAATTCCCTTTGCTTTTCCCCTACACTCCTGAATCCAGGAAACAAGTTCCCCCTCATCATTGGATTGGCGAAAATCAATTGCTATTTCGAGCTGTTCTGCATTTTGAATACAGATTTGTTCTACATCATCCAAGGTTGCATGACCATACACATTTGGCTGACGCATTCCTAACATATTTAAATTAGGACCATTCAAAACATATACGAGGGGCAATTCCATCACTAGTTATTCATGCCTTTAATCAGGTTTAACACTATATGAATTTAAAAAGCCTCTCTTATAAACAGTCAACAAATTAATTAAATTTTCTCTTAATTTTTTGATAAACTATGTCTATTTATATCATTTCAGCCAGAAACAATAGATTAAACAAATTATTTGCCATATGTGCGTCAATTGTATTAGCGTAAAGTTACAAAAGCAAATCTTTTCATTTTTTTGCCATTTTTTTTCTCTAGCTTTTAACATGGTTTATATTAACTTAAAGGAATTATGGCAGTTTTCTTAATCATTATGATCAAAAAACGCTATAATAAACAGGGTATATGAAACGTCGAAATAAATTACTGGCTTTGTCACTTGTTATCGGATTAAATGTTCAATCCATGCAAGTATATGCTAACTCCGCTTCTCATAAGATCACCTCTCACCGGATTCGAAAATTAAAGAAAAGAGTGATGCCCTACACTCTTCACAAAAATAGACATCCTGCAGACATGATCATCAGTACAGATGAAACAGCTTTTCAAAGCGGTATTGCCAGCTGGTACGGTGGGCGACATACGCAAAGACGTAAAACAGCCTCTGGCTCAACATTCAACAACCAGAATTTTACCGCAGCTCATCCTACCCTTCCTTTGGGAAGCAAAGTGTTGGTTAAATCAGAAGATACAGGGCACTCAGTCATCGTCACCATTAACGATCGTGGCCCTTTCGTAAAACATCGCATTATTGATCTATCAAAAGCTGCTGCAGCAAAAATTGGCATGTTAAGCCGGGGAACTGCCCATGTAACAATTAAACCCCTGAATAATATCGAAGTTGCTGAAACTCCCCAATAATTTTCTATGACTTTGGTATCTTGTTAGAAGCCTCGCTTCTATCTAAAATATATCCTTCTATCTGGGCATTGAACTGAGCGCCAACCAGAACAACATAGCAGGAAACCAGAAACCACATCATAACAGCAACCACGGTTCCCAATGGGCCGTAAGTACTTGTAAAATTTGCAAAATGGGCAACGTAATAAGAAAAAGAAAAGGCAGCCAACAACCATAAAATTGTGGCGATAAAAGCGCCTGGACATGTCCAACGCCAATGCACGTTGGAACGGCAGGGCCCAAAACGGTAAAATAAAGCAAAAGTCCACGTTGCAAAAAGAAAAACAATAATGTTACTACTTATTCTCACCATATTGTAAGCAGGAAAGTAATCTGTAAGAATATTTAGAAATTGATATGGCAAAATATTCAAAATTGCCGGTAAAGCAACAATAACCGCAAGGGTCATAATCGTTCCCAAAATAGCGCAGAATGTCAAAACAACAGATAGAACCTGAAATTTCAAGAAACTCCGTGTCTCATGCGTATTATAGGCAACGTTTAGCCCCGTAACCAAACCCTTTGTCCCAATGGATGCAGACCAAAGAGCGAACAAAATGGAAACAACCAATTGTATTGTTAAAGTGGAATGGGTTTGCTCGACAATACTGTTAATCATTTCCTGTAAAAAAACATAAACATTCGGGGGGAAAAAATGTTGTAGAAATTCCAGTTGTGGCTCAACCGTTTGTGGATCAAAAACCAGCCCATAAATGGAAATCAAGCTACTTATAGAAGGAAATAGCGACAAGGTAGAAAAAAATGCGCAACCAGCTGCGACCAGCATATATGGACCATCAATTAGTGTATGAATGGTCGCCATTATAATTTTTATCCATCCGTGAAATGATATCTTTAAAGGGGAATGATGTTTTTCAACAAAAATATGACTTTCAGAAGACCGGTCCAAGTCACGCATTACTTCTTTTAAACCTCAATCAAATATTAAAAAATTATTCTAAAAATTTTATTCGTACCCATAAGAAATATGACTCTACAAAACCATGATGTAATGTAAATGATAGAGTAATATTATCCAACCCCGTCAATTCTATTAATCAATTCATGACATAAAAATAGAAATCTAAAATACTCTGTTAACTAATCCAATGAATATCAATTTTGTTTATATATAATCAATATAATATCAGATATGTAACAGTTGCATTGATTGTCTCATTTAATCAACGTGTCAGCAAAAATAAGGCCTGTTCCCCAAAAAAATTGGCTAAACGTATTGAACGTCGCCAGGGGGCTTTTTCCCCCTCGCCATGATCATCAATAGCCATCCACTGACTAATATGATATCCCTCTTGTTTACATAGTGATACAAAATCTGTTAAGGTACAGGGATGAATATTCGGCGTCTCAAACCAATGGGTTCCCCATACTTTTGTCATGGGCATATGTCCCTTAAGAAGCAGTTGCATTCTTACAGTCCAATGGCCAAAATTTGGAAATGAAACAATAGCATACCGTCCTATTCGCAACATTTGTTGCAAAACTTCACGTGGGCGATTAACCGCCTGTAGAGTCCTCGATAATACGACATAATCAAAACCATCCGTGGGATAATTCTGCAAGTCAAAATCTGCGTTTCCCTGAATTACAGATAAGCCTTTACTTACCGCCTTGGTAACACAGGACATATCCAACTCTATTCCTCGTGCATCACATTGATGATTACAGCACAGATAATCGATTAATGTACCATCACCACATCCAATATCCAGTATTGTTGAATTTTGCTGAATCATGTCAACAATACAACATTGATCAAGACGCATTATTTTCCAATTGCCTCTGTCTTTTAATTCCTGCCAGAAAACCGCTGATTACATGATCAAGATCCGGTTCATCCAACAAGAAGGCATCATGCCCTTTATCACTTACAATTTCAACAAAAGAAACCTTGGCTCCAACACGATTTAATGCCTTGACTATCACTCTTGACCGTGAAGTGGGAAAAAGCCAGTCAGAAGAAAAACTGATAACACAAAATCTGGATTTAACCTGTGAAAATGCCTTGACCAGATCCCCATCATAAGCTTGGGACAAATCAAACCAATCCATTGCCCGGGAGATTGTCACATAAGAATTTGCATCAAAACGTCTTACAAAATTCGATCCCTGATAATGCAAATAGCTTTCTACCTGGAACATTTCCCCGAAAATTGGTGACGAAGAATCTATCATTGTTTCTTGCAATCTCCGTCCAAATTTTCGGTTTAATGCATCTTCTGACAAATAGGTAATATGTGCCATCATACGTGCTACAGCCAACCCTCTGGATGGGATAACACCATATCGCCAATAATCTCCATTTTGCCAATCGGGGTCTGAAAATATGGCCTGTCTTCCCACTTCATTAAATGCAATATTCTGTGCCGAATGAAAAGACGAGGTGGCAATTGGTATAGCTGCATAAACTTGATCTGGATAGCTTACCGCCCATTGCAATGCCTGCATTCCTCCCATTGAACCACCGATAACGGCAAATAACTGATCAATTTTGAAATGATCGATTAGAAGTTTTTGAGCATTGACCATATCCCTAATGGTAATTGCAGGAAAGTCTATTCCCCAATAGCCTATTTTCTGATGATCTGTTCGTATGGAACGTGGTCCTGTCGTTCCCATGCAGCTTCCTAAAACATTACTACAAATTATAAAATATTTGTCTGTATCAATAGGTAGCCCAGGACCAACCATTCTGCTCCACCAACCAGGTTTCTTACTGATTGGATTAATACCTGTAACATACTGATCGCCAGTTAAAGCATGACAAATCAAAATTGCATTATCCTTGGCTGATGACAACTTTCCATAAGTCTGATATGCAATTTCCAAGTGGTTTAGTTTTTGACCATTTTCCAAAACAAGTCCTTCAGCAAAAAGTAATTTCTGAATAGATTCATTTTGTGTTTCGTCAGCTGCAACCTGTTTAATCCCTGAAGTTACCATAAATAATACAGGTATCCTTTTTACTATAAAATATGAAAATCCATCCCAAAAATCATCTCTTTGCCATAAACTGCACTATCTTATATAATCATTTGAAATTAAAAATGTTATCTCTGTATAAGTTAGGTTTTTTTAAAAGTTCATCTATTAATATCAAATATTCTTGTTTAGAAAAAGGCCTTAATAATTATGAATAAAAAACTTGTTGTATTTTGTATAATCAGTGCCTTTGCTTTTACTGTCCAATCCTCTTACGCAGTTTCCCATCATACGAAAAAAAACAGAAATTATCAAAATCCAAAATCAGGAAGAGTCGTTTTAACCCCCCAACCTGCGAACAATTTTTCAACAATTGCATATAACTTGAATAAAACCGATATTAATTTTGCCGTTCAACATGGTGAGAAACCGCTTATCCTTATTGGCAATGCAAACCTCTCCAGCACAAAAAAACCGCAAACTGTTCTATTTACCCAGTTACAATCCGCCAGTCTTTGTGGGTCTGGAGGCTGTACCACCACAGCCTATCTTAACCGTAACAATCATTGGGTAAAAATACTCGATTCTGTTACTGGCAATATTGAAATAAAAAAAACATCCCACAAAGGGATGCATGATTTGATAGTTGAAGGTTCAGATGTCTGGATATGGAATAAAACAACTTATGTTGAAACCCAACAGGGACCCAATCTAAATGAATTAAAAAAATCCATTCATAAATATCAAAAAAATAGACCTAAATAAGCGATATAAACACATTAACTATATATATCGCCAAGAATGATCCTGATTAATAACTCCCGATAACCTTTTCAATTTCCTCTGGTTTATCATGGATGCCAAAACGGTCAATGATAGTCGCCGTGGCATCGTTCATTCCCTGAACCTCCACTTTTATACCACGTTGGCGAAAATGAATAACAACCTTATCCAATGCCATAACTGAACTTACATCCCAAAAATGCGCATGGGTTAGATCGACTGTAACATTCTTAATCTCTTCCTTGAGATCAAAATTATTTATAAAACGATCAACCGTTACAAAGAATATATGACCATTCACTTTATAAATACGAGACTGATCTTTTTTTTCTGATTTAATCAGCATGAAATGTGAAACCTTGCTTGCGAAAACAAGAGAGGCAACCAGCACGCCTGTTAATACTCCATAGGCCAGATTATTTGTTCCAACCACGACACAGACCGTTAAAATCATGACAATATTGGTAGAAAGCGGATATTTTTTTAAATCAAGAATTGAACGCCAGGAAAAAGTACTAATAGAAACCATGATCATCACAGCCACCAAGGCGGCCATAGGAATCCGGGCCACCCATTCCTTTAAAAAAACAACAAGAATGAGCAAGAAAATACCAGCCACCAAGGTAGATAATCGTCCCCTTCCCCCGGACTTGATATTAATAACCGATTGACCAATCATGGCACATCCAGCCATACCGCCCAGAAAAGCAGTACAGATATTGGCAATTCCCTGCCCCTTACACTCACGATTTTTATCACTTGAAGTATCCGTGAATTCATCAACGATCGTTGCTGTCATCATGGTTTCAAGTAATCCTACCGCTGCCAGTCCAGCAGAATATGGTAAAATGATCATGAGGGTATGAAAGTCCAAAGGAATATCTGGAATAGCCAAAATTGGTAAAGAACCTGGCAATTTACCCATATCACCCACCGTTGGAATATTTAAACCATAACCTATTGAAATGGCGGTCATTATAATAATACATATCAAGGGAGACGGTATTAATTTCGTTAAATAAGGGAAAAGGTAAATAATTGCCAATCCACCACCAACAATCACGTAAACATGCCATGTCACATGCACTAATTGCGGAAGCTGTGCCATAAAAATCAAAATTGCCAACGCATTTACAAAACCAGTCACGACAGAATGGGAAACAAAACGCATTAATTCACCAAGTTTCAAATATCCGGCAATGATCTGAAAAATACCTGCAAGAATTGATGCAACGAGTAAATAACTTAATCCATGAGTCTTTACCAAAGGCCCCATCAGTAAAGCCATTGAACCCGTCGATGAGGATATCATTCCAGGGCGTCCGCCAAATAACGAAATGACACAAGGAATGGCAAAAGCCGAATAAAGTCCTACACTCGGATCAACCCCAGCAATAATGGAAAAAGCAATTGACTCTGGTATCAGGGCCAATGCAACCACAATACCAGATAGAATATCCGCACGAATATTTCCAAGCCATTCTTGTCGATTACAAGACAGCAACATATTATAATCCTATAAATATTTTTAAATTGAAAAATTAATCAATAACAGACTGATCGCATCAATCCTGTTCCTGTTTTTTTAAAAAAACAGAAATAATAAAATTAGTTACACAGTGCTAACTTAGGGCGGCGTTAAAACAAACATTCCGATTCAACAAAACAATAAGAATTTAGTTTTAAAATCAATCAATCTAGTAACAAAAACTAATAATTTATAATTAAAAATATTCACAGAATCAATACGTAAACACTTTTTCTATAAAAATGCCACTTTCAGAATAATAAAATATAAATATCTATATCAGAAAATAATTAATTTCTATTCACCATTTCTGGATTGGGAAAAAATTCACCATAACGCCATGAAGTATGAAAGATTTCTGGCGGTCCATCCCTTCTAATATACAAATCATATAAATTCCTATCGGAAGAAATATATTCACATATTTTACACATGACCTGGTAATTATCCTGTAACAGGTTAATCAATTTCTCCAGGTCATTATCAGGTTCCGTCAAATAACTGTTTATTTTGGCAAATAGACTTTCAGAAAGATTGATAAATCTTGGTAAGTCCAAATTATTCTGCCTATTGTTTTCAGAAAATTTCTTGGTTTTGAGTATGGAATTCACCTTATCATATTCCATATAAATTTTATGAATTTTATCCCATATAATCTTTGCGTTTTTAAAATCTCTCATTCCCTTATTCATGAAACAGGGGCAAATTGATCCAAAATAAAATACGGAATCAACAACATATTTAACAAAAATATAATACCAATTATCTTTTTGTTCGTACATTTTATCAAATACGTTACTATAAGCAATTACCAGATCTGATATGACCGAATTATAAAATGCCATACGTTCTTTTATGTCTTGACCATTTTTTTCCTGTGCAAGGACATCAACTATAAACGTGTTTTCAATGCACATCAAATCTATACCACTTGAATAAACTGGATCCAAAAAAATGCATGCATCCCCTGTTAATGCCCAATGATTTTCAGAGATACAGGGCTGCGCAATAGATGCGTATTTTCTCAAATATTTAAAATCAAGAATGGAAAATTGTTTCTTCAGCAAATAATCATAAAAAGCCCTTTCATGCGTTTTTAACCATTCAAAGGTTTTTTCCAAATCCGATAAACTGTCAAATTGATGAATATTCTCACTAAAACATATTCCCACACTGGTCGTATGATCAGAAAGCCGAAGCACCCAGATCCAATATCCCTTTCCATCAATATGTAAGGAACTGTAGCTTCTATCCATGCCATAAAAAGGGTTATCTTCTTCTGCCGGATAGATTTCATCTACCAGAACAGCCCCCTTGACTCTAAACCAGACTGAAGAATTGGGTAAATTACCTTTGCTTGATAAATTATACTTCCTGGAAATAACTTTTTTCCGTCCGGATGCATCAACAATCCAACGAGAATTAATGATTTTCTGGACTTTGCTCAATTCAACTACGTGGATTTTTTTAAAATGCCCCTCATCTTCAACATCAAGAAAACGCGTATTTTGTAAAATATCAATTTTATCTTGTAATAATGAAAAAAAATGATTTTCTAGTTTGCCACGTTCAAATTGATAGGAATTTTTTTGAGGAAAATTTCTAATTCCCATTTCTTTATAGAGTTTATCATTTGTATAAATAAACCGCATTCCCATTTTTATAAAATGTTCCCGACTTAGATATTCATCTCCCAGCAATTCCCTAAGATAATACCCACCCAAATCAATTGTTGCTTCTCCAACTTTGAAAGCTGTCTCTTCATTGGGAAATTTTGCATCATGAATAAGACAAATGGAAATATCAGGTATATCACGCAGCAATTGACTGGCCAATGTCAATCCGGCAAGTCCACCCCCAATTATAACCACATCATAATTTTTCACTATATCCCTCAACTTAATATTTAAAGTAATAAATTATTTTATTTATGATTAAAATAAAACAATATTACTAAATTAAGTTGAATATCTAAATAATCAATTTTATAGATATTATATAGTTTAAAATAAATAATATTTCTTGGAGCGGATGAAGGGAATCGAACCCTCATGAACAGCTTGGGAAGCTGTCATTCTACCATTGAATTACACCCGCCAAAATATGAAAAATAATATTTCACATTAAAATAACCAAATTGGATAGAAAAATATATCTTTTTTGATAATTTTTAAAAAATAAAGAAATTACTAACCACTTTTCTTGCATTCCTCTATCATGAACGCTCCTTATGGTTATCAAAGAGAAATATTATGAACAAAACCTCTTCCCATCGTCTAGCCACCCGTTTACTTCATGATAATATTGAACGTTCTTCCTTTGCTGAAACATGTGAAGCTCTTTTTTTAACATCTGGGTTCATTTATGAAAGTGCAGAACAAGCAGAACGCACTTTCCAAAAAAAAGAAAGGCATTATCAATATAGCCGTGTTAATAATCCTACCATTACCAACCTTGAAAATCGACTTATTCATTTGGAAGAGGCTGAATGTTGTGTTGCCACCTCAACAGGAATGAGTGCAATTTTTGCTGCCTTATTTTCCAATTTGAAACATGGAGAACGTGTTATCGCATCTAAGGCGCTTTTTGGATCAAGTTACTGGATTGTTGAAAATTTTTTACCAAAATTAGGAATCGAAACCGCTTTTGTTGAAGGCACGAATATTCAGGAATGGAAAAAAGCATTATCCAAACCTGCAGCAGCTGTTTTGATTGAAAGCCCTTCCAATCCAATGCTAGACATTCTGGATATTCGGCAAATTGCTGACTTGACCCATCAGGCAGGCGGAATATTGATTATTGACAATGTTTTTGCCACTCCATTATATCAAAAACCTTTGAAAGTAGGGGCTGATCTTGTTGTCTATTCTTGTACAAAACATATGGATGGACAGGGGCGTGTCCTAGGAGGTGCTATTCTAGGTAGTAAAGACTTGCTTGAAGCCGATATTATACCTTTTGTTCATAATACAGGACTTACAATTTCAGCTTTTGATGCGTGGATATTGCTGAAAGGTCTGGAAACTTTTCCACTTCGTATGGAAAAAATGACCGAAAATGCAAAAATCTGCGCAGAATTTATTGAAAAATCTGATGTTGTTAATCTTATTCGATATCCCGGATTACACTCACATCCTCAATATGGCCTTGCCTGCAAACAAATGGATGCGCCAGGTGCCATGATCGCCTTTGAAGTCAAGGGCGGAAAAAAAGGTGCATTTACATTCATGAATGCCTTACAGCTCATATTAATTTGTAATAATCTTGGTGATAGTCGGAGTATTGTAACGCACCCGGCAACAACAACACATATGAAGGTCAGTCCAGAGGATCGTTTAAAACTCGGAATTACTGATGGCATTATCCGCTTTTCAGTAGGAATGGAGGATCCACAGGATTTACTTGAGGATCTGCAAAAAGGATTTGATGAATTAACAATTTTTTGCAAAAACAAACAATAAATAAGTAATCTTTTAAATTGAAAATATATTAATTTTTTCCATATATTTTAAACTGAAGGAAAATATAATAAAATCGTGTAGTTTCATTTTAAACAAAACCGTTAAATTTTCCCTTTACAAAATTAATATATATCTTTTTATATTGTCCAAAATTACTTCATACCGAACAGAAACATTGAACAGTTTTACTGGTTTAAAAGATTTATAGAATATGACTGATAAAAAAACTTCCGCACCCTCTCGTTCAGAAGCTGAAGAAGCGGTGCGTACCCTTATTCGCTGGGCTGGTGATGATCCGGATCGCGAAGGGTTAATAGATACGCCAAACCGTGTTATAAATGCCTATGCCGAATTTTTTTCTGGCTATAAGGAAAACCCGAAAGAAATCCTTGGCCGAACATTTGAAGAAGTCGGTGGATATAAGGAAATTGTCCTTTTACGTGACATTCGCTTTGAAAGTCATTGCGAACACCATATGGTTCCAATTATTGGAAAGGCTCATGTTGCCTATTTACCCAATAACTATGTCGTCGGCATTTCCAAACTGGCCAGGATTGTAGAGGTTTTTGCCAAAAGATTACAAATTCAAGAAAGAATGACAGCGGAAATCGCCAATATAATCCAAGAGGTATTACAACCTAGAGGGGTCGCTGTAATCATTGAGGCCACTCATCAATGCATGACAACCAGAGGTGTGCATAACCCAGGTGTATCTATGGTTACATCAAAATTGCTTGGTGTTTTCCAACAGGATCAAAATGCAAGAGCAGAACTTTCAACTTTATTAAATCGTTCTGTTTCATTTATGTAACTAATTGATCTCAATCGTTGAATGATCATCTAGAATACGACGTAAAATTTGTTGAACATCAGGATATTTCTCCGTGGAAATCACTTCACATAAATAACGCATTTGTCGTCGCGTCGTATAAAGCTGGTCCAAAAGTTGCAGAACCAAAGACATTGAATCTTCTGCCACTCCTAAATGATCCCTTAATTCAAGAATTAATTTGGCCCTTGCCTCATCAATCTCCTTAAATAAATAATTTCCCTCTTTCTTTTCTGGCCTCAACCATTGATTATTTATCCAGTGATAGACATCATTGGCTGTTATTTCAGGTAAATTATAGCATAACATTTCAAGGGTTATCATTTTCTTTCCCTTTTACATTTTTTAAATTTAATTGGATTGATCAATGGATTTACGTAAAAACTCTTCCAAAGCGGGATCGACTTTACCAATCGTAATTTGTAAAGTTACATATAGATTCCCAGCCTCAAGATTTTTATGGGATGGAATACCCCGTCCACGTAACCTTAGTACAGTTCCGCTATCTGAATGAGCCGGCACATTTAACGCAACCTCACCGGTAGGGGTTGGAACAGTCAGCTTACCGCCCAAAACCGCTGTCTTTAGATCAACAGGCCACGTCATTCTTATATCCTGACCATCTCTTTTAAAATAGGCATGAGGCATTACCTGAATGGTAATCAAGGCATCCCCGGCAGGACCATTTTGAAAGCCAGGATCCCCTTTTCCGCGTAACCTTAAGGTCTGACCATCATCAATTCCAGGAGGGATTTTAACATCAAGTGTTCCCCCTTCAGATAAGGTAATTCTCGATGTTGTACCATTAACCGCATCCAGAAAACTAATTTTCAGACTATAGCGTCGATCCTGCCCTTTCTGTGGACCTCTACTGGATCTTCCTTGAGAAAAACCCCGACCAGAGAAGCCACCCCAGCCACCGCCGCCAAACCGGTTCAATATATCCTGCAAATCATCCTCGGAAAATTGATTACCGTGCATTCCTTCACCCTGACTGTACCGAAACCCTTGCGCTCCATCAGCATAATGACGATATCCGGCACCTCCCCTCGGAAAGCCCTGTTCCTGACCATGAATGTTAATCTCACCACGATCAAAACGGGCCCTCTTTTCTGGATCTGAAAGCAATTCATTCGCAACGCTAATTGCTTTAAATTTATCCTCAGCCTCTTTATTTCCGGGATTTAGGTCAGGATGATATTTTTTGGCCAATTTTCGATACGCTTTACGTATCTCATCCTGACTGGCTGTTTTCGATATTCCCAAAATGGTATAAGGATCTAAACTCACTGCACTTTTCTCTTAATTTTCTATCATTACGGCTTTGAAATCGATTTCATCGGATAAAGTAATCAACAACGCCTCAAACACATCTGCTGGAATGCCTTTTGCAGCAGAGTTTCTTGCCACCTTAATTAATTGATCCCTTACAAATTCTTTTTCAAAATCAGTATTCTGTTTTTTATTATCATCCATAGTCTGGCAGTCCCAATAAACTTTGAAACCAAAATTTATTTTTAAAAGTATAACCACATTTTCATTAAACTTGAAATCAAAATAGCTGATTATTTATAAAATACAGTTCATCAATATAATGTTCTATTATTTATGAATTATCTCCCCAAATTTTCCGATTTGACCGCGATGCCTTAACCAATGATCTGCTAAGACACAGGCAAGCATGGCCTCTCCAACTGGAACAGCCCGTATACCGACACAAGGATCATGTCGACCTTTGGTAATTACTTCAACAGATTCACCTTCTGAATTAATTGAGGGTTGAGGGACAAGAATTGAGCTTGTCGGTTTAACTGCAAAACGAACCACAATTGGTTGACTGCTGGAAATACCGCCCAGAATACCGCCCGCATGATTAGAGGCAAATGAAAGCTTACCATTTTCAAGATATATAGGATCAGCATTCTCTTCACCCCGTAGGGTTGCAGCGGCAAAGCCTTCACCGATTTCAACAGCTTTTACGGCATTGATACTCATCATGGCCTGGGCAATATCAGCGTCCAGTTTTCCATAAATTGGCGCCCCCAATCCTGCGGGAACCCCTTCGGCCACCACTTCAATCACCGCACCGATGGATGACCCAACCTTACGGATTATGGATAATTCATTCCTCCAAATCTCGACCATTTGTGCATCGGGACAAAAAAATTCATTTTTTTTAACCTCGTCCCATGACCATCGATCACGATTGATTTTTTTATCCCCAATCTGAATTAGGGCCCCACGAATAAAAATTGAATTTCCCAAAATCAAACGGGCAATCGCTCCAGCAGCAACACGCATGGCTGTTTCCCTGGCTGAAGATCTTCCTCCCCCTCGATAATCCCGTATACCATATTTTAAATCATAGGTAATATCTGCATGACCTGGACGGTAGGACTGAGCGATATTGGAATAATCCTTGGAACGCTGATTGGTGTTTTCAATCAATAATGATATAGGAGTGCCTGTCGTTTTACCTTCAAATACACCTGATAATATCTTCACCTGATCGGGCTCATTACGCGTGGTTGTAAATGAGGATTGTCCAGGTCTGCGTAAATCCAGCCAAGGTTGAATCAATTTCTCAGAAAGCGGAATCAAGGGAGGACACCCGTCAACAACACAACCGATTGCAGGCCCATGACTTTCCCCCCATGTCGTAACCCTGAACAAGCTTCCAAAACTATTACACGACACGTTACTGTTCACTCACTGTAAAATTGATTAATTATCTGACAAGGCAATATCAGGTGCATCGGGATTTTTCATTCCAACCAGATGATAACCACAATCAACATGATGTATTTCACCTGTGACCCCTCTAGATAAATCAGAAAGGAAATACAAACCCGCCCCGCCAACTTCATCAATGGTAACATTACGTTGTAAAGGAGAATTAAGCTGATTCCATTTCAGGATATAACGGAAATCGCCTATTCCACTTGCCGCCAATGTTTTGATAGGACCAGCGGAAACCGCATTGACACGAATATTATCAGGTCCAAGATCTGCTGCCATATACTGCACGGAAGCCTCCAAAGCCGCCTTGGCTACACCCATAACGTTATAATGAGGCATCACACGTTCAGATCCCAGATATGTCAAGGTAAGAAGTGATCCACCATCTGGCATTAATCTTGCGGCCTCTTTTGCAACAGCAGTAAAAGAATAGCATGAGATATCCATGGCTGTTAAAAATGCCTCTCTAGGAGTATCGACATAACGTCCACGCAAATATTGTTTATCAGCCCATCCAATCGCATGAACAACAAAGTCTAGTTTTCCCCATTTTTGGGCAATATCTTCAAATACGTTGCTGATATCCTCATCTTTACTGACATCACAAGGCAAAAGATAGGTTGATCCCAAACTTTCGGCCAAAGGGGCGACCCTTTTTTTCAAGGCATCTCCCTGATAAGTAAAAACAAGCTCTGCCCCTTGTAACGCACAAGCACGCGATATTCCCCATGCTATCGAATGATTATTGGCCAAACCCATAATCAAACCGCGTTTTCCTTGCATTAAATTTCCCTTTACAGGCAAAACATCATTTTTCGTTATCATAACACCCCTTAATAGATTTTTTGTTTTTGTATGTCTTTTGACAATTAAAAAGTAGCCAGAACAATTCCTAAATTGGCGTTCATTTTAAAACAAAAAAAAAAGAAAAGAAATCATTTTCATTATGGATACAATCTTTAGGGATTAAACCCAAACATTATCAAATAATACCCCTCAACTTTTTGTTTTAATTAAGCTCCAGCATTACTGTCACAAAAATGTGATTCTTTTCAGCGCTCTATTTCAGCCTAGAATTCATTTTATCTATTAAAAAATCAAATAAGCGATTAATATCCAAGATTATACCCCGTTTATTTTAAGGAAAGGGAATAAACAATGCTTAGCGTCAAGAAAATACTCATTCCTATTCAAGGCACCCCTTTATCTGAATCTACTCTAACCACTGCCTATTACCTCTCAAAAAACTATAATGCTCATCTTGCCGTTATCCATATTCAACCCGATAGAAAAGACCTCATTCCGCTTACTAGTGAGGGATTGTCCGGATCCATGATTGAAGAGGTCATGAATATTGCCGCCTCAGAAAATCAAAAACGGTTAAAACTTGCCCGAGAAATATTCGATAATTTTATCGATAAATACAATATCGAATTAACCGACCCAGACCTTACTGAACCTGCTAAGGAAAAAATTACGGCCAGTTTCACCAATATGGTTGGACGGGAAAATGAATTAATTACTTACTGGGCACGCTTGTCCGACATAACGGTGATTTCTCACCCCGATTCAGACAGTGAAATTTCCTCTTCCGAAGCACTTCATACCCTATTATTCGATAGTGGCCGCCCCATCATTATCGCCCCAAAACAAAAACCCCTGACAACCGGCAAAAAAATCTGTATCTGCTGGAATGGCAGCGCAGAATCAGCCGCTGCCCTGCATGCAAGTTTGAGATGGCTTCATTATGCTGAACAGGTCTATATCCTATATACGAATGATTATGAAAATCATGGTAAAAAAATTCAAGATGTTGTTAACTATCTCAAATTCCATAACATTCAAGCAACTCCCCATCAATTGGGCAATGACAGGGATGTTGGAAATACAATCCTTTCAACCTGTAATGAGATAGGAGCGGACATGTTATGCATGGGTGCCTATTCCCACCCACGTTGGCAGCAGCTGATTCTGGGAGGGGTCACACGTTACATGCTTGAAAACGCCAATATATCTGTCTTGATGAATCGATAAAACATCATCTTCATTTATCCTTATGGTAAAAGGATAATTTTTCCTTTTACTATTTTTTTTGTGTAATTATAAAAAATAATGTTATATATACACACTTGTATAGTTATAAAAAGGAATTATCTATTGTGGTTTCTCAAGACAGGCAGGCCGATCAATCTGATTATTATGTTTTAACCGCAAATCGTCTTCTGGATGGGCGGGTTGTGTGGTTCACCCCGCAAGAACATTGGGGAATAATGCTGGAAGACGCTCAACTTTTTTCCAATAAGGAAAATGCCGAAAAAAAATTGCAGGAAATCATCCAGTCCAATACTGCCCATTTTTTAATTGATTTACATTATGTAGAGTTAATAAACACTTTCCATCCAGCATCAGCACGTGAAAATATTAGAGCGTTTGGTCCCAGTACACATCCTGAATTTAATCCACGCTCTATAATAAGATGATTATCAATGAAACAGTTTCCATCCCATGATACCGATTCAAGCACCATAAAAGTCATTGGTCGTTATAACTATGACGAAATTGATTTTGATTTTTTAAAAGAAAGAATCAATCAATTCAGGTTACAGATTGAAAGACGGCTGAATGGTGAACTTTCTGAAGATGAATTTAAACCCTTACGATTGATGAATGGTGTATACCTTCAATTACATTCCTATATGCTTCGTGTCGCCATCCCATATGGTATTTTATCATCAAGAATGTTGCGTGGTTTGGCATATATTGCCCGTTACTACGATCGTGGATATGGTCATTTCACTACCCGTCAGAACATACAATTTCATTGGACAAAACTAGAGGAGGTCCCCGATATTCTAACGTATCTGGCATCTGTTGAAATCCATACCATCCAAACCAGTGGAAATTGTATCCGTAATATCACCAGTGATGAATTTGCTGGTGTGGCGCAAGATGAGATCTTGGATCCCCGTATTTATGCAGAAATTATGCGTCAATGGTCAACGCTTCACCCTGAATTTTCATTTTTGCCCCGAAAGTTCAAGATTGCTATAAGTGGCTCTTCAAATGATCGTATCGCTGCTTGTTTTTATGATATTGGCATATTAACCCGTCGCAATGAACAGAATAAACCCGTTTTTGAAATCTGGGTTGGTGGTGGCCTGGGCCGCATTCCGGTTAAAGGTAAAATCATCCGTGATGACTTGCCCCCTGAACATTTGCTTGCTTATCTTGAAGCCATTATCCGTGTTTATAATCTGCATGGAAGTCGAAATAATTTATATAAATCGAGAATCAAAATTCTTGTAGAGAATCTTGGTATAGATGCTTATCGCAAACAGGTTGATAAAGAATTTGATACCATGGATTTAGAACAATACCGTTTGTCTGACGATATCATAAATTCGATTCACAAACGTTTTGGTCATCCCAATCTTGCCGATATCCCAAACGCTTCTGAAACCATGAAAAAACATCAGCAAAACAATCCGGAATTTGACCGATGGGTAAAACATAACAGCCACCCTCATTTTCATAAAGATTATATAGCAACCGTCATTTCCCTTAAAAACATCGGGGAAACACCTGGTGACATGACTGCAGATCAAATGAGTGCTCTGGCCAATCTGGCGGAGGAATATTCTTTCGGGGAAATTCGTGTGACTCATTTACAAAATCTTGTCTTGGGGCATGTAAGAAAAGACCAATTATTTTTTCTATGGCAGGCTTTGCAAAAATATCGGCTGGCAATGCCAAATCAGGGATTAATTACAGATATCGTCTGTTGTCCCGGACTTGATTACTGCTCCTTGGCAAATGCGCGGTCAATCTCTGTCGCCAAGGAAATAATGTCTCTATTTCAGGATATCCGTTTACAGGAAAAAATAGGTCCCATACATATTGGAGTCGATGGATGTATCAATTCCTGTGCCCATCATCATATCATGAATATTGGTGTTTTGGGGGTCAATAAAAAGGGAGAGGAATTCTATCAAATAAAACTTGGCGGATCTTCCTATAAAGGCAGAGCCGCAATTGGTGCCATACTAGGAGCGGCACTTACTGCGGAGGAAGCGGTTGAAGCCGTTCGCAGGCTAATTGATTTTTATCTTGAGCAACGTCATGAAAATGAATATTTTATTGATACTTACAATCGCCTAGGTATCAGCCCATTCAAGGAAATTGTCTATGTTACTGCTTAAAGATGGTGAAATTATTGATAATCCCTGGATTGTAATTGAAAATAATTTACCAACATCGTTACCTGATTATCCGATCCTGTCGCAAACGCTTTTATCCACGCTTGACAATATCGATAAAATTCATCAACCACTTGGTGTTTTATTGCCATGCGATCAAGATATTGAACACTTAAGACCTTATCTTGAAAAGCTCTCCCTTATTGTCCTGGAATTTCCCTCTTTTAAAGATGGCAGGGCTTTTTCACAAGCTCGCCAAATCAGAGAGCATCTAAAATTTACAGGAGAATTACGGGCAATTGGGCATATTCTTCCCGATCAATATCAATTTCTAACCAGGGTTGGTTTTACAACCATCTTGATCCCAGATAATGCCAATATAGCAAGTTGGAAAGAAAATAGACAGCATTTTACAATCGGTTTTCAGTCTTCCGTTTTAAAAGAGCCCAAACAGGGTTTGGTAAGAAAGCTTTAGGTCTCTTACAAGTAACGATATATTTTAAAATATACTGTTATCTAACTAATAAAATAAAATCTTGTTCAAATTGTACAATAGATTCCTATATCAATCATATGTAAATCTTTATCACCATCAGTTTCAAACAGCATTTTATCCATTTTCAAATGTTTGCCTCCATAAAAAAAATAATTCAAAATAGTTTAATCTTTATTTTAAGAGGTTATTTAAAACTGGCCTTACAAACAACATGTTGGCAATTTGATATTGACCCGCAAGCACGCTCTTTACTTACTTGTAGGGATGGTCAACCCGCCATTGTCATTTTTTGGCATGAAACCCTGATCCTTTCACCACGTTTGTGGTGGTGGGCCATACCTCAGAACCCTTATCTTACCCTATATGTACTTATTAGTAAAAATAATGATGGACGCCTCATCAGCAAAATTGTTAATCCGTGGCGAATATGGACAGTACAAGGATCTGCCAATAAAAATGGACAAGATAAAGGTGGGGCGACCGCTTTCCGCAAACTTCTAAAATTATCCAAAACAGGTCATTTAATCGCCATCATGCCCGATGGGCCAAGAGGCCCACGCCATCATTTACATCCGGGATTGATCAAGCTTGCCTTATTTGCCAAAACCAAAATCGTACCTGTCGGAGCTTATTGCAGCTCAATACGCCTAAACAACTGGGATAAATTGATCGTCCCCTTACCGTTCGGTAAAGGAAAAATGGTTTGTCGCACACCTATCGAGGTCACAAAGAAAAATTATGATACAATTGAAACAGAAATCATTAACCAATTACATCAAGCCAACCAGCTGGCACAATCATGAAAAACATAATTGAGGATCATTTTCTTTTATCAACCTGGACTGCATTAACGAATTGTTTGTCTCCCTTTTTACCATTTTATCTTCAAAACCGTTGCAAAAAGGGTAAAGAAATTCCCAATCGCCTTAAAGAAAGGCAAGGTTATCCTACCCAATCCAGACCTGCCGGTTCAATCATACAGTTTCATGCCGCAAGTATTGGAGAACTTGTTTCCATTTTTTCGGTCATTCAAGCCATTCATATTCAGGATTCCAGCCAAAGTTTTTTGATTACAACAGGAACAGTTACCTCCTTTCGTATCTTAGAAAATTTCATATCGCATCATCCAATATTAGCCAGACATATTATTCATCAATTTATACCCCTCGATATTCCACAATGGATCAATCGTTTTTTAACTTATTGGCATCCATCCCTTATTGTTCTGGCAGAAAGTGAAATCTGGCCCAATCTTATCAAAGAGGCCTGCCAAAAAAAAATACCGCTTGCTTTAATCAACGGACGCCTTTCCGATCGCTCATTAAAAAACTGGAAAGTTTGTCCATCCCTTATCCAAAACATTCTATCACGTTTTCAATGGATCATTTCCCAATCTGAACATGACCAAAATAATTTTGCACATCTACAGATTACAACCGATTATTTGGGCAATTTAAAACAAACAGCACAAAAACTCTACTTTAATTCTCAAGAATTGGTCGAGTTAGAAAACTATTTTAATAATTCTCCAATCTGGCTGGCAGCATCAACCCATCCTAACGAAGAAACCCTTATTGCCAAAACGCATGCTGTATTAAGAAAAAAATGGCCCAACCTTATTACAATCATTGTACCACGCCATCCTGAACGAGGACAGGAAATCATTAATGAGATAGGAATGGTTGCCCAACGCAGTAAACATGAGCTTCCTTTTGAAAACGGTTTATGGCTCTGTGACACTTTAGGAGAGCTTGGACTATTTTACAGATTGGCTGACATTGTATTCATAGGCAACAGTCTTGATGTTGTTCATAAAGGGGGTGGACATAATCCATTTGAAGCTGCGCAATTAAATTGTACCATTGCAACTGGACCCAAAATACATAATTTCAGACAGGCTTATTATCATTTACAGAAAGCGGTTACAATAATTCACACCATAGACGATCTGACAAACTGGGTTGATAAAATGCTGTCCAACCCACAATTGAGAAAAAAACAAGCCTGCCTGGCCTTGGAAATCATGGAACAAAAAAGCAATCTTGCTACGGATATTGGCACTCATCTTCTAAAATTAGCAAGGCAATCCATATGAAGGCTCCCTTTTTCTGGCAACAATATCCTCCCACACCAACAGCAAAAATTTTAACCCCCTTTTCGTTCATAACCTCACTTATCACCCGTTATCAAATAAACAAACCAGGATGGCATGCCCCTATTCCTGTTCTCTGTTGTGGAAATTTGACTATTGGTGGCACAGGAAAAACTACCGTAGCGCTGGAAATGGGTCATTATTGCCAACAACAATCAATTCCTTTCGCCTTTTTGACACGTGGCTATAAAAGAAAAAGCAGAATTGCAGAACCATTTATGGTTGATCTCAATCAGCATAATGCCAAAGATGTTGGTGATGAAGCCCTTTTATTGGCCCGACTTGCACCAACGTGGATTGGTGGCAATCGAGCCGCATCGGCCAAAGCAGCAATAAAGAAAAGTACTGTAAAATTACTAATCATGGATGATGGTTTGCAAAACCCTACCCTGTATAAAGATCTATCCATCCTAGTTGTTGATGGTGTAACAGGTTTTGGAAATCAAAGACTTTTGCCTGCCGGCCCTTTACGACAACCTGTTATACAAGGGCTTAAAACAGTCAAAACCTGTATTTTTATTGGCAAAGATAAAACAGGGCTTTTACCCACGATTTCATCCCATGTACCCGTTTTCAGGGCAAATCTAACAATGAATCCTGCCATTCGACAGTTTTCTAATCAATCTGTTATCGCCTTTGCAGGCATTGGACGACCTGAAAAATTTTTTCAAACCTTAAGAGATAACCAACTTATCCTTTCAAAAACAATTTCATTTCCAGATCATCATCATTACACAAACAAAGACCTAAACAAGCTTTTATCACTTCATCGCCATTATCAATTGCCCCTGGTAACAACACCCAAGGACTATGTTAGGTTACCAGATCAATTCAGACCTTTGGCCACTCCACTAGAGGTTTGTTTGACATGGCACGATCCTGCATCTTTACAAAAGATATTCCATATGATTCATTTCTAACCAATTTATTTTTCAAGATTTCTCTATATCTTTTCTATGTAATCTTTTAGACTGTCATCCATTCCGTTTTAGTAAAATCCATTCAATAAAAATTTCCTTCATGTCCTTGCCCTTACCATCCCGTCAGATTATTTCCAATTGGTTGAAACAATGTTTATATTACGGTGAATATCTGATCGCTGAAATTTGTATTAACCTCTTACAAAAACTTTCTCCAGAACAAGCCTCCAATCTAGGTGGATGGATTTGTCAAAAAATTGGCACGAAACTTCCCGTTTCCAAAATAGCTGATAGAAATATAAAATTTGTCATGCCTGATCTCTCCTTGCAGGAAAGACAAAAAATTATAGCAGGCGTATGGGAAAATCTTGGAAGAACGGTTGGAGAATTTCCACATCTTGCTAATCTTGAACAAAATACCAAACAAGGTGCGGGCTGGGAAATCATTGGGGAAAATTATTTAATTGGACAGGCAAAGCGTAAAGGACCGGTTTTATTTGTATCAGGTCATCTTGGAAACTGGGAAATGTTGCCACCGGGGGTTGCACAATATGGGGTTCCTTTTTCTTCTTTTTTCCGTGCAGCTAGCAATCCCTATGTAAATGAGCTTATCCTTCAATTACGATATCAAGCCATGCAACAAAAAATTCCCATGTTTGCAAAGGGAGCAAAAGGGGCAAAACAAGCATTAAGACACCTTTTACAAGGAAAAAGACTTGGTGTTCTAAGTGATCAGAAGATGAATGATGGCATTCGGGTTAATTTTTTTGGAAAACCTGCAATGACCTCTTCCGCTGTTGCAAGCCTGGCCCTGAAATTACGTTGTCCCATCATTCCCGGTTATGTAAAACGACTTGGACCTGCAAGACTGCGCATTATTGTCGAAACACCCATTGATTATTCGGATCTGGTCGAAAACAATATAGAAAATGTTCGAATATTAACCCAACGCATAAATGACAAAATTGAAGAATGGATAAGGAAACAACCAGAGCAATGGCTCTGGCTGCATAAAAGATGGCCAAAAGAATACTATAAACCCTAATGTGTCATACTGCCCGATGTATTATCTTTTGGAGTTGAAATCATTTTTCCTCCACCAAAGGACTGAATTTCAAAAATCTGTAAATCACGTTTTACTGTTCCATCGGGATGCAGGGCAAAAAAGCCATCAATACCATTAAATCCATCCGGTCGCGTTAGATTTTCTATTGAGAAACCACCTGGACGTTTTCTCAAACTGTTTGCCAATGCAGCTGAATCATAGGTGAAGTCCGCTAGGGGTTTTGGAGTTTGTCCATATCTTGCCATATATTGCCGGATAAATTCCTGACGTTTGACCGGATTGGGCGCGACATACCAGGCCCCTTTTAATTTTCCCAATTTACCGGCAAAAGATGACCATAAAGTAGGTCCCATAATCCTGACCTGGCTTGTAGAAACCTGCACTTCATTCATCGCATTGATAACAGACTGCAACTGTAATCCTGTATCAGCCAAAAGCAAGGCGTCAAACGGAGGTTTATCCAGTTTCAGTTTTTTTGTCTCGACCTTTTTTTCAGGTTTTGAAGGAATAAGTTCATTTTGTAAACTATCTCCATCTTCCTTGGGTCCATTCGCTGCAGTGGTATCAGTTGAATTCTGGTTTTGAGAGTTTGTTTTAGCCGCTTCCGTTCTTTCATCAAAATTTGACATTGATTTCAATTTTTGTGTGATGTCAGACAGGTCAGCCGCATGATACACGATTGTGGGTTGCATCAATCCCTGATCAGAGCAGCTTTTAATTAATCCATCTGCCATTGCCCGACCAAAACTGTTATCAGGTAAAAAAGCCGCAAATTTCATTCGCCCTTCATTTTTGGCTGCTTTTACCAAAGTTTCAATTTGCTGATTTTGCGTAATTCCAAAAATCCACACATTTGAAGATGCAATTGAAGCATTACTGCTATAGGAAAGAACCGGAATATTGACCGCACCAGTCACTGCTGCAACCTCTGTTGTATCCTTAGCTGTCAAGGGACCAAGAATAATGCCATCACCTGCCTCAATGGCTTTATGGGCTGCTGCAGAAGCCCCACCCGTTTCTGCCGTATCATGAACGTCGAGTGCAGAGGGTTCATCAATGGCGAGCCGGGCGGCTTTTAACATATTGTTTCCCAATCCGCCATTTCTCCCCGTCAAGGGAAGAAGAAGCCCAATTTGTTTTTTGGAAGGTTGTTGCAAATTTTGAGTAGGTGTCGTAATAGGAGTATTATTATCACTATGACTAGAAGAACAAGCTGCCAGCAAGCATACAGGGATAGTGACCTTTAACAAATTTGCCATAAAAGAATTCAATCCCAAACAATTTTGTTTAAAAGGTATTTTCTGCTCTATCAATAGTATTCTCCTTTGATTTAATCAAAATCTGATTATCAGTTATTATTAAAATGCAAAAACAAAATATTCAATCAAATATTAACACAATCCAATCAAACAGGCTTTTACATAATCGTACCATTGAAAATAATGCTCGATTTTTTCTGGTTTCGACACCAATTGGCAATCTTGGTGACCTAAGTTTTCGTGCCAAAATGATTTTACAGGAATGCGATTTGATTTTATGTGAAGATACACGGGTCAGTGCAAAACTTCTATCAACCTATGGTATTACAACCCCAACCGAATGCCTGCATCAACATAATGAAACCCATCGTATCCATCATGTTTTAAATTTACTTCACCAGGGTAAAAAAATTGCATTGATTTCTGATGCAGGCACCCCTTTGGTATCTGATCCAGGATATCAACTAACCCATGCTGTCATAAAAGAAAATATTAAAATTACAGCCATTCCAGGCGCAAATGCAGCTTTAATGGCATTAACTTTATCAGGACTTCCACCACATCCCTATTTATTTATTGGTTTTCCGCCACCAAAATCAACAGCTCGGCAAAATTCTTTTGCTATCTTAAAGGCAGTAGAAAATATAGGACTGACCCCAACCTATATCTGGCATGAAGCACCCCATCGATTGATCGATATGCTAAAAGATTTGAAAGAGGTTTTTGGCGAAAATCGTGAGGCAGCCGTAGCTAGAGAATTGACAAAAAAATTCGAAGAAATTCAACGTGGTACTTTAAAATCTTTGCTTGATCAATTTTCCAAAATCCCACCAAAAGGTGAAATGATTGTATTATTGGCCCCCCCCTCTTCAGAAAAAAATAACCATGATATGATAGATCTTGATACAAATCTTATTAAGGCCTTAAAAACAATGTCCATTAAAGACGCTGCCCAAGTTGTGTCCACCGCTCTTCACTTGCCCAAAAAAATTGTTTATAAACGTGCACTTGAACTGCAAAAAATATAATCCCTATTCATCATCCTTAAAATGAATGTTAAATAACTCATCAGAAACAGATTTTTTAGGATGAAGGTCATACAGGTCAACTTTGGTAACCTGACCCTGCGCATCAACAACCTCCCATCCTCTTAAAACCATATAATTTTGATTGAATATCAACGTCAAGCTTCCCTCTGAAGGAGAGGCCGTCCTGACAACCGTGACCTGAATTAAACCATTTTCCTTTTCATATTTAACAATCGTGACATCTCCGGAAAAATGAAGATCCGGCTTTAATAACAGTCCTAATGGATTTTGATCAATTGGAATGGTGGTTGTTTGACCAACAGCTCCATCATGAAAAACCATTTTCCCTTCATTCGCTACCAACAATAATTGACTGGGTTTATCATATTCAAACCTAATCCGCCCTGGACGCTTGATCCAAACCTGTCCAGTGCTTCGTTGACCATTCGGGGCAATCTGCTGAAAATTGGCTTTCATTATTGTCAGATTATCAATCCAATTTTCCAACTGCTGAATATTATTTAGCTGCTTGGACGTCAGTGTCACACCCGTCATTGCATTCCCTGTCTTATCCTGAGCAAAAGCAAGATTTCTTAAACCAACCATTTCCAAAACGGTAATAAAACAGCAAATGGAAACAACTTTCAACAATCGCATGGCAAAACCCTTTTAGCAGAAATGTAATTATTGTTACAGACTTGCCTGCACAATACGATAACTTACATCAGGTGTAATATTTTTTCTTTCCCCCAATGCGGTCATATGATGTCTCTTTAATTGCTCAATTACCTTTTCCGCAGCATTATTATCAATATCATATTCGTGTAAATAGGTTTTTACACCAAAACTTTCAAAAAATTCCCTTGTTTTCCTGATTGCTTCATCAATAATCTTTTCATCACTATATCCTGTTAATCCCCATACTCTCTTACCATATTGAAGAAGTTTTTCACGTTTATCTTGACGCATTTCCTCTAATAAGGATGGAAGTACAATCGCCAAAGTCTGCCCATGATCAAGACCATACAAAATTGTCAGTTCATGTCCAATCATATGAGTGGCCCAATCTTCCGGAACCCCTGCGGCAATCAAGCCATTTAGGGCCATTGTTGCTGCCCATACAAAATTTGCGCGAGATTCATAATCCTCTGGATTATTATAGGTCTTTGGACCCTCTTCAATTAAAGTTAACAAAATCCCTTCAGCAAAACGATCTTGAATGGATCCATTAACTGGATAAGTCAAATATTGTTCTGTAGTATGGACAAAAGCATCAATAATTCCGTTTGCAACTTGCTTTTTCGGTAAACTGAATGTTTTCGTTGGATCCAGAATAGAAAATACAGGATATAAAAGCTCATTTTTAATCGGCAATTTATCTTCTGTTGTCTTCCGTGAGATAACAGCATTACTGTTCATTTCCGAACCTGTTGCCGGTAAGGTCAAAACAAATCCGAAAGGAACAATCTGCTGAATATCTTTTCCACCATCAAGTACCAATTTCCAAGGATCATCCTTGCAATGTACTGCCCCGGCGATAAATTTGGTCCCGTCCATGACAGATCCTCCGCCAACGCCCAATATAAAATCAAAATTTTCCTGACGAATTTTCTCAACAGCTTTCATGAGAGTTTCAAAAATAGGATTGGCTTCTATTCCTTCAAAAATCTCGACATGACGACCACCCAATGCCTTTTGTACCTCAGCAAGGGTTCCATTTTTGCGAACACTGCCCCCTCCTATAGTAATTAGTACTTTTGCATTTTTAGGAATTAAGCTGTTCAATTTTTCAATTGTATTTTGTCCGAAAACGATACGTGTTGGATTATAAAATTCAAAATTTTGAATCGACATGACTAAATTCCTTTTATAAAATCAATTTATTAATTTACAATATTCAACCTTAATGACTCAAAGAACAATAAAATTAATTTTTTATCTTCCCTAAATCATAGACTCTTTCATAATTCGCCTTACATCTCCCCTCCAAACCGTTTCATAACGGTGTAACCAATATTCAGACTGGGTTGGACCTCCCTCAGCAATTTCAAATAGGGGAATCAGATACTTGGTTTCATCATCACCATTCTCATCCTTAAAATTGCGATTTTTCAATCCTTGTTGAGCCAACTGAAGAAGACGCCTCATAAATTCCCTAAGGTTTTCTCTACCGATTGATGCTGACAATCCCTGTCCGATCACTTTATTTCTTAAAGCTTTATAGACAGACCATTCCTGTTCCCTGACCAGCTTTTCCACGGCCAGCAACGTTGAAGAATCATACAATAATCCCGTCCAGAAAGCCGACATTGCAATCATCATTTCCCTTGATCCTGCATCCGCACCCCGCATTTCAAGATATTGTTTCAAACGGACATCAGGAAAGGCGACTGTTATATGGTTTTTAAAATCTCCCATGGTCAGTTTCTCATGCTCCAAACCCGCAGGTGTTCTACCCTGTATCCATGCCCGAAAAGATGCCCCGGAAACATCAATCATCTTACCATGACGAATGACAAAATACATCGGCACATCCAACAGCCACTCGATATAGTGTTCGAAACCAAAATGATCGTCAAAAAAAACATCGGGCATACCTGCACGCTGATTATCCGTATCTGTCCAGATATATGCACGCATTGACTGCAACCCGCTCGGTTTTCCTTCATAAAAGGGTGAATTTGCAAATAGAGCGGTAAATATGGGCTGTAAAGCCAAAGATACACGCATTTTACGTGCCATGTCTTTTTCTGAAGAAAAATCCAGGTTGACCTGAACTGTACAAGTTCTTGTCATCATATCCAGGCCAAGTTTTCCAACCTTTGGCATATAGGCTTTCATAATTTCATATCGCTTTTTGGGCATCCAGGGCATTTGGTCACGTCGTGCAAACGGATGAAATCCCAAAGGAGAAAATCCCAATGCCAAAGAGTCAGCAGCACGATGCATATCCTGAAAATGCAAATCCATTTCTCGGCGCGTTTCATGCAAAGTTTCAACAGGCGCCCCAGATAGCTCAAATTGTCCAGCCGGTTCAAGGGAAATCGAACCCCTGTCACCATTAAATCCGATAAGGTTATTCATATCGTAAAGCGGCTGCCAGCTTTCATGCTGATCTTGAATATTTTTTAAAACATCCTCTATTCCATCCGGTTTATAAGCGGGAGGGAATAAATAATCACGATCATTCTGAGAATTAATGAATCCAAATTTTTCATGCTCAGTACCAATACGCCAATTTTGAACAGGTTTACATCCACCGGCCAAATAATCAGCCAATTGTTTTACGGAAGTTACTAGAGTCTGATCATGATCAATTAAACTGGACATATACAATCTATCTACATTTACATTTTTAAAAAAGAAGTAATTATTATACTATATTAAGCTTTTACATAAGGAAATAATTTTGCAAGTCCTGCAGCAATAGCTGTTTCCGCTTTTAAAACAAGATTTCCCAAGGATATAGGAAGTATAAATTTATAAGAAAGTAATTTTTCGATTTCACATTCATCAAACCCTCCTTCGGGACCAATAAGGAGCCCTTCGTTTCCATTATATAATGGTTGAAAAGTTGCATCAATCTTTCTTTCATTTCCACGCTCTAGCGCTATCAGCAAAGGCTTGTCCTGTGGCCAAACATCACAAATTTCGAATAGGGAACAAAGTGACCTTATTTCGGGAATGGTCAAACGGTTACTTTGTTCTGCAGCCTCTTTGGCGATAGCCAGTAACCTTTCATCTTTAATTCTTTGACTGTTTGTTCGCAATGTCTGAACAGGCTGAATAATTCTGACCCCCAATTCAGTCGCCATACGAACAGCCAAATCTGTTGCATCTCGTTTCAAGGGTGCAAAAAGCAAGGTTGGTCCATGAGCAAGAATGGGTAACCTTACCTGCTCCAACAGATGAACAACCCCTTTATTTTTGGATATATGCTCTATTTCACCAATCCACTCTCCATCTCGGTTATTAAACAAAATAACTCTGCCACCTTTTTTCAATCGTAAAACATTTCCTAGATAATGAACAATTGTAGCGGATAAATAACAAGGTTCATTTGCAACCAATGTTATAGATTGATCTAAATCAATATAGATACGCGGTACAAAAGACATTCATTCCACCATTCTGTAACAAAATATTCAAACAATCTTTTTCTAGTAAAAAAACAGTTTTATACTATAAAATCCATAAAGCTTTTACACCATCCTCGATATTCAGGCACAAATTTGCCTTTTGGAATTAACTGTGAATCAAAAATCATCATATTCTGATATCAATTTATCAAGTTGGATTAATTTTTTACCGTCTTCCTTAAAACCTTATGCCATTTTATCCAGACTGGATCGCCCGATTGGAAACTGGCTTCTCTTTATCCCGGGGTTATGGGGAATCCTATTACCCCATCAAATCAATTGGGCAATACGCTTAAAACTCATATTTCTTTTTGCGCTGGGCAGTATCATCATGCGCAGCGCCGGTTGTGTTGTAAATGATATATGGGATCGTGATTTTGACCGTCAGGTTGCCAGAACACAACAAAGGCCCCTTGCAAATAATACAATTTCCCTAAAAAGAGCAGTTTGTTTTTTACTTGTTCTCTTGGCTCTTGGTTTTCTCGTTTTATTACAGCTAAATCCGCTTTCATGGCTTTTGGGCGCTTCCTCCCTAATTCTTGTTGCTCTCTATCCTGGTGCAAAAAGAATTTTTGCTTGGCCACAACTTGTTCTGGGATTTACATTTGGATTTGGTGCCCCCCTTGGATATACCGCCGCTACAGGCTGTTTATCCTGGTCCCAATTTGCGTTATATGCCGCAACTATTTTTTGGCAAATCGGTTTTGATACTATTTACGGATATCAGGATATAGAAGATGATCAACGAATTGGTGTCAAATCAACCGCCCGATGGGCCGGGGAGGCAGGAAAGATTTTCGTGGGTACAAATTATGGCTTTTGTATCATAATGTTATTGATTGCCATGATTTTAAATCAGAATAGCTGGGTTTCTTTCTTTGCCCTTCTCTTACCCTTGAGCCATTTTATATGGCAGCTTAAAAACTTTGACTTATGCAACCCAACCTGTTGCCTAATATTGTTCAAATCCAATCGTGATGCCGGTATATTGATCGCCCTGGCTTTATTAATGGGAAATATTTTTCAATGAATCCGGCACTATTCCAAAAATTTATTTCCGATTATACCATTTTAAAAGAAGTTGATTTTGTTCCGGAAATTTCACTTTATCAAGCCAGTGATATTACACCTATTTGGCAAGCGACTGAAAACTGGCTTGCCGAGCAAAATATTGAACCGCCTTTCTGGGCTTTTGCCTGGCCTGGGGGAAAAGCACTCGCACGGTATATTATAGATCATCCTCGATTTGTTAAACAGAAAAAAGTCCTGGATTTTGCAGCAGGATGTGGAATTGCCGCCATTGCAGCGGGCAAAAACAACGCGCAATTTATTGAAGTCGCAGATATTGACCCTCTGGCACAGCAAGCGTGTGCATCAAATGCAAAGGCCAATCATATTCTTCTAGATAAAAATTCCAAAAATATTGTTGGACTACCCTGTCAATGGGATCTGATTCTTTGTGGTGACGTTTGTTATGAAGCCCCAATGACCAGGCATATCTGGCCCTGGCTAAAAAAATGTGCCGCCACCGGTACACAGGTCATTATTGCAGATCCTGGACGTAATTATTTACCCAAAGAAGAACTTTTCCCTATTCATGAATATAATATTCCGACAACAATGGAACTGGAAGATTGTACCAGTCGTCACACGATATTATATCAACTCACCCTCTAGATTTCCAAATCAGAAATTGACATATCCGGCCGTTCCCACCAATGACCTTGTCCATTTTTCGATTGGGGAACAAAATCAAAAGGATTGCCCGAAAAACTGACCGTATTTGTCGGGGTTTCCTTGATATCGATTTTAAAACAATATAAGCCGGTTTTTTCTGCATCCAAAATTGTATTGACCTTGATCATTAATAAACAAGCCATTAATTCAGTTGTTGGATCACCTGGTGTCACGACTAAATGCCTTACACGTTTTGGTTCATTTTTGATAAACCAGGGCAAAAGGGGATCATCTTCTGAAAGCTGAAAAGAATGATCTATGGAACCATCCACAAATTGATGCCATTTCTTTTTTGCATAATAGAAAGGAAGGACCATATTTGCAGAACCATCCAGTCTTTCCGCTTCATGAGCCTTTAAATAAACGCTCACCTCTTCATTATGCCCATGCGGTGTGGCACAAATATCTCCAGCCCCGTGAATCAAACGATGCCCCATAGAATAACGACGAGTAAAAACCAAATCAAACACCAAACATTTCCTTTTGCCGCAAATAGGTCTCCCATCCAGCCTGACGTAATTCGCAGGCAGGACAATGACCACAACCATATCCCCATTCATGATAATGGGTACGATCGCCCAAATAACAACTATGCGTTTCCTTATTGATTAATTCAATAAGTGAATCATTTCCCAAAGTTTCAGCCAATTTCCATTCTGCAGCCTTGTCAAGCCACATTAATGGTGTATGCAAAACAAATCGCGTATTCATTCCCAGATTAAGCGCAACCTGCAAAGCTTTTAACGTATCGTCCCGACAATCAGGATATCCTGAAAAATCTGTTTCACACATGCCACCAACCAAATGCCGCAAATTTCTTCTGTTTGCAATAATCGCGGCATAAGTTAAAAAAAGTAAATTCCTTCCAGGAACAAAGGTCGAAGGTAATCCCTGCTTATTCCATTCAATTTCGGTTTCCCGCGTTAAGGATGTATCAGAAATCGCTCCCAAATCTGATAATTTCAAAATATGATCCTCTCCAAGACGCTCTTTCCATTCCGGTTGAATATTCAAGATCTTTTCGCGAATTACCGAACGGCATTCCATTTCCACAAAATGACGTTGTCCATAATCAAATCCTAGCGTCTCGACAATTGGGAAATGTGTCAAAGCCCAGGCCAAACAGGTTGTTGAATCCTGACCTCCCGAAAATAAAACCAGGGCCCCTTCTGAAAAATCTGCTGTTTTTTTCATTATGGAATCCCTATTAATTTATGTGTTTGCAATGAAAGATACCATTTTGGATGATCTTGACAGTATTGGATTGCCTGACGCAAATGTTTATCTCTCTGCTCATCATCCCTAGGCTGCAGACGAAAACTCTTAAAAGATAATGATTCAAATTTCTGGGGATTCATCGCTTCTTGTGGATACACTAATTTCAATTCATCCCCATGCATTTGCATTAGGGCAGCACCTTGTTTGGGACTTACACAAATCCAATCCACCCCTTTTGGTACAGGCATCGTTCCATTTGTCTCAACAGCAATAAAAAAACCTTTTTTCTTCAGAACATCAATCAAGGATTTATCTAGCTGCAACAAAGGTTCCCCTCCGGTAAAAACAACAAAACGATAGGAAGTGTCCCTTTCTCCCCAATGTTTTTCAATAGCTATGGCCAACGAATTTGCATCTTCAAATCGTCCACCACCAGAACCATCCATTCCGACAAAATCTGTATCACAAAACTGACAAATCGCATTGGCACGGTCTTTTTCCTGTCCGGACCACAAGTTACAACCGGAGAAACGGCAAAAAACCGCTGTCCTGCCTGCAAAATAGCCTTCTCCCTGCAAGGTAAGAAAAATTTCTTTTACTGCATAGCTCATTATCTTAATTTCAAAACTGTTCAAACAATCAATGAAGTATTCTAGTACCATATAATTTTTTATCTTTTAAAGATAAAATTTATTACAGGTTTTCCTTGTATACAAAATTTGAAATTGTTTCGAATGGAAATTCGAATACACTATATATATGAAATAATTCTTTAATTTCTAACCAAACTTTAAAATTTATTCTTCAATTTAATATTCTTATTTTTTCAAACCTATGACAATAAAATGAAAAAAACGACACTTAATGCATTGCAATCATTTTTGGCCGTAGCACGAAATAAAGCTTTACAAAAGCTACAGCTGAATTAGGAATAACTCCATCAACTTTAAACCATATAATCAAAGATCTTGAAGAACAACTTGGTTTACGATTACTCGCCAGAACGACACGCAATGTTTCTCCAACCAAAATTGGTGAACAATTAGTAACATCGGTTGGATTTCATTTAAATCAAATAAATTTGGAACTTGAAAAGCTCAATGAATTACGTGGTAAACCAGTAGGTACTATAAGAATAACTTGTACTGATGATTCTATTGAAATGTGTCTAAGACCTCTTTTAAAAGATTTTTTTATACAATACCCTGATATTATCTTAGAATTACATATCAATTATGAATTTATAAATATTATAGAACATAAATTTGATGCCGGTATTCGTCTTGTAAATTCCATAGACAAAGATATGATTGCTGTTCGTATAGGAACCAATTGGCGCATGGCTGTAGTCGGGTCTCCTGATTATTTTCAACAAAATTCATTTCCAACAACCCCATATGAATTGATCCATCATAAATGCATCAATATTCGACATAATAATTCCGGAAACATTTATGCCTGGGAATTCAGAAAACATAATGAAAAATTCACGGTCAAAGTTAATGGGCCTCTCATTTTAAATAGCAGTTTACAAATGTTGAATAGTGCCCTTGATGGAATAGGTTTGGCCTTTATTCCCCAACCACTTGTTGCACCTTATTTACACAATGGTCAATTACAAGAGACATTGAATGATTGGTGCCCTGTTTTCCAAGGATTTCACCTATATTATCCCAATCGTAGAAATATGTCGTTAGCCTTTTCTAATTTTATTCAAGCTATTCGATATAGAGATTAAATCAATTTCTATTAACAGTTTACTTGAAAAATTTGAATCAATATTAAGACATTCATACAGGTTATCTTGAAATTCAATATTTTTATTTGTGATTTTTTCTCATAACCACATAAAACTTATTAAATCTAATCACGTTAATCTATTCCCTTTATAATTAAATCCATCCGCAATTTTTAAATCATCCATTCTATTGATTTTATTAAAAAATCTACGACACGAATTGAAAATACATTTACAAATCTAGGAATACAGATAATGAAAGCCATACAAATTCATAATTATGGTGATCCAAATGTTTTAAATTATGAAGAGATACCTATTATTCACCCCAAAGCTGGAGAGGTTCTTATCCATAATCGAGCAATTGGAGTCAATTTTGTCGATATTTATTTAAGAAAAGGGATTTTTAATACACCACTTCCATTTATTCCAGGTAAAGAGGGGGCTGGCGATATTATTGCCATTGGTGAGGGAGTAAAAGATTTTTCCGTTGGGGATCGAGTAGCTTATATCGAAACCTTGGGTGCTTATGCAGAACAAACAATTGTTCCTGTACATTTTCTTATACCCTTGCCTGATAACATCTCTTATGAAACCGCAGCCGCATCCTTACTCAAAGGATTAACAGCCCGGTTTTTAATCCGACAAACCTTTCAAGTTAAAGCCATCATTCATGGTCAAGGATGCCATGTTGTTTATGATAGTATTGGTAAAATGACCTTTCCAGGTTCACGGGATTGTTTGCGTCCTTTTGGTTTTTTTGTTAGTTTTGGCTTTTTTCAGGACTTATTCCACCTTTTGATATTCTAACTTTATTAGAAAAAGGATCGCTTTATGCAACTTGGCTTGGCTTAACAACATATCTTTCCAAACGTTCCGACGTGCTTTCCATGAGTAAAGAGTTTTTTGATATTATTTCGAATAATATTATAAAAATTCAATCACCTCTTCAGTTATCTTTGGAACACGCTACTGAAGCCCATCAGAAACTTGAATCACGCAAGCTCACAAAAGACACTGTAATGATTCCCTAAACAAAAGAATAAATAATAATTTTCATTAAATTACTACTAAAAAAGAAATTAAAAAATGACTATAAATCAAAATAAACGTTTTACTGATAAAGTTACCTTTATTACAGGTGCCACAGAAGGTATTAGTTAAGGCCACAGCCCTAGCTTTTGCAAGAGAAGGAGCAAATATAATTTTAGTGGATCTGGACGAAATTAGGTTGTAGAAAACCGTAAACCTTATTGAAAAAATTGGGCAACATGCCTTGGCTATTACTGCTGATGTAAGAAATAGCCAACAGATAAAAAATACTGTCGATCGTGCAGTTGCCACGTTTGGCCATATTGATCTAGCATTTAATAATGCTGGTGTTGAACAACCTGTTGAACCGATTGGTGAGGTTATAGAAGACAATTGGTACCATTATATTAATATAAACCTAAATGATGTTTTCTTATGTATGAAATATCTTATTCCTGTTATGCTTAGGAACGGTGGTGGATCAATCGTTAATACTTCTTCCAGTGCAGGCATTATTGGTATTAAAGGGCAAGCTGCTTATGCCGCGACTAAATTTGGTATTATGGGTCTTACCAAATGTGCCGCACTTGATTATGCAAAATCAAACATTCGGATCAATGCCATTTGTCCTGGTATTATTGACACGCCAATGATTGAGCGATTCAGTGGTGGTACGCCTGAAGGAAAAGCTCGTGTAATTGCTTAAGAACCTATTGGCCGTCTTGGTAGACCTGAGGAAATCGCTGCTGCTGTATTATGGCTTGGTTCCAAAGAAGCAACCTTTACTACTGGTTATGCCATGATTGTGGATGTTGGTCAGACTATTGGTATCAATTAAATATAATTGATTTTGTAAATCCTTATTTATAAAATCAAATAAAAAAAATTTAAAACACTATTTTATTGCCTGTAAATAAAATATCTATTTCAAAAAAAAGTAATTTTACGAAACTCAAAGGCAAAACAGCTACTATTACAGGAACAAGTAGCGGTGTCAGTAAAAAAAGAGGATATACAACAAATTCTGTCAACCACTCTCCAAAACTTTAATAAAGTTGACATTTTATTTAATGGCGCAGGAATTTTTGACATGCGACCTTTATTGGATGAATCATGGGATGTCTTTGATCAATTATTTACCGTTA
Source organism: Commensalibacter sp. M0355 (assembly GCF_016101365.1). Taxonomy (NCBI): domain Bacteria; kingdom Pseudomonadati; phylum Pseudomonadota; class Alphaproteobacteria; order Acetobacterales; family Acetobacteraceae; genus Commensalibacter; species Commensalibacter sp. M0355. Next base: position 118,007 of record NZ_JACFQQ010000003.1, read on the forward strand.
ATGTAAAAGAATCATTTTTTCTTATGCAAGCTGTTGCCAAACAAATGATAGAACAAAATGAAGATGGAAAAATTATTAATAAATCATCTCAGGCTGGTCGTCGAGGCCGAAGTCCTTGTTTCCCTTTATTGTGCAACCCAAGCCGCCATTATAAGCTATACTCAATCAGCCTCCATGACTTTGGCAAAATATAATATCAATGTCAATACTATTGCTCCTGATGTTATAAATATCCCTATATGGAAAAAAGTTGATGCTCTTTTTACGAAATATGAACATAGACCATCCGGAAAAAAAATCTGGTTGGTCAGGCTGTCCCCATGGGACGAATGGGATTACCAGAAGATTTTATGGGAGCAGCCGTATTTCTGGCATCTTATGACTCAAATTATATATCTGGCCAGACATTAAATATTGATAACGAGAATTATATAAATTAATTACAAAAAACTGTCAGAATAAATATTACTGACAGTTTTGTTTTATCATAATCTAATTTTCCAAAATAATCTGATCATATTCTGGTTCAATGCCATTTTCTCGAAATTTGATCCTGTCCTCTTTTGAAGGCTGTTTCACTTTAATCAATAACGTTAATAAGGCGGCAAAAACATATAGTCCCATATATATTCCGATTGCTCCCCCAATCCCCAAGAAAGGTACCGCTATAGTGGCAATAGCCGGTCCAAGAAAATTGCTCAATCCGGCTGACAAATTATATATTGAAACAGCCGCCCCTTTATGATGCGGTTCCAGAGCTGTAAAAATAGCAGTCATAGGCATAAAAGAAGCAACCGTAATTCCAAACAAAGTTGCCGGTATCATTGCCATCCAAATATTATGACCATATGTTATTGGAATGTAATAAAAACTGAAACAGGCAAAAACACCACCAATGCAACCAACCCAGCGTACTTGCCGTAACCAACCAATATAATCTGCCAAAATACCCCATAAAATATTTGTAAAAATCGTAACAAACAAAAATAGTGTCCAGATATTTTGCCATTCAGTTTTAGAAAATCCCAATCCATGATCCCGGGATGTTTTTCCAACTAAAAACCAAGGCATTACAACAGCAAATCCAAATAAAGGTGTCGTATTAATGATACGAACCAGCGCAGCCATAAATATATTCTTGTTTCTGAATAAGATGGTAATTGCCTGACCTAATTCAGCTGTTTTCTCTTTAAAAGTCAGATTGGCTTTTTCCTTGTTGGTCCTTGCATTATGCAACGTAATTAATGCAATCAGTCCACCGACAATAACCCAACCCAGAGACATCCATAAAGTATTGTATTCCCCAATCACCGGATTTATAAATCCTGGCAAAAAACCACCTATAACACCAAATCCAACAGAATATGCCGCCCAAAACCATCCCATTGCATTAGAAATTTGCAATTTATCAACATTGTAAATAACAAGCACAACAAAAGAATATAAAAACAAAGGATAACCAAGTCCTCGAATGCCATAAAAAATCACCATCATCCAATAATTGTGATAGGTGAGGCCAAATATCATGAAGAATATATGCATGGCTACCCAAATGGCAAATCCTGTAAACATCGCTTTTTGTGGAGTAATAATTTCCGCAACAACCCCAGAACACCATGCGGACAAGGCAACCATTAACCCATAGACAGTAAATACAAAACCTGATTGTGCTTCAGAAAATCCTATATCAGTTATATATTTCGATAAAAAAGCGGCCTCAAATCCATCACCGGCCATAAATATCGCGATTGCAATATATCCCCAAATCAAAGGAACCGTCATAAAACCAAATAAAGGCTTTTCTGTATTCATAAAAATAATCCTTTATCCATAAGGTTAAAGAATTATTATCTTTAATATTTATAATTATTATCAATTCAATTTATTGTTATTATATATTTACTTTCTTAATTTTCCATATATATTTGCCAATACTTTTTTATAATAATTTTAATATTTAAACGTTATATTGCTTTGCTATTTATTAGATATACAAAGCAATATAATCAAGAATTCATATGATAATCAGAATTGTATTGCGGTTATACAAGCTATCGCACCAAAAACAATACCTGGAGCGTTTGAGATTGCCACGGGCCAGTCTTTGATTTTAACAGCGTACCAAACCCATAATGCACCATTTGCAGCAGCCACAGCCGGTTGATAGGGAGGTGTAATTTGACCATGAAGATTATCAATAATCTGAAAAACATATGAAACATACATACAACATGCCGTTATGGTGGCTATCCAACCCACAATATGAATGTATTTGGGAATTTGATCTTTTTCTAACATTTTTATTCTTTACCTTAGAATTATTGCAAGTTTTCTATTACGAAAATTAGTTCGAAAAATTATTTTATTGATAAAACAATGCAGTAATCGCAGCGATAATTCCAAATAAAATTCCAGGAGCATTCGCGATCGCTACGGGCCAGTTTTTGACACGTACAGCATACCATACCCACAGTATACAGTTTAAGGCAGCCACAGCGGGCTGATAAGGCGGAGTTGGATGACCATTAAGATTATTGATAATTTGAGGAATATAAGATACATACATAAAACATGCCGTAAGAATTCCGATTGTGCTTACAATATGTAAATATGTGGGAATTCGTGTATTGGTCATTTTGCAACTTTCACAATAATAAGTTTAGAATTGTATCGTAGTATTCACCTTTATATATTTACGAAGGAAAGAAAAAACAATTAATAACATTAATTTATATTACAATAATAACTTTAATTAACAAATATTTTTTAAAATATAAAGATTAATTACTCTATATTTTTTATAATATCATTAAAATCCTGATATATTTTATTCTTTTTGTTATTTTTTAAAGGAAATTCTATGTTAAAAAAATTTTTATACATTTTTATATTTCTTATGATTATTTGCAATAGCTTCATTGCAAAAACCAATGCAAAGGATCCTTTTTTTATTCAAGAAGATCATTATGAAAACTGGTCGCTAACCAAAAATTATACTCGAACCTGGTTAACTTATACCGGACAGAATAATGATCTTGCAATAAAATTGCATCCTTACAGCTATTCATTAAGAATTTCCATTACCCTTAACAAATTACGGAGCAATCAACCCGTTATTGAACTAGATGTTGGTGATTTTACCTGTGAACTAAAGAAAGAGGAAACAGGCACTTACAAAACTGTTCTGGAACCTATTAGTACCGTTCAATTTATCAATAATCTGAAACAACAAAAAATATTCACATTAATTGTTGATGAACAAAAAAATTACACTATTCCCCTGAAGGGAATCAATAAGGCAATAAATGAAATGGAGAATTTCGCCAAAGATCATTACATTATTCTTCCCCCTCCATTTTCCTCAAAAATTGACGAATTCACGACAATGGATATACCCAATATCGTTCCTCCAGATCTATATCCCTTATTCAGACAACAGGCTGCACTGGCTAGAAAATGCAAAGAGGAAAAAAATGATAGGGAAACCTGCGAGAAAGAATATTCAACTGTTCTTGGTTTGCTAAAACAAAACAATATCTGTCAAAAAGAAAAAAATCAGTTCATGTTATCCTATAACAAATCCTCTCCAAAATCCTATCAATGGGTCAGTTGTAACGCTTCCCAGAAAGATAATGATTAAGGACTGATCCTTTATGAACAGCAATTGTTACAATTTATATTTGTAACAATTGCTGTAATTAAAAATGTTTTTAAAATATTAAAAAGGCTGCACAATAACCATGATAACAATAATAATCATTAATATTGTGGGAATCTCATTCATCCAGCGATAAAATTTTTCAGAATGATGATTGTTATTTGCAGCAAATTGCCGACGCCAACGTGAACAAAACCCGTGATATCCTGTTAAGATCAATAAAGCCACCAGCTTAACCACCCACCATTTTGCATGCCAATCAATGATCCCAGGAGTCAAGGCCAATAAAATTCCAAATAAAAAAGCCGCCATCATTGCAGGATTAATAATATAACGAAGCAATTTATACTCCATTATTTTAAATCTTTCATTTTCATCTGTTTCTTTGTTTACCTGACAATGATAGACAAATAACCGGGGCAAGTAAAACTGACCTGCCATCCAGGCAATAACTGAAATGACATGCAAAGCTTTTATCCACAGGACATAAGGCAATAGAGAGGACATCATTACTAATGTTCCCTGTTATGCTGAGATTGAACAATTTCCTTTATGATATCGATAGCTTTCTGAAGAGAATCAACACGGATGACCCCTTTATAATTTGGTGCTGCTTTATTTAAATCCCTCAATAACATACAGGCCATCCCCGCATCATAGGCAGCTTTTAAACCTGTATCAGAATCCTCGATAACCAGACATTCATCAGGGTTAACCCCCTCTTCTTCAGCAGCATACAAATAAAGGTCAGGAAAAGGCTTTGAATTTCTAACCTCATAAGCAGAATGAATACGATCCTTGGGAAACCACTTCATCAATCCGGTTTTCTCAAATTTTGTTTTCATTTCCTCCTGTGAGGAATTCGAACCGACACGATAAGGTATTTTCAAATCATGTAGGGTTTGCAGAATTGATTCAACGCCAGGAATTTTTTCCACATTGCCGAACATGCCCTCGACAACCTTTTTATGTGCTTCCTCAGCCCAGTTATCCGGTAAATTCCTTTTTGCATGCTTGGCTATCTTTTTTCCGATATCCACCATTTGCACTCCGGTAAATTCTTCACGGGCCTGTTTATCGGTTATGTTCCATCCATATTGACGAGCTTCTTTTCCCATAATTTCTGCCACAATATGCTCACTTTCAACCAGAACACCATCGCAATCAAAAATAACCAGTTTTAAAGATCCATTAGTATGAACAGCCTGCGGTGCCTGTTGAATGACCTGTTTTATTCTATCGTCCATTCCCAATCTCCCAATTATTTCAAATTATGTACAGTGTTAACCAATTCTTCGACATGTTCAATAGGGGTTGCAGGTAATATTCCATGACCTAGATTAAAAATATGCGGCCTGTTTTTCAATTCATGACATAAGCGATGAATTTCCTTCTGAAGCATGTTCCCGCCATATAACAGACACAAGGGATCAAGATTACCCTGAAATCCAACTGTGGGGGATACCTGACGGTTTAAGAAGGATATATCGTTATATTGATCCACTCCAACCATATTTAAACCTGTCCGTTCAATATAGGTTAGCAGTTGTGTCCCGGCCAACCTCGGGAAACCGATAATCGGGACCAGAGGATAGACCTGTCTGATTCTGTCAATGATTTGTCGGGTGGGATCAATGACATAACGCTGAAACAGGGTTGAAGGGAGCAGACCCGCCCAACTGTCAAAAAGCATAATGGCTTCGGCACCGGCCCTTACTTGATGACAAAGATAGGTTGCTGTTGTTTCTGCAAGAAGATCAATGATCTTATCAAACAAGTCAGGATTTTGATAAATCATTTTAAACACAGTTGAAAAATCTTTCGAGGATTTACCTTCAACCATGTAACAGGCAACTGTAAAAGGCGATCCTGTAAATCCCATCAGGGTTACCGATCCAGGTGAAGCTTTTCCAATCGATTCACCATTATTAAGCAATTTATTAAGATTTTGCAGGGTGATCAGGACCGGTTCAATTTTTTCATCAATCTGTTCCGGATGGAGTTTTTTCAGATCCTCCTCCGAATGAATAGGGTGTAAAATGGGGCCTTTTCCTTCAACAAACTGCAATTTTTGTCCCATCGCCCATGGCAGGATTAAAATATCTGAAAAAAGAATGGCGGTGTCAAAAGCAAAACGTCTTATGGGTTGCAATGTTATTTCAACGGCAAGATCAGGTGTCAGACAACGTGTAAGAAAATCTGCCTGTTCCCTTAATTTTCGAAATTCAGGTAAAAATCTTCCTGCCTGTCGCATCATCCATAAAGGGGGTGGCCATATTTTTTCCCCTTTCAGAACTTTCATCAATTTTTTTTCAGATTTTAACATTCATATTCTTTCTTTTTCGTCTTGATAAAACAGTATCAAATTTTTTTTTCTTTTTCATGTTCTTTAAAATAAAAAGAAAATTTAAATTTTTTGATGTTTGTTTATAAATCCTGTTAGTACTGTGGTACCCGTTATTTAAAAAATGTACCCCATTTTTCCAACAGAGTGTACAGATTTTAATAGGTTGAATTCATTCGATAAATTTAGGTTATCCAGATATTGTTAAACCAAACCTGTGTACAACTCACTGAAAAATAAAAAAAGGGTACAATCCCCGGTACTCAGTACCTGACTGTTTTTCTTGAAATTTAATCCCCATGTACCTCATTGTACCCCAATCATAAAATCAGATGAAAAATTGTCGGAATCGATTTGGAAAAACCGAAAATAAAATTCATTGTAAATACATCTTATAATAGGTATTCTTTATTATGGGAAACCAAAATTTATTTTAGAAAGAGAATTTGAGATGGTAGAAAAACGACTGAATTATTTTAAGGCCGCTCCTGAAATGATGAAGGCCATGTGGAATTTGGAAGAGGCTTCAAAAAAGTCAATCCTTCCCGTTTCATTGAGGGAATTGGTAAAAATAAGGGCTTCCCAGATTAATGGCTGCGCTTTCTGCATTGATATGCATACCAAGGATGCCCTGGCTGCAGGCGAGGATTTGAAACGGATCTTGACCCTCAGTGCCTGGCGGGAGACATCCTATTTCAATGAACGGGAACAGGCAGCCTTATTATGGACGGAAACACTGACGCTTGTATCGGAAAAACATGCCCCTGATGAAATTTACAGTCAGGTCAGAAAACATTTTGATGATCAGGAAATTGTCGAGTTGACGGTTACCATTAATGTTATCAATGCCTGGAACCGTTTCGCGATCGCTTTTGCGACCAAACCTGAATAATTGATGAAATCCGGGATGTTTGTTGTTGGTTCAATCAATAATTGCTGTTCGGATGATAGATATTTTCGGATTTTGTTTTGAATATCTTTCCTGAAGTGGGGATTATTCAAAGAAAGCCGGAATATTGTCTGAATTTTCCATCATTTGATAAAAATTAAAAGTTACCATTTTTAACTTGCCATCTACAGGTTTAACCGTTATATATTTTTTTCAAAAGGGGCCATAGCTCAGTTGGGAGAGCGTCTGAATGGCATTCAGAAGGTCAGGGGTTCGATTCCCCTTGGCTCCACCATTTAAACGGGTTGGATATTGCCAATTCCTGACAGATACCTTGTTTTTCCTGAAAAAATACATATTTACCTATCATATTCTTGCCAGTTCATGACAGACTATGCGATAAAAAATGGGTACAAAAGTGGGTACAATATTTTAAACTTTGAATTTCGCTATTCTTAATAGACAAGTTTCAACGATAACATTCTATCCGCATTACAATTGGTTTCGGAATGATATATGAGGATAGTTCCTTGAATATCATTTCTGTTGACTGTTACAGTTTCAGTTTAGGCAAGGCATTGACAATTTTACTTGTTGCCAGACTGACAGTGATGACACGAAGAAAGAGTTCAAGCGGATATTTTGGATTATGCATGGTTTCAATGGCCCAGTCATTGGCATCATTGGTAATGCCTGTTTTTTTGTCTGTTGTAACGGATTGGCGTTCCATAACCCATTCCAGGGCCGATTTTCCATTTACGATATAGTCATAGGCCTCCTCAGGTATGTTTCTGATGGTGAAACAGTCATTGTAAATGACTTCCGTTTTCTGGTTCCTTTGGGGAAATCTCATTTTGGTAACGTGAAATTCATGGTCTTTCCCCCCGACAATTCCTGATGGGGTAAGGGTTAACCCATCAATTTCAACCCCGGTGTAACAGTCAACAGTTTCATAATTCAGGTGCAGGTCGGCAAGCATGCGTCCCGCCTGTGTGAAGGCGGTAAAATCATCAAACGACTTGACACGGGGAATACGGGGAAGATCCTTGGTCAGATTGTCCTCATAACGGCTGCGGTAATCTTCACTGTGAAGCAGGCCGTAAATGTAATAGAAAATATCCTCCCTGGTGATGGCCTGATCGGGATAGGCGGCCTGAAAATGTTTTAGGGCATCATTGGTGATGGCGTCCCGTCTTTTGGGTGTTTCCTTTTCCAACAAATCATTTTCACGGGGGGAAATGTCATAGAGATATAGGGGAAAACACTGACCTTTAGAAATCATTTCAAGATCAGGGATCTTATTGGTAATAATACAAGAAAATTCTTTGGTTGATCCGCGACCTGTAATACTGATAACTTTATTATCAGTCTGTGCAGTTGGAAAAATTCGCGGCATTTGATAAGTCATGTTATTTAAATATTTGTTAAAATACAAGTAAGATTTGGTGAAAGGACGATATAAAGATTTATATAGGGAGGAAGCATCAAACTGATATTTTTTTCCTTTTTCTAAATCTTTTTTATTTTGACGATCCCATGAAAACCTGGTTGAATCAAAAATGACGAAATCTTCAGCCTTTATAATTTTGGTGGATTGGGGTTGGGCAAGATAGCGATCAACCTCGTCATTGTAGAATTGAATGGATTTTTGGATATTGGCAATCAATTTTTTGGATGAGGCATTATAAACCCAGGCATCTCTATTTGTTTTGATACCGTTAGAATAATTTTCAAAAATACTTATTGTCTGCCTATTTTTTTTATCACCCATGGGAATATAGGCATTGAAATCTGGATCACGCTGATTGATCCAGTCATTGAACCGGTCAGGAACAATATTGATCCAGCCATTGTGTCGGGTGATTCCATCGATATTGCCGAATTTCCGTATTGTTTCCAGTTTTTGCTGACGGGTGAGGTAATCGCCAATATCATGGAAATATATTTGTCCCCTCTGGTTTTTATTGGGGTTTTTGACCAGAATTGAAATGGCAATGGGGGCACGACTTCCTATATTAAATATATTATCTTTTTCTTTACGTCTTTGCTCTCCGGAAGTTCTTGCATTACCGCGTAAATGAAAAATATAAAGGCTGGTGAATTCTTCAGCCAGACATTTTCTCAAACCATCACAAGTGTTGCTGTCGATAAAGCTGGCATTGCTGACAAAACCGAGAATACCACATTCCCTGATTCGATCCGATGCCCAGCGGATGGCCCTTATGTAACTGTCATATAACGTGTTTTTATTGGTTGCCGTTGAATATTTGGCATAGGTTTCACGAATTCTTTCATCCAGGTCTGGATAGGAAAGATTGGCATTATTGTCATTGGCGGATTCCTGCCCCGCGGAATAGGGCGGATTGCTCATGATGACCCGAATATCAAGCGCCTGCTGGCGGGAAACCCGTTCATTGTTTTCCCTTAGCAGGATATCCTTTCCGATATCCTTTTGCCTGCCTTTCGCCATTTCGAACGTGTCGGTCAGACAGATTCCGGCAAAGGATGTATATTCCCCTTCTTTCTTTTCTGTTTTGCCAGCATCGTTTTGTTGCGTCATTATACTGTGATAGGTTGATTCAATATTGATCGTGGCGATATAATAGGCCAGCAGGACAATCTCATTGGCATGGATTTCACGTTTATATTTGTGGGGTAGTTTGTCCTTTGTGATAATGCCGCTTTGCAGCATTCTTGTGATGAAGGTTCCGGTACCTGTGAATGGGTCAAGAATATGGACATTGGGTTCGGCGAGACTGCTGCCAAATTCGGCTTTCAGGACATGCTCGATGCTGTGGATGATGAAATCCACCACCTCAACCGGTGTGTAGACAATTCCCAGCCTTTCGGTCATGCGTGGAAAGGCATTGCGAAAGAATTTGTCATATAGCTCGATGATGACGCGCTGTCTGCCCTGTACGCTGTCAATGCCCGTGGCACGCATTTTTACGGATTCGTAAAAGGCCTGCAGGGTTGCACGCTCCTTGTCCAGTTTCTCCCTGTCCAGCTGTTCCAGGATTTTCTGCATTCCCTTTGAGATGGGATTGTGCTCGGTAAACCGGTAATGTCCGAACAGGGCGTCAAAGACAGGTTTTGTGACCATATGCTGGGCCAGCATTTCGATGATTTCATGATCATCGAGATTTTGGTTGATATCATTCCGCAACTCTTTGGCAAATTCGTTGAAAAGATGAATGGCCTGATGATTTTTCGGGTTGTCCAGAATGTGCTGGATGCGATCGATATGGGTTTGGGCAATTTTGGCGACATCATTTGCCCAGTCCTCCCAGTGATGCCGGTTTCCACATTTTTTAACGATTTTGGCATAGAGAGCCCGTTCAATTTCCCCAACCTCGAAGACCAGGTCTCCCTGCCGGTTCGATGAGGGTGGGGAAGCCTGGCCAATAATATGGCTTTTCCTCGCCCTTGCCGCTATTTCCTGAGATCTGGTTTGCTTTTGTCTTTTGGGGCCAATCTTGTCGGCAACAGCGATCACCTCTATTCTTGAGGGGGCCTTTCCATTGAATTCCAGCTTGTTGATGGTTGCGTCAAAACGGTCATCATGGGAACGGAGGGCATTTAGAACCTGCCATACAACACGATAGGTCTGATTGTCATCCAGTGCCTTTTCAGGCTCAATGCCTGCCGGTATGACAATGGGCAGTATGACATATCCCAATTTTTTCCCGGGTGCCTTGCGCATAACCCGGCCAACGGATTGAACCACGTCCACCTGGGATGAACGGGCTGTCAGGAAAAGAACGGCATCCAGTGCCGGAACATCTACCCCTTCGGACAGGCACCGGACATTTGACAGTATGCGACAGGTATTTTCTGGTATTTCGGATTTCAGCCATTCCAGTTTCGTTTCCTTTTCCCCCGCGTTCATTCCCCCATCAATATGTTCTGCCTCGCAAGTCATGCTCAAGGCCCTGTCCGGAAGTGCGTCAGGATTTTCTTTTGAACGTTCTTCGGTTTCGTGATGTTGATATTGTTCAACAACCTTGCCAAACATCTCGGCGATTAGTTTGGAACTGACTTTGTGTGTCCTGCCTTTATAGGTTGCCTCAATGACCTGGCAAAAGGCAACGGCGCGTTGCATGGGATCTGCCGAATTATCGGGATTTTCATACAGACCCTGTTTAGACAGGGCTTTCCAGCAACCAACGATTTTTGCCGCATCATCAACCTTCAATGCATTATCCTGATCCTTCAGCAATTCTTGCAGGCGTCTGTTGATGTGGCTTTCCTCCACGGCCAGAACGATGACTTTGTAATCAACCAGCAAGTTCCGTGATACGGCCTGGGAAAATGTGATGACATATAAATCCTCACCATAGATAGCCGGATCATCCATTGAATAGACGACAATAGATTCATCCCTGGCCTTTTTCTTGCTGGCTTCGGCATAAATCCGGGGGGTTGCGGTCATGTATAAACGTTTTTTTCCATGAATATATTCATTGTCATGAATTCTGACAAATGCGGATTCATCATCCCCCTCATAGGTTGCACCCGTCGTACGGTGCGCTTCATCACAGATGACCAGATCGAATGCCGGAATGGCGTTTTCACCCTGTTGCGCCTGGTTAAGAACCTCGATGGAATGATAGGTTGAAAAAATGACCGTCATGGCTTCGGGATTATTATCAAGGGCCACGTGAAACGCTTTTTTCAAACTTTCGGCATGGGTTGTTGCCGGATATTGCAAATCACTGATTCCCGCAATGACACGATCATCCTCCCTGGCATGTTTCTTGCCTACATCACTGTCTGAACAGACCGCGAAACTGTTTATTTCAATGGCACTCTCTTGCGTCCATTCTGTAAGGCTCTGACTGAGCAGGGAAAGGCTTGGAACCAGAAATAATACGGTTTTCCCCTTACCCGCCATGGTCTCGGCAATTTTTAGCGAGGTAAATGTTTTTCCTGTACCACATGCCATGATCAGTTTGCCGCGATCCGCGGTTTTCAGGCCGTGTTGCACGGCTTCCAGGGCGGACGCCTGATGATCAAGCAGCTTTTTCTTGGGTTTTAAAACCGGTTTTTCTTCATGCAAGTATTTTGACCAGTCAATAACACTCTGTTCCAAGTGATGCAGATCGATCTTGCTGACCGGGGGATTCTGGTTTTCCAGGGCATTTTCAGCATTTTCTGTCCATTTGTCAGTCGTGGATATGATATAGCGATAGGTAAAATATTTCTTGCCCGAAGCGGTAAAGAAGCTGTCTATGTCATTTTTGCTGATTGTCCTGTCCGGATCATAGTTTTTGCATTGAAAGGCATGAAGTTCATTATTCAAAGTGACCCCGACCAAATCAATACCCGTGTCCTTTTTATCCGTGATGTTCAGGAGCTTTCCATAACAGGACACCCAGTCAGAATAGGGTAAAATATCCTTGTATTTATTTTTATAAGCCGGTTCAGTTTTGAAATACCTGATCATCAGGTTTTCAAAACTGGTTCCCTTATCCCGTTCCGTTTGCGTTGCATGACGGAATTGTTCCAGTAAACTCTGTAATGCCGAGGTCATTTTAAATGATGAATACTAAAAAGAAATTAACAAATAATTCAAATTATTAAATATGCTTACCTTTTTGAAATAACATTGTTGCTAAATATCGTTCCATTACATCAAATTATTTTGATAAATCATTAATTTATTAATAATCGGTCAATTGATTATGATTCGCATTGTTTAAAATATTTATTAATTATTTCAATTGGTTATATAATATGTTTTAATACAGAACATAATCTCATTCACAATGATCCTGCAATATTTAGGTACAATCATCTCAAGGGGTTCAGTCATGACAAATATATGGATGCATATTGGTATTGGTTCTTTTCAGCGTGCCCATCAGGCATGGTATCTTCATCGTTTGTTACAGGAAAACACCAGGGAAAAATGGATTGTGGCGGCTGGGGGGATACGCAAGGATACGGCTCCGTTGTTGGACGCCCTGTCAAAACAGGATGGTCAGTATATATTGGAAACCGTCACCCCAAAAGGTGAACGGGATTATGAAAAAATCACATCTATTCAAAAAATTCTGCCCTATGATGATAAAATGCAAGGCCTTGTTGAACAGGGGATCAGGCCTGAAACAAAAATTATCGCTTTTACCGTTACAGAAGGTGGATATTACCTGGATACCAATCATCAGCTTGATAAGAGCAGCAGGGATATCCAGTCTGAACTCAAGGGTGAAATCTGCACGATTTATGGTGCCTTAAAGGCAATTCTAAAGGAAAGAATTAGAAAGGGTGGCCAACCTGTCACCCTGTTAAGTTGTGATAATTTACGTCACAATGGGGAACGTTTCAGAAACGGGTTTATCGAATTCCTGAAACTGTCTCGGGAAGACCAGTTGCTGGAATGGGTAAGGAAAAACACTTCCTCTCCAAATACTATGGTGGATCGTATCACCCCCCGTCCCTCAGCCGATTTACCGGAACGGGTATATGGGGCCACGCATTTCAGGGATGCCGCCCCCGTTATGGCGGAATCATTCATTCAATGGGTTATCGAGGATCATTTTATCGATGGTCGCCCCGAACTTGAGAAAGTCGGGGTTGAAATGGTAAAATCGGTTGATCCATGGGAAGAGGCAAAAATTCGTATCCTGAATTCAAGTCACAGTTGTGTCGCTTGGGCGGGAACCTTGGCAGGGCTCTCCTTTATTCATGAGGATGTGGCCAATGCTGAGATCAGGAAAATGGCATGGAATTATGTTACAGAGGACGTTATCCCTTGTCTGACACCAAGTCCCCTTGATTTGGCCAGATACAGGGATGTTGTATTGGATCGTTTTAGTAATCCGTATATAAAAGATACGAATCAACGCGTGGCTGCAGACAGTTTTTCCAAAATCCCGGGGTTTATTACGCCCACCTTAACCGAATGTTACGATCGGGGTAAAACACCTGATGCAACTGCCGTTTTACCGGCATTATTTTTTGTTTTCCTGGAAAATTATGTAAAGGATCTAATTCCCTATCAATATCAGGATGGTATTATGGATCAGCAAGCTGTTCACGAAATGTTCAAGGCAGGGGACCCCGTTGCGGAATATGCGGGAGACAAAATGCTGTTCGGGAAATTGGCAGGCAAACCAGAATTTGTAAAATTATTACACAACAAAATTAATTATTTGAGAGGTTGGCAGAAAAAAGTTAATAATTAGTTATGAAACCCTTAACCAGCATTAAAGCCTGTTGAGTGTCAATTACACCAGAATTGAGGGTTATTTTAATGAATTTAATTTTGTGAAGTTGATAATTTTATGAAAATTGGTATTGCAATAACTACATTTAACCGGATTGAATATTTAATTGAACAAATACGCCTGATCCAAAAGTTTTCCTTGAATGAATATGAACTGATTGTATGTGACGATGGTTCAACAGATGAAACGGTTGATGTTTTAAACAGGGAGAAAATAAATTACATCACGGGAAAAAACAAGGGTATCGCCTGGAATAAAAACAGGGGGATTTACTACTTGGCCAACTATACGCAAGCCGATATGTTTATTTTACTGGATGATGATATTTTCCCAACGATGTATGGATGGGATGTGGAATGGGCAAAGGCAGCCCAAATTCATGGACATGTCACCTTTGTCGTTCCAGAATGGAAGGACAAATTGCTTTATGGTGATTGTAATGCGCAGAATCCGGGCATATCCCCACTAATTGCGGGTTCATGTATCACGGTCAGCAGGGAGGCTTTTCCCCTGGTTGGTTATATGGATAACCGTTTTGGGCGTTATGGACATGAACATACGGATTATTCAACAAGATATGTTAAATCTGGATTTGGGGGAATTATCAGGGAAGATAATTCCATCGTTTATGCGGTTATGGATAGTGGATTAAAATTGATGCCCATTCCCTCAACAGGTTCCCCAGAAGAAGCAAGAAATAATGAAAAAACGCTAAATGACCTAAAAGAGGAGCCGCTTTTCCGGTATCCCTGGTTTTCACGAAATCAAAAACAGGAATTCCTGAATGATTTTAAAGATAAAAGTCAAATAGTTCATTTAAAAGAATGGGACATTATTCGTGAATTTGATCAGGATTTTTATCTGGAAACCTATCCTGATGTAAAAGCGGCAGGTATTAACCCTGTTCAGCATTATATTCTTTATGGATGTAAAGAAAATCGGAAAATTAAACCAGAATAATGAAACGTATTTATTATCTTCTATTGGAATTTTAAAAGTTAATAATTAATTAATAAATGAGGTGCTTATAAAGTAAATAAATTTTTTTTATTTGTTAAATTTTTTATTTGCTTAATCGACGAATAATCTAGATTGGGTGACTATGAAAAAAAAACAAGATTTATTAATCAGTATTGATGGTGGAGCCACTAAATCCATCATACAAATTTTTACAGCTGATGGAAAATTTTTATTAGAAAATAAAGGGGGGCCAGCGAATATTGCGAGTAACACGCAAGAAAGCTGGTTTTCTATTAAAGAAACTCTGGATAACAGTTTAAAACAATTGGATATTACACCAGAGGATGTTAATTTATATGGAGGTGCTGGTCTGGCCGGTGCAGAGGTTCCTGTTGCCTGTGAAAATTTTAGGAAATTATGCACAGGTTTTGAAAAATTTATTTTTGAAACAGATGCTCATACATCATGTCTAGGTGCACATAAAGGTAAAAATGGCGCGGTTATTGCCATTGGAACAGGGACAGTGGCCTATGCCATTTTCAATGAGAAACATAAAAAATTAAGCGGCTGGGGTTTTCCGCAGGATGATCAGGGAGGTGGAGCCTGGCTGGGATTGCAATTGATATCTGACATGTTGCAACGTATAGAGGGACGTAAGCCGGAAACCGATTTAAGCAGAAAATTATATAACCATTTAAAGCGGCAGGGAGAGGATCCAATGTTGTGGGCAGTAAGAGCGCAACCACAAAAATTTGGTTCTTTGGTTCCATGGCTGATTGAGCAAGCGGAAACTGGATGTTCTGACGCAAGTTTATTCTTGGATAAAGCAGCGGAAATTATATCTGATTTGGCTTTGGCATTACTAAAAGACGAATATGCGGATCTTCCTTTGTGTTTATTAGGGGGACTGGCAAATATTTTCTTATCTCGATTATCTCCAAATGTGCGTGAACATATTATTCCTGCTCAAGGTCAATCTTTAGATGGTGCCTATTATCTGGCGCTTCAAGCATATAAAAATAAGGAAGTACATTAATGGAAGTCATTATTCGCCCAGATGCAGAGAAAACAGCACAGTTGGCGGCAACTTTTATTGCCCAGAAAATCAAAGAAAAACAAAAGATTGTTTTAGGACTGGCAACGGGTCGAACCATGGAACGGATTTATGCAATTTTGGTCCAGATGCATAAAAATGAAGGGCTGGACTTTTCCGGATGTCATTCTTTCAATCTAGATGAATATATTGGATTGTCCGCAGAAGACCCCAATTCTTATCGTAGCTATATGGATTATCATTTATTCAGGCATGTAAATATTGATTTGAAAAATACACATATTCCAAACGGTATGGCACAGGATGTGCATTCTGAAGGTAAACGCTATGAAGAAGAAATTCGTAAAGTGGGCGGAATAGATCTTCAATTATTAGGTATTGGTGAAACCGGTCATATTGGTTTTAATGAACCCTTGTCCGCGTTAATGTCACGAACCAGGGATAAAAGCTTAACCCCTCATACACGTCGACAAAATGCAGAAATGTTTGGAGGAGATCCGGAAAAGGTTCCCAGCCGTGCAATGACCATGGGTGTTGGCACGATTTTGGAAGCGCGGTCAATCCTATTGGTTGCCTTAGGAGAAAGCAAAGCATCAATTCTGGCAAAGGCAGTTGAGGGACCTATCACTTCGATGATTAGTGCGTCTGCACTACAGCTTCATTCTGCATGTAGGATTCTGGTTGATGAAGCGGCAGCCTCTCAATTGTCAGGTCGCCAATATTATGATTGGGTTTTCCAAAACGAACCTGAATATGCCCAATATCGTTAAAAATAACAATTCAAGGCGTGGATAAAAGGAAAATATATGTCTAATCAGATATCGCCTAATGCTCCTCAGAATACGACAAAACCTCTTATTATTGTAGGTGTTCTTTTTTTTGTTATTGGATTTTTTACTTGGATTAATAGCCCTCTAATCCCTTTTGTAAAAGTTGCTTTTTCGCTTGATGATTTCAATGCTTTTTTTGTTTTATCTGCTTTTTACATATCCTTTTTTGTTTTTTCACTTCCCGCCTCATGGGTGTTAAAAAAGACAGGCATGAAAAATGGCTTGTGTATTGCATTAATTGTCATGGCAATAGGTGCATTAATTTTTGGCCAGTTTATAAAATCTCATTGGTATATTGGGGTTTTAATAGGTTTATTTATTATTGGGGTTGGATTGTCGTGTCTACAAACCGCTGTAAATCCTTATGTTAGTATTTTGGGGCCTATTGAAAAAGGTGCCCAAAGACAGGCAATAATGGGTATTTGCAATAAGGGTGCTGGTATTCTTGCCCCTGTAATCTTTGGAATGTTTGTTACAAATATCAGTGGCATCCAGGAACGTATTGATGCCGCCAGATCCATTAGTGAGAAAACGCAAATTGTATCTGTTTTTGCTGATAAAGTTTATTATCCATATATGGGAATGGCATTGATTTTGCTTTTGGTTGCTTTTGGAATTTATCGTTCGACTTTACCAGAAATCAACAATGAAGATGATGGCCAGCAAAAAGGAAATAGTGGAGGAATTCCTACCTCTCCTCGTTTATGGTTTGGTGTTTTGTGTATCTTTACCTATGTAGGTATGGAAGTTTTGGCTGGAAGTGCCATCGGTACTTATGGATCAGATTTTCATATTTCTCTCGATATTACCAAGTTCTTTTCTTCTTTTACCCTTTCTGCAATGTTGGCCGGTTATTTTGCAGGTATTATTATTACCCCTAAAATTCTTTCTCAAGAAAGTTATCTGGTTGTATCCAATGTTTTAGGCATTATTTTTGCTATTGGTGCATGGTTGACCACCGGATATATTTCAATTACTTTTATCGCTCTATTGGGATTTGCCAATTCAATGATGTGGCCCGCTATTTTTCCAATTGCCATACGTGGTTTGGGTGAACGAACAGCTAGTGGTGCAGCTTTAATGGTAATGGGAATTTGTGGAGGTGCTGTTATTCCGCAAATTTACAGTTATTATACGAAATTTATTGATTTCCAAACGGTTTTTGCAAGTATAGCCATTATTTGTTACACGATTATGGGTTTATATGGCATTTATGGTTATTTTGACCTGAAAAGAGGCAAAGCATCTCGACCTGTCATTATTAATGAGGGTGCATAGGGATGACCAATTTACAAGGACGTATTGTATTACGTGATCGGGTTGTTACAGGTAATATATCTTTTGGTGAGATAATTTCTGATATAGAGGCTGGAAATTTATCCAATAAAGATCCACAATATTATATTCTGCCGGGTTTTATTGATGGTCATGTTCATGGTGGAGATGGCGCGGATACAATGGATGGTGCGGAGGCAATTGAAAAGCTTTCAAGATTTCATATGCATCATGGCACGACAACCATTCTACCAACAACCATAACACGGCCATGGAAAGAAATTCTTGATTCACTTCGGGCAGTTAAAGAGGTGCGACAGAAGGGATTGGCGGATCTTCCCGATATTCGAGGTGCCCATTTGGAAGGTCCTTTTATCAGTAGCAAAAAACTGGGTGCCCAGCCTCCATTTAATATCATGCCAAAGGCAGAAGTGCTTCAGGAAATGATAGACTTGGATATTGTCAGAGTCATTACCATTGCCCCTGAAGTTGAATATATTGAACAGGCTGTTCCTTTATTAACCAAGGCTGGAATTCGTGTCAGTTTGGGACATACGGCATGCAGCTATAGCCAAGCCCAACATGCTTTGCAAATAACTCATACACATCATGGTGTTGTGGGGGGAACCCATTTATTTAATGCAATGGGTGGGATTGAAGGACGCGCTCCAGGTCTTGCCGGGGCCATATTAGATGATGATAAGGCATACGCTGAGATGATTTTTGATACCCATCATGTTCATCCTGTCAATTTTCGATTGGCACATCGTCAAAAACCCGATCATTTGCTGTTTGTGACAGATGCGATGCGTGGAGCTGGAATGCCTGAGGGTGAAAGTGAATTGGGTGGACAGAAAGTGATCATTAAAAATGGTTGTGTAATGGGAATGAATGGACATCTTGCGGGAAGTGTCCTAACGCTTGATCAAGCCTTTCGTAACGCTTTGGTTCATGGGGCAACACTACCGGAAGCGACACGTTTGGTAAGTACAAATGCAGCCCAATATCAGGGATTGACTGATCGTGGTGAGATCGCATTTGGAAAAAGGGCAGATTTTGTTGTGATGAATGCCAATATGCAGGTTGAACAGGTTTGGATTGCAGGCAAAAGAAGAGTCTAGCTACAAATTGGGTTTAAATTCTGATATGGAGCCTAACCTTGTTTGAGGTTAGGTTTTTTTATTTGATATTTGGTGAGAGAATGGAGGTAAATAATTTGTTCTGAAATTATCTGAAACATAGTATTATAAAACAGTAAATACATTCAAAAGGGGTAAAACTTGAATAAATATTTTGTTAATATTGGAATATTATTATCGGTTTTTACCCTGTCCAATTGCCAGACGGCCAATAAAAGTAATCATAAAACCTCATTTCCCGCCCAAAAAATAGGGATGCCCAATCCTGCCTCTGTTTATTGTCTAAAGTTGAAGGGAAAGCTGATCAAAAGACAAAATGATCTTGGAGAATATAATGATTGTTTTTTACCTGGTGGACAGGTTATTGAGGAATGGACATTATTTCGCAGAGACCATTCCGTTAAGAATTAGGAAACCAATGGTATTTATGAAACATTCTTGATTAATATCGATTCCATTATCTTGAATATTTGAAAGTCTATAGAATGATTTATGTACGTAAGGCAAATGCAAGAGGGCATGCCAACCATGGCTGGCTTGAAACCTATCACAGTTTTTCGTTTGCAAATTACTATGATCCGGATTTTATGGGGTTTTCAGATTTAAGGGTAATTAATGAAGATCGGGTACAGGTGGGTAAAGGATTTGGTCAGCATCCACACAAGAATATGGAAATTCTTTCCTATGTATTGGAAGGAACCATTGAACATCAAGATAGTATGGGTTTTAGGGAACGGGTAAAAGCCGGCGAGTTTCAGATCATGAGTGCCGGTACCGGAATTCGTCATTCAGAATATAATCCCTCTGATCAGGAAACGTTACATTTTTATCAGATATGGATTAAACCAAATGAAATAAATATTAAGCCACGGTATGAAACAAGATATTTTCCTGAGGTTGAGGGTAGACAACTCATTTTATCATCAGACGCACGTGAAAATTCCCTAAAGATTTACCAAGACATGAATCTTTGGCGTTGGCGATTTAAGGCACAAGAAGATCATGAATATACAATTTTAAAAAGATTCGGAAATGTATGGATTCAAGTTGTTACTGGTGAATTGAGAATAAATGGACAATTGATTCAAACAAGTGATGGCGTTGCTGTTTTTGATGAAGAAAATATTCAGATCACAACAGTTAAAGCTGCTGAAATATTGCTTTTTGAATTATTGTAAATGTTTGTAACCCATTAAAACAAATCCAAAAAAGGATTTGCTTTTTTATCTAAGTGTGTAATGTTACCTTTTCAGAAATACTATCCGGTTTAAACCCAAGAATTTTACCAAAAAAAGCCAGCTCCAGCTCAAGAACTTTTTTTACGGTTGCCTCTTGTTTAAATCCATGCCCTTCTTCTTTAAATGTATAATATGCATGGGGAATATGGTTGTTTTTTAAAACTTTAATAATATTTTCTGCCTGTGATGGAGGGACCACCATATCTTTAAGGCCTTGAAAAAGAATAAGGGGACATGCAATTTGATGAATATGGGTCAAAGGGGAGCGTTCATGATAAAGCTCTTTTTCTTCTGGATAAGATCCGATAAGACCATTTAAATAGTTCGATTCAAATTTATGTGTTTCCTCAGCCAGGGCTGTTAAATCCCCCACACCATATAAACATGATCCTGCAGCAAAAATCTTGGATTTGACTAGGGCTGATAATACGGTAAAGCCTCCTGCGCTACTGCCTTTTATGACGATTTTTTTTGGGTCAACCTTTTGTTGCTTGATCAGATAGTTACAGGCATCAATACAATCCTGGACATCCAGGATTCCCCATTTTTTTTGTAATGCATTCCGGTAGGTTTTTCCAAAACCCGTAGATCCTCGATAATTAACATCAACAACCGCGAAACCTCGACTGGTCCAGAATTGTATCTTTGGATTGTAACTGTTAACAGTTTGACCTGTTGGTCCACCATGAGCAATGACCATCAAGGGAGGTAATTCATTTTTATTTGGTTGAAAATACCGATTGGTTGGTGGATAGAAAAAACCATAAGCATATTGATGGTCCTGTGTTGGGAAACATATAGTATGTCCAATGGAAATGTCTTCCTTGTGTATATGAACTAGACTTGATATTTGAATAACCTGTCTATTGTGATGATTATCCTGGTAAATGATTTCCGTTGGTCGGGAAGTTGAGCAGTTTATCCAGGCAAATTCATTATTTTTTATGGGAACAGGACAATATTCAGGTTGATCTAGGGAGATTTTTTTGATTTTATTATGACTTATGACAAATGTTTCAGGAAATCCCTGATGAATAGCCTGGACAACAAAATTATTATTTGAAACCGGATACCAGTTTTTTTGGCCAAAAATCCAATGTGGTTTACCAATTTCGGCATTCATCTGGGTAATGGCTCTTAAGTTATCAGCTTCGTCATTGTGCAAGTTTACATGGTAAAGATTCCACCAATTTTCACGGTCACTGCAAACATAGAGCTGATTATTTTCTGTCCAGCCTGGTTCAATCAGAGATTCAATTTGTTTATTACCAGCCAAGATCCTTTTATTTTTAATCGCTTTATCCTTAATATCAAAATCGGCACAGCATAAATACGTTGATTCCCATGGCATGAAAGGATGATACCATTCAATCCAAGCGAGCTTCGCTTGATCCTTTGATAATGTTGGTGTGCTATAAAAATCAGCCTTTTCATCCAGTGTTATCATTATATTTGGATTATCCAATGAAAATAGAACAAGACTGTTTTTAACATTATTTGTTGAATGATCTTCACAAACACAGAAAACATGTTTATCAATCAAGTTAAAGCTGGCAAAACGCAAGGCTTTGTCCTGATACAGACAAGTAGCCTGCCGATCTTGTGAAACAGTCCAAATCCCACCTGTATAAAGATCGCTAAAAACAATACTGTTTTTATGAACGCTATAGGATCCTCCACCATATTCATGTACCTTATTTCCAACAGAAAATGATGGTGTGGTTATATCCTTTATACCCTTGTTTTCATTCCATTGGACAAGAACGGTTCTGTTTTGTTCCTGTGGACGTCTTTCAAGCCAATATATGTTTTCCTCATCTATTTGTAATTCGGAAAAAATAACGTTCTTTCCTGCAACAGTTTCCGTTGTGAAAGGGGAGGGCCAACTTCCACAAGGGCCATTTTTTTTGAACATATTCATAACAAACTCGATAAAAATTAAATCTTTCTTAATTGGCTAGAATCGGTCATAAAGATAGTAAGATTTTTAGAAATGAAACAATATGGATTTTAAACACTGTTAGATTATATTTTACAATTTGTTCATCATTATGAATCCCATGCCTATTATATTGTTGGTCTTATCATTATGTTGGAAAGTATGGGATTAATCCTACCAGCTGAAAGCTTGCTGATTACCATATCCATTTACTGTGCCTCTCATTACAGTAGCCTCAATATTAATTATATAGCCTTATCCGCGATTGTCGGTGCGATTATGGGGGATAATTTTGGATATCTTATTGGTCGTATTGTTGGATATCCAGTATTGAAAAAATATGGTCCTAAATTCAAATTGACCCCAGATCGTCTATTATTAGGACAATATTTGTTTAAGCATCATGGGGGTAAAGCTGTTTTTTTTGGACGTTTTGTTGCCATTTTAAGGTTTTTTACGGCTTTATTGGCGGGTGCAACACATATGCATTGGAAGGATTTTTTAATCTATAACGCTTTGGGGGGTATGTGTTGGGCAGGTGCCTTTACATATACCGCATATTTCCTGGGGCAGGAATTTCTTAGACTAAAAGGGACTATAGGCCTTGTTATAGGGATTATCTTTGTTGTAGTTGCTGTTCTGGTGTTTATATTTTTACGTAATAACGAACATAGGCTTGTCAAACGCGCAGAACAGGAACTAAAAGTTGATAATAATAAAAAATCATGATTTTTCAAATATCCAGAAAATTGGTGATCTTCCAGCCTTGTAGGCTTTTTGTTCGTAACGGGTTGGTGGCCAGTTTTCAGGACGTTTGTTCGTTTGCATGATTTTCTTGAAATAGGGTTGATTCTCCATGGTTTCTTCAACCCATGCCTGATAGGTTGGATCATCACTTGCAATATGCCATTGTCCTTTGGAGGTTAGAATACGATGAAGCAAAGGCAGACGTTCTGGATGGACAAACCGTCTTTTTGCGTGTCTCGTTTTTGGCCAAGGGTCAGGAAAAAGCAGAAATATCTTTTCAATTGAATTTTCCGGTAATGCACGGATCAAGATACGTGCATCTTCATTCCATATCCGAAGCATATTTGGAACAGTTGCTTCTGTTTCCTTAACATCTTCCCGAACAAGATTGGATAATAGGGAACAAATTCCGTTTTCGAATACCTCACATGCAATATAACCAATATCAGAATGTATTTGGTGCTGGGCAAGACTGTGCTCACCTCCCCCAAACCCAATTTCCAACCATAATGCCCTAGGCTGATTTTCAAAAGCCTCAAAGGGGTGTTTGATATTTCTGGTTGGGAATTTGATTCGGGGAAGATATTCTGAAAGAAGCCGTTTTTGTCTGTCGCGTAAAGGATGGCCACGACGACGCCCGTACAAACGGTCTTTGGGTAGGGATGAATCTGTTTTGGAAAAAGGCTCTTGAGTACTTTCTCCACAAGAACCTTTTTGAATTATGGTCATATACTTAAGTTTTAACGATTAAAAGCATTTTGCAAAGCATCAACAAGATCAGTTTTTTCCCATGTAAAATCATCTTTTACCGGGTCTGGATGGCGTCCAAAATGACCGTAGGCTGAAGTTTGTTTGTATATGGGACGATTTAATCGTAAATGTTTACGGATGCCTCTTGGAGAAAGATCCATTAATTCACGTAAAACTTTTTCAAGTTTTGCTTCATCAATGTCTTTGCCTGTTCCATGTAAATCAACATAAACAGAGAGAGGATGGGAAACTCCAATCGCATATGAAATTTGCAGGGTACAAAGATCAGCAAGACCGGAAGCTACAATATTTTTGGCAAGATAACGACAGGCATATGCTGCTGAGCGATCAACTTTGGTTGGATCCTTACCCGAGAAAGCTCCACCACCATGAGGGGCAGCCCCACCATAAGTATCGACGATGATTTTACGACCTGTCAGGCCACAATCGCCATCAGGACCTCCAATAACAAAAATTCCTGTAGGATTGACATAAAATTCTTTTTCTGGACACATCCAGCCTTCTGGCAATGTATTCGTAATCAGTCCTTTTAAAACATCACGAATGTTTTCCTGTGGCATGGATTCCTCATGTTGGGTTGATAAAACAACAGAGGTTGCGCCAACAGGTTTACCGTGAACATAACGCAAGGTTACCTGACTTTTTGCGTCCGGAAGAAATCCTTTACCCTTAGGGTTACTTGATTTACGTAGGTCATTGAGATTTTTTAGGATCTTATGAGCATAATAAATTGGGGCAGGCATTAAGGTTTCGGTTTCAGACGTTGCAAAACCAAACATGATTCCCTGATCGCCAGCGCCTTCATCTTTACTTTCATTACTGTCAACACCGACTGCGATATGGGGAGACTGTGCATGTAACAGGTTTAATATATTTGCGGTTTTCCAAGAAAAACCGTCCTGGTCGTATCCAATTTCACGTATGGTTTCACGGGCTTTTTCATTGAGCATTTCTTTGGTAATGCTTTTCGGGCCACGCAGTTCTCCAGCCAAAATTACCTGATTGGTTGTAACAAGAGTCTCACAAGCTACGCGCGCTTCTGGATCTGCGGCAAGGTAGGTATCCAAAATGGTGTCGCTGATACGATCGGCAACTTTATCTGGATGACCCTCTGATACCGATTCCGAAGCGAACAGAAAATCGCTATTGTTTCGCATAATTTTTCTGCTATCTCACTAATAAATAAAAAAACACAAGTATTGTAAACAGACCCTTTTGTGGTCTATCCGTCAAGTATTAATTTAAAAAAAATTATTATTTGACCGGATCCAGTCCCAAAACATGGTTCATACCATATAAACCTGCGGGTTTATTGATACACCAAAAAGCTGATCGAACGGCACCTTTTGCAAAAATGCGACGATCAAAAGCTTTATGTGTAAGAACAATTTCCTCGACATCGGAGAGAAATATGGCACTATGTTCACCAACAATTTGCCCGCCCCTTAAGGAAGCAAATCCGATGGCATTTTTTTTCCGCGCCCCTGTAAATCCTTTTCTGCCAATTTCTGCAACAGATCCTAAATCCACCTTTCTTGCTTTTGCAATGGATTCCCCGATTGCCAAGGCTGTTCCAGATGGAGCGTCAACTTTTTGACGATGGTGTGTTTCCACAATTTCAGCATCATACTGATCGGCAGGCAAAGCTTTCGCCAGTTCAAAAGCCAGTCGGGTTATCAAGGTTACACCAGGTGAAAAATTAGCCGCCTGAACAACAGGAATGGTTTTTGCGGTTTCTTTGATAAGTTTTTGGACGGATTCAGATATGCCTGTTGTTCCTAAAATCCATGCTGTTTTACTATTGTTTAATGCTTTTGCATGTGTTTCTGTTGCTGTAGCATTTGTAAAATCGATAATTACATCACTTTTTTCGACCAGACTTGCAATGTCAGAGAAGATTTGAACAGAATCTGGCATATCATGAATGTCTTTTGAAAGTGATGTACCTCCAGATAAAACAGCATTATCTCTAGAGGTAATTTCTTCCATTAAAAGACGTCCAACACGTCCGGTTATGCCAGCAATACCAATATGTAAAACAGATATATTCATTCTAAACACTTTCATTTATCAAAGAATAGATTAATCAGGATTTTCCTTCAAAAAAATCTTTGACTTTCTTAAAAAAACTCGTTGTTTCCGGATTTCCCTCATTTTCTTTATTTTGTGCTTCTGCCTCGAATTCTTCAAGCAGCTCTTTCTGGCGTTTTGTCAAATGTTGAGGAATCTCGACTTTGACTTCAATATACATATCACCACGTGATGAAGAGCGTAGAACAGAAAAACCCTTACCCCGTAAACGGAATTGTTTACCTGTTTGGGTACCGGCAGGAATTTTCACTTTTGATCTGCCACCATCTATGATAGGTACTTCAAGTTCTGTTCCCAAAGCAGCCTGCGTGATTCGAATGGGGATACGACAGAATATATTTGCCCCTTCTCTGTGAAATAGATCATGGGGTAAAACAGAAACATATACGTATAAATCCCCAGGTGGATTTCCATTGCTGCCGGCCTCCCCTTCCCCCGAAATCCTTATACGTGTTCCATCTTCAATTCCGGCAGGTATATCGATTTCCAACTCTTTATCTTGATTTTCAAGCCCGGTTCCATGACATTTTTTACATGGGTTACTGATGACCTGGCCTGTTCCATGACAGGTATTACAAGGGCGTTCTACCAGAAAAAATCCCTGTTGAGCACGGATTTTTCCAGAACCATGACAGGTCGGACAGGTTTTATTTCCATTGGTTTTGTCTGTTGATCCTGATCCATCACAGCTTTGGCAAGGTTTTTTTGTTTTATATTTTACCTTTTTCTTAATGCCTGTAAAAGCTTCAGTTAACTGGATTTCGGTTTGAATTTGGATATCAGCACCAGAACGTTTGCGACTGTTACCGCCACGATTCATACCCATCATATCGCCGAACATGTCAAAGATATCGCTGAAGCCACCAGCTCCAAAACCACCGCCGAAACCATTACCGGCCCCGCCATTTTGGAAAGCATCGTGACCAAAACGGTCATAAGCGGCTTTTTTCTGTTCATCTTTTAGAACATCATAGGCCTCATTTATTTCTTTAAATTTGGCTTCCGCCTCCTGATCGCCAGGATTGCGATCAGGATGGTATTGCATTGCTTTCTTGCGATAGGCTTTTTTAATTTCTTCGCTACTTGACGTGCGACTAATCTCTAGAATTTCATAATAATCTCGTTTAGACATTGATGTCCTCAAATTATCTTCAAATAGATATCGTAACAAAAAGCAGCCCGCCTTTGTTGAAAGGACGGGCTTGACTTCTTACGACATATCAAATTGGTTAATATATCTTATTTAATAGGCATTGACCCATTAGCTAGATTTTTTGTCATTATGATTGACATCTTCAAAATCAGCATCAACAATGTCTTCTTCTGGTTTTGCAGAGGAACCTGCTTGATCTGCAGTTTCTGCTCCAGCAGCCCCTGCGGCTGCATTTGCATCATTGGTTGCTTTGTAAATGGTTTCACCGATTTTCATCAAAAGCTGGGAAAGTTTTTCAGTTGATGATTTTAGGGCCTCCAAATCATCACCTTCTTTTTTGCTTTTAACATCGGCTACGGCAGCTTCAATATCTGATTTTGTTGAGGCATCAATCTTGTCACCATGCTCTTGCAGGTTTTTCTCTACCTGGGCGACCATCATATCTGCCTGATTTCTGCTTTCAACCATTTCTTTCTTCTGCTTGTCTGCCTCAGCATTCGCTTCAGCATCTTTAACCATTTTTTCGATATCGGCATCTGACAGACCACCAGAAGCCTGAATACGAATTTGCTGCTCTTTACCGGTTGCTTTATCCTTGGCGGATACAGAAACGATACCGTTTGCATCAATATCGAATGTTACTTCAATTTGTGGAACTCCACGTGGTGCAGGTGCGATTCCTGTCAGGTCAAAGTTGCCAAGCAACTTGTTGTCTGCCGCCATTTCACGTTCACCTTGGTAAACCTTGATGGTAACAGCACTTTGGTTGTCTTCTGCTGTAGAGAACGTTTGGCTTTTCTTTGTAGGAATGGTTGTGTTTCTATCGATTAAACGTGTGAAAACACCCCCGAGTGTTTCAATTCCAAGGGATAAAGGAGTAACGTCAAGCAACAGTACGTCTTTAACATCCCCCTTAAGAACAGCACCTTGAATGGCAGCACCAATTGCAACGACTTCATCAGGGTTAACGTTACGGGCGGGTTCCTTGCCAAAGAAGCTTTTGACGACCTCGATGACTTTTGGCATACGGGTCATTCCACCTACCAAAATAACTTCATCAATATTATTTGCTGATAATCCGGCATCCTTGATCGCTGCCTTACAAGGTTCTAGGGTTTTGGTGATTAGATCATCAACCAAGCTTTCCAGTTTTGCACGGCTTAGTTTAATGACCAAGTGTTTTGGACCGGAAGCATCAGCGGTTATAAATGGAAGGTTAATTTCCGTTTCTTTTGAAGAGGAAAGTTCGATTTTTGCTTTTTCAGCTGCCTCTTTCAAACGTTGTAAGGCAAGTTTATCACTGCGAAGGTCAATTCCTTGTTCTTTTTTGAATTCATCAGCCAAGAAATCAATGATTCGAGCATCAAAATCCTCACCACCAAGGAAAGTATCACCGTTGGTTGATTTAACTTCAATTACACCATCAGATATTTCTAGAATAGAAATATCAAAAGTACCACCACCTAGGTCATATACAGCAATGGTGCCGCTATTTTTCTTTTCCAAACCGTAGGCCAGCGCGGCGGCTGTTGGTTCGTTGATAATACGAAGAACATCAAGTCCAGCAATTTTACCGGCATCCTTGGTTGCCTGACGTTGCGCGTCATTAAAATAAGCCGGAACAGTAATGACAGCCTGTGTTACTTTTTCGCCCAGATATGCTTCTGCTGTTTCTTTCATTTTACCTAAAATGAATGCAGAAATTTGTGAAGGGGCGTATTTTTTATCTCTGGCTTCAACCCATGCATCGCCATTTTCACCTTTGACAATAGAATAGGGAACCAACCCCTTGTCACGGCTTACAGTCGGATCGTCAAACCGACGACCAATTAACCGTTTTACGGCGTAAAATGTATTTGTTGGATTAGTGACAGCCTGTCTTTTTGCTGACTGACCAACAAGCATTTCATTGTTTTCAGTGAAAGCAACCATCGAAGGGGTAGTACGGGCCCCCTCACTATTTTCTATTACTTTGGTTTCATTACCTTCACGGATAGCAACACAGGAGTTTGTTGTACCAAGGTCAATACCAATAACTTTACTCATTAATTCATCTCCTAATAGCAACTTTCACAAGACCCGAAGCGCCTTCTAAAAGTCCTTTTTTAAAAATCATGGTCATTAAACATTAACCCCCAATAATGGCGAGGTTACAGTTATGACTTGTTACCATTATATAAGTTTCTTTAGTGAAATCTTCAAGAAACCTTTTGAACAGCTCCATTATACACATTTAATTAATGGAAGTCAGCTAATTAATTTAGTTATTTAATATCTGCATTATGTGTTTTCAGGAGATTTGGCCACGACAACCATGGCTGGTTTTAACAGACGGTCATTTAGGGTCCATGTTGGGGTCCAGCTTTGAATAATGGTTCCCTGAGGGTGTTCATCAGATGGTTGTTCTGCCATTGCTTGATGTTTATTTGCATCAAATGGACTGCCTGTCGGATCTTCACATTTGATACCATTTTTTTCCAGAATTTTTAAAAATGAACGTTCAGTACTTTCAAAACCTTCACGCATTTTTGTAATCATTGGATCTTCATTCTCAGCTGGTTTTGGCAAGCTATCAATGCCGCGACGCAGGTTTTCGGCTGCCTCTACGATGTCACGAGCAAATTTCTGTACAGTATACAGGCGTGTATCTTCAAGCTCTTTTTTATGGCGATTGCGCAGATTCTGATTTTCGGCTTCTGAACGCATCCACTGATCTTTCATGGCTTGCAGTTCATTTTTCAACTTGTCAACTTCACTATTCTGGCTGGAAGAGGAATCTGAAGATTCCGTGCCGTTATCCTCTTGTGGGAAAATAGTTTCATGACCCCGTGAATCTTGTTCCTGATCAGGAACAGAGCTATTTTCTGTATTGGCGTGTAAATTTTCTTCTTTTGTCATAATAACCAAATTTGTTTTATTCTGTTAAAAAGATTGTAAAAGATATTGGATAAGATCGGTATCCTTACAAAATTTAAGACAGATCTATTTTAATAAACTTTTTGAAAGTTACAAGAAATACGAATGAAATAGAGCAAATAAGATATAGAAATTAACCTTTGGAATTGATTTTATAATTTATTTTCTATTTAACTTTATTCTAGCATATTTATATAAGATTTTGATTTATTTTTAATGGATTGGTGGAGTGTAACAGGTGGAAGCAGGGAAACATGTCATAGCATTGGTTGATGATGACCGTAATATTTTAACCTCTGTTTTTATGATGCTGGAAGCTGACGGTTTTATTGTTCAGACCTATACGGATGGTGAAAGTGCGTTGCAAGGTCTTTTATCACGTCCTGTTGATCTGGTGGTTTTGGATATTAAGATGCCTCGGATGGATGGAATAGAATTGTTGCAGAGACTGCGTAACCGTTCCCAAATTCCCGTGATAATATTATCTTCCAAGGATGAGGAAATTGACCAGTTAATGGGGTTGCGCCTTGGGGCAGATGATTATATCACTAAACCTTTTTCCCAGCGTCTTCTTCTGGAGCGTATCCGTGCTTTGTTAAGGCGTCATGAAGTCAATAAGGCTGAAAATGATGGTGGGATCAATAACGGTTTGGTTGTTCGTGGTGCTTTAACCTTGGATGATATGCGCCATCAATGTCGTTGGCATGACCAGGATATTCAATTGACAGTAACTGAATTTTTATTGACCAAAGCATTGGCAACACGGCCCGGCCTGGTAAAATCAAGGGATCAGTTGATTGATGCTGCCTATGGTGAAAATATTTATGTTGATGATAGAACAATAGATAGTCATATTAAACGTATCCGTAAGAAATTTCGTCAGATTGATCCTGAATTTAATAAAATAGAAACGTTGTATGGCATTGGATATCGTTACAAAGAAGATTAGAAAAGTCTATAAACTCTTTGGTTTTTTTTATCGTCATTACCCTTTGGAGGATAGAAGATTCAAGAAACTTTTTTTCTCTCCTCTGATGAAAAGGATATTATTGGTTAATACGCTTCCTCTTGTGGTTTTGGTTGTTACACTCCTTTATTTGAATCAATTTCAGAATAGCCTTTTGGAAACAGAAATCAATGTTTTACGGGAGCAGGCAAAAATTTATGCTGGAGCACTCAGCCAAAGTGCAATCAAGAAGATTAAGGATGATGTTTTTTTTCGATCCTTGGATTTTTATGCTCTGGTGCCAGAACAGCGAAATAATCAATCTTTATCTGTTGAATTGGCCAGACCTCTTTTGTTAAGCCTAACAAACCCCAGTCCACGTGTACGTGCACGTGTTTATGCTGTTAATGGGAAACTGGTTATTGACAGTCAAAATGAAAGAAAAAAAATATATAGATCTTATAAAGATAATCGACTTGATAATTCAGTTTTTTCAAATACAGAACAAGATTCACAGAAAAAAATAACCGTATTTGGTGAGAGTAATAAAAATAAATATTTAAATTATGACGGCTTTTTAGAACAGATTTATGATCATCTTTTAAGTTGGCTTCCCTATACGAATGCAAGAAGAATTGAGTTTCTTGAAATGGGTGCTGATCCAGATAGTGTACCTTATGATAATCAGACATTTAAGCTGCATGAATTATCAAATAATTATGAAGCTCCCCCTTATATTCGTAGGACGGTTGATTATCGTTTGTTGATTACCGTATCTGAACCTATCATCCATCAGAACCAGCTTGTAGGTATTATTGAATTGACAAGAGAGGCACAGGATATTGATCAGGCGCTATTTTCTGTGCGTGCATCAATTTTGATTCTATTTTTAGTTGCCTTGGCAATAACGGTCCTATTATCTTGGTATTTGTCGTTGACTATTGCAAAACCTTTACTGAGTTTGGCTAATTCTGCTTACAGGATTCATAAATCTACGGGACGAAACAGAATGATTCCTGATTCCCTTTTGATCCGAAAAGATGTTATCGGTGATCTGGCAAGGGCAATTCAGGATAGTGCAAGAGAGTTATGGGCTAAGATGGATGCAATTGAGCGTTTTGCGGCTGATGTCAGTCATGAGCTAAAAAATCCTTTGTCTTCTATTCGTTCTGCAATTGAATTGTTACCAAGAATAAAAGATGATAAACATCGTCAACAGTTATTATTCATCATTACCGATGATGTTAAACGTTTGGATCGTTTAATAACGGATATTGCTAATTCAAGTCGTATTGAATCTGAAATGTCAAGGGTGGCTCCAAAAGCTGTTGCTGTAGCGCCTATTTTTCGTTTGCTTGCTGATATCAATGCAGCCACACAGAAAGAAGATGATCCTTATATTGTTGTGGATCTGAAAAATGACGATATTAAATATCCGCTTTCTGTTTTGGCAATTGAAGATAGACTGGTACAGGTTTTAAGGAATTTAATTGGAAATGCATCTTCTTTTTCTCCATCAAAGGGAAGAATTATTTTGTCGGCTGTTGCAGTCAAAGATAACGTGGAAATCATGGTCAGTGATGAGGGGCCGGGGATTCCTGAAAACAAATTAAACAATATCTTTGAACGGTTCTATACAGAGCGACCTCAAGGAGAAAATTTTGGGCAACATTCAGGTCTTGGATTATCAATTTGTCGGCAAATTGTGGTTGCCTTGAAAGGGTCAATTCGTGCCTATAACCGGTATGATGATGCAGGAAAAGTTATTGGCGCCTCTTTTGTGGTTTCTTTACCAAGGGCAAAATAACTGATTGGATTTTGTTGTAAATTTAAAAATTTAATCAAACAAAAACCGATTCGTTCAAAGAATTTTCGAATATTTAATTACAATTAAAGATATATTACAAATATATATTTGTAATATAATATGTAAAAAAAATACTTATTAAAATAATGATTATCCTAATTTGTTAAGCTTTATCAGGAACTAATTAATTTTTTTGCGAAAGATTACATATTTATTTGTTGTTATTTGGTCACATTATGTATTGTTTAAGTATATATTGTTAGAAACTGGTTGCCTGATCAATGGTTATGATCCTAATAAAAAAGAACATTTAACTATTTAATTTGATCATTTCATCTTTACTTTGATCAGTAAGGTTTCATCACAATGAAAAAATCATTAAGTCGTATTCTTACCTGTGCATTTTTGTTTACGCCAGTCGCAGGCTATGCACAACAACATTATGCTTCTCCTAATCTGACTCCTGCTGCCAATCCAGCATTGGCTCCAGCTTCAAGCACAACTGCCCCAGCAACGGCAATTCCTATGAGAAGAGAAGAAATCTGGGCTTCTGGCTGGAGTGGAAAAATCCAGTATCGTGAAGTTCCAATGTATGCTCCACCTAAAAAACCAAAACCTCATTGTGGTTTATTTAAAACATGTCCTGGTGTAACCAGAATTGGTTTGGGTAAAGGTGATTTTATCATCAGATTAAGTGCATTGGGTGTTATCACGAATAATACAAGTTCTAAAACATCCGTTGGAGGGCATGTCAATGCAACAAACCAGGTTATGCCTGAATTAAGTTTTGATTATTTTGTCACGGATAATTTGTCATTTGAATTAATTGCGGCAAGTACACGTCATGAAATCAAGGCACAGGGTGTCCCGGGTCTTGGTAAGGTGGATGTGGGCAGTGGATGGATTTTACCTCCTACCTTGACAGCACAATGGCATTTCCGTCCTCATAAGGCCTTTAATCCTTATGTAGGTGTTGGCTTGACAGTCGCTTTCTGGCATAATATCTCTCCTGCAGGGGGTATTGTCAAAAAAGTGGGGTTGGAAACAGCAGTTGGTCCATCTTTCAATTTCGGGTTTGATTATCAGATTGTTGGAAACTGGTTCTATAATGCTGATGTAAAACAGATTCTTTTACAACAACGTGCCCATATTAATGACAGTCCTAACAGAATTGATGCTCGTACTTCTTTGAATCCAACCGTTGTAAGTATGGGTATTGGATATCGCTTTTAATTCATTGCGGAGATTGGCATGAAACCCGAAGTTTCCTTTGACCGTCTTGCGCGGTATGAAGGAAACGTGCCGCGTTATACAAGTTACCCAACAGCTGTACAGTTTGAAGAGCGTGTCGGGTTTAATGAGTATAAACATTGGTTGCAGGCTTTTCCTGAAGAAGAGCCTGTTTCTTTGTATATCCATGTTCCTTTTTGTGATGAATTGTGCAAATTTTGTGCCTGTAACACACAAGTCGTTCATCAAGTTAATGTGCGGGTTGCTTATGGTAATCTTCTATGTGATGAATTGAAACGACTGGCAACCCTTTTAAAATCGCGTCGTAAAGTAAGTTTTGTTCATTTTGGTGGGGGTACTCCTACAACATTACCGATTGAAGCGATGAAAAAGGTAATGTCAACAATACGATCCTTATTTTATGTTCAGCAAGATGCCGATATTTCGATAGAATTAGATCCAAGACATATCTCCGAGGATTATCTTGTATTATTACCCTCTGTTGGGTTTACACGGGTTAGCCTTGGAGTTCAGGATATTGCTCCTGAAGTGCAAAAGGCTTGCGGTCGAATCCAGAGTTTTGAAATGATTTCTGATTGTATTGATCGTGTCAGACAGAAAAATATAAAATCGGTTAATTGTGATTTGATTTATGGTCTGCCCAATCAAACAGCTGCCAGTGTTCGAGAAACGATAGAAGCTATTGTGACGTTAAGGCCTGATCGTTTGGCTGTTTTTGGTTATGCACATGTCCCATGGAAATTTAAACGCCAAACTTTGTTGGAGGGGGAAATCTTACCCAATCCGGCTGAACGTTTTGAGCAGAGACAGATTATTGATGAAGTTTTAAAAAAAGCGGGTTATCGAGTTATCGGATTTGATCATTATGCTTTGCCTCATGATTCCATGAGTAAGGCAATGGAAAAAGGTGCACTTCATCGCAACTTCCAGGGATATACCGTAGACCAAGCCAAAGCACTGTTAGGAGTTGGTGCTTCATCAATTTCAATTTTACCGCAAGGTATTTTTCAAAATCAGCCATCTTCCTATGGCTATCAAAAGGCAATGCAGCAGCTCGATATCTTGCCCGTTGTAAGGGGAGTGCAGCGTAGTACAGCAGATTTGTTCCGTTGGGAAATAATTGAGCGGTTAATGTGTGACTTACATGTTGATTTAAAGAAAATGATTGGTCAATATAAACAAGATCCGTCTTTATTAGGTGAGTTTCTTAAAAAGCTACGCTGTTTTGAAGAGGATGGTCTGGTTATTATTCGTAATAATGAAATTACAGTGACAGAAGAAGGTCGTCCCTTTTTACGAAATATCGCCGTGGTTTTTGATGCTTATTACCGTGCAGCTCCCCATCGCCATGCGCAGGCGATTTAGGTGAAAGAAAAATTATGCAACTTGTAGAAGAGATAAAGCAAACCAAACAAGATATCAAAAACGTAATTGATCATGCTGATTATCATTCGCTGCCATATTCCTATTGGACAATGACGAATGTCTTGCCTTCATTTATTTGTGACTCTCTGTTGAACTGGATGCCTGATTCAAGATCTATTGCCGGTGATGTGAAGGGCAAAAGGGAAAATCATAATAAAGATCGTGTATTTGTAACCCAGCAAAAACAGAGGGAGGATCCCGCCTGTGCGGTTTTGGCGCAAGTTTTTGATTCAGAGGAAATTCGTTCTGCTTTCTCTCATTTAACAGGTGGTGACCTTTCCAATACTTGGTTAAGATTGGAATTATGCCTTGATACTGATGGGTTCTGGTTGGAACCACATACAGATATTGGGGCAAAGAAATTAACCTTTTTGCTTTCTTTGTCCACTGCAGAAGGGGCCGAGGGATGGGGGACCGATATCATGAATGAGGAAGGTCAGTCTTTGAGAAGAAGCTCAGGCGTTTTCAATTCAGCATTTTTATTTATTCCCGCTAAAAATACCTGGCATGGTTTTGAAAAGCGACCTATCAAGGGAGTGCGTCGTACCCTTATTTTAAATTATGTAGATTCAAGTTGGCGTGCAAAACATGAATTGGCATTTCCCTCGTAATTGAATAAAGTCTTTTTAATTAAGATTAAAGATATATATAATTTGCAACTTGATAAATATCAGCAGAAGAGAGATTAAGGAATTATGGGTGAGGTTGTGCGAGAGCAAATGGAATTCGATATTTTAATCGTTGGTGGAGGACCTGCCGGTCTTTCAGCGGCAATACGATTAAAGCAATTACTTCCATCTCTTGAGATCTGTTTGATTGAAAAGGCTTCTGAAATTGGTGCCCATATTGTTTCAGGAGTGGTGATCGAACCGACAGCGCTTAATGAGTTGATCCCAGATTGGCAGCAAAAAAACGCCCCTTTAGACACGTCGGTTCAGTATGAGGCATTTTTTTATCTGCCGAATGAAGACAAGTCTATAAATATCCCCATTATTAAATCTATTATGCCTCAAATGGACAATGAGGGAAATTATGTGGGAAGTTTGGGTGATTTTTGTCGGTGGCTGGCTGCAGAAGCTGAAGCAATGGACATTCAAATTTTTCCAGGATTTGCTGGTAGTGATCTCATAATTGAAAATAATCGAGTTATGGGTGTAGTGACTGGTGATATGGGACTTGAAAAAGATGGCAGCCAGGGAGGCAATTATGTTCCAGGTATGGAGCTAAGGGCAAAATATACGTTATTTGCAGAAGGCTGTCGTGGTTCCTTATCCAAAAAGCTCATGGGCTTTTTCAATTTACGTCAAGGTGTTGACCCACAAACATACGGAATTGGAATTAAGGAATTATGGGAAATTCCACAGGAAAAATTTTCGGCTGGATATATACAGCATAGCTTTGGTTGGCCCTTGGACAATCGCACTTATGGTGGTTCATGGCTTTATCATTTTGGCAGTAATC
The DNA here is from genome assembly GCF_016101365.1 of Commensalibacter sp. M0355. Taxonomy (NCBI): domain Bacteria; kingdom Pseudomonadati; phylum Pseudomonadota; class Alphaproteobacteria; order Acetobacterales; family Acetobacteraceae; genus Commensalibacter; species Commensalibacter sp. M0355. Next base: position 155,133 of record NZ_JACFQQ010000003.1, read on the forward strand.
TGGTTTCATGTGGTTTTGTTTTGGGATTGGATTACGAAAATACCTGGCTTTCTCCATTTGATGAAATGCAGCGTGTAAAAAAACATCCCATTATCCGCAAATATTTAGAGGGAGGCAGAAGAATAGGATACTCTGCCCGTGCATTATCTGAAGGTGGATACCAATCCATTCCAAAACTGACCTTTCCTGGTGGTCTATTAATCGGAGACGCAGCAGGCTTTTTGAATGTTCCAAAAATTAAGGGAACGCATACTGCAATGAAATCAGGAATGATTGCCGCTGAGTCGATTGTTGAGGCATTAAATACACAACAAGCAGAACCTATGATTTATCAATTTCGTATCCGTAAATCCTGGGTTTATGATGAATTGTATCAAGTGAGGAATATTCGTCCCGCATTTGCAAAATTTGGTGCAAAGTTTGCAACATTGTATACGGGATTTGATTCCTTGGTTCGGGGGAAAGTGCCTTGGACCTTTCGCCATCGTTTGGCTGATAACGATAAATTAAAAGCGGCTTCTTTATGTGTTAAACCTGATTATCCAAAGCCCGATGACAAATTGACATTCAGTCGTGAATCTTCCGTATTTTTGGCGAATATTGATCATCGTGATGATCAGCCTGTTCATCTGAAATTAAAAAATCCCTCAATTTGGAAAACGGTTAATTGGGATATTTTCAAGGCTCCTGAAACAAGATATTGTCCGGCTGGTGTTTACGAGGTTGTTGATGCTGATCATGAGAATCAAGAACCCAAATTACAGATTAATGCGCAAAATTGTATTCATTGTAAGACTTGTGATATCAAGGATCCAACACAGAATATCGATTGGGAAACACCTGAAGGCGGCAGTGGTCCCAATTATTCAGGGGGAATGTAGAAATCATTTAATTATGTGTAATTATAGAGAAAGGTCATTATGAAAGTAATTGTTCCGGTTAAAAGGGTTGTTGATTCCAATATAAAACCGCTGATAAAATCAGATGGATCCGATGTTGAGATTAATGGTGTAAAAATGTCCATGAATCCTTTTGATGAAACAGCTGTTGAGGAGGCTGTTCGTTTAAAGGAGAAAAAAATTGTCTCGGAAATTGTGGTTGTTTCCATAGGAGAAGCGAAATGCCAAGATACATTGCGAACAGCTATGGCAATGGGGGCGGATCGGGGAATTCTGGTGACAACGGATAAGGCTGTGGAGTCTCTGACCGTTGCAAAAATTTTGCAACACTTTGTGGACAGGGAAAAACCCGACCTTGTGTTAATGGGTAAACAGGCCTCAGATGATGATATGAATGCGACAGGGCAGATATTAGCTGCCAAACTTGGATGGGGACAGGGTACTTTTGTCAGTAAACTGGAGTTATCTAATGGACACGCAAAAATTGCCAGGGAAGTCGATGATGGACAGGAAATTCTCGAGCTAACATTGCCAGCAGTCATTACAACCGATTTACGGTTGAATGAACCTCGTTATGCATCATTACCCAATATTATGAAAGCACGTAAAAAGCCTTTGGAAACGGTCGCTTTAAGTGAATTGGGAATTGAGGCAAAAAAACATTTGGAAGTTATTTCCGTAAAAGAATCCTCTTCGTCTCGTGAAAGCGTCATTGTTGATTCTGTTGACGCATTACTTGATAAACTTAAAAATGAAGCAAAGGTAATTTAAGAATGACCGTTTTAGTTTTGGCAAGCTATGAAAAAGGTGATCAAATTCGTTCCATTACCCGATCAGCGATTACAGCCGCATCCAAACTAGGGGAAGTTCATGTTCTATTAGCTGGGAAAAACCTAGAAGCAGTAACGAAAAAGGCTGTGGCGCTGGCTGGTGTTTCAAAGGTGCTGGTTGCCGATCATGAGGTGTATGCCCATATGTTGGCAGAGCCAACCGCAGATCTGATTGCATCTCTGGCCGATTCTTATGATACGGTTATTGTTCCTGCAAATGCTGAAGGAAAAGATATTTTGCCTCGCGTTGCTGGGTTGTTGGATATGCAGCCTGTATCTGATGTTATCGAAATTATTGATGCCTCCACCTTTGTGAGACCTATTTATGCTGGGAGCATTTTGGCAACGGTTAAGTCTCATGATTCCAAAAAGCTTTTATCTGTTCGTGGAACGGCTTTTGCTCCTGTTGCTGAAGATGGGGGGAGTGCCGAGATTGAGACTCTGGGTAATTTTCCCGGTTCGGAAAAATCATTATCCAAATTCTGTGAACTGCAAATTTCCCAATCGGACAGACCAGAATTGGAATCTGCCCGTGTTGTTATTTCAGGCGGACGGGGTATGCAAAGCGGTGAAAACTTTGTGTTAATTGAAAAGGTGGCGGATCAATTAAATGCCGCCATTGGGGCATCTCGTGCTGCAGTTGATGCCGGATTTATCAATAATGATTGTCAGGTTGGCCAAACAGGGAAAATTGTTGCTCCGGAATTATATATCGCAGTAGCCATTTCTGGTGCCATTCAGCATCTTGCGGGTATGAAAGACAGTAAGATCGTGGTTGCAATTAACAAAGATCCTGATGCTCCAATTTTCAAGGCTTCGGATTATGGTATTGTTGGCGACTTATTTGAAATTCTCCCTCAATTAGAGGAAAAACTTAAAGCATTAAGATAAAAGATATTCAATTGAGGCATGATTTTTTAACAATGTTTCAATTGAATGAATAAGGTTAAGTGGAAATATTAATATTAATAAGGTTAGGATTAGGGCGATGAAATGGGAATTACAGCAACCAAGAGATAAGTATTATGTTCCAGTTATAACCATTAAATGGTTGTTGATTCTTCATCTGGCCCTAATTGTATTGCTTAGTATTATGATTATTGGTGCCTGGGAATTATAGGAATTGGTGAGCAGTTTAATTTTAAGTTGGGGAATGGCATTCTAAATAATGAAAAATGGTGACATAATCAAGGGCAATTTTTTTTTCAGTATTTTATTAAGTATTTTTGCTTTGTTATTTTATGCTTGTCATGATGATGTAAAAGCCAAAGTTGTTCATATTGTTGCTGCTGAAAATATGTACGGGGACATAGCCCAACAAATAGGGGGTGATAACGTCAAGGTTGACGTGATTTTAAATAATCCTGATCAAGATCCGCATCTATTTGAATTGACCCCGCATATCAGCAGAATGACAAGTCAAGCTGATTTAATCATCATGAATGGTTTAGGGTATGATGACTGGATCAATCGGCTAATTTCCCGTGTTGAAATAAAAAACGGAAAGGTTATCTCCATTCAGGATTTGTTAAATCGTTCTGATGGTAGTAATCCACATTTATGGTATGATCTCCAATCAGTCAAGAAATTGGCTGGGTATTTGGAGCAAAAATTATCCCTTCAGGATCCTGAACACAAGAATTCTTTTTTGCATAATCGTGATCATTTTTTGCATGAAATCGACAGTATAGATCGGCGTATTCATAAAATTCGTGTTCAGCATCCTGATTTAAGCGTGGCTGCTACGGAACCTGTTTTTGGGTTGATGGCCAAACATATGGGCTTTAGGGTATTGGAAGAATCCTATCAATGGGTAATTATGAACGGTGGAGAACCGACCCCCCAGCAAACAGCCCAATTTATCCAGGATTTTAAAACCCATAAAATAAAAATCTTGTTTTATAATAATCAGGTCAGTAACGGCGCGACAGAGCGTTTGAAAAAAATGGCGTCAACATATAAAATTCCTGTAATTGGTGTTGAAGAGATTATGCCTGTTTCTCTTTCTTATCAAACATGGATTAACCAGACATTAGATAAAATTGAGGCGGTAATACAGAGCATTCCCTGATGACAATCCTCGCTTGCAATAAGCTGCGTATTCAGTTTGGTAACCGGCTTGTTTTGTCAGATTTAACCTTTAGCATTGATGAGCCCCAGTTTATAGGGGTTTTCGGTCCTAATGGGGCGGGCAAAACAAGTTTTATGAAAACAATTTTAGGTATTTTACCTGTTCAGCAAGGAACCTTAAAAATTTTTGGAAAACATCCAAGACAGGTAAGGAAGGAAATAGCCTATATCCCTCAGTATCAAAATATGGATAGCTTTCATTTGACGGGAAGATCATTCATTGCAAGTTCTGTTCATGGGAATCGTTTGGGTTTACCGTTTCTAGCAAGAAAAGACCATCAGGAAATAGATCGGGTTCTGGATGATGTGGAGGCAAGGGATCTGGCTGATCTATCCTTGATGGAAATGTCGGGTGGCCAAAAACAGAGAATTTTATTGGCACAAGCCCTTTTAGGGGAGCCAAGATTTATTATACTGGACGAACCTTTTAATAACTTGGATCCCAAATGGGTAAAAGTTATTCTAGCCCTGATAAAAAATATACAGCAGGAAAGAAAAATTTCTGTCTTATTGTCAACGCATGATTTAAATCCGTTAATTCATGTTATGAATCAGGTATTATGTATTGGTAATCAATCAGCAATTCTGGGCAAGGTTCAGGATGTCATTACAGCAAAGACTTTAACGAAGCTTTATGGTTTCCCAATACAGGTGATAAAGGCAAATAATACGTGTTTTGTAACAACATCCTTTAATTAAGAAATTCGAAAGTATATTCTTGGATGCTTACCCTTGAATTTATGTATCATGCATTTGCCGCTGCAGGGATTGTGGCTTTATTGACAGGGTTTATTGGTTATTTTCTTTTATTGAGAAGAGAGGCCTTTGCAGGACATGCATTATCGCATATAGGGTTCGCTGGGGCGACAGGGGCGGGACTGTTGGGAATATCCCCTTTTGCCGGACTGCTTGTTTTCAGTTTATTTGCTGGTGGATTGATCGGTTTTATAGGCCCACAGTTGAGGGATCGTGATATCGCTATTGGCCTGGTTCTGTCAGCATCAATGGGTTTAGGTCTGTTATTTCTCCATTTTTATACCCATTACGCGACACAAGTTACGAGCTTGTTATTCGGCAATATTTTTGCGGTTGATACAGTCATTTTATATGATCTTGTCGGTCTCGCATTATTTTGCCTAGCTGTTATGCTGTTTTTTATGCGACCTTTGTTATTTGCCACCTTGCAACCAGATTTGGCCGAGACAAGAGGAATCTCTTTACGATGGGTTTCGATAGTCTTTCTAATGCTGGTTGCCTGCATAACTGTTGCTTGTGTTCAAGTGACCGGTATTCTTTTGACCTTTTCTTTGATGATTGGACCTGCTGCTGTTGCCAGGCAATGGGGTAAGACAATATGGCGGGCACTTATGGTTTCGGTTTTCCTGGCTGTATTTGAGGCCTGGAGTGGTATAGTGGCTTCTTGGTATACAGACTTGCCAGTATCTTTTTGGATCAGCTTTTTTAGTTTTGTCATTTATTCAATAAGTTTGCTTTTTTTCAAAAGAAAAATATCATTTCGAAAGTATTTATAAATATCATATTGTATAAAGAGTAAGGATTGCTTAACATAACCCTTTATGGGGTATTTGAAAATTTTTATTTAAAAAGTTGATTTCTTCAGAATGCATGATTTCACGTCAAGTAAGAAATTGGTAATTTTTGTAACGGGATTATCAGGAGCTGGTAAAGCGTCCATTCTTCGGGTTTTTGAGGATCTTGGATATGAACTGGTTGATAATGCGCCTTTACAGCTTATTGCGGATGTTGTTGGGCGTGTTCAGGGACCTATTGCAATAGGCATTGATTCCAGAACCAACGGGTTTGAGGTGAATGCATTTCTAGAGGTTTTAAATAGTTTAAAGCAGAATTCATCCCTTAAGGTTGAACTAATTTATGCCACGGCAGAGTTGGACGTTTTGTTGCGACGTTATACAGCAACCCGTCGTCGTCATCCAATGGCTGCCAATGGTACGGTTAAGGACGGGATTAATGCTGAAATAGCCTTGATGAATCCATTACGAAATGTTGCTGATCTGGTTATTGATACATCGGATCTTCCCCCTACGGAATTAAGGTTGCTTGTGGAAACAAGGTATAACTTTAATCATCTGGATACTAAAAACCGCTTTACCCTAACCTTGATGTCTTTTGCCTTTCCTGTTGGAATTCCGAGAGAGGCGGACATGGTATTCGATGCACGGTTTTTGCATAATCCTTATTATATATCAGAATTATCAGCACTGACGGGACTGGATACGTCGATCCAGGATTATGTTAAAAGTGATCCTGATTATGAGAAATTTGTTGATCAGATTTATCAGATGCTAAGTTTGATTTTTCCCCGTTTTGCGATAGAAGGAAAAAAATACGTCACAATTGCGGTAGGATGTTCTGGTGGACGTCATCGTTCAGTTACCGTTATAGAGGACCTTGCGCGTCGTATTGTTAATTCTAAAGATAAAGAAATGCGTTTCCCTGCATTGGTTATCCATCGTGAACTGGCGCGGCAGGGAATTCAGACATGGCGATGGGTTGCCCATCCTCAATAAAAATTATAATAAGTGTAAATTGTTAGAATATTAGGTTTGGAATATTAATATGGATCAACAGATTATTCCTGTTCGTCGGGCTTTGATTTCTGTTTCTGATAAAACAGGTTTAATTGATTTGGCCAAGTTATTGGCTGAAAACAGCGTGGAAATCTTGTCAACAGGTGGGACAGCCAAAGCACTTCGGGATGCCGGAATAAAAGTGGTGGAGGTTTCGGATTTTACAGGATTTCCGGAAATTCTGGATGGTCGAGTTAAAACATTGGTGCCTCAAATTCATGGTGGGTTATTGGGACGACGTGATCTGGCCAGTCATCAGGAACAAATGAAACAGCATAATATTTTGCCGATTGATTTGTTGTGTGTCAATTTATATCCTTTTGAGGAAACAGTCGCGTCAGGCGCCGGTAAAGAAGATATTATAGAAAATATTGATATCGGTGGTCCAGCTTTAATCAGGGCTGCATCTAAAAACCATAGTCATGTCGCGGTGTTGACGGATGTTCATCAATATGCCGTTTTTAAAGAGGAAATGAAGCAGAATGGTGGAACAACAATACAGCAGCGGCGAAAATTGGCCCAGGCGGCTTATGCCCGGACCGCTGCATATGATGCTGCGATTGCCAGTTGGTTTGCAGGTCAGGCAAAAGATATATTTCCAGAACGCCTAAATTTAAGTGGCCAACGGAAACAGATTTTGCGATACGGGGAAAACCCTCATCAACAGGCTGCTTTTTATACGAATGATGAACAACGTCCGGGTGTTGCAACAGCCCAACAATTACAGGGTAAAGAGCTTTCCTATAATAATCTTAACGATACAGATGCAGCTTTTGAAGCGGTGGCTGAATTTGATAAACCATCTGTTGTTATTGTCAAACATGCAAACCCTTGTGGTGCAGCAAGCGCATCTTCTTTATCAGAGGCTTGGGATTTGGCTTTACGGTGTGATCCTGTTTCTGCTTTTGGAGGAATTATTGCGGTCAATCGTCCATTAGATAAAGAAACCGCACAAAAAATTATAACTATATTTAGTGAAGTGATTATTGCTCCAAAGGTCAATTCAGATGCATTGGAGATCCTTTCAAAGAAAAAGAATGTAAGGATTTTAGAAACAGGGGCAATGCCTGATCCATTGGCACAAGGTATGACGGTTCGCACTTTGGCGGGTGGGTATCTTTTACAAAATCGTGATAATGGACGACCTTCCGATTTTAAGGTTGTAACTAAACGCGAACCTACTGAAAAGGAAATGGAAGATCTGATTTTTGCCTTTACGATTGGCAAGCATGTTAAATCAAATGCAATTATTTATGTTAAAGATAAAGCGACTGTAGGGATAGGTGCGGGTCAAATGAGTCGTGTCGATTCAGCCAGAATTGCCGCCCACAAAAGTGCGGAAGCAGCTCAAGCAGCCGGTTTAGAAAAACCCATGACCCGGGGAAGTGTTGTTGCTTCAGATGCCTTTTTTCCATTTGCAGACGGTTTGCAGGCTGCCGTAGCGGCAGGTGCCACTGCGGTTATTCAGCCAGGTGGTTCAATGCGTGATAATGAGGTGATTGCGGCCGCAGATGAGGCTGGAATTGCAATGGTTTTTACGGGAATGCGCCATTTCCGTCATTAAAAGGTCAAGAGAAAATGAAACGGATAGGTTTGTTCTGTATTTCTTCTTTATTTCTGTTTGTGCAGTTTGTTCATGCGAAAGAATATCGCTTGAAAAGTCAATTTGATCCAGCTTCGGTTCAATGGTCTAAAACAACAGGAAATGCAGCGGTCGCAGGTATGGGTATCTATCGATTATCCGATGGTACGATGAAAAGTTGTGCAGGACAAACCGTCTATTATTATCCCTATTCTGATTATATAATGGAACAGTTGCAGTTTAGAATGCGAGGTATTACCAATATCAAGAATTTAAATCCACAGTCTGTTCAATACAGTTTTTCCGTAACTTGTAATCAAGAAGGTGATTTTCACATTGCCTATTTGCCGGCAGGAAAATGGATTTTTGTAATGAATATTCCTGTGGTAAAAAATGATGAAGACTATTCTTCTTACAATCAAGAATCAGATTTAAGTGGTGTCGCTGGGGAAGGGAATGGCATTATTTATCGGATTGTAACCCTTACCCCTCAAAAAGTCACGCAGGTTCCCTTGATTCAGGGGGATGTTAACAGCCATTAACATGAATGGTTTTGTTAATTTTTATTGAATTAATAATCGTGAATTTCGTCAAGATCGGTAAAGCGTGTAAATTCTCCTTCAAAAAAGAGGTCAATTTTACAGGTTGGGCCGTGACGTTGCTTTTCAAGAATGAGTTCTGCTTTATTATGAACCTTATTCATATCTGCTTGCCATTTTTCCAAGGCAATTTGATATTTATCCTCATTTTCAAATGTGGTTGGTTTTGGCATGCGTTGCTGTAAGTAGTATTCATCACGATAGACAAACATGACGCTATCTGCATCCTGTTCAATTGAGCCAGATTCTCGTAAATCTGAAAGTTGCGGACGTTTATCTTCTCGGCTTTCGACTTGTCTTGAAAGTTGTGAAAGTGCAATAACGGGAATGTTAAATTCTTTTGCCAGAGCTTTTAATCCTTGGGTAATTTGTGAAATTTCCAAGACCCGACTTTCAGGTTTACTGCCAACGGATGGACGCATCAGTTGTAAATAGTCGACGACAACCAATCGCAACCCTTTTGTTCGAGATAATCTCCGGCAGCGTGTTCGCATGACGGATAGACTGATTGCAGGTGTATCATCAATGTAGAGAGGAAGCTGTGATAATTCTCGGCTGACTTGAACAAAGCGATCAAATTCCCTTTGTCCAATTTCTCCACGACGGATGCGTTCACTTGAAACACGTGATTCCTCGGAAAGTAAACGGGTGGCCAATTGTTCAGAAGACATTTCCAAAGAAAAAATGGCAACAGTTCCTATTTTATGATGATTTGTATCCGATTGAATTTGTGATTCTTGTAAAAGATTGCGTGCCGCATTAAAAGCGATTTTAGTTGCCAGGGCAGTTTTTCCCATGGCAGGTCGACCAGCCAGAATAATTAAGTCAGAAGGATGCAATCCCCCAGTTCTTTTGTCCAAGTCACGTAATCCTGTCGTGAGTCCGGCGATTCCGCTACTGTTTGTAAAAGCCTTTTCAGCAATTGTAATGGCTTCTGTTAAGGCATTTTCAAAGGTGACGAAACCACCCTCTTGCCCTTTATGCGTGGCAAGCTGGAAAAGCTTTTCTTCGCCCAAAGAAATCTGATCAGTGCCATTTATTTCAGTATTTGATTGAAAAGCTTCGTTGACAATATCCTCGCCAATATCAATTAACTGTCTTCTTATCCAGGCATCATGAATAATTTTACCATAATCCTTGGCATTAATAATTCCCACCATGGATTGTAACAATTGTCCTAGATAAGCTACTCCGCCAACCTGATCCAATTTTCCCGAATGTTCAAACTCAGCTTTCAAAGTAACGGCATCCGCTATTTGACCGGCTTCAATACGCTTTACAATAGCATCGTAGATTTCTTTATTGATGGGATCTGAAAAATGTTCACCAATCAAAAAATCGGCGATTTTATCATAAGCTTTATTGTTGGTCAGTAAAGCACCAAGCAATGCCTGTTCTGCTTGAATATTGGTTGGAGGCAGTCTTTGTGACATTTCCAACAAAGATGATTTACTAGAACTGGATTCTTTATTACTCACGTTTTTATTGTATCACTTTTTGTTGATTAATAGGGTTGTTAATTGTGGGGTAATCTGTGGATAATGTGGATAAGTTGATTGTTTTATGAAGTTGTATATAGGCACTCATGATATGATAAAATGAACTGGTGGGTATTTTATCGTTTCTATAATGATAGTGATCATCTAATTGATCTTGCCATGTGCCTGAGGGGCAGTGGGTAAAATAGCGATATAATAAGTTATGAAGAATTTGGACAAGATGGCGGCAACTTGTTTCATCTTGATTATGAATTGTCGCCCGTAAAGCTTCTGTCTGAACCCATAATCGGGCAGATTTATGGGTTAGTGTCCCGTCTCTTCTTACTTTATCCGCAACGAGTCCGGTTTTTTGATCAATGGCATGTAAACGGTTAAAAAGAAATAGACGGTCAATTTCGTTTTTATAACTGATTCCAGTCAAGCGTTGATATTCGTAAAGCAGCCAAATCCATTCATATTGATGTCCCGGCTCGATGCTTTCCCGAGCCATGCAAGGAGCATTAAACCACCCTTCAGTATAATATTCACCTAAAACACCAGCTTGATGATCAAAAAAATGATTTTTAAATAGAGAAATAAGTTTGTGGGCTAAAAGAAGATCTCGTTCATTTTGGGTAACTTCGAACAAGGCCAGCGTTGCTTCCAGAAGATGCATATGCGGGTTTTGTTGACGATATCCGGTAGTCAAGGGGAGAATATTTTTAAAACCACCCTCAGGATAAGCCATAAATTGCAGGATCCATTGTATGGTCTGGCGGGCCTGTTGAATGGGTCTGGGATTATTACTCAATTTTCCATACCAGGCCAGAGAGAAAATGATAAAGGCTAGATCATATAAATCAGAAGCTTTATCAAGAATCTTTCCATTTCGTGTTAGGGATTTTGCCCAATGTCCCTCACCTTGAAGGGCATTTTGCATAAAAACATATATTCTTTCAGCAATTATGTTGCCCTTTGTCCATCCCAAAAGTCCTGCTTGACTAAAGGTATAAAGTTGACGTGCCTGAACACGCATTCGTTTGTATCCAGGAAAATCAGGTTGTCCATCAAGCTTTAGTTGTTCATGAACTCCGTAGAGAAAAGGGTTTTCTGCGGTTCCATCACATCCTATTGTTCCCCAATATGGTAAGGCCTTATCAAATAACCAGGAAGTAAAGAGGATATAGTATCGGGTTATATTTTGGGAGATAGGCATAATACTTGACTTTTTAGACTCAAATTACATTGATTTATAAATGTTTTATTTTATCAATAATATTGGTGGTTGAAAAACCTTTCTGCAATTCTGTCAAAATAACTTTGCCGTTATATTGTTCAACGATATCCTGTCCAACAACTTCTTTTCCAATATAATCTGCCCCTTTGATTAGAATATCAGGTTTTATATGTTGAATAAGATTAAGGGGGGTATCGTCGTCAAAGGCAACAACGGCATCGACATACCGTATGGCAGAAATGAGTCTGGCGCGTTCTTTTAACGGATTAATAGGTCTTTTGGGTCCTTTTAAACGTTGAATACTTGTATCTGAATTCAGTGCAACGATAAGCCGGTCACATTGTGTGCGTGCTGATTGCAAAAGCGATATATGACCTGTATGGAGGATGTCAAAACATCCATTGGTAAAACCAATAGTAAGCCTCTGTTTTTTCCATTTATTGACTTGAAGGGTCAAATCATTCAGTGAAATTAGTTCAGGTGTAACAAGAGGAAAAGTCTCTTCTGAAGATTGTGCTTTCAGTTCATTTTTAACTTCTGCAATGGTGGCGGTGGAGGTTCCCGCTTTTCCGATTACGACACCAGCAGCTGCATTTGCAATATGCATTGATTCCCTTATGCATAATCCCGAGGCGACCCCCAATGCCAAGGTTGCAATAACTGTATCGCCCGCGCCAGAAACATCAAATACCTCCCTAGCTCGGGAGGGTATATGTTGGGTGTTTCTGTTTTTTTCAACTAATGTCATTCCCTTTTCTGATCGCGTGATCAGAATGGCTTGTCCCTGGGTGATATCTAAGAGTTCCTGTCCTGCCTTTTCAAAATCGGTATCAGTTTTCAGGGACATCTGCACGGCCTGGCTTGCTTCAGCAATATTGGGTGTGATACAGGTTGCATGTCTATAAAGGGAAAAATCCCTGGATTTAGGATCAACAAATACAGGCAGGCTGTAATGCTTGGCCCTTTGTGTGATAAACTGAATAATCTCAGGGTGACAGACCCCCTTTCCGTAATCAGATATGATAACAGCCTGAACAGATGGAATATTTTTTTCAATATTTTCAATCAATAAGGTGATTTCTTCGGAATGAAGGGGAATAAGACTTTCTTCATCTGCACGAATGATTTGTTGATTTGCAGCGATAAAGCGCGATTTACAGATAGTTGGGCGATAAGGAGAGGAAATAATGGAATCTTCGGGAATATATTTCGAACGCATTATTTTTTTTATTTTCAATGCATATTCATCATTTCCGACTAATCCAACCAGAACAGCCTTACCATTTAGGGATAAAATATTATTGGCAACATTTCCAACACCGCCCAGCATTTCTTTTTGGCTGTTTAAATGAAGAACAGGTACTGGTGCCTCGGGTGAAATACGCTGGACATTTCCGTAAATAAAGCGGTCCAGCATAATATCGCCTATGCACAGGATGGTTAAGGCTGAAAAATCCATTTTAGTATTATCGCTCATGTTGAAAATTTTGAATGAAAGGGTCTAAAAATAATTGTCTGTCTGTTTTTAATCGTTCGCTGGCTAAAATAGATTCAATTTCTTCAATAGCCTTGTTTAATTGATGATTAATAATAACATAATCGAATTCATTCCAATGGGATATTTCATCCATTGCCTTGTTCATTCTATTGTTAATTTCGTCAATATGGTCTGACCCTCTCAGTTGAAGGCGATTTTTTAGTTCATTAAGTGAGGGGGGCAAGATAAAGATACCTACAACATCATGGGGTAAAGCCTTACGAATCTGTTGATGTCCTTGCCAATCTATGTCAAAGATAAGGTCTTTGCCTTCCGACAATAGTTTTTCGACCGGAGCCCTGGGTGTACCATAACCTCGACCAAAGACGGTTGCCCATTCCAGTAACTCATCATTTTCTGCTTGTTTTTCAAATTCTTCTTGACTGATAAAATGATAATGAACACCGTGTTCCTCACCGGGTCGAGGGTCACGGGTTGTTACTGAGATCGAAGGAAACAAATTGGGTTGAGTCGCCCGGAGAGCATTGGCAATTGTTGATTTTCCAGCACCAGAAGGAGCGGAAAGAACAAAACAGATTCCTCTTTTTCTTGGAGTTGATGTTGATTTGGCTTTAGATTCAGACATACCTTGATATTCCTTGATAAGCAGTAATTATTCAAGCTTATAACAGAAAAGTAAACAATATATGTATATGAAATTACGATCAGTTCTAATCACGGGGGCATCATCAGGTATTGGGTATGCCTTGGCTATTCGGCTTGCCAAACCAGGGGTCACATTGCATTTATCAGGCCGGCGTTCGGATGCTTTGGCAGGATTGGCTGAAAAATGTTGTCAACTGGGTGCCAATGTTCATATGAAAATTATTGATGTCTGCAATCATCAGGAAATGGATAAATGGATTAAATCTGCTGGACAGCTTGATCTTGTATTGGCTTGTGCAGGAATTTCTTTCGTTCCCCATGTTGAGACCCATGCGCATGTTATTCCAGAACCAATTGCACAGTGCTATAAAATCATGCAGACCAATATGAATGGTGTCCTCAATACAGTTCTTCCCGCAATTGAGGTGATGCAAAGACAGGAATGCAATTCAGAACATATACGAGGAAGAATAGCTGCTATTGCCTCAATTGCAAGCTTTTTCACTTCGGCCTGGGCTCCATCTTATTGTGCGTCAAAAGCGGCTGTGGATCGGTTTATGGTGGCGAGTGGTATGGGTTGGTGGAAAAAATGCAGAATTCAGTTAACGAGTGTTTGTTGTGGTTTTGTTGAAACACCGATGACACAAAAAAACAAATTTTATATGCCAGGGAAAATATCGGCGGATAAGGCGGCACAATTGATATTGGAAGGGATAGAAGGGCGAAAAAGGCGTGTTATTTTTCCAGTTTGGCTTGCCATTATCGCAAGAATCCTTGATTTGTTTCCTGTTTCTTTTTTGGAAAAAATCTATTTGCCTTATCTTCAGGAACAGGATCGTCATAAATAAAAGATTTATGAATCAATGATCTGTGTGTAAAAGTTTCTATTATTTCTTTAAAATTAAGACCGTGATTTATTATGATAATTTCTGCCAAAGATCTATCAATACATAAACCCCGTTTTTGTGAAGGGTCTATTATGCGGCATGTGATCGTTATGGCCGGAACCGGCACAATTGGGTTAATGGCTGTTTTTCTGGTTGATTTTCTGAATCTTTTTTATATTTCCAGATTGGGGGATACACGTTACACAGCAGCTATTGGTTTTGCCAATGTAATTAACTTTTTGCAGGTGGCGATCTGTATTGGTATGTCTATTGGAATCACGGTCGTGACTGCACGGCTGATTGGGGCCAAAAAACATGATTTGGCAGGTCAGATTATAAATTCGTTTTTATTATTGATGACGGTAATTATGATTGTAATTGGTATTGCGATCATGGTTTTCCGATATCCAATTTTATCTTTGTTAGGGGCACAGGATTTAGTGCTTGAACAAGCCGGTCAGTTTATAGCTATTACTTCCCCCTTTTTATGTTTTATAGGGTTGGGAATGGCATTGTCTGGATTGTTAAGGGCGGTGGGTGATGCAAAAGGATCCATGTATATCACAATTGCAGGAGCCCTGGTCACGGCGGTTTTGGATCCTTTGTTCATTTTATATTTTGGTTGGGGATTGGAAGGAGCGGCAGTAAGTACCGTTTTTTCACGAGCGGCTGTTGCCGTTTTTGGTTTTTATAGTTTGAGGAAGTATCAATTAATTCATAAGCCAGTTTGGAAAAAGATCTTTTCTGATTCTTATCCTGTTTTTGTAATTGCATTTCCTGCGATTTTAACCAATCTAGCGACACCAGCAGGAAACACTTTTGTTATCAAAACAATGGCATCTTTTGGAAGCGATGCAATCGCGGGACAAACCGCGATTGATCGTATCGTTCCTGTAGCATTTGCGTTTGTATTTGCTTTGACAGGTTCGGTGGGGCCGATTATTTCGCAAAACTTCGGTGCCGGGTTTAGGGATCGGATGTGTGAAACTTTGATGGTCTCGCTAAAATTGGTATGTTTATGTGTTTTATGTGCATGGATCCTTTTTTTTGTTGGAGAGGAATGGATCGTCAAAATGTTTGCGTTAAAGGCGGCAGGTATTGAACTGATGCGGTTATTTTGTCACTGGGTTATTTTAAGCAATTTATTTTTGGGGATGTTATTTGTTTCCAATACGGCTTTTAACAATTTGGGATATCCCTTATTGTCGACCCTGTTTAATTGGGGTAGAGCCACGTTGGGGACAATTCCCTTTGTCTGGTTTGGTGCAACCTATGGCCCGAAAGGAATATTGGTTGGTCAGGCAATTGGGGTTATGCCTTTTGGATTTTTTGCGGTTTTATGCGCTTTTTATGTCTTGCGTAATATTAAAATAAACTTGGTTTCGTATCAATGAAATCTCATTTCATATTTGATTGGTTTTAAAATTACGATCCCATTTTTGAATAAGGGGATATAAAACAACCAGCAAAATCAAGACAATAATGGCAGCGATAAAAAGATTTAAAAATAAATTTTGATATAATTGAAGTGTAAGATGGTCAGTTGCTGTATTGATATTTTTTGAGGCTGCAAGATTTGCGATTTTACTGCCTATGTAAAGGGAGATACCTGAAGCCATGAAATAAGATCCGGTCATAAACCCATTCATGGATGCCGGGACATAGCGGGCAATGACTGCCAAACCGAGACCACTGGTTAAAAGTTCTCCCAGAGAAAGGAAAAAATAACCATATATCATAACCCAGGAGGATAATTGTGGGGTTGTGCTTCTAAAACAGGCAAACCACCAAATACCAAAGGCGAAGGCGACAAAACTGAAACCGGTAATGAATTTTGTGGCAATGGAAATATCATATGATTGCCTGTTTATATAGTCATATAGTTTTGCCAGAATGGGGCTGAGAATGATAATCGCAATGGGATTGAGCGCCTGAAACTGTCCCGAAGACCAATTGAAAAGATGATATGATCCGATATAAAAAGCGGGATTTATATTCCGTTGCGCGAACAAGGTCAAAGATGTTGACATTTGTTGATAGAAAATAAAGTAAAGCATTCCTTCCAGAGTTAGGATATACATTATTTTTAGACCATAACGACTTGATGAATCAATCCTGTAATACATGATGATCCATAAAAGAAAGATCAGTATAGCCGCAACCCACATACATGCAGCAATCAAGGTTGCCGATTGAATCAGAAAGGTCATTCCGGAAATAAAAGTGACAATCCCTAGAAAAATCAGACCTTGAACCGGCCAGGATAATGGATCCTGATCTTTCTTGGGCAAATAGGGATTTAATCTTTTATGTGTGGCAAAATAATTGAGAATGCCAAGGACAAGTCCTATAAAACAGGCGATGAAGGCAGCGGACCATCCATAATGGTCTTTAAGAATTGGACAGAGAAGCATGGAAACGGTCGAGCCAACATTGACTGCCATATAATAAAGGGTAAAGGCAATGTCCAGTTGATCATCGTTTTGATCATAAATGCGTCGAACCAGCGTTGCCGCATTGGGTTTAAAAAGACCGTTTCCTGTACTGATGACAGCCATGGTAAGATATAGAATGGCTGTATCATGGGTTGCCTCTGCCAATAAAAGATAGCCTATTGCAAGAATTATGCTGCCATAAAGCATCGCTCTTCTGTTTCCAATGATTTTATCGCCAATCCATCCCCCAATTACTGGTGCGGCATAAGTCATCGCTGAAAATGCACCGATTAGAAGATTGGCATTCTGATCATTGAAATGCATTCTGTTAATGAGGAACAGCACTAAAATGCTTTGCATACCGTAATAGCCAAAGCGCTCCCATAATTCGATGAAAAGGACAACGGAGAAAGCTCTATTTTTCTCCCTGAAAGGATGGATGGTTACAGAAGAGGTATGCACATGTGTCTCGGTCTAAAAAAAGGATATCATTATAAAAAAATTGATTGTTTCTCATTTTGAAGTAAACAGTATATAATTACAGAAAACCACAAATATGTGTATATTCGTATTAAATTTATTAAATTTATTTAGGTTTGTGATCGTTTATGAAAAACAATCAATGGAAATTAGCCGGCTGTTTTTTGGTAAGTTCTATCTTTGTTAATGCCAATCTGTCAGAAAGCCAGGCCAGGCCAGAAAATGGAAATATACATCATATACGGAAGGTTGATCCGGTTCAGAAAAATAATCGGGTTGCAAAAACTGTTCTGGATTTTTCAGTATTGCCTGTTGTTAAGGGAAATGTTGCACAATATCTTCCTACCCCTTATGGCAATTTGGGTGGATTGTTATTAACGGATGGAACGCAAATCATGTTTTCCGCAATGTTTGGGGAAATTGTGAAATCCTTTGTTCATCCGGGTCAGGACGTGGTGATTCGTGGGTTGAAAGCCTATTCATTACCTTTTGTCCAGGCTTTTGAGATTATCAATCAACGTGGAGAACAGATTGAGGAGGATAGTCCCGAGGCAAACTTTTCACCTGTACCTATTACTGGACCAGATTTGTCTGTAAATGGTACAGTCAAGCAAGTTTTATATAATTTGCAAGGTGAAAAAATGGGTGTTGTTTTAAAGGATGGAACAGTTATTTATATTCGCTCTTCCGATGTTAAAAAACTTGATTTTATTTTGAGTGTAGGTCAGAAAATTTATGTTAGCGGGATGGGAAATGTCAATTCTCTGGGTAAAGCGTTACAGGCAAGGATAATCGGTAAGACGGGAAATACCATGGTAGAATTGTCGCAATTTAATGTTCCACCAGCTGGTGCCCCTGCAGGAAGTCCATCGTATGATTATATTCCGCAGTAATTTTCTTTGAAACTGGTTTTTGAAGAAGTGTTTGTATCAGTTATTGATTTCGGTTTGGAGGTTTGAAGCTATAACAATGAATCAGGAAAAGAATCAGTTTGATGCCTTTGATCAGAAATTGAATGGTTTTGAAGATCGATTAAATCCACGCTCTTCAAAAAAACGAGAAAAAAAAACAGAATATGGCAATAATCCTTGGTTTTTTGCCTGTCGTGCTGGTGTAGAAGTAGTATCTGCCTTTATTGTCGGTCTTGTAATAGGATATGGATTGGATTATTGGTTATCAACAAAACCAGTTTTTATTCTTATATTTTCAGTTTTAGGAATGATTGCGGGCATTTTTAATATCTGGCATCTTGTTAAACCTAATGATATAAGGTTAAAATAAATGCTATTTTTGGTAAGATTCGGTTTATATTGGGAGAAAATTAGTGGCCGGTCATAATATAGACGCGCTCGGTCAATTTGAGTTGCATCCAGTTTTTGGAACCTTGGGTGAAACAATTCGTTTCAGCCAGTCAGAATTAATGATGGTGATTGCAGCAGTAATTGTCCCGGTCGCTATTTATTTTGGCATGCGTCGTAAGGCAGTGGTTCCCGGTCGTTATCAGGCGGCAACAGAGATACTATATGAATTTGTATATAGTATGGCTGTGGGAACCATGGGTGAAAAGGGCAAAGGATTTTTCCCATTTATATTCGCATTGTTTTTCTTCATCCTGACGGGGAACTATCTTGGGCTTTTGCCTTTTTCTTTCGCTTTTACCAGTCATATCGTTGTAACGGTCAGCTTGGCCTTGATGGTGTTTGTCTTGGCAATCATTGTTTCCCTCAAAAATCAGGGACTGAAATTTTTTGCCCATTTCATGCCTGCTGGAGCGCCAATTTTAATGGCCCCGTTATTGGTGCCCATTGAAATCCTGTCCTATTTGTCGAGACCTGTCAGCTTATCTATTCGTTTGTTTGCGAATATGGTTGCTGGTCACGTCATGTTGGAAATGTTTGCTGCTTTCACGATTATGTTGGCTGCTGGATTGGGATTGGCTGTTGGCGGTTTTTTAGGTATATTTCCTATTTTGCTCAATATAGCCTTATTTGCCCTTGAACTATTGGTTGGTGCATTGCAAGCTTATGTATTTACAATCCTTACCTGTATGTATTTACAAGAAGCCGTTCATCATTAACTTTGGGTTTCGTTTACTTTATTTTTAATAACAAGGAAAAAACAAATGGATCATTCGCTTCTTTTAGCTGCAAAACAGATTGGTGCCGGCCTCGCTGTTATCGCTCTTTCCGGTGTTGGTATTGGTATTGGTAATATTTTTGCAACTTTGGTAAGCAGTATTGCTCGCAATCCAGCTTCCCGTTCCCATGTATTTGGTTTGGGAATGTTGGGTTTTGCTCTCACAGAAGCTGTTGCCCTTTACGCACTCCTGATCGCCTTTCTTATTCTGTTCATGTAAAGGGTTCTTTTATATGAGACGCTTTTCAGTCTTTTTTACCCGTCTGGCGGCGTCTCTCGTGGCGGGTGGATGTGCAAGCCTGTTGCTGGCACCTGTTTTTGCTACGAATGCCAGAGCTGCTGGCATGCCCCAGATGGACTTTAAAAACCCATTGGTAATGGGTCAATTTTTTTGGGTATTGATTATTTTCTTTTGTTTATTTCTGGTGGTGAAATATTTTTCAATTCCTCAGGTTGAAAATGTCATTTCCCATCGTCGTTCAAAAATTGATCAAGACTTGAATTCCGCACGTCAGGCTAAGGCACAGGCTGATAAAGCTGTCGCTGCATTAAATAAAACACGTCATGATGCTGCCCTGGAAGCGCAAAGACATGTTGATGCTATTTTACAGGAAACCAAAGCAGATTCTGCAAAAAAAATGCAGGAATTGCAAGGTAAGCTTGATCAGGAAATGAAGAATACTGAAAAACGCATCATTGAAGCTCGAAATAAAGCCCTGACCCAGGTTGATCAAATGTCAAAAGAGGTTGCGTATCTTTTGGTGAAGAAAATGCTGAATGAAGAGATAGATAGCGGCGTTATTGATCAAAAGATCAGACAATTTGTCCCTTCGTCTTCACATTAAACAAGCAGAGAGAGTATGATGCTTTTTTTACAAGAACCACGTTTTTGGGCTGCTATTGCATTTATTTTATTCTTTGTCCTGTTTGGTAAAAAGATTTGGCGTCCCTTGGCTGCAATGATGGATAAACGGTCTGCACAGATACAGGCGGCACTGGAAGAGGCCAGCCGTTTGCGTCGGGAAGCTGAAGAAATATATACGAATGCCAGAAAAGAGCATGAGGCTGCCAAAGAAGAGGCAGAGAGAATGCTGCAAAATTCCAAGGAAATTGCAGCCCGTATTGCTGCCAAAGCAAAAAAGGATGCAGAATTTGCGGCTGAACGTCATGAACAGCTTATTCGTCAAAGAATGGCTGCTTCTGAACAAGAAGCCATTTCAGTTGTTCGTAAAGAGGCTGCTGAAATTGCTGTAAAAGCTGCAAGAGAAGTAATTGCATCTGTTATGACTGAGGAAAAAGATAAGTCCTTAATTGATCATGCAATTGCTGAAGTTCCCAAGATGTTGGCCAAAGACCAATATAATGCCTAATTTTATTCGTCTCGTTCATGCACATGAATTATAAACTTTCAATTGTAGTTGCTGTTTTAAACGAGGCGGATAATATTTTACCTGTCTGTCAGGAAATTGCTTCTGTTTTGCCAAAGTTGCCTGATAGTGAAGTTATTTTTGTTAATGATGGAAGTACTGATCATACGCTGGATCAGTTAATCGAAATAAAAAAAACGATTCTTCCCGGGCTTGTTATTTTATCTCATCCCAAATGTTGCGGTAAATCAGCTGCATTATTGACTGCAATCAAAGTTGCAAAGGGGGAATGGATTGCAACTCTGGATGGGGATGGTCAGGATGATCCCATTGATATTGTTGCAATGTGGGATGTAATGCAGCGACATCAAGGAAAACCCCCGTTAGTTGTAGGGGTAAGATTAAAGAGACATGATAATTTTTCCCGTCGGTTTGCAACGCGGTTTGCAAATGGGTTAAGACGCCGTTTGTTGAATGATGGCTGTCCAGATACGGGTGCGCCAATGAAATTGTTTATGAAAAACGATTTTCTTTCCTTACCGCAGTTTGAAGGGTTACATCGTTTTTTACCGGCTTTATTTGCCCATTATGGTGTTCCTCTATTATGTTATCCTGTCCATCACAGGCAAAGACTGAATGGATTTTCTAAATATACCAATTTAAATCGTGCCCTTGTGGGAATAAGGGATTTACTGGGGGTAATGTGGTTGTTAAATCGTATTCATTTGCCTGGTAATATTAGAAAGTCTTAAGACCGAAACAGATCAAGATAAAAAGGGATAAGCATGAGTATTTCTCATCTCTCGGAACCGTCTTTTCGTTTGAAGGCAAGTCATTATTTGTGGCTTGCCTTGTTTGTTTTTGTGTTGTTTTTACCTGGTAGAGCAAGCCTTCCACCACTGGATAGGGATGAGGCCCGGTATATGCAGGCAACATCTCAAATGCTGGAGAGCGGTAATTATATTGATGTTCGGTTTCAGGACAAGCCTCGTTATCTGCAACCTGCCGGAATTTACTGGTTGGAAGCGTTTTCTGTTAAGGCGGCATATTCCATCAGTCATAAAGAGGTTTGGCCATATCGCATTCCTTCCCTCTTTGCTGCGGTTGGATCTGTTTTACTGACTGTATGGATAGGCAATCTATTATTTGATTCATGTGTTGGTTTATTGGCGGGTATTTTTCTGGCAGTTTCGGTAATACTTACTGCGGAAGGTCGTATGGCCACAATAGATACGACTTTACTGTTTTTCATTTTGCTTGCCCAAACGAGTGTTGCAAAAGCGTGGTTATCCCGTTCATCTGTGGAAAAATCACCTTTTCACATTGCCGCAATCTATTGGGGCGCAATTGGGTGTGGATTGATGTTGAAGGGGCCAGTTATTCTCATCCCAACCTTATTGACTCCCTTGACTCTAGCCTGGGTTCAAAAGGATAAATCATGGTGGAAACAATTAAGGCCCGGCTATGGCTGGTTAATTTCTGTAATGATTGCCCTACCCTGGTGTATTGCCATTGCCTTGGTAAGTCATGGACAGTTTTTCACAAATGCAGTTGGTACGAATTTTTTAGGGAAGGTTGCGTCAGGACAACAGGCGCACGGATTACCACCAGGGTATTATCTTCTGGTTTTTCTAATTGCATTTTGGCCAGGTTCCCTGTTTACGGCATGGTCGTTACCTTTTATATGGATGGAAAGAAAAACTGAATCAGTAAAATTTTTGTTATGTTGGATTATTCCCCATTGGATGGTCTTTGAGGTTATTGCAACCAAACTTCCCCATTATGTATTGCCTACATATCCTGCGATTGCAATTCTTACATCTGCTGCATTATGGAAAATTTCTGAAAGGTGGCATGGTCCAATTTCTTTCTTGGGAAAGGGGCTGTTTTATTTTTATATGATTTTATGGTGTTTGGTTGGAGTCATTCTGGCTGTTGGAAGTGTTATCTGGGCACATTTCATGACGGGAGAATGGTATTATGCCGCGATGATCGGGGCAGTCACTGTATTATGTCTGATTGGGTATGTTATTTACTGTTTCTACAAACGAAATGTTCAAAGGGCTTCTCTTTTTTCCATATTGGCCGCTCTAATTGTTTATATTCAACTATTCGTAATCTTGATTCCTTCTTTACAACCAGAATGGTTGAGTTATAAAATCGCACGTACTGTTCATTTTCTTAAACCCTGTCAGGAAACGGTTTTGGCCTCGGCCTCTTATTCAGAACCAAGCCTGGTTTTTTTAGTTGGGAAAGAGACACAGCTGATCAATGTGATGAAAACAGCAGCATTTCTTGAAAAGAATAAGGTGTGTGGAATGGCTTTGGTTGATCGGAAAGATCAGAAAGTGTTTAAAGAGTATTTGGATAAAGATAATATTTCCGTCGATTTATTGGGAGAAATCAAAGGATTAAATTATTCGACTGGAAAAAAATTGAATTTGGGTCTGTATAAAGTTCATTCATGGTAATTAAAAGAAATTGATACGAAATGCTGTTTTTGAAAAGCAAAGATAATGATTCATTATTGGGTATTGTTTAATTTTGAATAACGGCATTTTTTAATTTAATGGGTGAAAATTGATAAGTTAAAAAAAATACGAAACAATAATGGACGAATAAGATAATCAATGATTAAAAACACAATGATAGGACTGATATCTATACCACCAAGATCCGGTAAAATTCTTTGAATGGGTCGTAAAATCGGCTCGCAAAGCCTGCTCAGGAAAGTGCCGATTACATAAACGGCCCGTGCGTTAGGATTAATGATGTTAAGTGCAAATAAAAAACTGAAAATACAATAAGCAAGCAGGATGAAAGAATAAAGGCTTAATAAGGTTTGAAGTAATTGATATAGTTCAAACATATCTAATTCCTCGATAACGGATTCTGATGGTAAATTATGGTATGAATTATATAATTCTTTCTTGACAGTTTTTCTAGGAATAGTATCAATGAATTAGATTTTACTTTAGGGGGTTATAGCTCAGTTGGGAGAGCGTCTCGTTCGCAATGAGAAGGTCAGGGGTTCGATTCCCCTTAACTCCACCATAGATGTTAAGACCTGAATTGATTCTCTGGTTTCAATGAATCAAAGAAATCTTGCAACGACGGTAAAATAATTCTGCCACGTTTTTTTACAGATTTTTCTTTCCTTTTCAGGGTTGTAATATTTTATTAACCAGAAATTCTGGTGATCCTCTATTAGTTCTCCCATTGTATAGATGTGGAGATTATTATCCACCTTTAAAAAAAGACAGATATTTCCTTTCTTGGCAATTTTACGGGGATGTAAAATTATAATGTCGCCAATTTTAAAAATAGGTTCAATATTACGGTTTGCGATTGAAATACCGAAAGCATCTTTTTCAAATGTTACAACATGGGGACGTTTAACATATTCAATGGGCGTATCCGTCAGAATAAAATCATCATGGATCAAGTTCATTGTACCGAAAACAGGTATTTCTTCATCCAGTTTAAAGTTATCAAAAGAATGATCACTAAAATCAGAGTTATCTTTTTTTGAGTTAACTTTAAAATTTGAATTGAAAAATTGAGTTATTTTTGGGGTAAGTTTAATCTGACTTTTTAATTTCCCCTTGCCGATATTTGGGTTTAGATGGTCGAGTTTAACATTCAGAGCAAGTGCAACATAAGGTAAAAGAGAGCTTTCACGAATATTGCCATTTTCAATATTCGCTATGGTTTGTTGGGAGCATCGACCCGTTAGCTTTCTGACTCTTTCTGCTAATTGGGACTGAGAAAGTTTTAAATATTTTCTAATTTTTTTGACGTTGTTACCAATGGTGGTCATTCTTTTTTTTAAAATAAAATGTTGGAGTTGTATATTTTTACTTTATAAGTTTTAATATTAAAATCAAAACTGGCTATATAGCTTATAAAAATATACGGTAAATAAGATTATTTTTAATAGTTAAATTTATTGGTTAAGTTTTCCAATAATTTGCTGAAAATGAAAAATTTGGATTCAATTTTTTTGTTTGTTGAAAAATAACTGTTGTTTATTCGAAGCATACCGATATTATGGGAAGGCTTTTAATAAGAATATACAATATTATGTATATTATTAAGTGAATAAGCTTAAATTGTTCATATTATAATTTAAAATTTACTTTATTTATAGATAATCAACAGTAAATTTATCTTGATTTTTAAGGAAATAGGGAAGAGAAGTGACAATAACAGATTCTTTCTTTACAAAATGGCATAAAGAATATGCTTTATTATTTGCTTTATTATTGCCACTTAATGCATGTAAAAAACAGCAACCTGCTCGACCCATACCTAGTGCGAATTTTGTAACGGTTCATACTCAAGAAGTTGAGAATTTAGTTGAGCTGACTGGACGTGTTTCTCCGATGCGCGTTTCACAGGTTCGTCCTCAGGTAAATGGATATCTTTATAAAAGGTTATTTGAAGAAGGTACGGATGTTATTAAGGGACAACAGCTTTATGAAGTTGATCCTCGACCCTATCAAGCCGCTTTAAATGAGGCGCGGGGTAAGCTTAACCGTGATTTGGCGACATTACGCACCCAGACTTTGAAGTTAAAAAGATATGGCCCATTGAAAAATATGGATGCTGTCAGTCGTCAGGATTATGATGATACACTTGCTGCACAAGAGGCAACTAAGGCTGATATTGAAAGTGATAAAGCAACAGTAAGACAGGCTGAACTGAATCTTGAATATACGGGAATTAATGCCACCATTTCTGGAAGGATAAGTCGTTCTATCCAAACGCAGGGCGCATTAATGTCTGTTAATCAGGCCGATCCAGTCGCTGTCATTACGCAACTTGATCCAATTTTTGTTGATATTATTGAACCTACCGCAGAACAGTTGCGTTTACGTTCAAGACAGGAAAATGGAAAATTACAGACCTTACGTGGGGCAGCCCATGTTCCTATTGATTTGATTTTAGAAGATGGTTCTCGTTATCCCTTACAGGCGAATTTATTATTTACCGAAGTTGTGACGGATCAGGAAACAGGATCTGTTATTCAGCGGGCAATCATACGTAATCCTGATAAATTATTGTTATCAGGCATGTATGTTCGTGCTGTTATGCATGAAGGATATGAGAAAGGGGCCTTTTTAATCCCTCAGGAAGCTATTATGCGTGGTTTGGATAATGCTCCCTATATTTATATTATTAACAAGGACAATGTTATTGAAAGACGTAATGTAGAATTACAACGTATTCAGGATACATACTGGGTTGTTACAAAAGGTCCAGTAGATGGTGATCATCTTCTTGTTAGTAATCCAACTTCATACAGGCCAGGTCAAAAAGTCGTTCCTAAAGAAGGACGGACGATTACGGCAGAGGTCCCTAATTAAAGTGTTATAATTGGAATTTTTACATGTCATTGTCGCGTTTTTTTATTGACAGGCCGATTTTTGCTTGGGTTATTGCTATTCTTGTTTCACTGATTGGAACAATTTCTATTATAAGCCTGCCTATTGCACAATGGCCTTCAATCGCCCCTCCACCAATTACATTAAGTTTTACCTATCCAGGTGCTACCGCAGATACGGTTCAAAGAACGGTTGTTGATCCAATCAGTCAAAATCTATACGGTTTGGATAACCTAGAATATATTTCCACTTCCGCTAATGCTGATGGAACCGCATTGGTTACCCTCACCTTTGCACAGGGTACCAGTCCGGATATTGCACAGGTTCAAGTACTGAACCGTATTGATGTTGCCCGTTCATTGTTACCATCAACGGTTGCGTTGCAAGGAATTCGTATTTCGAAATCCAATAAAAGTTACATGATGTTTTTTGCCGTTCAATCTTCTGATCAATCCATGGATGAGGGAGCTCTGGGAGATTTGTTGGCAAGTGATATACAGAATCCCGTTACCCGATTGAACGGGTTGGGAGATTATACAGCCTTTTCATCAGAATATGCGATGCGTGTCTGGTTGGATCCAGATAAGCTGCATGATTATCAGCTTAATGCAACGGATGTGATGAATGAAATTGGTTCCCAGAACTCGGAACAGCCTTTGGGTGAATTTGGAAAATTGCCAGCTTTGCCTAACCAGCGTTCTGATATTTATACAGGTGGTGTAAGACGTTTGGTCACACCAGAGGAATTTCAGAATATAGTTGTTAAAACACAGGTAAACGGTGCACGTATCCGATTGAAAGATGTTGCCAGGGTTGAATTGGGACCAATGACTTATCAGCCAATTGGTATGATTAACAATCAGCCTGTTGCTGCTTTTGGTGTCAAGCTTGCTTCTGGGGCCAACCAGTTGGCGCTGTCAAAAGATATTCATAATAAGATTGCAGAATTATCCAAGTATTTTCCAGCAAATACAACCTATTTATATCCACAAGATACCTCGACATATATTATTGAATCAATGGAAGAGGTCGTTGAAACTCTTGTTATTGCGATTTTGCTGGTTATTGTTGTGATGTATGTTTTCTTGCAAAATTTTAGGGCGACGTTTGTACCTGCAATTGCCGTTCCCGTAGTTTTGTTGGGGACATTCGCAATCCTGTTTTTTGCTGGATTTTCGATCAATACCTTGACAATGTTGGCTATGGTGCTTGCCATCGGATTGCTTGTGGATGATGCGATTGTGGTCGTGGAAAATGTTGAGCGTGTTATGGAGGAGGAACATTGTTCTCCTAAAAAGGCCACTCAAATTTCCATGGATCAGATTAGTGGGGCCCTGGTTGGTATTGCGCTTGTTCTATCTATTGTTTTTATTCCCATGGCTTTTTTCAGCGGTTCTGCCGGGGTGGTTTATCGGCAATTCTCAATTAGCATTGTTGCAGCGATGGCTCTTTCTGTTGTCATTGCATTGATTTTTACCCCCGCTTTGTGTGCAACGGTTTTAAAACCTAAGGAAAAAAAGGAACAGCACGGTTGGTTCTTTACGAAATTTAATAACGGGTTTGATAAAATGGTCGATGGGTATATTCGAGGGGTGAAGCATATGATTCACCATTCACGTATAACCATGATTATTTATGTATTCATTACGGTTGCCGGATTATGTGTTTTTTATATTTTACCCGAAGGGTTTTTACCTGATGAAGATCAAGGGGTTGTTTACATGCAGGCAACATTGAGTCCTGGATCTTCAGCCGCAATGACATCGAATGTCACCCGGAAAATGACAGATTATTTTGTTAAGCATGAGAATAAATATATCAAGTTTGTTTTTACGGCGATTGGGTTCAATTTTGGTGGTCAGGCCCAGAGTGCAGCTTTTGGTGTTGCCCGTTTGAAAGAATTTGATGAAAGGGGCAGCGATTCCAGGGCAACCGCTCAAGCTATCGCAACAAGGGCGATGCATGCATTGTCTTCTATCCCTGGCGCCAATGTGTTGGCATTTCTTCCGCCTCCCGTTATGGATTTAGGATCGTCAACCGGGTTTGACTTTGAATTGCAAAATCGTGGACATCTGGATACCATTACCTTTATGAAGGCAAGGGACGCTTTGTTAAAAAAGGCCAGTGCGGATCATCGTCTCGTTGCCGTTCGCCCGAATGGGTTGCCTATTGCCCCGCAATATTATTTCAATATTGATCGTGATAAAGCACATGCCCAAGGGGTTAGTATTGACAGTATCAATCAAACGTTATCCATTGCTCTGGGATCTTCTGATGCGGGATTATTTAACTTGCGTGACCGTGTAAAACACGTGTTTGTACAAGGAGATGTCAAGTCGCGAATGAAGCCTGATGATCTAAGGCGTTGGTTTGTCCGGAATAGCAATGGCAAGATGGTTCCCTTAACCTCGTTTGTTGATGGTGAATGGAAAATGGCTCCTCAGAAAGTGGAGACCTATAACGGTTATCCATCTTTTGAAATCATGGGGCAGGGAGCTCCTGGTATCAGTAATGGTACAGCGATGAAAATCATTGAGGGTTATGCAAATGAGCTTGGCAAGGGAATAGGCTATGAATGGACGGGCATGTCATATGAACAGGAAAAGTCCTCTGGACAAGCCGGAAAACTATATGCTGTTTCTATTTTAGCAGTCTTTTTATCATTGGCGGCTTTGTATGAAAGTTGGGCTATACCTTTTTCCGTTATCCTGGTGGTTCCCTTGGGAATTATTGGAGCGGCGGCAGCGGTTTATCTGCGTGGAATAGATAATGATATTTATTTCCAGGTTGGGTTGTTAACAACCGTGGGGCTTGCGGCCAAGAATGCCATCCTGATTGTTGAATTTGCTAAGGAACATTATGATACTGGTACAAAAACATTGGAGGAATCAGCGATAATGGCTGCACGTGAACGTATTCGGCCTATTCTGATGACCTCGCTGGCATTTGTGATCGGAACTGTTCCTCTGGCAATTGCAAAAGGGGCGGGTGCTGCAAGTCACGTGGCCATTGGTACAAGCGTGGTGGGTGGTGTTATTACAGCCACTTTGTTGGCCCTCTATTTTGTCCCTGTATTTTTTATTGTCGTTCTGGGATTATTCAAGGTGCGTCCTCATCCATTAAATAATAAGAATGTTGATGCAACCGCTGGACAGACAGGAGAGTAAAATAATGATGAAAATAAGAAAGTCATTTCGGTCACCGCTTATATCCATGACTTTAGCTTTAATGATATTTTCAACGACCTCCTGTAATCTTGTTCCAGATTATAAACGCCCAGATGCATCAATTTCCCAGCAATGGCCGATGGGCCCCGCTTATGGGCCCCCCTTGCCCAAGGATTCAAATTTGCCACAAGCCTATAATGTCGGTTGGAAGGTTTTCTTTCGGGATCCAGTCTTGAGTGAATTGATTTCCATGGCTTTGGCTAATAATCGTGATTTACGTGAGGCAATCGAGAATATTACGGCTTCCCATGCCAGTTACATGCGTCAAAGAGGTGATTTATTTCCAACGGTAAATTATTCTGCGGGGGCTTCCTATCAAACGAGTCCGGGAAAAACCTTGGGCGGTATGCGGGGCTATACGCATTGGAACCAATTATCAACGGGATTTGGTGTATCAAATTATGAAATTGATATATTCGATCATGTTCGGAGTTTGACCAAAGCGGCCAGGGAAAGTTACTTGCAGCAGGTAGAGAGTACTTTATCTGTGCAAATTTCGTTGATTAGCGAGGTTGCTAATACATATATGGCCTGGCTTGCGGATTGTGACAGTCTTCGTACTGTTCAGGAAAGCTTGCATAATCGTGAAAGGAATTTACAATTAATTCAAGGAATGCATACCTATGGTCAACAAAATGCCCAGGCTGTGGCACAAGCAACAGAATTGTTGCAAGAAGCCCGAAGTCAGGAGCAGGTTTATCAAAAAACGGTTGCCAATGATCTGAACAGCCTTACTTTGTTGATTGGTCAGCCTATTCCACAATCTGTCTTGCAAAAGGCCGGTCCTAATCCCTCTCTGGATAATTTTGTTTCAATGCCAGAGGTGGCGTCGGGTATGCCATCGGATCTTCTCGAACGTCGTCCGGATATTTTATTGGCAGAACATCAGCTTAAAGAAGCCAATGCGAATGTTGGATATGCCAGAGCCGCTTTTTTTCCATCCATTCAGCTAACAACATCAGGCAGTACGGCAGGAGCAACTTTTGCACAAATGTTTGGGCCTTATTCTGCGGCTTATACATTTATGCCGAAAATTACCGTACCTGTAATTGATGAGGGGCAAAATCTGGCACAATTGAGAACAGCAAAAGCTAAAGTACGTGCCGCCGCCGCTCATTATCAGAAAGTGATACAATCTTCTTTTAAGGAAGTTGCTGATGCTTTGGCAGCCAGAACAACATTAAAAGAAAAGTGGAAAGCTGAATCTGACAATGTCAAGGCAAGCCAGACAGATTACCGTTTGTCCTATGCCCGGTTCAGAAATGGAATTGATAGTTATATCAGCACATTAACAGCGCAAAGAACATTATTGACCGCCCAAGTTTCATCTATTCAGGCACGTCTTCAATATATGCAGAGTCTTTCAACTTTGTACAGAACGTTGGGAGGAGGATGGAGTGCAGAAAATGCTTTTCAGACCTATCAATCCAATGGAAAGAAATTGAACACTCAGGTAGATAAGAGCAAACAATAAATTTATTATGAATTAAATCGGTTTGCGATTAGAGATTATCTGAAGAGGATAATCTCTTTTTTTATCCATATGAATTTTATTTTTATTTTGAAAAATTGTATTGAACAGGTGCCGAATTGCAATGGATAGTAAAATCAATCAGTTATCGGTAAAGAAACGGATATGAATATTGGAAAAAAATATATAGGGATAATCTCTATTTTAATGGCTTCTGTTTTATGGGGGACAACAGGGGTTGCCGCTCAATTTGCACCTGAAGTGAGTGCGCTTGCGATTGGGTCAGGTGCTATGGGTATCGGTGGGTTGTTGCAATCAGTGATTGCCTTGCCATGTCTAAAAAATTATCAGGGGAAATTATATAGTCAAAAAGGTTGGATTATATTGGGTGCCCTTGCCGTTATGTTTTACCCTTTGGCTTTTTATGGTTCGATGCGGGTTGCCAGTATTACGGTTGGAACAGTTGTTTCAATTGGTTCAGCACCATTTTTTTCCGCTGCACTTGAAAACATAATGGATCATTTCAAAGTCACGCTACAATGGGTCATTGGTGCCTTTATGGGAGTATCAGGTATCATCTTGCTCTGTTTTTCTGCCCAACATACCCTATATAGCCCAATATCCTTTGCAAGAATCAGTCTGGGTATTTTATTGGGATTGTTGGCAGGGTTTACCTATGCATTCTATACATGGGTTGCAAGACATTTGATACATCATGAAATTCCATCAAAGGCAGCGATGGGAAGTATTTTCGGGGTTGGTGGTCTTTTGCTGTTACCAGTTTTATTGATAACGGGCGGAACATATTTGAATTCATGGAGCAATTTATCTGTTGGAATTTATATGGCGACTATTCCCATGTTTATTGGTTATCTTTGTTTTGGTTACGGCTTGTCCTTTGTTCCAACAAGCATGGCAACTTTGATAACCTTGTTGGAACCTGTTATTGCAACATTTCTTGCCGTAATAATTGTAGGGGAAAAATTTTCAGGTTTTGGCTGGTTAGGAATTGGTTTGATTTTTTTATGTCTGGTTTGTATCTCAATTCCCAATAATAAAAAATGAAAAATGCCTTTATAAGGATAAAGGCATGAGAAAAAATTATTCTTTCAGTAAAGCTTTTTTAAAGGCTAGTCGCCAACCTTTGAGTTTTCTTTCCCGTTCTGCTTGTTCCATTGCCGGTTTGAAAGTGGTACCTTCAGACCAGTTGGTCGTAATATCTTCGATATTGTTCCATATACCGCACCCAAGACCAGCAAGATAGGCAGCTCCCATTGCGGTTGTTTCAATATAAGCGGGTCGTTCGACGGTTGTATTCATAATACTGGCCAGGAATTGACAATACCAGTCATTCGCTGACATTCCGCCATCAACACGGATGGATGAAATTTCTTCAAGACTGTCCTTTTTCATTGCCTCGGCAAGATCATAGGTCTGATAGGCAATGGATTCTAGTGCGGCACGGGCTATATGGGCAGCTGTCGCATTGAAGGTTAATCCAGTAATGATTGCCTTGACATCAGGTTCCCAATGGGGGGCACCCAATCCGACAAAGGCTGGAACCATATATACTTCATGGTTGTCGTTAACCTTGGTTGCCATATCATTGGTTTGTGAGGCATGGGTGATGATTCCGATACCATCCCTTAACCATTTGATTGCAGCACCAGCAACAAAGATGGATCCTTCAAGTGCATAGGTTGGTTTACCATTTAGGCGATAGGCCGTTGTTGTGAGCATGCGGTTTTGGGAGGTTACGATTTTGTCCCCTGTGTTTAACAGCATAAAGCATCCCGTGCCATAGGTTGCCTTAACCATGCCGGGTTCAAAACAGGCTTGACCGATTAATGCGGCTTGCTGATCCCCCGCCATTCCCATAATGGGAATTGAATTACCAAACAAGGCAGGGTCTGTTGTGCCGAACAAAGTACTGTTATCTTTTACCTCAGGTAAAATAGAGGCGGGAATATTAAAGATTTTGAGTAGTTCCGGATCCCATGATTGTGTCTGTATATTAAACAGCAGGGTTCGACTGGCATTGGTTGCATCTGTTGCGTGAACCTTGCCTCCAGTTAGACGCCATAAAAGGAAACTGTCAATTGTACCAAAAGCCAGTTCACCGCGTTCTGCTTCAGATCTTACATTTGGGATGTTATCCAATATCCAGGCAATTTTTGTCGCGGAGAAGTAGGGGTCAAGAAGTAACCCTGTTTTTTCATAGATTGTTTTTTCCAGCCCTTCTTCCTTTAAAGCTCTGCATGAATTTGCTGTCCGTCGATCCTGCCATACGATGGCATTGTAAACAGGTTTGCCCGTCTTACGGTTCCAGATAACAACTGTTTCACGTTGGTTGGTAATGCCTATGGCGGCAATTTCACTGGTTTTACCTTCAAGGGAAGCTTTGGCAATGGCGTTTTTAATTGTATATACAGTATCACTCCAGATGTCCTCCGGATTATGTTCAACCCATCCAAGTTGAGGATAATGCTGGGTAAATTCATGTCGGCTGAGCGATATTTCTTGGCCCCGTGTGTTGAAGATAATTGAACGTGTAGATGTTGTGCCCTGGTCAAGGGCAATAATATAATGAGCTTTATTCATGGAAATTATATCCGCTTTGTAATTAGGTTATGATGTACGAGATAAAAAGGGTTTAATGAATAATTGATAGGCACCTCCACCCATGACACCGCCTAGGAGTGGGCCGAAAATAGGACCCCACCAATAAGAAGGTAAACCAGGAAAGGCAGAAGGTCCCCAGCCAGCCAAATAGATGAATATTCTAGGACCAAGATCACGTGCGGGATTGATCGCCCATCCTTCAAGATATCCTGCCGATGCACCAATAGCAGCAACTACAAAACCGATAATCAGTGCACCACTGTTTGCTTGTGGGGCAATGGTATTGTATTCATCAGTAATGGCAAAAATACTGAAAACCAAAAATGCAGTTAAAAGGATTTCGTTAAAAAAAGCATGGATAGGTGTGACTGTTAATCCGGGTGATGTGATAAAAACACCAGCCCCACCGCCCAATGGGCGGGTCAGGTGATGGACAACATTATAATGGTCAATAACTGAATAATACATGCAATAAACAAGAACTGCACCGCAAATCCCGCCAAAAACCTGGGCGATTATATAGGCGGGGACTTTTTTCCAGGAAAAATTCCGGAATAAGGCAAGGGCTAGTGTTACAGCAGGATTGGCATGGGTGCCACTTATGCTGCCAGTAACATAGATCGCGAAAGTTACACTTAATCCCCAGGAGATCGCAACACCCCAATAGGCATTTTGATAAGGACTTGGATCATACATAAGAAGCATTGCTGCTGCTGAACAACCAATAAATATGATAATTGTAACTGCAATCGCTTCAGAAATGAGCTCTCCTATAAGATTTTTTGTATTTTGCATATGTTATTGACTTTCTGGGGGGAGGTTATTGAGACTTTTGTAAATATTGAGCCAGTTTTCCTTGCTCTTCTTGGGTGAAATATAATCCCAGTTTTGTTCTTCTCCATAAAATGTCTTCTACAGTCATGGCCCATTCCTTTTCGACAAGGTAATCAACTTCATGTTGTGTCAAACCATGGCCAAAATCAATACCCATATCCGTCTTGCTTTTGGCATTGTGAATAATGTTTATGGCATCTGTTCCATAACTGTGTGCAATGCGTTTGGCAGTGATTTCATCAAGGAAGGAAACAGTATTGCGAAAATCTTTATAAAATAAATCAAAATTGCCATCGGTAATATTTCCACCTGGCAAAGGTTCTTTGTCCGTCCAATTTTGGCGGGTATATTTGAAAAACTTGGCTAGTTTTTCCATGCTATGTTCTGCAAGACGGCGATAGGTTGTAATTTTCCCGCCAAAGATTGAGAGTAAAGGTGCCTGACTGTTTTCCTCATTCAAATCGAGGTGATAATCTCTGGTTACTGCTGAAGCATTGCTGGAAGCATCGTCATATAATGGACGAACGCCAGAATAATTCCAGATTACATCTTTTGGAGCAATGTTCTTATTGAAATAATCGTTCATCGATTTACATAGATATTCGGTTTCATTTTCATCAATCCCAGGTAAAATATCTGGAGATTGATCCCAGGAAATATCTGTTGTGCCAATCAATGTGAATTCTTCGTGGTAGGGAATGGCAAATACAATCCGTTTGTCATCATTTTGTAGAATATAGGCTTGAGGACCTTCATAAAGTTTTTTGACAACAATATGACTGCCCTTGACAAGCCGAACATTCATTTTACTTTGAACATGCAGTTTGTCTTGTAAAAGTTCTGCAACCCATGGTCCGGCTGCGTTCACAATTACTTTTGCTGTTATGGTTGTTTTTTTCTGGGTTTTATTATCTTGGATTGTTGCACTCCATTCATTTGTTGAGCGTTTGGCATCCACAAATTTTGTTTGAGTACGAATGTCGGCACCCAGCATAGAGGCCCCTTTTGCATTTAATACAACAAGGCGGCTATCATCAACGGCGCAATCTGCATAGGTAAAGCCCTTTTTGATGTCATTTCGTAAAGGTTGTCCATATGGAGAGGTTTGTAATGAGATTAATTTGGAGTTAGGCAATTTTGGGTGGCTTGCCAAATGATCATATAAAAATAATCCGATTCGAATCATCCAGGCTGGTCGAATGGAATTTCGATGAGGAAGAACAAATTCAAGAGGACGTATAATATGAGAGGCTAGGTTAAGAAGACGTTCACGTTCCTGTAAGGCCTCCCGAACCAGGCGAAATTCATAATATTCAAGATAACGCAATCCGCCATGAATTAGTTTTGTGCTTGCAGAAGAAGTATGGCTTGCCAGATCATCTTTCTCAACGAGTAAAACTTTTAATCCTCGTCCTGCTGCATCGCGAGCAATACCTGTTCCATTGACGCCACCACCAACAATTAAAAGATCATAGGTTGTAGGCTGGGTGTTCATTAGTAATCTCCTGAAAGAATATTTTATTTATTTAATTTTATTTTTTTAATATGGTTTCAGGAGATATGAAATATCAAGCAAGAAATGGCCCTATTTGGGCTATTTCTGGTAAAGTATAGTTGTACTAAAAGTAAAAATCATATATTTAAAAGAAAATAAAAGTTTAATTATAAATAGTTATATAAATAAACCTTAAACAGGTTTCCATCCATCTTGACGTAAAACACTTCCTGCTAAATAAAGACTTCCACAAATAAGGACTCTGTAAGGTTTTTTTTCTGTTTGTTGAAGATGAATTAAAGCATTTTTAATCGTTCCACCGCTAATGGCATGATTTTTAGAAGCCTGGATAATATTATCAATGGACATGGCCATATGTTGATCAGGTTCAATTACAGCCTGTATAGAGGTGCATAACGGGATAAGAGGGGCAAGAAATGCACTGGAATCTTTATTGTTTTTCATGCCAACAATGAGATGAAGGGGCCTGTCCTGCCATTTAGACTTTATAAATCGGGCAAGGATTTGCCCGGCATCGGCATTATGTCCTCCATCCAGCCACAACTCTGTTTCTGGAGTGATATACTTGGTCAATGTTCCTTGTAAGCGTTGCAAACGTGCCGGCCATTGTGCCTCTGCAATACCTTGCCATGCATATTCTGGCACGGCAAGTTGGGTTGCACGTAAAGTGGCAATCGCCAAACCTGCATTATTAACCTGATGAAATCCCATTAGACTGGGTAGAGGTAATTGAAGCGTTCCCTTGGAATCATTATAAACTAGATAATCCCTTTGTTTTTCAATAGTCCAGTTTTTCCCCTGGATAAATAGTGGAGCATTCTTGGCTTGAGCTTCTTCCTGTAAAATGTTCAATACTTCTGGGGATTGATTATAAGTTATAACAGGTATGGATTTTTTGATGATTCCAGACTTTTCCCTAGCAATTTTTACAAGACTATTGCCAAGAAAAGCTTCATGATCCATTGAGATGGAGGTGATGGTGCTGGCAATGGGATATATGACATTTGTTGCATCAAAGCGCCCACCCAATCCTACTTCAATAATTGCCAGATCAGCTGGATATTTCGCGAATAGACAAAAAGTGGCGGCTGTTAGAACTTCAAAAACCGTGATGGGTTGTTGATTATTAACTTTTTCAATGTAGGACAAGGTATCTGATAATTCTGCTTCATCAACCAGATGGCCTGAAATTCGAAAACGTTCTGTGACATTGATCAGATGGGGTGAAGTTGAAACATGAACATTCCATCCCGCTTTTTCGCCTATGGCACG
The DNA here is from genome assembly GCF_016101365.1 of Commensalibacter sp. M0355. Lineage (NCBI taxonomy): Bacteria > Pseudomonadati > Pseudomonadota > Alphaproteobacteria > Acetobacterales > Acetobacteraceae > Commensalibacter > Commensalibacter sp. M0355. Next base: position 192,274 of record NZ_JACFQQ010000003.1, read on the forward strand.
CAAAAAGGAACAGGTGCTGCCTTTTCCATTCGTACCGGCCACATGAATTGTTGGGGGAAGATGCCGCTCTGGATTTTCCAGATCGTTTAGCAACCGTTTCAATCGACTGAGGGATAGATCAATCAAAGAGGGATATAGTTTGTTAAGTCGCTCGAGTATTTGACCTGAGCGTCCAGTAAATTCGGTTAAAACAGGAGAATTCATAAAAGCTAGGATGTTTGTGTATTTGTGTTACATAACAGGCTGATGAGATTGGCAAGCGTTTCTCGCATATCTGTTCTTTTAACAACCATGTCAATCATGCCGTGATCAAGAAGATATTCTGAGCGTTGAAATCCTTCTGGCAATTTTTCATGAACAGTATTTTCAATAACACGTGGACCTGCAAATCCGATTAATGCATTGGGTTCTGCGATGTGGATATCCCCCAACATTGCAAAGGAAGCAGTCACTCCGCCTGTTGTTGGATTGGTAAAGACGACAATATAGGGAATTTTGGCCTCTTTCAGCATTTCTACAGCGATGACGGTACGGGGCATCTGCATAAGGCTAATCATTCCCTCTTGCATTCTGGCCCCCCCTGATGCGGTAAATATGATTAAAGGAGATTGTTGTAAAAGGGCAAGACGGGTTGCCGCAAGGAAACCCTCACCAAAGGCGGCCCCCATTGTGCCAGCCATAAATTCAAAGGCCATAACGGCCACCACTGCTTTTTGTTCCAGAATGGTACCATGTGCGACGGCAATTGATTCTTCAAGTTGTGATTTTGCACGGTTTTCCTTTAGTCGATCGGTATAACGTTTTTTATCCCTGAAATTTAAGGGGTCTACAGGCATTTTGGGGAGCTCTATGCAAGTATAGGAATCCTGGTCAAAAGTCCATTCCAAACGCTGTTTCACAGATGCACGCATATGATGTCCACAATGTGGACAGATATTCATGTTTTTTTGTAAATCCTTGATTAACAGCATTTGGTCACAGGCATCGCAATTGGTCCACAGATTATCAGGTATATCTTTTTTTAAAAATCCTTGAATTCTGGGACGTACATATTCCGTAAGCCAACTCATAACTGATCTTTCATTGATGATGATTAATTTATAAACCTGTTTTACAGGGTATTCGCTGACAGGAGCGCAACATGCTGGATAACTTTTTCAATGGTTGTATCAGTAGAATGATAGTCCTGATTTAAGGTTGATTCCAGTGTTTTTAATAAAGCTGAGGCAACAACGGCAGCATCTGCATGTTTTATAGCGTTTTGAACATGTTCAGCTGTTGAAATTCCAAACCCGATTGCGATAGGGAGGTCGGAAACGGAACGAATGATGGGAATGGTTTTTTCCAGATCTTTCTGGGACGCGGTTTTGGTGCCTGTCACTCCCGTAATACTGACATAATAGATAAAACCACTGGCATCTTTAAGAATTTTTTTCAAACGGTTTTTGGGAGTGACCGGGGTTACCAGTCGAATAACATCAAGATGATGTTTTCCCGCATATGGTAGAATACAGCCTAATTCCTCATGAGGCATATCAACAATGATTAGACCGTCAACACCAGCCTGTTCGGCATCCTGACAAAAACGTTCGTATCCATAATGTTCGATTGGATTAACATATCCCATTAAAATGATAGGGGTTGTTTGGTTGTCCTGACGAAAATCCCGAACCATCTGCAATGTTTTATGCATATTGGTTCCAGCTTTTAACGAACGGTTGGCAGCTGCCTGAACTGTTGGACCATCTGCCATGGGATCACTAAAGGGGATGCCAATTTCAATCAGATCCGCGCCTGCATGTGGCATGGCCTTTAAAATATTTAAGGCGGTTTGGTAATCAGGGTCACCAGATTCTATATAAGGAATAAAAGCTCCACGTTTTTTTTGTCTAACAGTTTTGAAACAGGTGGCAATACGGCTCATAATTTTACTCCTAAATAATTTGCGATATTATCAATATCCTTATCGCCTCGACCCGATAGATTGACAATGATGATATCTTCTGACTTCATGGCAGGAGCAATTTTCAATGCATGAGCAAGAGCGTGAGAGCTTTCTAGGGCCGGGATGATTCCCTCTTTGGTTGTGCATTTCTGAAATGCGTCAACTGCTTCATCATCATTGATGGCAACATATTCCACTCGTTTCAGATCATGTAACCAGGAATGTTCAGGACCCACTCCAGGATAATCCAGTCCGGCACTGATACTGTAAGGTTCAGTAATTTGACCATCATCATCTTGTAATAGATACGTACGGTTACCATGCAATACCCCTGATGATCCCCGTTCAATAGAGGCTGCGGTTTTTCCACTATCCAGCCCCTTTCCCCCCGCTTCAACACCAATTAGGGATACGGTAGGATCATCCAGAAAAGGGTGAAAAATACCAATTGCATTTGATCCGCCGCCTATTGCAGCAATAATTTTATTGGGTAACTTTCCTTCCGCTTCCAAAATCTGTTTTTTGGCTTCATTGCCAATAATGCATTGAAAATCTCTGACCATCATGGGATAAGGATGAGGTCCGGCAGCTGTACCCATAAGATAATAGCTGTTATGAACATTTGTTACCCAGTCTCTTAACCCCTCATTGATGGCGTCTTTTAATGTGGCATTGCCAGCGGTGACAGGAATGATTTTTGCGCCCAACAGTTCCATGCGGAAAACATTTGGTTTCTGACGTTCAATGTCAAGCTTGCCCATATAGATTACACATTCCATATTAAATAGTGCACAGACTGTGGCTGTTGCAACACCATGTTGGCCAGCTCCGGTTTCAGCGATTATGCGTGTTTTTCCCATGCGTCTGGCCAGCAAGATTTGACCCATGACATTATTAATTTTATGGGCCCCCGTATGGTTGAGATCCTCACGTTTCAGGTAGATTTTTGCACCATTGGCAAGATTTGTTAATTGTTTTGCAAACCATAATGGGCTGGGTCTTCCAACATAGTTTTTTAAATAGTAAGTCAATTCATTTTGGAATCCAGGATCTTTCTGAATGGATTGATAAGCTTTTTGCAAATCAAGGATTAAAGGGACAAGTGTTTCGGCAATAAACATTCCCCCATATTTTCCAAAATGTCCATGTTCATCAGGACCCTGTCTTAAACTATTAAAGGATGAACCAGTTTGGGACCCCACGTTTCTCTCCTAAAAACTTGATTGAAATAAAAAATCAACAAAATTATCGTTTGGTTGAGTTTAAATGATTCTGGATTTTACAGCAAATAAATGGAATTGTAACTTAAATGGCTTTTTGAAAAAAAAACAGTTATTTTTCAATTTTATTTAAAAATTAAAGTTCTTGACGTTTTTGATCTTTTTATCTATAAATCCAATCTTATATTTGATATATATATATCAAAATTTCCTTCGTATGAAATGTGTATTTTATTTTTACGTTTTTGTTTTGAAATGTATGAATAAAGGATCAATATACAATTTGGTAAATGTTTAAGTATTTGATCGCCATATTTCCTTTCCTTATTTATATGATTTAATTTTCTATTATATAGAGCCTCCATCTATGCAACTTGCCGAACTTAAGGCGCAATCTCCAGCAGAACTGCTCAATTATGCAGAAAGTTTGCAGATTGAAAACGCGTCCTCACTCCGTAAACAAGATATGATGTTTGCCATCCTTAAAAAGCTTGCTGAGAACAATCAAGCTATTTATGGAGAGGGAACTCTGGAAATTCTACCAGATGGTTTTGGATATTTACGTTCCTCTGAATCCAATTATCTGCCAGGACCGGATGATATTTATGTTTCTCCCGCACAGTTACGCCGTTTTAGTTTGCGGACAGGGGATACTGTTTCTGGTGAAATACGCGCTCCAAAAGATGGGGAGCGTTATTTTTCCTTGCTGAAAGTTGATACAATCAATTATCAGGATCCGGAAGTGGTTCGTCATCGTATCAATTTTGATGATTTGACCCCCCTATTTCCAAATGAACGGTTACAGATGGAAATTCCATCATTAATGGAAAGCAAAAATCCAAATAAGGATTTTACACCCAGAGTTATTGATTTGGTAACACCCATTGGTAAGGGGCAGCGTGCGCTTATCGTTGCCCCGCCGAGAACGGGTAAAACCGTGATGTTGCAGAATATAGCAACAGCAATTTCAACCAATCATCCCGAGGTTGTCTTAATTGTTCTTCTGATTGATGAACGTCCGGAAGAGGTTACGGATATGATTCGTTCAGTCAAAGGTGAGGTTGTTTCCTCAACCTTTGACGAACCTGCGCATCGTCATGTTCAGGTTACGGAAATGGTTTTGGAGAAAGCAAAAAGACTGGTTGAACATAAACGCGATGTTGTGATTTTGCTTGATTCCATTACGCGATTGGCTCGGGCTTACAATACTGTTGTTCCTTCATCAGGTAAAGTTCTGACTGGCGGTGTGGATGCCAATGCGTTGCAACGTCCAAAACGTTTCTTTGGTGCAGCGCGTAATGTTGAAGAGGGTGGTTCCTTAACCATTATCGCAACGGCACTGATCGATACGGGTAGTCGTATGGATGAGGTTATTTTTGAGGAATTTAAGGGAACCGGTAACGCTGAACTTGTTCTTGATCGTAAGCTTGCTGATAAACGAACCTTTCCTGCAATTGATATTACTAAAAGCGGTACCCGTAAGGAGGAGCTATTGGTGGATCGTTCGAGCTTGTCAAAAATTTGGGTGCTTCGTCGTATCTTGGCGCCAATGGGAACGATGGATGCAATGGATTTTTTGCTTGATAAGTTGAAATATAGCAAAAACAATCAAGATTTTTTTGATGCTATGAATACTTGATCGTAAAAAGTATTGAACATTAGGAAATAGAATAAATCCTATGTATTTATTCTATTTCCTGAATTATAGAGATATTGATTAAGGTGTGCTAAATAATTTTTCAATATTCAATAAATATTCTTTGGTTTTAATCCCTTCCCCTCCAGAATATCCACCTAAAGTTCGTTTACCAATGACACGATGACATGGAATGATAATGGGAATTGGATTTGCGGCGTTTGCATTTCCAATGGAACGGGCACTTCCTCCTATTATTTTGGCGAGTTCGGAATAGGATTTTGTCGTACCAAAGGGAATAGTTTGCAAAAATTCCCAGACTTGTTGTTGATAGGCTGTTCCAGGCGATAGAATGGGTAAATCAAATTTTTTTAGTTTACCATTGAAATACGCGGCAATCTGGTTTTTTGCCTCCTCCAATAAGGGTGTTTTTTCTTCAAGGCTACCCCAGCCCCAATCAATTGAGACGATAAGATTATCATTTTCAGCGATACTAAGATCACCGACTGGAGAATGAAAAGATATAAAACCCATGGTGTTATAAAAATCTGAAATTTATTTCTGTAAATGTAGCAATTTACAAAATTAAGATAATTTATTTTATTTTATTTTATTTTATTTATCAATTTATTCTATTGGGGATTGTCTCTAAAATTTAAGCGGGAAGTAAAATCTTCAGATCATTAAGACTATTCGTCACGGCTGCATTAATAAGTTGAGTGATACCTGTTTGAGTGTTATTCCATGCATCCCCCCAAACAGATCGATTATTAAGATTATCCAGAAATTCACCGATTCCATAACCTATATTTATTGCACCTGTTATATATGATTTCTCTGGCTCTTTTCCAGAGAAATTTTTACTCAGCTGATTTAGTCCATTACCAATTCGAGAACCAATTAACGAACCAATTGCGGTAAATGAAGCGGCACCTGATACATTGTTAATTTCATTATCTGTTAGGTCACGCATATTATATCCCTTCAATTTAGTTGCATAATTACAATTATTATAGGTAGCGTACAATGATATGTGTAGTAATATTTAGTTTATTGATTTGAAGAAAATTGATTTTATATGAATGAATTTATCTTTTCGTATGTATTAAAAGATTTTTTTATGTTACGACCATATAAAAAATATATATCTTAAGTAGATAAGTTAATATTGTATGGAAAATATTTCATTAAATTCAAATACGACAATTTTTGCCTTGGCAACTGCAATGGGCAGGGGTGCTGTTGCGATCATGCGTTTGAGTGGGCCTTTAACTTATTCTATTTTACACAGAATGTGTCATCAAGTGCCGCAACCACGTTTGGCGTCGGTTCGTAAATTATGGAAAATTCAGGAGGGTCAGAAAGAATTACTGGACGAGGCTTTGCTGCTGTGGTTCCCAGGCCCTAATAGTTATACGGGTGAAGATAGTGCAGAACTGCACTTGCATGCAGGTCCTGCTGTGGTTGATGCTGTTGCGGAGGTATTGGTTTCTTATGGTGCCATTCCTGCCCAGGCAGGTGAATTCACCAAGCGAGCGTTTTTGAATGGCCGAATTGATTTATTACAGGCGGAAGGTATTGCCGATCTTGTTGAGGCGGAAACGCAGGCGCAAAGAAAACAGGCTTTGGAACAAACGGAAGGTGGATTAAGTGACCTTTATTATGGCTGGGCAAAACAATTGCGCGAAGTGTTGGCATTTCAAGAGGCATTAATTGATTTCCCGGATGAGGATTTGCCGCAAGAGATTGAGGAGAATGTGAAGAGGACAATCGTTGATTTGCATTCTGAAATGATTGACCATCTGAATGATCAAGGACGAGGGGAACGTTTGAGAAAAGGACTGACCTTTGCAATTGTGGGGCCACCAAATGCTGGAAAATCTAGTTTATTGAATTATTTGGCTGACCGTGATGCGGCGATTGTGACCGAACAGGCTGGAACAACACGAGATGTTATTGAGGTCAGGGTAGTATTGGGTGATGTTCCTGTAACCTTGGTGGATACCGCAGGGTTACGTGAAACAGAAGATGAAATTGAAAAAGAGGGGATAAAGCGAGCCTACAAGATCGCTCAAAATGCAGATTATGTAATGTGTTTGATGGATGCTGTGGATAAAAATGATTGCCCTGAATTATCTTGTGATCTGTTGGTTCGAACAAAAATTGATTTAAATGTTTCACGTGAAACATTATTAAGTCAGTCAGATAAAACCGTGTTAATCAGCGTCAAATCGGGTGAGGGGATGGATAAATTCAAAAGTTTATTGGTTCAGAAAACCAAAGAGTTAATATCCCGTCAGGGGCCACCCCCTTTAACACGGGTAAGACATCGATTAGGTATAACAGAATGTGTTCAACATTTGCAAAAAGCCCAAGAAATGGAATGGGCTGAATTGCGTGGTGAAGAATTGCGGTTAGCTATGCAGAGTTTGGGTAGACTAACTGGTGCTGTAGGTGTGGAGGATCTGTTGGATACCATATTTGGTCAATTTTGTATCGGTAAGTAAGGTCGAGTTGAGAAAAGATTAATGATAAATGTAAAATACGATGTAATTGTCGTTGGTGGAGGACATGCTGGAAGTGAAGCGGCTGCAGTTTCTGCCCGGATGGGGGCAAGAACTTTATTGCTGACCCATTCTCTTAACACGATTGGGATCATGTCATGTAATCCGGCAATTGGTGGAATAGGCAAAGGGCATCTTGTTCGGGAGATTGATGCTTTTGACGGTATCATGTCAAAAGCAGCGGATCGGGCGGGTATTCATTTCAAGCTGCTTAATCGTTCCAAAGGTCCAGCAGTACATGGACCTAGGGCTCAGGCGGATCGGATGTTATATCGTAATGCGGTTCAACAATTTTTAAAAGAATTAAGCAATCTGACTATTGTGGAGGGTGCGGTTGCTGATCTCAATGTCGATATTGGCAATAAAATATGTGGTGTTATTTGTGAGGATGGTCGTGAATTTCTGTCAGGAGCGGTTGTCTTAACGACGGGAACTTTTTTGCGTGGTGTTATCCATGTTGGCAATAAAAGTCAGCCAGCCGGAAGAGTTGGAGATAAACCTGCCACAATATTGGGAAACCGATTGGAGGTGATGGGACTGCGTATGGGTCGCTTAAAAACAGGAACCCCTCCAAGGCTGTTGCGATCAAGTATCGATATGGAGCGGTTGATAGAAGATAAGGGGGATGAATCTCCCGAGTTTTTTAGCCGATTGACTGATAACGCTTTTAATGAATTTGTTTCCTGCCGGATAACTGCGACCACTCCTGAAACGCATCGGATAATAAGGGATAATATTCATACTTCTGCAGTCTATGGGGGTGCAATTACTGGAAAAGGACCTCGTTACTGTCCGTCAATCGAGGATAAAATTGTCCGTTTTGCTGATCGGGAGCGTCATCAGATTTTTATTGAGCCTGAAGCATTGCCTGGACATGAAGGTGGGGATTTGGTTTATCCGAATGGAATATCAACCAGTCTTGCAGAAGATGTTCAGGAACGAATGGTTCATTCAATTCCAGGTCTGGAAAATGCCGTGATTGTCAGGCCAGGTTATGCCGTGGAATATGATTATATTGATCCGAGATCCTTGAATCCGACCCTGGAATTGCCAAATTTTTCCGGATTGTTTCTTGCCGGACAAATCAATGGTACAACAGGGTATGAGGAAGCCGCAGCTCAGGGTTTGTTGGCTGGAATTAATGCCGCAAATCATGCTTCTGGATCAGAAAAAATTACAATTGATCGTAGCCAGGGTTATATTGGTGTCATGATAGATGACCTGACAACGCAAGGGGTGACTGAACCTTATCGTATGTTTACCTCACGGGCAGAATATCGCTTGACTTTACGGGCAGATAATGCAGATATACGGTTAACCCCTTTGGCTGAACAGTTGGGGTGTTTGGGGGCTGAACGATTGGCTTTATATCTTCAGGATATAGATCATATCAAAAATTCTGTTCAGAGAGCGAAGGGAGAGAAATACCTGCCTAAAACCCTGAATGGTTATGGAATGCAGATTTCGTCCGATGGACGCTGGCGGTCATTATTTGAAATTTTATCATTATGCCCTTCTGAGGAGGTAATTGAGAAAGTCGCTCCTTGGTTTCATCAATTAACATCAAGAGTTCAACAATATATTCGTACCGAGGCCCGTTATGAAGGTTACCTTGTTAGACAGGCCAGGGAAATCAGGCAGCTTGACCAGGAGTCCAGAATCAATTTGCCATTGGATCTTGATTATAGGAAAGTTGGCGGATTAAGTCGTGAAATGCAGGAACGTCTAGAAGCGGTTCGCCCTGTTTCTTTTGGTGCTGCCCAAAGGATACCGGGGGTAACACCCTCTGCATTGATGGCCATATTGGCATATATTCGAACCCCGCAAAAAGGGGAAAAGGATAATTGTTGTGAATCTTGACGGTTATATAAAAAATTATCCGTTTTTAAAAAGTGTTTCACGTGAAACAATAGAGAAACTGGAAATTTATATCTCTTTGCTTCAGCAATGGAACAAAAAAATAAATTTGGTATCGCAACAGGGTATGGATCAGGTCTGGAAACGTCATGTATATGACAGCTTTCAATTGATTCGGTATCTTGATTCATCTGTAAAATCTATTGCTGATCTTGGATCAGGTGGAGGATTTCCCGGTCTGATCCTGGCATTGTCAACAGATATTCCTGTAATATTGATTGAATCCGATAAGAGAAAGACAATTTTTTTAAGGGAAGTTCTGCGACAGACCAAAACACAAGCAACTGTGCTTTGCCAAAGGATTGAAAATGTGAATGCTATCAGTGCAGATGTTGTGACGGCAAGGGCATTGACTTCATTGACTCAGCTTTTGGAATTTTCAAAAAATATTTTAAATAAAAATGGTTATTGTTTATTTTTGAAAGGCCGGTCTGTTAATCTGGAAATTGAAGAGGCACAAAAAAATTGGAAAATAAATTATAAAACCTTTTCCAGTCAAACGAATGCCGATGGGGTAATAGTTAAGATTAATCAATTTGAACGTGTTGAATAAAATGGCGCTTAAAAAAACAAAATCAAAAAATACTTATATTTTGGCAATTGCAAACCAAAAAGGTGGGGTGGGTAAAACAACGACAGCAATTAATCTTGCCACCGCATTCGCTGGAAAAAAGAAGGTTCTATTAATTGATCTTGATTCTCAAGGAAATAGTTCAACTGCATTGGGAATTGAATATGACGATCGTGATAAAGGAACCTATCATTTATTAATTAATGGCAAAGTGGTTGATGGAATGATCAAGGAGTCCATGATTCCAGGATTATCGTTAATTACAGCTGATGGTAACCTTGCGGCTGCAGAGCTTGAGTTGATTGATATTGAAAAACGTGAATTTCGGCTCAAGGAGGCAATTAAGCAATTTATAGGTATATATGATTATATTTTGATTGACTGTCCTCCAAGCCTTGGACTGTTAACGGTAAATGCCTTGGCGGCTGCTACTGGTGTTATTGTTCCGTTGCAATGTGAATTTCTGGCACTTGAAGGAATAAGTCATCTGGTTAAAACGGTTACACATTTGCAGAAAAAGGTAAATCCTGATCTGGATATAAAGGCAATTGTTTTAACGATGTATGACAAACGTAACAGACTTTCAGAGCTTGTTGCTGAAGATACCAGGAATTTTTTTGGGGATAAGGTCTGTAAAACAGTTATTCCACGCAATATCCGTATTTCAGAGGCACAAAGTTATGGAAAGCCAATAATGGTGTATGATCCTAAATCAACTGGAGCGCAAGCCTATATAAACTTGGCTAAGGAATTGAATCGTCGATTTGCTTAATTTGAGGGTAGGAAATATGAAGGGTAAGAAAAGGGATCAGGGTAAAATTCGTTTGGGAAGAGGACTTGCCGCTTTATTAGGGGAGTCGGTTAAAAATGAGGATAATCAGAAAGATATCGGATCCGATCTTGGGATTTCAGATTTGAAAATGCAGATTTTACCTATTGACATAATTGAGCCTGGTCCTTTTCAACCTCGACAAATTATGCAGCCTGAAGCTTTACAAGAGTTGGCGGACTCAATCAGACAACATGGTATTTTACAACCTCTGCTGGTTAAGGAAAAAGATACCCAAAAGGGTCAATACCAAATTGTTGCTGGGGAACGTCGCTGGCGTGCTGCCCAACTGGCCATGATTGATGAGGTGCCGGTTAGGATCTGCTCTTTTACTGACAAAGATGCAATGGCTGTCGCATTAGTGGAAAATTTACAGCGTACGGATTTAAATATTATCGAAGAGGCTGAAGGTTTTTCAAGATTATTAAATGAGTTCAATCTTACTCAGGATGAGTTATCTTCTGCATTGGGTAAATCACGTTCACATATTGCTAATATAATCCGCCTATTGCAATTGCCGGATGAGATTATAAATTATTTGAAAAACGGGATATTAACTCCAGGACATGCAAGAGCCTTGCTTATGCATCCCGATCCTGTATCAACGGCAAAGGAAATTATTCAAGATGATTTAACGGTAAGACAAACAGAAGCCCTAGTTAAAAATGCCAAAGCGGTTAATAAAAATTTACACTTGAAAAAAAAGCCAATCGATCCTGAGATAGAGTCACTTGAAAAAGATTTGCGTGGCAGATTAGGGTTTAATGTCAAAATTCAATTTGATGGTAAAGGTGGGTCCTTAAAAATATTTTATAAATCCCTTGAACAGTTTGATGAGATTTTAACGTTGTTAAAAAATTAAATGAAATATTGATACTTCATAGACTCATAATAAAAAAAGTCGCTTATTATTAAAAATAAGCGACAAAATAATAAGTAAAGTATAGAATGAAAAAGGTTAAAACCTGAAGTCGAGTGTTTCCATAAGGAAAGCACTGTCATTGCCACCAGCTTTTTTTATGGATTGTGAGGCTAGAACACCGCCAAAGTCTCCAGTTAAAACAAGATGGGGAGCAATTGCATAAGCGAGAGTAAACTGGGGAATTGCACCAACAAATCCACCAGAATAATTGTCACGCAAAGGATAGTTGAATCCGACACCGTAGATCGTATCATTGGTATTGGCTCTCCAAATTACAGGTGCGTGCAATTTGACAAGTGCTTTTTTTGTTGGATTGTAAGTAATTAAAGGACCTGTACTGACTGTATTGGAAGTTGCCAGATATAGCGTCATATCCTGATAATTTGCTGTTGTAAAATAGGGAACAGCAAAATTTCTGACCGCGCCGTGATCTTTGTGATAGTTACCACCAGAAAAATAGTCGCTTTGCAAGCCCAATGACAAATTTCCCGGCACGTTTTTAAAGTTATAAGCAAAAATCGCATTAAATGCATAGGCTCTGACTGGACGTGTTTTACTACCAGAATTTGCGGGACGGAATTCACCACCCTGATATATACCTGTAACATCAATGGTGAAATTGCCAATATTTCCGTTCAACCTTCCGCCGATATTATCACGTCTTGTAGAGCCTTGACGGTTTTTCCCGGGTGTTGGTGTGGGAAGACCTGCAGCATTACCGTTATAAAGGTAACCAATATAAAAGGCATCAAGAAATAATTGGCTATTCACATTCTGCACTTTAAAGCTGGGAAGAGCATAACTGGCCAAACCACCAAACATGCGAGCATTATAACTTGGCCCTGCACCAAAAACATGATCTTTGGAAAAGTCAGTTTGCCAGAAGTCAAAAATGTCGACTCTGAAATTTTTCCAGAAAGCATAGCCTCGGAATCCATCCCAACTGTAACGAATATTAGTCAGTTCCCGTGCGGAAGTCATGGAGAGTGGTGCATCAACAAAATATTGACGTCCTCCCATTGCCCCCATTTTTGCACCAAGCAGGTTCCCCTTTATTTCTAAAAAACCTTGCTGCATATCAAGTCGTTTACGTTGAAAACCTGTTTGATAGCCAAAAGTGTTGCTGCCACCAGCAACACCATTAATGAGCTCGGCATAAGCTCTTACGTGGGAACCAATATGCAAATCAGCACCATAAACGCTACGAATCAATAAACGGTTGGAATTTGTTTTGGCTCCAAATCCCATATATGGTTTGCTGTCGAAAACATGACGAAACCGCTCATTGCCGTTTAAACTCAGCCAGATATCCCCAGAATCATTCAGGGGAATATACTTGAGTCGGTTAAACCAGTCATCATTTTTATGAGGATCATTGCATAATCCGCTCCAGTCTTCTGCCCATCTTGCTTGTGCGTATGGGGCATATTGTCCAAAAGCATACCAAGAATAATTACCAACAGGTCCAAAACCGCTGTGTTTGTTGAAGACACCCCAATCCGGATGTCGTGTATTTCCATATTTACCAGCCGCTGTGACAACTTTTGCACAACGGTTATTAAGATTTGAGTAATCAGTAAATGTAGAATCGGTTTTATTTTGAATTTTTGAATCTGTTGGAAGTAATGTTTGTTTTGTTTGATCTTTAGCGTAAGTATGTATTGAAGTTAAAAGTAGTAATGAGAAACAAATATGATTAACTACTTTTAAACTAGCCAGAATAGTTGATTTATTCATAGTTTATCATTCATACTAATATTATTGTTTTATTTAATTATATTATTCTTTTAAGAAAAGAATTTATATTATCCACATGTATAGTATTATTTATATTAAGAATAAGATTATATTAATCTTTGTGAATATTTTGTTGCTAGTCTTATGGCTAGTATTCTTTATGACGCTTATCATTATATGGTTATTTATTTGGGTTATTTCAAATAATGCATGAAGATCAATTGGTAAGATACAGTCGCCATATCCTTTTGCCGCAAATTGATTTGGATGGACAAAAACGGTTTTTAGATAGCCGTGTTATGGTTATAGGATGTGGGGGACTGGGTTGTGCAGCAATTCCTATTCTTGCTGCTGCGGGTATTGGCAGTTTAATGCTGGTTGATAATGACAGGATCGAACTGTCCAATTTACAACGACAGACATACTATACACCTGATGATATTGGTAAATTCAAAAATCATGTAATGGCTGATTTCATTCATAGACAAAATCCGGATATTACTGTTGATACTGTGCCTTACCGTTTATCCGAGGATGAATTATCTTCATTAATTCATGATTATGATGTGATTTTGGATTGTAGTGACAATTTAAAAACCCGACAAATGATCGGGCGGGTTGCATATTCTAGTAAAATACCTTTAATTTATGCCTCGGCCATACGGTTTGAAGGGCAATTAAGTGTATTTGACTCAAATAATGATCGATCACCATGTTACGCCTGTCTATTTGATGGAGCGGAAACAGAACAGGACCGTTGTTCATTTACCGGTGTTTACGCCCCATTGGTCAATACAATGGGAGCTATGCAGGCTTCAGAGACTTTGAAGGTAATATCCAGGATGGGTCAAGCTCTTACAGGCAGGATACTGCATTATAATGCTTTGAATTTTTCTTTTCATATGCTGGAATGTGATCGCAATCCGCATTGTAACGTGTGTGGTTGTTCGAGGAACTAGGGTGTTTTGTCAAAACCATGTTCTAGGGCATAAATTGCTGCCTGAACCCTGCTGTGTAAATTAAGTTTTCGTAATATGTTCTGAACATGTAATTTGATTGTACTTTCTGACACGCTCAAAAAACGGGCAATTTCTTTATTACTTATTCCCTTGGTCAGCCAAGCCAATATTTCTTTTTCCCTTGGTGTTAAAGAATCATAGAGATCTTCGTTCTTTTCCTTTTCATTGGGTCGGAATTGATCGATAAGGGTTGATATCATGGCTGGGGAGAGAATATTATTTCCTTCATAAACTTTGTGAATACTGTCCAATAGAAAATCGGTATTGATATTTTTCAAAAGATAGCCTTTTGCTCCAAGTGTCATACATTGAATAAGGTCATCATTATCTTCAGAAACAGTTAAAATTAGGACATTAAGGTCTGGATTAATATTTAAAAGGTTTTGGAGCGTTTCTTTTCCACCCATTCTTGGCATATCCAGATCAAGGAGGATGATATCAGGGTTAAGTTTCTGGGCCAGTTTTATACCTTCTGATCCATTTTGCGCCTCTCCAATAACCTCTATATCTTCCTGATTGTTAAGAAGAAATTTCAATCCTGAACGAAATAAAGAATGATCGTCAATAAGCAGAATTTTAATTTTTGTTTGCATTTTCTTTATACTACCGTTCTATAAGTTTATCGGAATAGTCAGTTCCAAGGTTGTACCATGATTAGGTGTTGAGGTAATGTTTATTTTTCCGGAAATATTTTCTGCCCTCTCTTGGATAATTGATAAACCGATATGGTTCTGTTGTTTTTTTTGCAAGGTATTAAGGTCAAATCCGACACCATCATCATGAATACGCATCATGAAAAAATTATTATAACTAAATTCAATTGTTGCAAGCTTGCATTTTGAATGTTTACGAATATTGGATAAAGCTTCTTGAAGAATAAAAATGATCTGTAATTGCTGTTGTTTTGTAATAAATAAAAATTTTTGCAGATTAATTAATTTTACAGGTATTTTTGTCTGGGCTTTGAAACGGTTCACGACTTTCTTAACAACAGTCTCAAAATCTTCCTTGCCAATCTTGGTTCGAAAATTCATTAACAGTTCACGAACATCGTCATAGGATTCTTGCACGCCACGCTGAATAAAATCCAGATTTTGCTTGGCTTTGTCAAGGTCATTCTTATTGATTGCCTTTTCAAGCATTTGAGCTTGCAAGTTAAGAAAGGACAATGCTTGTGCTATGCTATCATGCAATCCCTGTGCAATTAAGTTGCGTTCCTCCATAATGGCAAGCTGTTTTTCTTTGGCGGTTAATTGGTAATTTTCAATGGATACACCAAGTTGACAGGTCAATGTTTCAATCAAGTGGTAGGTTTCTGGAGAAAAAGTAGATTCCCTTTTTTTAAAATATAGAACCATTAACCCTATTTCATTTTTATTATGCCAAATAGGAAAAATGATAAAATGACTAAATAATTTTTTAACGCACGAGGGTATAAGACAGTTTTCCTGCTGATCAGTTTTGACGCAAATAGGATAGGAATTTTTGGGCAGGGAAGAAATATCAAAAAAACAGTTGGCAGAAAAATAACATTGTTCAATGGTGTTTAATTGTGCTGGAAAACCTTGGCTACAAATAAAATTCATGGCGTCTTTCTCTTCGTTAAGAAAGCCGATAAATCCGGCATCCGCTTGACTTAAATCAATAATTTTTTCAAGGAATCTCTCGGTTGCCATATTGGGAGTCAGGCAGGTATGTAAAAAGGTGATCATGTCATAAAGAATAGTTAATTCATGATTCTTTTTCTTTAATGCAAGTGTTTTATCCGAAACTTTATGTTCAAGGTTATTGTATAAGTCCTGCAAATTATGTGCCATCTGGTTAAAACCGGAGGAGACAATATCAAATTCACTACTGCCATTTACAGGAATACGTTTGGATAGATTACCCTGACTTAGGGCTTTAATACTTGATTCAAGATGTTTCAATGGATTGATGACTGATTTATATAACAGGGATATGCTCGAAAAGGCAGTTATCAGTATCATCAGGATAATTGTTGTGATTATGTATCGAAGCCAAATGATGTCTTGCGTATTTTGGTTTTCGATCAGTTTGACTAAAAGATCAATGTCTTCTACGAATGTGTTGAGATGATAATAATTTTTGTCAGTTAATCTGTGATATCCAGAGGACTGGTTTATAAGCGGCAATATCTGGTTATTATAGGTTTTTTCAATATATTTTATTTGCAGGTTTATTTTTTTATTATTTGAAAAAATTAGGGTATTATTATCGTATTTTTTTAATTTATTAAGGATTGTAATAAATTTCGTTTGTTCATGCTGCAGGTTTACATAATCATTTTGATTAGAAAGTAACATCATGTAATAGACACGCATGCGCAAACTGCCTGTATAATTGATGGCAATTCCAGCATTTTCAAGCTGCCAAAGCAGGGAGAGTGCATATCCCGTAAAGAATATGGCACATACAACCCATGCGATAGTACAGGTAAGCAGTTTGGTTGAAAGCTTGTTAAAATACCGCGTGATTTTCATTATTTGATAATTGTTCGTAAATATTATGATAAGATTATTTTAACATATATTTGAATTAAATATTAGAAATCAACTGCCAATGAAAATTGATATGTTCTGGGTAATCCAGCATAAGCACTGTTATTTGCGGTGCCTCCGTTAATTGAGGATGGATATACAGACATCCAATAATGTTTATTGGTTACATTATTGACATTAAATCGTGCTGCAAGTGGGGTGTTAAAGACATTGAAGGCGTAGCGCATCCCGACATCTGTCGTAAAATACCCCTTGGCAAAAGTGGTGTTGTAATTATTGGCAGCCCGACGATCTGTATAGTGAAGATTGATGTTGAATGCCATACCATACAGGATGTGATCTTTTGCGACAGGTAATTGGTAGTCAATCAGCAGGTTGGCCTGAACAGGTGGGACACCAACAATTTGTTTATGAGAGGTGGCAATATTTCCTGTTTTTCCCAATTGTGCATCAAGCCATGTAACACCTCCAAGAATAGATAGACTATCCCATATCTGTCCTGCGACCTGAAATTCAACCCCATAATTGCGCTGTTGTCCTGCGACGGCAAAAATATGGGTTGTTGGATTGATAAATGCATATGGACGTGTCATACGGAATGCCGCAACATTTAACCACAGGCGGTTGAATTTGACCTTATAGCCCACTTCATATTCTTCACTACGATAGGGAGCCATGATCTGGTTTGGATTAATTACTCCCGTCGCTGGGGCAATATCTCCCGCCTGCAGACTTCTTGCCCAAGTGAAATAGGCGGTATGACCTTCAAGAGGATGATAAATCAGGCTTGTTGTTGGACTAAATGCCGCATCATGGGAATTGTGTGCGGTTTTCTTTCCCTTCATGTTCCAGCTGTCATTGCTTAACCAGCTCCAGCTGAAAACACCCATAATGGCCCATTGTTGATTAAAATGGATTGTATCGCCTGCAATCAGGGCTTGTTGCTGGATTAAGGCCGATTGATAACGTCCCCATCCTTTTGGTCTATGACCCGGTAATGGACGAGGATTGTGTATGTTGCTGGTTCCAAGATTGATTGTTTCAGTATGAGTGGGATTGTAATTACCCCTCATATATCCATTGGTGCCCAAAACAAGTTCATGTTTTACAAAATCTGTATTTACTTCTCCATTCACATAGGCAAAATTGCTCCCTACCTGAAAAACGTTTGCCTGACCGGCTACCGAAATAGATTGTTGATAATCACCCTGGCTGTTTAGGAGTCGATTGTTGTTGTTGAACATCTCTCGTTTGGCATCCTGATAGAGCCCTCCCGCAGTAAATCTCCATTTTTTATTGATTTGGTGTTTGATTTTTCCGAGAAAGGTATTTGTTTCCGTATTAAAGCCGGCATATTTTTGCCCAAGATAGGCCTTGGCCATATTGGGTGCGGATGGCAGTTGAATGGAATTATCAAACGAAAAATTCGTCGCTGTTCCCCTTTCATTATAGGTATAATGGCTGGCATCTATCTCAATAACGGTTTTGGAGGAAAGATGAATATCAAAATCACCACTGACCAGATTACGTTTTAACTGACTGTGTTCCACATAGGCGGTGCCTTCATCATGCAGAAGGTTTAAACGATATCCAAACCACCCATTTTTACCGACTCGACCAGACACATCCGCATATTCCGTCACGGCACCAATTGAATCGTAATTGATTGAAAGATGTTCCGTACGACGGTCAGTGGGACGTTTGAGCTGGTAACTGAAAATGCCGGCTGGATTTTGTGGGCCATACATAGCCCCGGCTAACCCGTTCAGAACCTGCAAATTTTCAAACATTTCCGTTGGATAGGGGGTGGTGGTTGTCATATTGAGCCCGTCAATACGGCTGTTTGCTGTTACGTCCCCCTCAAACCCCCTGGATTGCGGCCTGGCCATGCCTGCAGATCCACGGGCCTCGAGTTGTACGGAAGGAAGGTATTTCATTAGATCATTAACGTTTCTTGCCTGTTGATTGGCAATAACGTCATGAGGAACTGACATGATTGAAAAAGGTGCGTCTTCAGATTTCAAGGAACCCAAGGGGCCCAAGGTAACGTCTGGAGTACTCATTACCGCAACTGATCCGTCAGCCCTTCTTTGTCCCCTTACAGTAATTTTTTCGGATTTTTCATCATCTCTTTCCATATTGTTCGAGGTTGAAATCTTTTGTGCCATTGTTTGAAGAGGGAAAAGAAGAAGCAGAGGTAGAATATATTTTTGTTTTCTATTCATGTAAATTCTTCATGGATTAATAATTCAAGAAATTATTCTAATAATGGAAATGAATATGATATATTAATAGTAGGAAAACGACTAATTATACTTAGCCAAATGGCTATAAACAACCTAGTCATTATTCCAGATTTCTATAAGCTTTTGACTAATTGGTTCGATCTTGCGGAAGATGTAAATAATATTAAAACAATTATGCGTTTTATTTAACTTATACAATAAAGATCAAAACAATACAGATATAAACGTATTGGTTCATCAACCAAGGAAAAAAAATGTCTCATTTACTAACAAAATGGGAACCGGAAAATCAACAGTTTTGGGAAAAGCAAGGACGTGTTATTGCTTTACGGAATTTATGGATTTCCGTTCCTGCTCTTTTACTTGCTTTCGTTGTATGGCAATTATGGAGTGTCGTTGTTGTCTATCTACCAGAAGTTGGATTTAAATATACTCAAAATCAACTAATGCTTTTAACGGCATTGTCTGCATTGTCAGGGGCAACCCTGAGAATCATCTATGCCTTTATGGTTCCCATTTTTGGTGGAAGAAGATGGACGGTTTTTTCAACAGCCACCCTTTTGATTCCAACCATTGGTTTTGGTATATGCATACAAAATCCAAATACCAGTTTTGCAACAATGGTGATCTTGGCCCTGTTATGTGGATTTGGTGGGGCAAATTTCAGCTCCTCTATGGCAAATATCGGATATTTTTTCCCTAAATCAAGAAAGGGATTTGCCACGGGGGTAAATGCTGGACTGGGAAATCTTGGTGTACCGTTTGTACAATTTGTTACCTTGTGGGTCATTGGCATCAGTATCTTTGGTGTTTTGGGGGGTGGACCAGAAACACGTATTCATAACGGTCAGCAGAGTCTTGTCTGGTTACAGAATATCACCTATATTTGGGTACCTTTTATTGCGGTAACCGTTATCGCTGCCTGGTTTGGGATGAATGACCTTGCCACGGTCAAGGCATCTTTTTCAGAGCAATCAATAATTTTCAAGCGTAAACATACCTGGGTTGCCTGTTTGCTTTATCTGGGTACATTTGGATCCTTTATCGGTTTTTCAGCGGCATTGCCCCTGTTGATAAAGCATGAATTCGTTAATGTTAATCCTATAAAATACGCTTTTTTAGGTCCTTTGCTGGGGTCCATATTTAGAGTTGTTGGGGGAATTGCCTCTGACAAATTCAAGGCGACACGGGTAACTCAAATCAGTTTCCTGGGTATGATTGTTTTTTCCTTATGTATCGTTTTTTTCATCTCAGCCCCGGAAGAATCAAGAAGTTTTGTCGGCTTCCTGATAAGTTTTATGATCCTGTTCATTTTTGTTGGATTGGGAAATGGATCTGTATTTGCCCAGGTTCCCGGAATATTCACAATATTTTACCAGAAATACCTTAAAAAACAAAAAGCTGAATCTGAAGAGCAGATGAATGAGGATGCTGCCAAGGAAACCGGTGCGGTTCTTGGTTTTATGGGGGCTATTGGTGCCTATGGTGGATTTATAATTCCAAAACTGTATGGAACCTCTTTAAGTTATACCGGATCGTATAATTTAGCTTTTTATATTTTTGTTGGATTTTACGTATTTTGCCTTTTGATAAATCGTTGGTACTACCTTCGCAAAAATGCGGAAATACGTTGTTAAGACAAATTTGATTTAGAATTTGGAAATTGATTATGAGCCATATATTAGATCGTTTAAACTTTTTTAAAAAAACGAAAAGCAGTTTTGCTGACGGGCATGGCGCTGTTGTTAACGAGGACAGAAAATGGGAAGACGCGTATAGACAACGTTGGCAACAGGATAAAATCGTAAGATCAACTCACGGTGTGAATTGCACCGGATCCTGCAGTTGGAAAATCTATGTTAAAAGTGGATTGATTACCTGGGAAACCCAACAGACAAATTATCCGAGAACTCGTGCGGATCTACCCAATCATGAACCCAGGGGATGTCCTCGCGGGGCATCTTACAGCTGGTATGTTTATTCTGCCCAACGTGTTAAATATCCAATGCTGCGTGGACAGCTGGCTAGATTATGGCGTGATGCACGTCAGAAGATGGATCCGATATCCGCCTGGGAATATATCAGTCAAACACCAGAATTGGCCAGTTCTTACAAGAAAAGACGTGGATTGGGCGGATTTGTCCGATCAACCTGGCGGGAAGTCAACGAGCTTGTTGCCGCGGCAAATAACTTTACCATCAAAAAATATGGTCCTGACCGTATTATTGGATTTTCTCCTATTCCGGCTATGTCGATGGTCAGCTACGCTTCCGGATCCCGTTATCTTTCTCTTATTGGGGGTGTTCCGCTATCTTTTTATGATTGGTATTGCGATCTGCCACCAGCAAGCCCACAAATATGGGGCGAGCAAACCGATGTTCCGGAATCAGCAGATTGGTATAATTCAACCTATTTACTAGTGTGGGGATCAAATATCCCCATGACTCGTACGCCAGACGCTCATTTTTATGCCGAAGTTCGTTATAAAGGTACAAAAACGGTCGCTGTTTCATCAGATTATGGTGAAATGGTAAAATTCAGTGATATATGGCTCTCTCCCAAACAAGGTACGGATGCTGCCTTATCCATGGCGATGGGACACGTAATCTTCAAAGAATTTCATCTAGATCGTCCCTCTGAATATTTTACGTCATATTGCCGTCAATATACAGATATGCCAATGCTGGTTATGCTTGATGAAAAGAATGGCCAACTGTTTCCCGGATATTTCTTACGTGCCAGTCATTTGGCAGATCAGCTTGATGAAAAAAACAATCCTGAATGGAAAACGCTTGTTATTGATGAATTGACGGGACAGATTGTAACCCCCAAAGGATCAATTGGTTTTCGCTGGGGTGAAACAGGTCAATGGAATCTTAAGGAACAGGATAGCAAAGGACAGACCGTTAAGGCCCAACTTAGTCTGCTGGGTAAGCATGATAATGTTGCGGAGGTTGTGTTCAATTATTTTGCTGGAGAAAGCAAAAATGAACAGATGCTCCGAAAGGTTCCGGTTAAAACCATTACCTTGGCTGATGGCAATCAGGTAAAGGTTACTACAGTTTTTGATTTAATGGCTGCCAATTACAGTATTGACCGTGGTCTAGGTGATGGCGCTAGAGATTATATGGATGATGTTCCCTATACTCCTAAATGGCAGGAAAAACATACTGGTGTAAAACCTGAATTGGTTATTCAGGTTGCTCGTGAATTTGCCCAAAATGCCGATAAAACTCATGGTAAAAGCATGGTCATTGTGGGTGCCGGATTAAATCACTGGTATCATATGGATATGTCCTATCGTGGCATTATCAACATGTTGATGCTTTGTGGATGTATAGGTCAAAGTGGAGGTGGCTGGTGCCATTATGTTGGTCAGGAAAAACTGAGGCCACAAACCGGTTGGGCTCCATTGGCATTTGGATTGGATTGGAATCGTCCATCTCGTCAGATGAACGGAACATCCTTCTTTTACAATCATACAAGTCAATGGCGTCATGAAAAGCTGGCTATCAATGAAGTTGCCTCACAAAATAGCCTGAGTGAATTTGAAGGTATGGCGCTGATTGATTGTAATGCCAAGGCTGAACGGATGGGATGGTTACCTTCTGCACCGCAATTGTCAATGAATCCGTTGACGTTGACACAAAATGCAATTGCTCAAAATAAAGATCCCATTGACTATGCGGTTGAAGGATTGAAATCAGGTGCAATTGACATGTCTTGTAATGACCCTGATAATCCAGCGAACTTTCCACGCAACATGTTTGTATGGCGTTCCAATATTCTTGGTTCTTCAGGTAAGGGACATGAATATTTCCTTAAATATCTTTTGGGTACTCAGAATGCAGTTTTAAGTGAAGAGCAAAATTGTATTAAACCGAAGGAAATCAAGGTAAGAGAAGCCGCAGAAGGTAAACTGGATCTTCTGGTCGTCTTGGATTTCCGTATGTCAACGACTTGTTTATATGCAGATGTAATTCTTCCGACGGCCACCTGGTACGAGAAAAATGACTTGAATACATCGGATATGCATCCCTTTATTCATCCTTTAAGCGAGGCTGTACAACCTTTATGGCAAAGTAAAAGTGATTGGGAGATTTTCAAAGGACTGGCTGGAAAATTTTCTGAACTCGCCGCAGGATATCTTGGAAATCAAAAAGATCTTGTCTTGACACCCTTAATGCATGACACTCCACAAGAGTTGGGACAGCCTTTTGACGTTAAAGACTGGAAAAAGGGTGAATGTGATCCTATTCCTGGTAAGACAATGCCAGCCATGAAAGTTATCGAGCGAAATTATGGAGCGATTTATGAACAGTTTACATCAATTGGTCCTTTACTTGAAAAACTCGGTAATGGTGGTAAAGGTATAAGTTGGGATACCAAGCATGAGGTTGATCAATTACGTAATTTAAACAAGGTTGTTGGTCAGGGTATTGCAAAGGGACAGCCGAGACTTGATACTGCTATTGATGCGGCTGAAATGATCCTGAATCTTGCTCCTGAAACAAATGGGCATATCGCTGTCAAGGCATGGGGAGCATTATCAAAAGTAACAGGTATTGACCATACGTATTTGGCCACTCCTCGTGAACATGATTCCATTCGTTTTCGTGATATACAGGTTCAGCCACGTAAGATTATATCTTCCCCAACCTGGTCAGGCCTGGAAAGTGAAACGGTAAGTTACAATGCTGGTTATACAAATGTTCATGAATTGATTCCTTGGAGAACCCTGACCGGTCGGCAGCAGTTTTATCAGGATCATCAATGGATGCGTGCATTTGGTGAAATGTTGTGTGTCTATCGTCCAGCGGTTGACTTGAAAACAACTCAAAAGGTTTTGGGACAGCATGGTAACGGAAATCCAGAAATAGTCCTGAATTTTATCACACCACATCAAAAATGGGGCATTCATAGTACTTACTCCGATAATTTACGGATGTTGACATTATCGCGTGGCGGGCCACATGTCTGGCTTTCCGAAATTGATGCACAAAAGGCTGGTATCATTGATAATGACTGGATTGAGGTTTTCAATCTAAATGGAACTTTAACGGCCAGAGCAATTGTAAGTCAGCGTGTTCCAGAAGGAATGACCTTGATGTATCATGCTCAGGAAAAGATCATCAATGTTCCCGGTGCAGAAGTTTCAAAAAAACGCGGCGGCATTCATAATTCGGTAACAAGAACAGTCTTAAAACCGACACATATGATTGGCGGTTATGCGCAATATTCCTATGGTTTTAACTATTATGGAACAGTTGGTTCAAATCGTGATGAATTTGTTGTTGTCCGTAAAATGAAGCATGTCGATTGGCTTGAAGAGACTGTTAGCGTTAATTACCCAAAAGTTGAGGCATAAGAGATTACCAATGAAAATTAGAGCTCAAATTGGCATGGTGTTGAATCTGGATAAATGCATAGGATGCCATACTTGTTCCGTGACATGTAAAAATGTATGGACCAGTCGAGATGGTGTTGAATATGCATGGTTCAATAACGTTGAATCAAAACCAGGGGTTGGATATCCCAAGGAATGGGAAAACCAGGATAAATATAATGGTGGATGGGTTTTAAAAGGTGGCAAGTTGCGTCCCCGTCAGGGTGGCAAGTTGCACATTATGGCAAATATATTTGCCAATCCCAATCTTCCGCAAATTGATGATTATTATGAACCCTTTACATATGATTATGAACGTTTGCAAAATTCTCCGGATGTAAAAACCCCCCCTGTTGCCCGACCAGTTTCGGTCCTAACCGGACAAAAAATGGAAAAAATACATTGGGGACCAAACTGGGAGGATGATCTTGGTGGAGAGTTTTCAAAGCGTGCAAAAGACAAGCTTTTTGATGGTATTCAAAAGGATATGCTGTCAACTTTTGAAAATACATTTCTTATGTATTTACCAAGATTGTGCGAGCATTGTTTAAATCCAGCCTGTGTTGCAAGTTGTCCTTCAGGTTCAATTTATAAACGTGAGGATGACGGTATTGTCCTGATAGATCAGGATAAATGTCGCGGCTGGAGGATGTGTGTCTCGGGTTGTCCCTACAAAAAGATATATTTTAACTGGGTTTCTGGTAAAGCAGAAAAATGTATATTCTGTTATCCACGTATTGAAGGTGGACAGCCAACCGTTTGTTCCGAAACATGTGTAGGGCGTATTCGTTACCTGGGTGTTTTACTTTATGATGCAGATAAAATTAAAGAGGCTGCATCTACGGAAGATATCCAGAATTTGTATGAATCCCAACTTGATGTTTTTTTAGATCCCAATGATCCGGCAATTATTGCGGAAGCTCTTAAACAGGGTATACCCCAAAGCTGGCTGGATGCGGCAAGAAATTCACCGGTCTATAAAATGGCGGTAGAATGGAAAGTTGCTTTCCCCCTGCATCCAGAATACCGCACCTTACCAATGGTTTGGTATATTCCACCTTTATCGCCTATTCAGTCTGCAGTAGCGAATGGCATGATTGGCAAGAATGGAATTATTCCTGGTATTAAGGATTTACGTATTCCAATTCGCTATTTGGCTAATTTGCTTACGGCGGGGAAAGAAGAACCCATTATTAATGCCTTGGAAAACATGATCGCGATGCGTCGTTATATGCGTAGCAAGTCTGTTGATCAATGTCCTGATCGTTCTGTCTTGAAAGATACGGCTTTGACTGAAGTCCAGATTGAAGAAATGTATCAGATTATGGCGATTGCGAATTATGAAGATCGTTTTGTCATTCCATCATCCCACAAGGAAATGGTTGAAAACGCATTCCAGGATAAGGCTTCCTGTGGATTTACTTTCGGGAATGGATGCTCTGACGGGGTGAATAAGGCAAGTCTTTTTGGCAAAAAGGTTTCTCCAATTATCTTTCACGACGCTGTAGAGGATCGTGAACAGAACAAGGCAAAAGAAAGCAATAGCTGATGGAAATTTTCAAGATACTTTCAGTTTTATTATGTTATCCAGAGCAAGAATTGGTTGATGCACTCCCTTCAATTTTGGGACGTTTAAAAACGCTTGAGATTGAATGGAGCTTGCTTTCTCCCTTATTGGAACATTTGCAAGAAAAAGATTTGATTGATTTGCAAGAAGAGTATGTTTCACTTTTCGATCGTAATCCATCATGTTCATTGCATTTATTTGAGCATATTCACGGTGAGGACCGTCTAAGGGGGCAAGCACTAGTCAATCTCATGTCAGAATATAAGGCAAACGGTTATGATATTTCAGTAATTGATGAATTACCAGATTATTTGCCTTTATTTTTAGAGTTTTTATCTGTCTGTAATGAAGGTGAAGCAAAGGATTTACTGGCGGCATCAATTGACGTGATTGATCACATCGGATCAAAATTGCGGGAAAGTCAGTCTGTCTATGCGGGTATTTTCACTTTACTTGTTAATTATTCTTCTGTTCAACCTCAACCTTTAAAAGTTCCCCCAGTTAAAGATATGGAGGAGGCAATGGAGAAATTTGGCCCAAATATTGAGGGAGTTGAACCTCTTTTACAAACGAATGCCTGTAATCTCTGTTCTGTAGACAATAAAAATAAAGGGGCAAGTCATGCATTATCTCGATAAATTTATTTTTGGAATTTATCCGTATATCGTATTAACAATTTTTGTTGTTGGATGCTTGGTACGTTTTGAACGTGAACAATATTCATGGAAAAGTGATTCCAGCCAGATTTTATATCGTGGACAATTAAGATTTGGAAATATCTGTTTTCATATTGGTATTTTAGGTCTGTTTTTTGGGCATCTTTTCGGTCTTTTAACACCCATCTGGGTTTGGGATACACTGGGAGTTACCCATTCAGCAAAACAGATTTTCGCCATGATGGCTGGCGGCATCATGGGCAGTATCTGTTTGGTTGGGATTTTGATCCTTATTCACAGAAGATTTGCTTCAGCCCGTATATTGGCAAATAGTACCTGGCGTGATAAATTGTTGTTGGTCTGGTTATTATTGACTTTGTTACTTGGTTTATCAACAATTTTTGTTTCGGCTCAGCATACGGACGGTCATGAAATGGTTCAACTTATGACATGGGTGCAGCATACAATTACCTTTCAAGGTGATGCCGTGGCTTATATCATGAATGCGTCACCAATCTTCAAATTCCATCTTTTTATGGGAATGACGGTATTTGCTATTTTCCCATTTACCCGTTTGGTTCATGTATTTAGTGGCTTTGCCATGGTCAGTTATGTAACTCGACGCTGGCAGTTGGTAAGACCACGTTCATGAACGTGAAGATGTGAACTGATGAAAAATCCCAAAATACTGGAATTAAGATTGCTTAAACTATTGGCTGTTGTTCTGGCTTGTTTTGGATTTTTTCATTCCGTTCAGGCAAAAGAGATTGTTGTTTCTGCGGCGGTTAGTTTAAGCGATGCTTTTAAAGATATAGCTAAAATCTATGAAACATCGCACCCTCAGGATAAAATTTTATTTAATTTTGGTTCTTCGGGCAGTCTGTTAAATCAAATAGCACAGGGTGCCCCGGTTGATCTTTTTGCATGTGCCGATGAAAGCACAATGGATATGGCAGAGCAAAAAGGATTGATTCTTCCTGGATCAAGACAGGATTTTATTAATAATCATTTGGTTCTTGTGACTTTTATTCATAACAAGTTACAGATACGTGAACTGGCAGATTTAGATAAACCCTTGATTAAGTGGATCGCGTTGGGACAAGTTGTAACTGTTCCAGCGGGTCGTTATACAAAACATGCATTGCAGGCTGCAGGTTTATGGCATAAATTACAAGATAAATTCATTCCTGCGCAAAATGTCCGTCAGGTTCTGGATTATGTTGCCCGTAATGAAGTGGATGTCGGTTTTGTTTATGAAAGTGATGCAAAACTTTTTTCAGATAAAGTTAAAATACTTTATCGGGTTCCTTTGCCAAAACCCGTTCAGTACCCAGTTGCCTTGGTTAAAAATACTCAAAACCCAAATCAGGCTAAGGCATTCATGGACCTGTTATTTTCAGTTAAAGGTCAGAGAATTTTTAGACAATACGGTTTTGCTGTTCGGTAATTGTTCATGGGAATAAATTTTACCTGGCCGGCTCTTTTTCTATCCTTGAAAATTGCCGTTTTCGCAGTCGCGATCAATATGTTTCTGGCAATACCTGCAGGATATTTTATTGCTCGATATCGTTTTTATGGTAAGGAATTTTTAGATATTGTCTTTACATTGCCAATGGTTATGCCGCCGACTGTATTGGGATACTATTTGTTAGTATTATTTGGACAGCATGGTTGGATAGGACAAATATTGGGAAAATATTTTCATCTTAGTCTTATATTTACGTGGCAGGGGGCTGTTTTAGCCGCTATTGTCGTGACTTTTCCCTTGATATTCAAACCTGCCAGAAGTGCCTTTGAATCAATTAATCCTTGTTATGAACAGGCTGCACGGGTATTGACTATTTCTGATATGGCGATTTTTTTCCGTATAACCCTACCTTTGGCTTGGCGTGGTATTATGGCAGGTTTATTACTGGCATTTGCCAGAGCTTTGGGAGAATTTGGTGCAACCCTGATGATTGCCGGAAATATTCCCGGAAAAACGCAAACCCTATCTTTAGCAATCTATGAAGCCGTTGAGGCGGGACAGGATCATGTCGCAAATATATCCGTCTTGATTTTATCCGCTGTTTGCATTTTTGTTTTATTTATGGCTAAACGGCTGAATATTACGCATAATTCAATTAATTGATCATGATATTTCAAATAAATCTCAAAAAATTAATGAAAAATCATCATCATATGTTTCAGCTCAATGTTGATTTTTATTCTCAAAATCGTTCAGTGGTGATATTTGGCCCATCTGGATCTGGAAAAACAACATTGCTTAAAATAATAGCGGGATTAAATTCACCAGATTGCGGGTTGATAAAAATTAATAATAAAATCTTTTTTGATCAGAAACGTAAAATCAATCTGGTCCCCCAGAAGAGAAAACTTGCTTATCTTTTCCAAGGTTATAGTCTTTTTCCGCATTTAACAGTCAAACAGAATATTTCCTTCTCACTTGTCAAGGGAATATTTAATCCCCGTGTCAGTCAGGATTTTGCAATTGTTAAGGACTGGATGAATCGCTTGGAAATCCTGAACTATGCTGAATATTATCCATATCAATTGTCGGGGGGGCAACAACAGCGGGTTGCATTGGCCAGAGCATTGGTTGCGCAACCCGATTTGTTGTTACTAGATGAACCGTTTTCAATGCTTGATAGTCGCTTGCGACGCAAATTGCGGTGTGAAATAAGAGATATTCAACAACGGTTACAATGCTTGATGATGGTTATATCGCACGATGATGAGGATGTAGAGTGTTTTGGTGAGGATATCTTACATTTGGGAAAAAATAGTAATTATTAGATGAATTAATAAATAATAGTTTGATTGTATTTTATCTATAATGATTTTTTAGAAATATTTAAGTCTTTTTTTTGATTTTTAAACACATATATAAAATTCATAACTACAAAGTCTTTATTGCAATTATGACGTGGCTGAGCTTCTGATGCTGATTGATAAATTTGGTAGAACAATTGATTATTTAAGAATTTCTGTTACGGATCGCTGTAATTTAAGATGTTCTTATTGTATTCCGAAAGGATTTAATGATTTTGAAACTCCAGACCATTGGCTCACTTTTGATGAATTAATGCGTGTTGTTCGTGCGTTTGTAAGATTAGGTACAAAACGTTTTCGCTTGACTGGTGGTGAACCGTTGGTTCGCAAAAACCTAACAGATCTGGTGCATCGAATTAAAAAAATTGATGAGGTGGAGGATTTATCCATTACAACGAATGGAACCTTGCTGACATCCCATGCCAAATCATTGTTTGAGGCTGGCTTAGATCGTTTGAACATAAGTCTTGACTCCTTGAATCGTAAAAATATAGAGGATATTACAGGTCTGGATTGTCTAGAGCAGGTTATGGAGGGTCTGCGAACAGCAAAACAACTGGGTTTTCATAAAATAAAGATTAACATGGTTGTATTGCCAGACAAGAATATGGCAGAAATTGAACGAATGCTCGAATTTTGTATTGAACACGGGTTTATTCTGTGTTTGATTGAAGTCATGCCAATGGGAAAAACCGGGCAAAATATGACAACTGTCTCGCTACAACCCATTATACAAGAATTAAGGAAACATTACGATTTGCGTTCAACGATGAAGATAATAGGAAATGGTCCGGCGCGTTACTGGGAAACATCAACAGGTAATGTATGTCTAGGATTAATTACACCGTTATCACAGCATTTTTGTGCGACATGCAATCGGGTTAGATTGTCGGTTGATGGAACCCTTTATATGTGTTTGGGACAGGATAACAACTTTGCGTTAAGGCCGTTATTAAGAAATCATTGTAGTGATAAAGAACTGGATCAGGCCATTCAAGAAGCGATAGAACTAAAGCCAAAAGAACATGATTTTTTAAAACAGCCCAATAAAATTATGCGTATTATGTCAAAGACAGGGGGATAGGTTGACAGTCCTATTTTTTAGGTAAAAGAGCTTTTACGACTTTTTCATCTGTTTCAATCCTGGGTCCACCAATTACATCGATACACATTGGAACCGCGGCAAATACTCCATGTATAAGAACCTTGCCATCTTGATCTTTTACCCCTTCCAACGTTTCACGAATGGCATTCGGACGTCCGGGCAGGTTTAGTATCAGGCTTTTTTTACGGATTACGCCCACTTGTCGTGACAGAATGGCGGTTGGTACGAAATATAAACTGACTTGACGCATTTGCTCACCAAAACCGGGCATAACCTTATCTGCGATGGCCAGAGTTGCATCAGGTGTCACATCTCGGATGTAAGGGCCTGTACCGCCCGTGGTTAAAACAAGGGGACAATCTTGATGATCGACTAGATCAATTAATGTTTTTTCAATCAGATCCTGTTCATCAGGAATTAAATGCTCAATATATTGTTTTTCGTTAAGAACCGCTTTATCCAGCCAATTTTTCAAGGCAGGTAAACCTTTATCTTCATATATACCCTGACTGGCTCTATCACTGACAGAAACCAAACCAATTTTTATTGCTGTCATTTTATATTTTCCTATCAATAAAGACTAAAGAGAATAGTCAAGTGGATAAATTTTTATAAAGTTTCCTTTATGAACAGGGGTATTTTCCGGAATTTCTGCCAATCCATTTGCCTGGGAAAATGTTGCCAACATGGCAGAACCCTGATTATTTAAAAGACTAACATGAGCAGGTGATTGAGAATAATCAACCCGCACCCGTAAAAACTCCCGTCTTGCTTGGGTTTTCCTTTTTTCAAATTGGGCTTGAGCAAGAATAGTTTTTGGCAGGCAATTCTGTAATGTTTCGCCGGCAAGATGTCGTAAAGCGGGAATAACAAGTTGTTGAAAGGTGACGAGGGTGCTGACAGGATTACCGGGTAACATAAAGAATATTTTGCTATTGATTTGTCCCCAGGCAAAAGGTTTGCCGGGTTTAATGGCAAGTTTCCAGAAAATGAGTTGGCCAAGCTGTTGTAAGGCGGCATGAACGTGATCCTCTTCACCAACCGAAACTCCACCAGATGAGATAATGATGTCTGCTTCTTTACCGGCTTTTTTTAATGCGATTTCAGTTTTATCCCGATTATCGGGAAGAATGCCTGCATCAATGACATGATGTCCTGTTTTTTGAAGCCAGGTTAGCAAAAGATAACGGTTTGCATCAAAAATCTTGCCAGAAGATAGAGGCTGACCTGGGTTGATCAATTCATTTCCTGTGGAATAAACCCAAATGGTTAAAGGTTTATATATTTTGACATTTTGATAGCCTTGACTTGCCAGTAAGGCAACACTTGCGGGCGTAAGCCTATGGCCTTGTGTAAGCAGTATATCACCTTTTTTTAGTTCTTCCCCTTGATAGCGTATATTTTGTCCTTTTTTGATCTGCAAGGTAAGAGTTAGGGTGTTGTTTTCAATTTTTGTATTTTCTTGCTGGATTACAGCGCTGGTTCCGGGGGGAATTGGAGCTCCGGTAAAAATTCGGGCGGCTTCACCAGTTTGAAGGGTGGCATTGGACAGGGGATCTCCTGCTGCAATCCGGTTTGTAATTTGCCATTCAGAACATTGACAAGGATCACCACCCAGAGCATAGCCATCCATGGCACTATTGCTGAAAAAAGGTGTGTCATATTGAACATAAATATTTTCAGCAAGAACTAGATGATTTGCCTTTAAAAGAGGATAATCTTCTATGGGTTGTTTAATAGAGGTTCTTTGCAGAAGTTCTTCAAGGGCCTCATCATAGTTTTTTAGCATGGTGCCTGCCTTGTTGATAACGGGTTAATGTGTCAAGGTCGTTAATATTGGTAAATTCATGTTCATCATGAAAATTCACTTTTATATTTGGGTGTGCAGATATCCATGATTTAAGGCTATAATGCTGATGATTTAAATGATTGGCAAGATAGTCATTCGTACAGGGTTTGCATAAGAAGATACTTGGATGAATCTGTTTTGGTGTCGCTGCGTACGCAATTAGCAAGTCTGGATTTGATATCAATGCGTGATAAAGTGAGGAAACTAGATTCGCGGGTAAAAAGGGAGTGTCGCAGGGAACAACCAATATGTAATCTGTATGAGCGGGAATAAAAGAATAAAGACTGACAATGCCAGCCAGGGGACCTTTTCCTTTCCATTGGGGGAGATCCTGGTAGACTGGAAAACCAAAAGATTGATAAGTTTCAATATGATTGTTTGCGCTTATCAAAATGTTTTGAACATGCGGTTGAATACGTTGGATAACATGATTGACAAGGGAATGACTATTAAGAGAAAGCAATCCTTTGTTTTGACGTCCTACACGTCGACCTTCCCCACCTGCCAGAATAAAGGCGGCAATATTTTTATCATTCATGACTGGACCATCGTTCTTTTTCTTTTAAATCGTATGATTTAGCCCTGACCCATCTTGACTGTCCGTTTCTAAAAAATTCTTTTTTCCAGAATGGAGCTTCTGATTTTAAATAATCCATTATGAATTCAGCGGCTTCAAATGCAGCCTTTCTATGACTGGCCGCTGTCAGAACCAAAACGATTTCTTCTCCTACCCGTAAATTTCCCACGCGGTGTATAACCTGACAACCCTGTATATCCCATCGTTTTTTTGCCAAATGAATTATTCGTTCAATTTCTTGTTCAGTTACAGACGGAAAATGTTCAAGATAAAGATAATCAAGCGGTTCTTTTTCATCAAACCCCCTGACGATACCGGTAAAGCTGACAATTGCGCCGCAATTGAAAGCGTGAATCTTTTTTCGGAATTCCTCTTGTGAAAAAGGTTGGGTTTGTATTTTGACAGAGAACAATTCAACCTCCTGTAACAGGAGGTAGAATGGCAACTTCATCATCAGGATGAAGGGGGGTGGGTTGATAGATAATGCGTTGATTAATGGCCAGGCGGAAAATGTTTTCTTCTGCCAAGGCGTCCGACCAAGAGGCATTGCGGCTTCTTAAAAAATTAAGTAAATCTTGTGAATTACCGTTGTCCCAGGTAATTTCTTCCTCTTCAATTTGTAAAATATCTTTAAGAAAACCAAAATAACGGATTTTTATCATATTATATATATAGCATCTGCTAGAATGAGTTTAAAGATTAATATAGGAAGAATATCATGAGTAAATTGACGCATTTTGATGAGTCTGGGCAAGCTCACATGGTTGATGTCGCAGATAAGAAAATCTCGAAAAGAACTGCCATGGCTGGGGGGTCAATCCAGATGTCTCAGGAAGCTTTTGAACTTTTGAAAAAAGGAAACAGTCATAAGGGTGACATACTAGGTATAGCAAGAATTGCCGCCATACAGGGCAGCAAACAGACTTCAAATTTGATCCCTTTATGTCATCCATTATCGCTAAATCATCTAAAAGTGGAATTTGAATTGGAAGAAAGCAAACATATTGTGCATATGCGGGTTACTGTTGATACAGAGGGCAAAACAGGAGTTGAAATGGAAGCGTTGACAGGGGTTTCTGTAGGATTGTTAACCGTTTATGATATGCTTAAAGCGGTAGATAAAAGAATGGTCATGCATAACATTCATCTTGTTTTTAAAAAGGGTGGGAAAAGCGGAGAATTTAATTTTTAAATTTTATAAGGAAAGTTCAGTCTAATTACTGAATTCATCTTGTATTTTTGATCGCTTCTTGATAAAAGTTCTGTGTGGGGCGCATAGCTCAGTTGGTAGAGCAGCTGACTCTTAATCAGCGGGCCCAAGGTTCGAACCCTTGTGCGCCCACCATTTTCTTGATACAGAAATTTTTATTTATCAAATATAATTTTGAGAAATATGTATTTTTAAGTTAAAAGCCCCAAATTATGAGCTTAAAATTCATGTTTTAGAATTTTGGTTATTTAAATAATAAAAAAATTAATGAGCATTAAACAATATTATAATATTTAATAAGAATATTATTCATAATAATGCAGGATTTATTATTGTGTTATAGTTTTCTTTTTATATTTTATAACAAAAAGGATTTGGGAAATAACCAGTAATACAGATGAAATTAGGGTGGCTGGTCCAATCCCCTGTATCCCCCATTTTTGAATAAAAATAATCAACATTGGTATATAAATGAAACTGTTTATTCCACGAGAAATGGATGCCCCTTTGGTATTTCCTGTTGTGATTAAAATGGGTTCCAAGGAAATCCCCCATAGGATAACTGCTTTTGCACCAGCCAACCAATATAGTAAATGAAGGGTTTCAGGTGTGGTGGATTTATGAAGTAATAATGAAATGATATATGGTGCAATATAAGGTAGAATGAGAAAAATAACGGAAATGATACCGCCGGTTAAAAGAGTGATTTGCAAGGCCATTTTATAAAGGTGCGATGGTTTGCTGCCCTGCCATGAGCGGGTCATTTCCGGATATAATGTAGATTGTAGCATAATGACAGGTTTTGCAATCGCTTCTGAAATTTTATTGGCAATCGAATAG
The DNA here is from genome assembly GCF_016101365.1 of Commensalibacter sp. M0355. Lineage (NCBI taxonomy): Bacteria > Pseudomonadati > Pseudomonadota > Alphaproteobacteria > Acetobacterales > Acetobacteraceae > Commensalibacter > Commensalibacter sp. M0355. Next base: position 227,421 of record NZ_JACFQQ010000003.1, read on the forward strand.
CGTGCATTTTGAACAGTACCAAGCATACTTCCAATAATTTGAGCGGTTATATGGGCGGAAACAAGGGAAAAAGTCATGTTTATATTGGTATTCCAGGCAAATTTCCATATCCCGGGTAAATCTTTGGTAAGCCCATCATTAATACGATTGAAAAATCCTTTTAAAAAACCTTGCTTGTAAAGTTGGTACAAAGCGGTGATCAAAATAGTAATGAAATTCATGAAAGTGGCAAAAGTCCAGACAATAACTGCTCCCAACATACCACCATGAATAAGGGTAAGAAAAGCGATGCCCAAGAACCGAACTGTTGTTGTTGTTGTCCCTTGAATGGCCAGTAAATCATAACGGTTCAATAATAATAAAACGCCATTGGCTGTTGCACTTGTCGTAAATAAAACAGAAAAACTGAAAATGATACCCAGATAATGCCATTCAGGCGGCCATCCCAAAATATTGCTGAAATTTATGGCAATCAGAACACTGACGACCAAGGCAAAGGTAGCACTGCATGCATCAAGTAAAAAAGAAAATCGCAACACTCGTTGAAAAAGGGGAAGATCTTTATTTTGATAGGGTTTAAGACCGTAATGCAAGACAGTCTGCCATGATTGAAATTCTGCCACATCGCCCACAAGCTGGCCAAAAGCGTATATAAGAACCAGAAAACCGTATCCTTTATCGCCAATGAGTCGGGTTGTTAAATAAATTTGGGCTAAACCAAGAGGAACATTGATGATCTTTCCGCTTAATAATTTTAATACGTTATATCCTGACCGCCTTAAACTGCCTCTGTAGGAAGGGATTTTATTCTTTGGCACTCTTTATTCCATAGTTTCAAGTAAACAGATTTTGTTATTTTCAGTTTTTCAGGGCATTAAAGAGATAATGCCTTAGCAATTTTTTTTAAGTTAAAATATATAGTAATTTTTTTTAGAAAAATAAAAGGCTAAATCATATCATTTACCGTAATAATATGCCAATGTTCACGTGTTTTTTCTATCAGAGTAATGGAAAGGTTATAAATGGCAAAGGATAATGCTGAATTAACCGGGATTTTTGAAGCATAGGCAAGGGCAGCCCGAATAGCCCCGCCATGAGATATGACAATAATATCTTTATTTGTGTATATTCTGCTAAATTCCTCCATTTTGCAACTGACTCTTTGATGGACATCATTCATGTTTTCACCTTTGGGTGGAGTTTCTTCGGCTGAGAAGGGCCAAAAAGGATGCGCAGAAAATTTTCGGTGTTTTTCAACTGTAACATGTGACAGACCCTGCCAGGCTCCAAGATTCTGTTCCAGAAAAGCATTTTCGACTTGTAAATTCTCAGATCCATAACCCGCCTTTTGAATTTGTAAGGCCGTATCTCTTGTACGGGACAGGCTGGTAATGAACCAAAGTTGTGTCTTGGGTAATTTATTGGCCAGAAACTGATAGTATGTTTGTTGTTTTTTTAAATGTGCAGGACAGATTGGAACATCTTTAGTACCATAAAGGTAAGAACGATCCTTTTCATTAACAATTGCATGACGAATAAACCAGAAACGTGTCGTATCACCAATAGCATCAGGATGGTCTATGAAACTAAAATTATTGTTAGACATAAGCAATGATATACTTTATATAGTCAAAAAATATGGGTATTTATATCATAAATTGCAAATTGGTTTGATTTAATTATTATAAATTTTTAAGATATTTTGAAGATATTCAATAAATTTATAATATAAAATACAAAAAAATTATTTAAGGTACATTAATAATGTTGATTTTAGTCACTGGAGGATGTGGTTTTATTGGTTCAGCTGTGATTCGACATCTTATAAAAAATACGCAGCATGAAGTGGTTAATATCGATATCCTAACGTATTCGGCTTCTCTTGATAATGTGGCAGAAATAGCCGGAAATAGCCGGTATTCTTTTTGCAAAACTGATATTACTGATTTTATTTCATTAAACAAAATATTTAATCAATTCAAGCCTGATGCAGTAATGCACCTGGCTGCAGAATCTCATGTAGATCGTTCGATTGATGGTCCAGAAGTGTTTATTCGGACCAATATTCATGGAACATATTGTTTATTACAGGCTGCTTATGAATATTGGAGAGCAATGTCAGTAGATAGACAAAGAAAATTCCGTTTCCATCACATTTCAACAGATGAAGTTTTTGGCGCTTTACAGTCTGGAGATCTTCCATTTACAGAACAAACTCCCTATGATCCGCGCAGTCCTTATTCTGCTTCAAAAGCAGCTTCAGATCATCTGGTTAGGGCTTGGTTTCATACATATGGGCTTCCAACTTTTGTGACAAACACAACAAATAATTATGGCATTTGGCATTTTCCAGAAAAGTTAATCCCGTTAATGATTATCAATGCCTTGGAAGGCAAGGCTCTACCAGTTTATGGTAAGGGAGATAATATAAGAGACTGGCTGTATGTTGAAGATCATGCTGAAGCGCTTGTAAAAGCTATAGAGCTTGGAATTCCGGGAGAAACTTATGCAATTGGTGCCCAACAACCCAGAACTAATCTGGAGGTTGTGCAAACGATTTGTCATATTCTTGATGAACTGAAGCCTGATCCTCAGGGAAAATACGAGCGGTTGATTCATTTTGTGACGGATCGTCCAGGCCATGATTTTAGATATGAAATAAATCCAGTCCATGCCCAAACCGAATTAAAATGGAAAGCAAAACACAATTTTGAAGAAGGAATTCGTAAAACGATTCAATGGTATTTGAATCATGAGGATTGGTGGAAGAATATTCGTCAAAAACATTATGCTGGACAACGGTTGGGAATAAAACAATGACAAATCAGCATGAAAAATCGATAAAGGGTATATTACTGGCTGGTGGATCAGGTACACGGTTATATCCTTTGACAGCTGTTTCCAGTAAACAACTATTGCCTATATATGACAAACCCATGATTTATTATCCGCTGACAACATTAATGCTGGCGGGTATTCGGGAAATCATGATTATTTCTACCCCTCATGATATACCACAAATCAAAAGATTATTGGGAAACGGTTCTGATATTGGAATGAAATTTGACTATTGTGTTCAACCCAAACCTGAAGGTATTGCACAAGCCTTTGTTTTAGCTGAAGAGTGGTTGGATGCTTCCCCTTGTGCCCTGGTGCTCGGGGATAACTTGATCTTTGCTTCACATTTAAGTCAGCTGTTGCAAAAGGCGGTTCAACGAAAATCCGGTGCAACGATATTCAGTTATCAGGTTAGTGATCCTGAACGGTACGGTGTTGTGACATTTGATGAAAATGGCAAGGTAACCCAGATTGTAGAGAAACCGAAAGATCCTCCTTCAAACTGGGCTGTTACAGGACTGTATTTTTATGATTCAAGGGTTACAGAATATGCAAAAAAAATAAAACCATCAGCACGTGGTGAATATGAAATCACGGATTTAAATAAAATTTATTTTGAAAATGACAATTTACATGTAGAGCGTCTGGGTCGGGGTTGTGCTTGGTTGGATGCCGGTATTCCCGCCAGTTTGATGCAGGCGGGAAATTTTGTGCAAATGATTCAGGCAAGACAAGGGATTTTGGTGGGATCTCCTGCTGAGGTGGCCTACCATAGAGGATTTATTAATGCGGAGCAATTACGTGCAATTGCAAAAAAATTGAATAAAACAGACCTTGGGAGAATGTTGATGGATGTTGCAAACGAAGGTTTTAATCAAAAGTAATTAATTATTAAAAGTAAGAAATATTTGTCATGAAAATAGAAAAATTAGCCATTTCAGAAGTATTATTGATAACACCTCCTCGCTTTCAGGATAATCGTGGATTTTTTTCAGAAACCTATAATGCGCAGCGATTAAAAGAAGTCGGGATTGATTTGCCTTTTGTGCAGGATAATCAAAGCCTTTCTGTTCAGAAAGGTGTTGTGAGGGGTTTGCATTGTCAGTTGGGCCCTTATGAACAAGGGAAGTTGGTAAGATGTACGCAAGGTTCGATTTGGGATGTGGCTATTGATGCGCGAACGGGTTCTCCGACATATGGGAAATGGGTTGCTGCGGAATTATCAGCTGACAATTGGTCTCAATTGTGGATACCACCAGGATTTTTACATGGTTTTTGTACGTTAACAGAAAACGTTATGGTACAATATAAATGTACAAATTTATATAATAAAGCCAGTGAGCGTGCTGTTTTATGGAATTGTAAAGAAATTGGCATTGAATGGCCAATCGCTGGAAATGATGCGATTTTATCAGAAAAAGATATGCAAAATCCATCATTTTCAGCAGCAAAGAATTGGTTTTCATATTCATAAAAGGATAAACTGGTGACAATTCTAGTAATTGGCGGGAAAAATGGACAATTGGCAGAATCTTTACGGAATTTGCATGATAAACGCTTAAAGTTCATCGGCCGTCCACAGTTTGATTTTACACAACATAATACGATTTGCGGAGTTTTTGAGCAAGATAGACCTGACCTTGTTGTAAATACGGCAGCATGGACGGCTGTTGACGCGGCAGAGGATCATCGAGATGAAGCCTATTTGGTCAATAGCGATGGGCCTGCCTATTTAGCTGAATTATGTGCAGGATGTAATATTCCCATGATTCATATTTCAACAGATTATGTATTTTCTGGTGAAAAGGGGACTCCTTATGTTGAAACGGATCCAATTTCTCCCGAAACAGTATATGGGGCAAGTAAGGTTGCAGGAGAGAAGGCTATTTTACAGGCTCATCCTCATGCAATTATATTGAGGACAGCTTGGGTTTATTCGGAACACGGAAAAAATTTTGTTCGTACTATCATTAATGCGGGAGCCAAAAATCCAGCGCTTCGTGTTGTAGGGGATCAGAAGGGAAATCCAACCTGTTCTGATGATTTGGCTTGGGCGATTATGAAAATAGCAGATCGGATTGTCGGTCAAAAATGGCAGGATAATTGGAGCGGTATTTATCATGCTGTTGGAACGGGTGATGCGACCTGGTATGATTTGGCTGTATATGCATTGAGACAGGCAGAGCGTTATGGGCAAAAAATGCCTTCCATTACTTCTATAAAAACTGAAGATTGGCCAACTCCTGCAAAAAGACCACAGGATTCAAGGTTGAATACGGACAAGCTTTATAAAACTTTTGCCATACGGCTACCGGATTGGCATAAAAGTGTTGATAATGTCATTAAAAAAATTTTCTCGACATAGAATTTAAATATAAAGGTCTTGATCTTGAAGGTTAAGACTTTTTATATATGCTGAATTTATTTATGTAATGTAGCATATGTTGTGGTGGCTGAGCCGTAGCAGAAATGGCTGTTTCCAATTGAAGCGTTAGGGTTCGACTCAATAATGATAATGGAATGGATGAATATTTCTTGGCACCATATATTGTATCACCGATAATTGGATGTCCCATAATGGAACAATGGGCTCTGGCCTGATGGGTTCTACCCGTTTGTAAATTAAGTTCAATTAAACTGCAAGTATTATCGCCTTTCAAAAATTTCCATTTTGTCAGTGCATTCTGACCCTTATTATCTTGTATCATTTTCCATTGGCCCTTTTGTGTTATTTTTAAAAGGGGGGATGTAATGATACCGGAATATTTTTTCGGTCTACCCTGAACAATGGCCCAATAGACTTTATTTACTTTATGTTGCGCAAAACAGGCTTGGGCCTTGATTAGGGCTTGCTTGCGTAGGGCTATTAATAAACATCCTGCTGTATCCTGGTCTAAACGGTGTACTAGCCACGGCCCTTCCTTTCGTCTTGATAACAGGGGAAAAAAATTTTCGACAGAGGGAATGGAAACATTTTTATCGCTCGAATACACAGGCATTCCAGCAGGTTTGTCAATGATAATATAATAGTTATCTTGATAAAGAATTCTAAAAGGAAGCAAGGTAAAGAATCTTCCCCTTATTCTGATCTTTTAATAAGGATTTCACGTTTACCAACATGGTTGGCAGGACTGACAATCCGTTCTTTTTCCATTTGTTCAATAATTTTGGCTGCTCGATTATACCCGATGGATAAATGACGTTGAATAAATGAGGTGGAAGCCTTTCCCTCCCTTAAAACAAGATTGATTGCCTGGTTATATAATTCATCATTATTGCCGCCTGAACGTCCATTATTATCTTCCACAGGGTCAACGGTAACATCTTCAACATAAATCGGCTCACCCTGTGTGCGTAAATGCTGAACAACCCGTTCAACCTCTTCATCAGAAACAAAGGGACCATGAATGCGTTCAATACGTCCACCCGCCTGCATGAATAACATGTCTCCCTGTCCCAATAATTGTTCGGCTCCTTGTTCACCAAGAATAGTTCGGCTATCAAATTTGCTGATTACCTGAAAAGAGATACGAGTGGGGAAATTCGCCTTAATGGTCCCGGTAATTACATCAACGGAAGGACGCTGTGTTGCCATGATAACATGTATTCCGGCAGCTCGAGCCATTTGTGCAAGACGTTGAACGGCAGCTTCGATATCTTTGCCGGCCACCATCATGAGATCAGCCATTTCATCAATGACGATAACGATATAGGGAAAATGTTCAAGGGGAATTTGCTGTTCCTCAAATGTTGGTTTACCAGTTTCAGGATCAAAGCCTGTTTGTATGCGTCTTGTCATGACCTTGCTTTGATTTTTTGCATTGGTTATGCGCTGGTTATAACCATCAATATTCCTGACTCCAAGCTGGGACATAAGACGATAACGTCTTTCCATCTCCCTTACCGCCCATTTCAAGGCAGACAAGGCTTTGTGCGGATCGGTGACAACAGGGGTCAAAAGATGGGGAATACCTTCATATACAGAAAGCTCTAGCATTTTTGGATCAATTAGGATCAAACGGCATTCATCAGGAGATAGGCGATATAATAAGGATAGAATCATGGCATTAACGCCCACTGATTTCCCTGAACCGGTTGTTCCAGCAATTAATAGATGTGGCATTTTTGCAAGATTTGCATAAATTGGCTCACCAAAAATGTTTTTCCCCAAAGCCAGACATAAACGTGCAGAATTTCTGTACCAGTTTTCTGTATTAAGTAGTTCGGAAAAATATACAATTTCACGAATATTATTGGGAACCTCAATTCCGATAATATTTCTGCCTGGAACGGTGGCAATGCGCACTGATATAACGGAAAGAGAGCGGGCGATATCATCGGACAGGCCAATGACACGAGCAGACCGGATACCTGGAGCCGGTTCCAATTCATATAAAGTTACTACTGGGCCATGTAGAATATTACCTATAGTGCCTTTTACCCCGTAATCATCCAAAATGGTTTCCAGCATGCGAGCATTGGCATGAAGCATTTCAGGTGTAGGTTTATTGCTTTCGTGATTTAAATTGGGTTTTAACAGGGAAAGGGAAGGAAAAGACCAACTGTTTCCTGATTGTTCTTCAAATGAGGGAGGGTGAGATTCAGATGCATTATTGGAAGATACAAAGTGTTCCTTAAGAGGTTTATGGAGCAGGGAAAAAATACCTTTATTTTTTATGGGCGTAGTTTCCCTTTTTTGATAAGGTTTGTCAGGTTGCCGGGTATCTCCATATTCTATTGATTCGGTGGGTTTTGTTAATTCTCTCAGAGGTTGTTCGTTTTTATTAACTGTGGTGGATACTGTTGTTTCTTGCTTTGTTATCAAGGACTGCGATGCCGGCCGATAATTATTCTGGGCATCTTCCTGATCGTCCTCCGGGTTGAAAATAGGTGTGTTGTCTGGTGCCAGTGAAGAGGGTTTCTGTTTTTTTGCATAAGGCTGAATGGCATGGGTTGTTTCCCTGACAGAATCCTGATACGCGGGAGGGGTATAGGTTTGTTCTTCCTTCAGGATATCTGGATTGGATTTAAAAGGCGAATGATTGTAGGTTCGTGGAGGAACATTATAAGAATTATTGATATAATGATCAGTTTCTGGTTCGGCAGGTTTAGATTTCCTGAGTAAAGTATAATAGAAAAATTGAAAGATCTTTTTGAAAAAACCTATGATTTTTTTCCATTCCTGTTTTGACAATCCCATTGTTAGAGGGATTAACAGCAAACAAAATATGGCGCTTAAAACCCAGATCAAGATTTTTCCCATAATGCCAAGTGTATCCTGAGCCGCTATCAAAGATGTTCTCGCAATCACGTAACCAATTGATCCCCCCAATCCAGGTGGAATAACAAGCGTAGGAACTTTGTTGCCTGAAAATAGCAGGATGGTAGCCACAATTAGCGCAGCCATGACTGGTATGGCAATAATCATGGCTATAAAACGGATAATTATTCCTTTTAAATATTGAAATCGTATGATGCGCCAACCCCATGCAATAAAAACGAGCACTGGGAAAAAACTGGCTATTCCAACCCATTGAATTAAAATATCTGACAAATGGGATCCAATATAACCGAGCAAGTTGCTGGGAGGCTGGTTTGACGAGGTATTGAATGAAGGGTCATAAGGATTGTAACTGATCAATGCCAGCATAAGTAACAAGGCAAATATCCATAGAATCCAGCCGCTTGCCTGTATCAGCCTTTTACTGAATGAAGATTGAAATTTTGAAGTCGTGTTTTTTTCAATTTTATTCTGGTTAGGCACAGTAATTATCCAAATCCTTACAGGGGTTTATTTATTTTTATAGGGTTATAAAACTGAAATATACCCTTGGTTATTTTCTTTTTACCCAAAATTTTAGGCATGTATTTTTGAAATTTCGTTCAGCTAACATATGATAATTATCATTTAGCATAAGATTTTCATCTTGTGCAATTTCTGTAATGATAATGGATCGGGTGGAAAGCCAATTTTTATTTTCTAGCGTCTGGAGTGTATAAGGTATAAGGTTTTTTCGATATGGGGGATCCAAGAAAACCAGGTTGCAGGGGTGTTCAGTTATTGGCAGGGCCTGATAATCACTGTAAATTACACTATTCAAATGGCAATGACAACGGGTCAAGTTTTTTTCTAAAACCTGACGAGTTGATTTATTTTTTTCACAAAAAAAACCTTTTCTTGCCCCCCTGGACAAAGCTTCAATACCCAAGGCACCCGTTCCGGCAAAAGCATCGAGAACAAGGCTGTCCTGCAAAAAATATTGTCCTCCCCATTCTGTATGTATAAGCATGTCAAATAATGTTTGTCTTACACGATCAGCCGTTGGACGGGTTTCCAGACCAGCAGGGGGGTACAAATGTGTACCCTTATATTTACCGGCAATAATTCGCATGTATCTATTTATTTCTGGATAAAGGTATGTGTTTACCCGTTTGTTCTCTAATGACTTTTCCCGAAACCTCATCAAGGCTATTTTTTGGTAATGAACCCAGCTGGAAAGGTCCATAGGCAATTCGGATTAGACGATTAACTTGTAAATCAAAATGTTGCATAACACGTCTGATTTCCCGGTTACGACCTTCCTGTAATGAGACTGTAAGCCAAGCATTCATTCCTTTTTGTGAATCGATTTTGGCAATGATTGGGGAATAGTGTATTCCTTCAACTGTAATGCCATCTTTTAGTTGATCCAGTTTTGCTTGTACGATATGACCAAATACCCGGACCCGATATCGACGCACCCAGTGATTGGAGGGAAGTTCCAGCTGCCTTGCCAGGGAGCCATCGTTGGTGAGTAGTAGAAGGCCTTCACTATTTAAATCCAATCTACCTACACTGATAACACGTGGCATGTTAGGCGGGAGTGCATCGAAAACAGTGGGTCGTCCCTCTGGGTCTTTGTGGGTGGTTATCAGGCCAACAGGTTTGTGATATCGCCACAAACGAGAATGTTCTGGACAAGCAATGAGTTTTCCATTAACATAGACATTGTCATTATCCGAGACGAAAGTGGCGGGTTGGGTGATTTGCTGTTGGTTAATAAAGACTTTACCTTCTGAAACCAGTTTCTCAGCATCTCTTCTGGATGCCACACCTGCACGTGCAAGCCATTTGGCAATGCGTTCTCCTTTTGAAAATGAGAGATTGGGAGAATCAGGATCTGTTTTGGGCATAGGTTCTGGCCTTGGCAATTAGTGCTGAAAATAATTTGCGATCAGTATAATCAACAGCAAATTCAGGATGCCATTGTACACCAACAAAAAAAAACCTTGAAGGATCTTCAATTGCTTCGATAGTGTTATCTTCGGCAAGGGCACTTGGGATCCCTTTTCCTGCAGATTTTATTCCAGATTGATGAAAAGAATTTACCATCCATTTTGTTCGCTTGGTTAAAGAATATAAACAGCTTTTTGGCTGAAGTTGAATGCAGTGACTTCCTTGATAGGGAGAATTTATTTGAATATGGGGAAGGCTTTCAGGCAATTCCGTTTGAATATTTTTATATAATTCCCCTTGGAGAAAAAAGGTCATGTGACAGGCCCCACCCGCAATGGCCAGAATGGGAATGTTTTTTTCCCAAGCATATTGAAGAAGATTTTGTTCAAAGGGATCATGATTTTTTGAAGAGTCGGAAAATTTATTTTTATAAAGGACAAGCCCATCCATTTTGTCAAGAATCATTGATAAATTCTTTTGATTGACTGGAAAAATACCCAACGGAATTCCACCTGCCTCAAGAACACTTGTTTTTAAGTTTCTGTCCAGAATATAGGAACAAATGTTGTGATTATCTGTAAAGGGAATTGTACTACTATCCAGCGTGATGCCAATCAAGGGTAAAGAAGAATTTGTCATACAAGAATCATGGAGACGGTGAATATTAAGGGGAATATATTGGATAGACGTTTTTAATAAGAAAAAGATATTTTTGTCAAAGTATCTTTTAACTAAAGATGAAAATAGTTCTTCTAATTGAAAGAATTGGTGATTTAGATGACATATTCTATATTCAAAATTTACTATAGAATTATAACATGTATTAACTTTAAGGTATGATATCATTGTATCCTAAACAATCTTACTGGAGAATGGATCAGGCTCTGCATCTTGCGAGGAAAGCATATCAGCAGGGAGAGATTCCGGTTGGAGCGCTTGTTTTATCACCGGAAAACAAGATTGTTGCGCAGGCTTTTAATCAGGTAGAGGTTCATCAAAATCCTTTGGCGCATGCCGAAATGATCGTTTTGAAAAAAGCTTGTCTAAAAGTCAAGAGTAAACGGCTTATGGGATATAGTCTGGTCGTTACATTAGAACCCTGTCCTATGTGTGCCGCTGCTGCAATGCATGCTCGGATCGCAAGAATTGTATTTGGAGCATATGATTCAAAAGGTGGGGGAATAGAGCATGGGGCGCGTATATTTTCACACCAGCAAACGATGTATCATCCCGAAATAATTGGAGGTGTTCGGGAGCATGCCTGTCAAAAATTATTAAGAAATTTTTTTATGAATTTACGGTAAAAAATTTTTAATTTTTGCCATAATTGATCATCATATTATTTCTTAAATAATTAATTTTATGTAAAAATAAAGAAATTACGAGGAATTTTATGGATAAATATTCTAAAAAAAAGCAAACGGTTCTAGAGCTTATAAATCATGTTTGTGGAAAAAAAATTAAACAGGGTTTATTGGCTTCTTTAGTGTTGGGCAGTGCAGTCACAGGTTATAATTCAGCCCAGGCAACAGATTTGTTAAAGGATCATTCTGATGCGATCAAGCCGGTAACCTCAACGCAAAATCTGCCTAATTTTGTAAATTTGGTTAAACAGGTCAAACCTGCCGTTGTATCTATTACTTCACGGGTTGTTGTCGGAGACAATGATGATTCAATGATGGGAAATGGATTTCCAAATGGCGATGATAATATGAATCCGTTTCCGTTTCCTTTTCCCTTTCCCATGTTTCCACAACAAATGCCCAAGCAGGTGGCTGAGGCACGTGGATCAGGATTTATCATTTCGCCTGATGGTTATATCGTAACCAATAATCATGTTGTTAAAGGGGCGAAGAAAATAACGATTGCCCTGGAGACTGGTGCGAAATATCAGGCAAAAATTATTGGAAGGGATTCAAAAACAGATTTGGCGTTGTTAAAAATCCAGTCTGAAAAACCTTTGCCATTTATCCAGCTTGGAGATTCAAATGGTATTGAACCTGGTGAATGGGTAATTGCAGTTGGAGATCCATATGGTTTGGGGGGTACCGTTACCGCAGGGATTGTATCTGCCCGGGGAAGGGATATCGGTGATACTCCTTACGATTCCTTTATCCAGGTTGATGCTCCAATCAATCGTGGAAATTCGGGAGGGCCTCTTTTTTCTCAAGATGGTAAGGTTATCGGTGTTAATACAGCAATTTTATCTCCATCAGGAGGATCAATCGGTATCGGGTTTGCCATTCCATCAAATACGGTGAAAAATGTCGTTACTCAATTGGAAAAGACAGGACATGTTACCCGTGGTTATTTAGGGGTTATGGGCCAGATGATCACACCTTCAATGGTGAAAATGTTAAAATTGCCTCCCTCTGAGCATGGTATTCCACCAAAAGGGGTTTTGATTGCATCTGTTGCAAACAATAGTCCTGCTGAAAAGGCCCAACTGAAGGTTGGGGACGTCATTCTTTCTTTGAATGATAAAAAGGTTGAAAATCCGAGGGATCTTGCCAACCAGGTTGCGGCTATTACTCCAAATACAATGATTGATCTGAATATTTTGCGAAATGGCACGCGGAAAGTTGTAAAGGTTCAGGTAGGTAATCTAAACGAGGATACCAAGAGTAAAAAAACACCAGCTCCTGCTCCTGGCAGTTTGGGTGTCTCCTTATCATTATTAACCCCTGAAATAAGGCAACAGGCTGGTATTGATGAAAAAATCAAGGGGGTAATTGTTACCTCGATTAAAAACGATTCCCCAGCTGATCATGCCGGATTGCAGAACGGTGATGTCATTGTATCCGTTAATAACCAAGATGTTGATAAACCGGAAATGGCGAACCGGTTGATTAGTTCATCTCTAAAAACAGACAAAACTGTTTTATTGAGGATTTTAAGAGATGGCCAGTCCATATTTATCGCTGTCACACTCGGAGATAATGATTAAACCGCATGATTATCAGTAAGTTAAAAGCAATCGCAAAGTGTTGTTTCTTATTTATAAAGCGAAAAAAACACTTTTTAGAAATTGTTTATATTAATAATTCATAAACAACTTCCAAAAAAGTTAATTATTTATATAAAGGAAGTTATTCCCCTTTTACATTGACACAGGTTTTTCCATAAAAAGGGAAAATACCTGTGGTTTTATAATCAACAGAAGAAACTTTTGTTATGCCTGCCTTCTTTTTGGCAGAATCAATTGATGCATCCCCGCTTGCAACAATACCTAGTAGATTGTGGGCACAACTTGCGCCTTTTTTTGAGGTGACAGTGTGATCAGTTGCTGAAATAGGGCCTTTTACATTACTGATTAAAGCTAGTCCCACGGGTGATTTACCACCCGCACATCCGGCTAGTAATCCCGTGGTTGCTAGTAAAAAAAACAGTTTTTTCATTATAAATCCAATAATATATTAAAATAAGTACTAAAATATGTAATTATTTATTAATAAATTAATTACGGGTTTTTAATAGCGGTTCTTTTATTGAATTTCAATCATAAATATTGCATATTATAAATATAAACATTATGAAATTATTACTGGTTTTGTACAGGATTGATCAATCAAATTGAAGATCATATATAACCGTTCATGAAATTTTATAAATAATTTATTGTTTTTTATGGCTTACCAATTTTATTTCTGTACAAATATATTTTATTTATCGTAATTTTTTCGAATATGTATTATATAAAGCCAGCCTTCATTTTTATGAATCTGCATAATGTACAATATTTCTAAAATACTATTAAAGAAATTAAAATCCTTATTTACAGTTCCTGAGCCTTTTATAGGATTTGTAGATGAATTGAGTGATTCATATGCATATGGTTGGGTATGCAATCAGGATTTTCCTAATCAGCGTTTGATTTGTGAAGCAATTTTGCAGAAGACAAATGAAATACTGGTCTCTTCTGTAGCTGATAAATTGCATTATGAAACGATTAAAGAAATTGGAGATGGGAGCTGTTATTATGCATTCTATATGAAATTCCCACGTGTACTCAGTGTGAAAGAGCATGAAAATGTTGTTATTCGAGTAAAAAATTCAAATTATAAAATACCTTTTGCATCAAATATTAGATTGGAATTTCAACCATTTGTACATATGGCAATGGATATTGTTAATAATTGTAACTTACGCTGCCCATTCTGTTTGTATGATTATACCTCGACAAATAAAACATATTTTATGAGTGAAGAGGTTATAGAGTCAGCTTTACGTTTTTTGCCTTATATTCGGAACAGTGAATTTTGGTTTTCATGTCTGCATGAACCTACTCTTCATCCCAAATTAAAGGATTATATAGAGAAGGTTCCTGAAATTTATAGAAATAAAATTTTTTTTACAACTAATCTGGCCAAGAGAATGTCAGATCAGTTTTTTAATTGGCTTGTTAATTCCGGGATAGATCATATCAATATTTCCCTTGAATCCTTTGATTCTGTAATTTATGAACAATTGAGAAAAGGTGCCAAACAATATGTTTTTTTGGAAAATATGGAGAAGTTGAAAAAAGCGGTCCTGACATCTGTTCATCCAATTAGAATACAATTTATAATCATGGCATATCAGTCCAACGTGAAAGAATTGCCAGATTTATTTAATAGGCTTGTTAATGATTATAATGCTTCTAAAGTGGAAATTCGCAATACATTCGATACCCCTTATCTTTCAAAAGATTTCAAAGAGAGAGAATTTTTAAATGATAGTGATTGGGTGAATTTAAGAAGGTTGTGTAAGACTTTGCCAAATAATGACAAGTTATTTTTTTTACAGGATCTTCAGGTTGAAGAGGCAGATCAAAGGAGAATATCAGTAAATAGATTTGTCGGTCAATTTATGCTTAGATTATCATGGGATGGTCATCTAAAGGTATTTGTTGAGGCCTATTCAAATATACAGGGAAAAAAAGTGGAGAGAAATATCTTTGAAACTAATATAAAAGATATTATTAATATTCATGATTTTTATGATCAGTTAATTGAAATAAGTAATAATATGATAATAAAAAAATAAATTATATCAATTTGATGAATAGTTTTATTTATGATTATCAAATTATTATTAATATTTTGAATGATTTATTTATAGGATTGATTCAATAAATTGTATGAACAAGGTAAATGAATGATCAATTCAATTATGATGGTTAGTATAGGTGGGGCTTTGGGCTGTCTGTTGCGCTGGTGTTTGGGGATTGCCTTGAACGCTTTTTTTCCTTATTTGCCCCTTGGAACTTTGGCTGCCAATTGTCTTGCTGGTTATTTTATTGGTATTGCCGTGGCAATTTTTGTGGTAATTCCAGTCCTGCTACCATGGCGCCTCTTCATTATTACGGGTTTTTTGGGTGGTTTATCAACCTTTTCATCTTTTTCTGCAGAAGTTGTTCTTTCCATGCAAGAAGGGCGTTTTATGTGGGCAGGAATTATAGTGTTTACGCATCTTATTTGTTCAATAGGGTTGACCATTCTCGGAATTGCAACGGTTTATATGATGAGATCTTGTTTTCATTGATTATTTTGCATTCATTTTGTTTACTTCAACTTATTCGTATGATTAGGTAGATTTACTTGAATGGGAAAGCGCAATAGAAGGATAAATTTAAATGAAAAAAATTATTGTAATGATTTTCGGTATGGGGTTATTGGGGGCAGGAATAAATTCAGCTTTTGCCCAAGATTCAAAAAGTAAAGCTCCTTTTGATGAATCAATATGGCGTGTTGAACATTTAAGTCATCAAAAAACATTTATTAAATCCTATCAAAATGATCAGAAATTCACATATTTAAGTTTTAATCCTTATACACATCGAATTAATGGAAGTGGTTTATGTAATAAGTTTCTTGGATTTTTTCAAAACAATGGAAACCAGATTACAATCAGTAAAATTGAACGTCAGCAAAATACCTGTTTGGATCCCCAGGTTAATGCGCAGGATGAATTTTTCTTTGACAAGTTAAAATTGGTTAAATCAGTTTCCATTGGTGGAAAATATCTAAGGTTGCTTGATGAAAATAATAAGATATTAATAACCGCAAAATATTTTAAATAATGATAACAAAAGGATGAATGGGTGATTATTTATTCGAATGAGGCAGAGGATCTTAACACGCCAACAGGCTTGATGCGTTGTCATATTTTCCGACCTGTCAAAGAGGGAAAATATACGGCGATCATATTTTACTCCGAAATTTATCAGGTAACTCAGCCAATTCGTCGTTTGGCATCTTATATAGCAGGGCAGGGTTATATTGTTATTGTTCCAGAAGTCTATCATGAATATGAAAATCCAGGTGTTGCCTTTGAATATGATAAGGAAGGGACGGATCGGGGTAACTGTTTGAAATTTGAAAAACCTGTTTCCGCTTATGATTCCGATACGACGTCAGTTATTGAATGGTTAAAAATCTATCCTTATTCTAATGGCAAGATTGGATCAATGGGGGTATGTCTAGGAGGGCATTTAGCGTTAAGAGCTGCCCTGAACCCTGAAATATCAGCAGCTGTCTGTTTTTATGCCACCAATGTGCATGATGCCACCCTTGGTAAGGGGCAAAGGGATGATACCTTGAAACGATTTAAGGATATCAAGGGAAAGGTTATGTTTACATGGGGAAAACAGGATCCCCATATCCCTTTTGCGGGTCGGCAATTGATTCGTGAAGCCCTGGAAAAAGCAGAGGTTCAGTACGAATGGCATGAATTCAATGCCCAGCACGCTTTTTTAAGGGATGAAGGGCCACGCTATGATCCCGCCCTGTTTCAAACCTGTATGGGGCTTGTCATTCGGTTTTTAAGGGATTCTTTTTAGATTGATGTCGATATAAAGTAACGTATGAATGATATTTAAATTTACGTTACTTTAATTTTTAATATTATTTTTCCTCTTTGAGGTATGCTTCAACAGGACCGTTGAGTTTCATGCTCATGGGCTTGCCACTGCGTGTCAATGTATTGCCGATGGATACCTTGACCCATTGTTCGCTCAGACAATATTCAATAACATTATCTTTTTCCACTCCTTTAAAGCGAATACCAACTCCACGGTTTAAAAGCTCTTCATTATAGTATGGGCTTTGCGGATCGGCAGAAAGGCGATCGGGAAGTGCGTCTGTCATTTTTAGGTTTCCTTGTTGTGATTTTAGCGATAAGTTTTTAACTTATTACAAAAAAAGGATTCGGCCTGACAAGCAATTTTGCTATTGAAGATTTTAATGGCTGAAAAGGGCATGAACAGATGGAGATAATAAAGTGTGTGGATTTGGCATGAACAGATGGAATAGGTTAATAGTAAATACGATATTGTTTCATGTCGGAATGATCGGTTGTGCAGGAACTTTTTTTCCAGGTCTTGCCCAGGAAAGTCAAACTTTAAACAATCAAGTTCTCATGCGTTATCCAACTTTACATGGGAATAAAATTGTTTTTTCGGCACGGGGTAATCTTTGGCAGGTTTCAAAATCAGGTGGAATGGCCGTTCGGTTGACTTCCGAACAGGGGGAGGATTTGATGCCGAGATTTTCACCGGATGGTCAATGGCTAGCTTTTACAGGAAGCTATCAAGGCAATAGAGACGTCTATCTTATGCCCGCTGCGGGTGGAGAGGTCAAACGATTAACCTATCATTCTGACATTGTTGCTTCTGCACCGGAACGTTGGGGACCTGATAATATGGTTGTCACCTGGACACCGGATTCGAAATCAATCGTATTTTTATCTCGTCGCAATGCGTGGAACAGCTGGATGAGTTTGCCGTTTTCCGTATCCATAAAAGGTGGATTGCCAAAAGCGCTTCCCCTGGATCGTTCTGGATTTTTAAGTTATGATTCTGATGGAAAAAAAATTGCTTATACCCGTATCTATCGTGATTTTCGAACCTGGAAACGTTATGATGGTGGTCTGGCACAGGATATTTATATTTATGATTTTGATACAAAAAAACTGGAACAAATAACTCATTGGAAAGGCACAGATACCATTCCGATGTGGTATCAGGACAAAATTTATTTTTTATCTGACAGGGATGCAAATCGACGCGTTAATTTATGGGTTTATGACAAGACGACAGGAAAAAAACGCCAGGTAACGCATTTCACCGATTATGATATTGATTTTCCGTCATTGGGTGATCAAGGCATTGTATTTCAACAGGGCGGTCATTTATACGTGCTTGATCTTCCATCGGAGCACCTGCATGAAATCCATGTTATTGTACCGGATGATGGTATAAAAATCATGCGTCGTTATGTGTCTTTGACTGATGATGTACGTAAAACTGATTCTGCCCAACAACCTGATTTCTCGATTGCTCCAAATGGAAAACGGGCCGCTTTTGCCGCAAGGGGAAATATATTCACCGTTCCTGTTGAAAATGGAGCTATCCGAAATTTGATTAATGCAA
The DNA here is from genome assembly GCF_016101365.1 of Commensalibacter sp. M0355. Lineage (NCBI taxonomy): Bacteria > Pseudomonadati > Pseudomonadota > Alphaproteobacteria > Acetobacterales > Acetobacteraceae > Commensalibacter > Commensalibacter sp. M0355. Next base: position 245,885 of record NZ_JACFQQ010000003.1, read on the forward strand.
GTAATGTAGATGCAGATCATCCCGTCTGGTCACCGGATGGGAAATGGATCGCCTATACAACAGATAGTGATGGTGAACAGAATATTGCTGTTCGTCCATCTCTGGGAGGTGCAGAACGGCTTTTAACCCATTTCAAGTCAGGTTATTATTATGCTCCGCATTTTTCTCCGGATGGAAAACAGCTTGCCTTTTCAGATGGCAACCATAATTTATGGACAGTTGATTTTGAGGGTAAATCCGTAAAAAAAATTGCTACCGATATTCATGCGGAAATACATGATTTTAGTTTTTCTCCTGACAGTCATTGGTTGGTTTATAGTTTAACGCAATCCAATCAGCAACGGGCAATTTGGGCTTATAACTTTGCTACGAATAAGATTGTTCAGCTAACATCCGGAAACAATAATGATTATTTGCCATTATTTTCTGCTGATGGAAAATATTTATATTTTGTTTCCAATCGTCATGAAAATACTGTTTTTGCTGACAATGAGATGAACGCCCTGACGGTTAAAAGCGCGGGAATATATGTGGCAACCCTACAGGTTGCAACCCCATCCTTATTCGCCCCTCGTTCTGATGAGGGAATTACAGATAAAGATAGGGTTATAAGAGAGAAGAATGGAAAAACGATCTCTTCAATTCAGATCGATGAAAAAGGATTGGAAGATCGAATTGTTCCCCTACCAATTGAAGGTGGCATGATTACAGATATGCAGATTGCAGGGGATAAGGTTTATTACTTGATGAGTCCTCCACAAACGATTTCTAGTGAATTTCCGGGTGAAAAACCTGCGTTGCATGTTTATGACATTAAACAGAGAAAAGATACCATAATTGAACAGGGTATTCAGAATTATAGTCTTTCGTATGACGGTCAGAAATTTTTATATAACAAGAATAACCAGTGGGTTATTAGTGATGCCAAGGAAAAACATACGGAAGATAAATCATTAAAGCTTGAATCATTAACAAGTTTTGTCATTCCATCTGAAGAGTGGCGGGAAATGTTTGATAATGCCTGGCGTCTACAGCGTGATCTTTTCGTTAATCCCCAAATGAATGGACAGAACTGGCATGAAATTCATGATCGTTATGCCAAATTATTGCCATTGGCTGGATCAAGATCGGATATCAATTATCTTATTGGTCAGATGGTTGGAGAAATCGGCAATTCACATACATATGTTGGAGGTGGAGATCAACAGAATTTGATAAAAATAGTTCCTACAGCCTTATTGGGGGTTGACTTTGCCTATGATGCACAGAAGCAGCGTTATTATTTGGCAAAAATATATTCCGGGGATAATAGTCGCAAAGCCTATCGCAGTCCTTTATCGGAACCCGGATTTAATATTCATGCAGGTGATTATCTGTTAACGGTAAATGGTCAAGAGGTAAAGAGTGATATCAACCCTTACCGGTTTTTTGTCGGGCTCGAAAATCCTGTCCAACTCTCTTTTGAGGATCGGCAAACAAAAGCCGTGAAAAATGTAACAGTCAATACGATTAAAAGTGAACTGTCATTAAGAGAGAAAGACTGGATTGAACATAATCGTCGACTGGTTGATCGTTTATCAGGTGGGAAAATAGCCTATATCTATCTTTCAGATATGGAAGAGCTTGGATTGCAGCAGTTTATCCGTCAGTTTTATGCCCAGCTGGATAGACAGGCAGTTATTATTGATGATCGCTGGAACGGTGGTGGTTTTATCGATGAAATTCTTCTTGAGCGTTTAAGGAGAATTTTGGTGGGAATGACCACAAACCGTGAAAAAATGGCTCATTCCTTGCCTGAACAGTTGATTGTTGGACCTAAGGTCACGTTAATCAACCAGTATTCTGCATCTGATGGTGATATCTTTCCTTATTATTTTCGTAAATATGGTTTGGGTAAACTGATTGGCAAGCGAACCTGGGGTGGCGTACGTGGTATTCGCGGTTTTTGGCCTCTAAGGGATGGAGGATATATTACTGTTCCAGAAGAAAGCTTGTATGGATTACAATCAGAATGGATTATTGAAAATCACGGGGTCGATCCAGATATTGAAATTGAGAATACTCCAGATGAATTACAGCATGGGCATGATAGACAATTGGAAACGGCAATAGATTATTTGCTAAAAGAGTTAAGGGATCATCCTGTATCTATGCCTCAGTCTCCTTCCTGGAAAACCGCTTATCCTGAGAACGGTATCCCCTTTAACAGGAAATAGGGTTCAAACTGTATGGTATCTTAATATAAGCCATACAGTTATCATTTTTAGAGTTTATATAAGCAGTAAGAAGAGATAACAGCTGTCACATTGATTTTTGAACATTCAAAATGTGTTAGTCTTTTAAAAAAGTTTGATGCAGTTTAACAATCTGGTATCCGGAAGCCAAAGTGCAATGATCCAATTTTTTACCTTGTTGTACGGGACATTGATACCAATGATAATTTTTATAAAATAACCCATAACCATCTTCTATATTACAGGATTTTTCTAAACTACCTGCAACTATTGGACATTTTTTATATATATTTTGTTTATTTATGAAAAAATAACCATCAGCAGGGGCGCAGTTGATAGTAACAACACCATTTTCCAGCCAGCATCGTTTATATTGGGCGACAGCTTTACAGGTAAACAGGATATTTAGGCTAATTCCAGCAATTATGGTTACAGCCAAAGAGCGCAGATGAAAGATCATTTATCTTTCCAGTTGAGTATTAATAGGTAAGTGATCGCAGTCATTATTGTAAGGACTGGTTTTAACCATTTTATAGGGCTATAGTTTTTTTTGAAAGATTTGAAAGAATAAATTTAAAAGGGCTTTCAAAATGAGTATAAAACAAAATAAATTAATTTTTATGGCCTGCTGCACTGCCTTGTTATTATCGATTGGTACAGCTAAAGCAATCGGTTTAAAGTTTTCCAATCCTCAGCCACATCAGAAAATTAAGGCTGGGAATCAAGAAATTCATTTGGTTTATGACCATGAATTTGATCCTTTCCGCAGTCGTTTGTTGTTGATAAATCAATCTGGACAACCTGATTTGATTCCCGCAACAACTGCTTTAAATCACAGGGAAGTTAAAACATCATATCCGTTAAAAGCGGGGCAATATATCTTGCAATGGCATGTTTGGAATTGGAAAGGGGAGGAAAGTACAGGTGAAATTCCTTTTGAGGCTGTTAATCCCTGATTTTGTTTATTCTATTGCCAATCGTAAACCTGCCCCAGCAGCAAGTGGGCAAAAAGGTAGAGCAATAGCAAAACATGCCCCGAGTAATTGAAGATTGGGTAGGAATGCGAGATTATTTAATTTTGCATCAATAAGCATGGTGCCAAAAATAAGGACGGGGGTTAACAAGGGAAAAGTTAATAAAGGGAGCAAAAAAGAGTTTTTCTTGGCTCCAAGGGCAATAGAATTTGTCATTCCCCCGACAAGAGATTGACAGGCGGTTCCAAGTGAAAGACTGATAATAAAAATGGGCAGGATTGATATGGGTAAGTTATATAAAACTGTTAAGGGGATACTGGCGCAGAGAAGAGGGATCCCTGTACATAACCAGTGGCCTGTCATTTTGGTGAAAGCCAAGGTAGAGGGAGATATTCCAAGCAAAAAAAATTGATCCAGGGATCCATCCTCATAATCTTGCTGGAATATGCGTTCCATAGGCAACAAAGCGGCCAATAGGGCGCAAACCCACAAAATGGCGGGGGCTATTTGCTGAAGTCTTTGAGGTTCTGGTCCAAGCGCAAGCGGGAAAAGAGTCGATGTCAAAATAAAAAACAGGATTGTTCCAACGGTATCACTGGCATGCCGGAAAGAAAGTAATATTTCTCGTTGTAAAAGAAGAATGAAAGGCATGGGAATGATCTCTTAATGTAAGGAAGGGAGTGAAAGATTAAGAGATCTTGCGTTGATCAACGGAAGATCTGTATGTGTACTGACTAAAATCATGCCACCGTTTTTTTGAAAGGAGGCAAATATTTCAGCAAGATTGATCATGTTTTCTCTATCCAACCCAACGGTTGGTTCATCTAGCAACCAAATTGTTGCAGGTTTAAGCAAAATGCGAGCCAGGGCTGTGCGACGTTTTTGACCAGCGGATAATAATCGAACGGGAGTATCAATTAAATGGTATAAATTAAATTTTTTCAAACAATCGTGAAGATTGGTTTTGTAAAATTTTGAATATAACTGCAGGTTCTCTCTCACAGTCATAATCGGTTTTAAGGCGTTTGAATGACCCAACCAGGCAATAGTTTGAAGATAATTTTCATAAGTTTCATGATGTTCAAAGATGTTTCTGGAGTTCCATAAAACATTACCTGAATCTGGTTTTCTGAACCCTGCGAGAATTCTTAATAACGTACTTTTGCCAACGCCATTTGGACCATGGATACAGAGACTTTCCCCTGCAGATAGAGAAAAATTGATATTGTTCAGGACCAGTTTTTCATTTCGAAATGTGGTTAGATTGACAATAGATACGGTCATGAAAAGGGTTTCAAAAATGATTTTAAGTTACAAAAGTACACTGTTTAGTGAAATTGTAAAAGCCCATGAATAATTGCTTTTATGATATTCAAGATATAATAAGTATAGTGTAATTGGCGAGATAACAAATATAAAATGTTGTTTATACACGATTATCTAACGACATAATTTAAGGATATCATTATGAAACTGATTGGTCAGGATAATTTAAAAACATGTAAAACGTTGGAAGTCGATGGAAAAACCTATCATTATTTTTCACTGGTTGAAGCAGAGAAAAAATTGGGTAATTTTCGTCGTTTACCAAATACCTTAAAAGTATTGCTGGAAAATGTTTTACGCTTTGAAAATGGTCAATCTTTTACGGTAGACAATGCCAAGGCAATTATAGGATGGCAAAAGAATCATCATAGCCAGTCCGAAGTGCCTTTTCGTCCTTCCCGTATTTTGATGCAGGATTTTACAGGGGTTCCAGCTGTTGTCGATTTGGCTGCCATGCGTGAAGGAATGACCCAGTTAAAAGGTGATCCGCAAAAGGTTAATCCATTAATTCCGGTAAATCTGGTGATTGATCATTCTGTAATGGTCGATAAATTTGGATCTGATGCGGCACTGAAAGAAAATATAACACTTGAATTTGAACGAAACGCTGAGCGGTATGCTTTTCTTCGTTGGGGACAAGAAGCGTTCAAAGGGTTTTCCGTTGTTCCACCTGATACTGGAATTTGTCATCAGGTTAATTTGGAACATATTGCCAAGGTTGTTTGGCTTCGTGATGAAGATGGAAAAACCTATGCCTATCCAGACACTCTTTTTGGAACAGATTCTCATACAACAATGGTCAACGGATTGGGTGTCCTTGGCTGGGGTGTTGGAGGTATCGAAGCTGAGGCAGCCATGTTGGGGCAACCGATTACAATGTTAATACCGGATGTTATCGGCTTCCGGTTAACAGGAAAATTGGCAAAAGGTGTAACTGCAACAGATCTTGTTCTGACGATTACACAGATGTTACGTAAGAAGGGTGTTGTTGGCAAGTTTGTTGAATTTTATGGTCCGGCTTTGGATCATTTACCACTTTATACACGGGCTACAATTGCAAACATGGCACCTGAATATGGCGCAACATGTGGGTTCTTCCCGGTTGACCAGCAAGCTTTGGATTACCTCAAATTAACCGGTCGTGACGATCATCAGATTAAGTTGGTGGAAGCTTACCTTAAAGCACAGGGTATGTTCCGTGAAGCGAATGCGGAAGAACCAGAATTTACTGATACTTTGGAACTGGATATTGGTAATGTTGTTCCCTCTATTTCAGGTCCTCGTCGTCCACAAGATCGTATCAGCCTCAGCGATGCAACCTCTGCATTCGTCAAAGAGCTGTCTTCAGGATTCCATGTTGAAGGTAAAGATCAAGATGTCGCTTGTGCCGTTGCCGGTAAAGATTTCAAACTCGAACATGGTTCAGTTGTAATTGCGGCAATTACTTCATGCACCAATACCTCTAATACGGAAGTGATGATTGCTGCTGGTTTATTGGCAAAAAAAGCACATGCTTTGGGATTGAAGCGGAAGCCTTGGGTTAAAACGTCTCTTGCGCCTGGTTCAAAAGTTGTTACTGAATATTTGGAAAAGGCCGGGTTAATTCCATCTCTTGATGCGCTTGGATTCAATATTGTTGGATATGGTTGTACAACCTGTATCGGAAATTCTGGTCCCTTGGCACCAGAAATTGTTGACACTATCGAAAATAACAATTTGGTGGCAACAGCGGTTCTTTCGGGAAACCGTAACTTTGAGGGACGTATTTCTCCAAACGTTCGCGCAAACTATCTGGCAAGTCCACCGTTGGTAGTCGCTTATGCTTTATTGGGAACCTTGCGTAAGGATATTACAAAGGATCCTATTGGTGTTTCCAAGGATGGTAAGGAAATTTATCTACATGATATTTGGCCTTCAACAGAGGAAATCAAAGAGGTAATGGCAGCAGCGATTACGCGTGAAGAATTCCGTAAGGGATATGATAATATCAGTAAAGGTACGGTTGAATGGCAGAGATTGGCTGTGGCAACTGGATCTCAGACTTATGATTGGGATTCAAAATCAACCTATGTTCGTAATCCTCCCTATTTTGAAGGAATGAAGCGGCATCCTGAAGCCCGTCATGATATTAAAGGGGCAAGAATATTGGCGTTATTAGGGGATAATGTTACAACAGATCATATATCTCCAGCTGGTTCCATTCGTAAAGATTCCCCTGCCGGCAGATATTTGACTGAACATGGAGTTAGGGTGGAGGACTTTAACTCGTATGGTTCACGTCGTGGTAATCATGAGGTCATGATGCGTGGCACTTTTGCCAATATCCGTATTCGTAATGAAATGGTTCCAGGAGTTGAAGGTGGATATAGTAAGCATTATCCTGATGGTAAGGAAGGGGCAATCTATGATGTTGCCATGGAATACCAAAAAGAAAATACACCATTGGTTGTTTTTGGCGGTAAAGAATACGGAATGGGTTCCTCCCGTGACTGGGCGGCAAAAGGTACGACGTTGTTGGGTGTAAAAGCCGTTATTGCTGAAAGTTTTGAACGTATTCATCGTTCTAATCTTGTTGGAATGGGTGTATTGCCACTCTTATTTGAAGAGGGTACAACACGTAAAACGTTGGGATTGAAGGGTGATGAAAAAATCGATATTTTGGGTATAGAAACTTTAAAACCGCGTCAAAAAATGATTATGAGAATAACTCGCAGTGATGGTTCACATCAGGATATTCCTGTAATCTGTCGTGTTGATACACAAGAAGAGGTAGAATATTATCGTAATGGTGGCATTTTACCTTATGTTCTCAGACTAATGGCCTAAGTCTTAAAATCCGTTTTAAAGTGTAAGTGACCTGTTTATTTGTTAAACAGGTCACTTTTCATTTGTAATATGTCCAAACATAACGTGTCATTATCATGGAATTATAAATATTTGGATTTGTTACTTGTAAAGCATTTATAAGATTGTTAAATTAATACAAAATTGTCTTCCGTTTGATGTGGGGGGTGGCCTTAGTCGGCCGCCTTTTTTATTTTGGAATCCGTAGAAAATATTTCTGATTTACGTATTGAACAACGTGTTATCGCTTTGGTTGAACCCATTTTGATTGATATGGGATATGAGTTGGTTAGAGTGGCTTTGTTGGGCAAACAAGCTTTGACCTTACAGATTATGGTGGATCGGGCTGATGGTAGTCTGATTAATGTTGAGGATTGTGAACAGATCAGTCATGCTGTAAGTGCTGTAATGGATGTTCATGATCCTATGGAAGGTGCCTGGACATTGGAGGTTTCCTCCGCCGGAATCGATCGTCCCTTGGTGCGCGTAAAAGATTGGAACCGTTTTGCGGGTCATCTTGCCAAAGTGGAAATGATGATTCCAATTGAAGGCAGAAGACGCTTTTCCGGGATTGCCCTGGGAGCGGATGAACAGAATGCGCGTATGCGTTTAGATACAGGTTCTGAAGTTGAATTGCCTTTGTCAGAAATACGCAAGGCTAAATTGGTGCTGACTGATTCTTTAATTGATGCATGCAGTCATATGGTCAATGTTTTATCTGGGTCGGAAACCGAATAAAGCATAAGTGAAAATAAAATCAAAACCGGTTTAATCCGGTACAATAGATTGTGAGGTTAAAATGGATACGTCTGTTGCTCGTCCTGAATTGTTATTGGTTGCTGATGCTGTTGCTCGTGAAAAAGCCATTAGCCGGGAAGAGATTCTCGAAGCGATGGAACAGGCCATTCAAAAGGCTGGACGCGCTAAATATGGTCATGAAAAAGACATTCGTGCTATAATTGATCGTAAGACGGGAGAGGTGCGCCTTTCCCGATGGACAGAAGTCGTGGAGGAAGTTGAAAATGAGGCTTCACAAATTCCATATAAAATTGCGCTCAAGATACAGCCTGATATTAAGATTGGTGAATATCTTATTGATCCATTGCCACCCATAGATTTTGGCCGTATCGCTGCACAGACTGCAAAGCAGGTTATCGTGCAACGTGTTCGTGAATGTGAACGGAATCGTCAATATGAGGATTTCAAGGATCGTATTGGTGAAATTGTGAACGGAACAGTGAAACGAACTGAATATGGCAATCTGTTGGTGGAAATTGGCAGTGTCGAAGCTTTGTTAAGGCGTGATGAATTGATTCCAAGAGAAAACTTTCGGAATTCAGAGCGTGTAAGAGCCTATATTTGTGATGTCCGTAAGGAGCCACGTGGTCCACAGATCTTTTTATCTAGGACGCACCCCGCATTTTTGGCGAAATTGTTTGCACAGGAAGTGCCTGAAATCTATGATGGTATTATCGAGATTAAGGCAGTCGCCAGAGATCCGGGTTCCCGAGCGAAAATGGCTGTTATTTCAAAAGACAGTACCATTGATCCTGTTGGTGCTTGTGTTGGGGTCAGGGGGTCTCGCGTACAAGCTGTAGTACAGGAATTGCAAGGGGAAAAAATTGATATCATTCCTTGGAGCGGTCAGGCGGCCACCTTTGTCGTGAATGCCTTGGCACCGGCGGAAGTTACAAAAGTTGTCATGGATGAGGAAGCTGGGCGTGTGGAGGTTGTGGTTCCAGATGATCAATTGAGTTTAGCTATTGGACGTCGTGGACAAAATGTTCGTTTGGCCAGTCAATTGACACGATGGGACATTGATATTCTGACCGAAACAGAAGAATCAGATCGTAGACAAGAAGAATTCCGTCGCAGATCCGCTATTTTTGCCGAAGAGCTGGATGTTGATGATGTGATTGCCGGCCTGTTGGTTACAGAAGGTTTTCATACTATTGAGGAGCTTGCTTTTGCCGATCCCCAGGAATTGGCTGAAATTGAAGGTTTTGATGCAAATATCGCGCAAGAGCTTGTCCAGAGGGCAGAAGAATGTTTGGAAAAACAACATCGTTCTCTGGATGAGAAAAGGCAGGCTCTTGGGGTTTCGGATGAGCTTGTGGAACTTGATTGCTTTACACAACAAATGTTGATCTTATTGGGTGAAAAAGGGGTGAAAACGCTCGATGATTTAGCTGACCTTGCCAGTGATGAACTGATCGAGATTCTTGGTGCAGATGCAATTGATGAAGAAACAGCCAATGCAATTATTATGCAGGCCAGAGAACATTGGTTTGAAGAAGAGGGAAGCGAGGAAAGTCAAGATAAAGAATAAAATTTGATAATGATATTTAAATGATTAGGCTTCATGGGAGGCCTAATCATTTTGATTTATTATTTTCTTTTAATTTTGAATAGTTTACGCTAATGAATAAAAGGCCTGATAGCTCGGCGAATCGTCAACGTTTCTGTGTGGTTACAAGGGAAAGAGATGATCCTGAAAATTTAATTCGTTTTGTTTTGTCGCCAGATGGATATATTGTTCCAGATTTGACAGAACGGCTTCCTGGAAGAGGGATGTGGTTGAAAGCCGATAAAAATATCATACATAAGGCGATAGAAATGCGTTCGTTCTCACGTGCAATGCAATGTCAGGTTACGGTTCCGGAAAATTTGGTGTCAATAATTAGGGATGGTTTGCGGAATAAAATTAAGGATACATTTGGTTTTGCGAGACGTGCTGGACAGATTACGTATGGTTTTGTAAAAGTAAGAGAAAAGATTTCTCAGAATATTGCTGGATTGATTATACAGGCTATAGATGGTAGTGAAGAAGAAAAAAAGCGTATATTATCAGGAACGGGTCTTTTACCTGTCATGGCAGTTTTTACGGCAAAAGAATTGGGAATGATTTTTGGTCGAGAATATATAGTTCATGCAGCAATTTACAGGGGACCGTTTGTAAAACAAATTCTTTTTGATAATAAACGGTTATCAGGAATAATAAATTAGGGTATAAATCGATGGAATAAGTCAACCCATCGAAAATGGATTTAAGAACAGGCAGGTATATGAGCGAAGGCAACGATCAAGAACAAGGACAGGGTAAAAAACGTTTATCTTTACGTTCATCAGTAAAAAGGGACGTGGGGCAGACTGTCGATGCCGGATCTATTAGGCAAAGTTTTAGCCATGGACGCAGCAAGGTTGTCCAGGTTGAAGTACGTAAAAAGCGTAGTGCGCCTGGCAGTAAGGAAAAACAGGTTAATAGTGTCCGTAAACCTGCGGCAAAAAAAGCATCTGCTGGTTCGAGTAAACGCTCCTTGACAGCTGCAGAATTAGCCATCAGACAGCGTGTTCTGGAAGAACAAAAGCTTGAACAGCAGCGTAAAAATCTTGAACGTCAAGAACAGGAAAAAATATCTATTCTTTCAGAAGCGGAGAGATTACGTAAAAAACAGGAAGAAGAGAAAGTTCTAGCCAAGGCTCAGGCAGAGGCTGAAAAGGCTGCGCAGGAAGAAGGCAAGGAAACTGTTGAGCAGGGAAAAATTGCTGTATCTGAGACAGAAGAAGAATCTAGAAAAACTATAAAATCCAAAAAAACGAAAACTGCATCTGAACCTCCATTACGTCGGGTCAAGGTTTCCAAAGTTCCTATTCCTGGTGAAATTACCTTGGCACCAGAACCTGTTCCTGTGGAACCTTTGGCAAAAAGGGCTATTTTGCCTGAAAAACCTGTGGTGAGTGAGTCTGTTAAGAATGGAGAATCCGTTTCTGGTAAAACCTCAGTAAAAAATTCAGGTGAATCTGTTCTTAATGTCAAAACATCTGAAAAAGACGGAAAAATAAATAAGAAATCTGTTGAATCTTCACGCAGGATTAATGTTCAGGATGATATCGATTCTGATGAAGGGGATGGTCGTCGTGGTTCATCCCGTCGTGGAAGCGGTGTAAATCGTAAAAGCAGTAGTCGAGGCAAGGGGGATGGTCGTCGTTCTGGTAAAATAGATATTCAGGCAGCGATTGAGGGCGAGGATGATAATAAAGTTCGTTCGTTGGCTTCGGTACGTCGTCAAAGAGAACGTGAACGCCGTCAAGCAGAGTTGGAGAAATTACGTACGGATCAGGTAAAGGTTGTTCGTGATGTCACTCTTCCAGAAACAATTACCGTACAAGAACTTGCCAATCGTATGGCGGCACGTCAAGGAGTCGTTATTAAAGCTCTGATGAAAATGGGTGTGATGGCAACAGTTAATCAGTCATTGGATGCAGACACGGCCGAATTGATTATCGAGGAATTTGGTCATCGTGTGCATAGGGTTGCCGATAGTGATGTTGAACTTGGTATTGAAGGTGTAGAGGATAAGGATGAGGATAAATTGCCCCGTCCACCTGTTGTAGCGGTGATGGGACATGTTGATCATGGTAAAACCTCTTTGCTGGATGCTCTGCGGACAACGGATATTGCGCATAAGGAGGCTGGTGGGATTACCCAGCATATTGGCGCCTATCAGGTTAGAATGCAGTCAGGTGCTAAAATCACCTTTTTAGATACGCCTGGTCATGAGGCATTCACAGCGATGCGTTCCAGGGGAGCGTCAGTGACGGATATCGTGGTGCTTGTTGTTGCTGCGGATGATGGGGTCATGCCTCAGACAATTGAGGCAATTAAACATGCTAAAGCTGCAAATGTTCCAATTATTGTCGCTATTAATAAATGTGATTTGCCTGGAGCCAATCCTGACCGTGTAAGACAGGAGCTTTTGAATCATGAAATTGTCGTTGAGAAAATGGGGGGTGATACTCAGGATGTTGAAGTTTCGGCTAAAAAACATATCGGTTTGGACAAACTGGAAGAAGCAATCATTTTGCTGGCTGAATTGTTGGAATTAAAAGCAAACCCGAATAGAGTGGCAGAGGGTGCTGTTATTGAAAGCCGTTTGGACAAGGGACGTGGACCTGTTGCGACTTTATTGGTTCAGAAAGGAACCTTGAATAAAGGAGATGTTATTGTCGCTGGTTCTGAATGGGGTCGTGTTCGTGCGATGCTGGATGATAAAAGCAAGAATATGAAAAAAGCTGGACCTTCCACACCCGTAGAGCTTTTGGGTTTAACGGGTGTACCTCGTGCTGGTGAGCCTTTTGTTGTTGTGGATAATGAAAGTAAAGCTCGTGAAATTTCTGAATTTAGGCAACGTAAGGCTCGTGAAAAACAGGCAGCGGTTAGAATGGCTGCACGTGGAACCTTGGATCAGATGCTTGCGCGTATTCAAGCAAATGAGCAAAAAGAAATTGCTGTCTTAATCAAGGCTGATGTTCAGGGATCTGCTGAGGCTATTCAGGCAACAGTTCAGAAACTTGAACATGAGGAAATTAAAGTTCGCGTTTTATCCGCAACAGTTGGTCAGATTACGGAAAGTGATGTTCAACTTGCCAAAGCATCACAGGCTATCATTATTGCCTTTAATGTAAGAGCAACAACGCAGGCTAGAGAACTTGCACAGCATGAAGGTGTTGATATTCATTACTATTCAATTATTTATCAGGTGGTTGATGATATTGAACAGATTATTAAAGGACGTATTGCACCAAAACAGCGTGAGAAATTCTTGGGTTATGCAGAAATTCGTAAAGTCTTTACCATTAGTAAAACTGGTAAGGTTGCAGGATGTTACGTAACACAGGGCGTGGTTCGTCGAGGCTGCGGTGTTCGGTTGTTGCGTGACAATGTTGTTATTCATCAGGGTAATTTAAGCCAGCTTAAACGTTTCAAGGATGATGTCAAAGAAGTGGCACATGATTATGAATGTGGACTTTCTTTTGCAGGATACAATGACTTGCGAGAGGGAGACGTTGTTGAATGTTATGAAATTGAAACAGTACAGGCTTGATGGATAAATTTATAGTAACTGGGAAGGATTTTTTGAAAAAGGATTCAAAAGGCCCTTCTCAACGGCGATTGCGCGTTGCTGAAGAAATCAGGCATATTTTGGCAGATTTATTCATCCGGATAGAATTTCGTGTGCCTGAACTTCAGGGACAGAAATTTACAGTAACGGAAGTGCGCATGACACCTGATTTGCGTCATGCAATTGTATATATTTCTCACTTAGGGAAAAGTGATGTAGGGGATTTTTTACCTGCGTTAAAACGAGTTGCACCTTATTTGAGAAATCAGTTGTCACAAAAAATTAGACTTAAATTTTTACCTGATTTGAGATTTCAGCCTGATACAACTTTGGACTATGCAGCTAAGATTGATGCAGTGCTGAATAGTCCGGAAGTTTTGAGAGACCTTGAAAAAGAAAATCAATAATCAAGTTAGTATAAAGGATTTTTACTGATTTGATTAACCAGTTGGATTAATAGAGCCTGTTCTATTTTGATTACATCACTGTCAGAAGCAATGGAACCCGATGCAAAAAAGGTTCCTTTTTGTTTGTTGATGGGTAGATGTTCATTTCTGGGAATAATGGACCAATCAGCTTCCAAGATTGCTGAGCCATTTTGATTCCCCAGATTTTGTACATCCAAGTGGCTGATATTGATCAGGATCTGACTTGTTGGCATACCAACCTGTCTTTGATTGGTTATGAATAGAGTTGGATTTTTTACGGATAGCAAATGTGTAACATAATCGGTTACGGCAATGGATAAAACGCTACTCATTCTTCCGTTGACACTATGATGAAGACTGCTGTTTTCTCGGGTAACAATATCGGTTGTGTCAAGGTAATCCGGTACTGTGATCGGTGTAATGATAATAGTGGGGGAAGTTTCAGAATATTGTGTAATTTTGTTTGTCGACTGATTTATAATATTTTCATTGAAAGTGTAATATTTAAGAGGGGGAGCACTGCATCCCCCGAGAATAAATAAGGTACTTAATGAGGATAAAGCGATGAATTTATTCATTGTTTTCGACCAATCAGTAATAATTTAGGATTACGTTCTATTTCCCGCGAAAATCCTCGAAGTGAAGTGGAAGCATCAGCAAGGTTCTTCAGGATAATTTCAAGATTGTTTCGTGAAGGTGAACGGGATGAGGTAAGCGTTTTCACATTATCAATCATTTCTGATGCTGATGACACGGCTTTGTTTGAATTGTTTAATAGAATGTGAAGCTCTTTTCCGCGTGAACGAAGTTGGACATCTCCATCAACAAGCAATTTATTAAAGTTCTTCAATAAACCATCTATGTTTTTGTTGATATGAGTCACCAGAATATTTGTACTATCTGATGTTTTCTTGACGCTATTAATAAGATCAGGAGTTTGTTTGTTTAAAGTTTCGGCAAGTTGTCCTATTTTTTGTGCAGTGTCATTTAGGTTTCTGGAAAGTTGTTCAAGTTGTAGATTCATTAATTCGGATTTGATTTTTTGAAACGTAGAGGGACGGGAAGGTATTTCTGTAAGATTTTTTGCAATCACAGGATGAAAGTGAGGGATATTCTGCAAATCAAAATCAAGAAAAATATTGGACGTACCGGTAACGAAACTTTCTGTGCTAATTTCTGCACAAAGTCCATTTTCTATCATTTTTTCCAATAGTTTTTTAAAATTATTATATTTATATCCTATGCGGATTTTTCTGGGATCAATATTGATTACTACAGGGATATAGGCTTTGTGACTGCCTTGATCGAATTGGAGATTAATGGAATCAACGGTTCCTACCTGTACTCCTCTGAACGTAACAGGCGCTCCAATGGATAATCCTGATATTGAGCTTGGAAAAACGATTATGGCATGCTCTTTTTTTGAAAAAAGATTAAAATTACTGAAAAAAATAACAGCACAAAGAGCAAGAATTATTCCTCCCAATACAAAAGCCCCGATTGTGGTTTGTTTATTAATGGTCATCTTTGTTCTTCTTTCTCTTCTGCATTTTCATAACGTTGTCTATGCATAAAATCGTATACCAATTGACAGGATGGATGATCGTGCATTTCTTGTGGTGAACCATGGGCAAGGGGTGTCTTTGATTCCGCGTCAAGGAATATACCATCATCTGCAATTGTAAATAAACTTGATAATTCGTGACTGACTATGATGATTGTGGTTCCCAATCCATTTCGTAAGGTGAGAATTAAATCATCAAGTCTCTTAGAAGTGATGGGATCAAGTCCGGCTGAGGGTTCATCAAAAAATAGGATTTCTGGATCAAGGGCAAGAGCTCTAGCCAAGCCACACCGTTTTCTCATTCCTCCGCTTAATTCAGAGGGATACAGGTTAATGGCATATTCCATTCCAACCAGCCCCAGTTTTAATTCTACCAATCGATGAATCATTTCTGGAGAAAGGTTGGTAAAAAGTTGCAATGGAAGCGCAACATTTTCACCTACTGTCATAGAGCTCCATAGAGCAGCATTTTGAAACAAAATACCAAAATTATGCGCGATTTTTATGCGATGTTTTCTCGAAACTCTCCAGTAATTTTCATTCTTGACAAGATAATCACCCGCTATTGGTTCTAAAAGCCCTATCATGGATTTAAGAAGTGTACTTTTTCCACATCCACTACCACCCATTAGGGCAAAAATGCTGCCTTGCTTAACGTCAAAATTAATGTTTTTCTGGATAACCTTTGTACCGTAACCAATGGTGAGATTTTTAACGGATAGAAGTATATTGCTGGATTGGTTACTCATTATTTATATTCCAATCATATCAGCAATAACGGCAAATATGGCATCAATAGCGATCACCCCTACAATGCCAGTAACCACAGCTTTGGTCGCAGCCAAGCCGACATCAACCGCACTTCGTCCTGATTTTAACCCGATGTAACAGCTGCTTACCCCTATAAATATTGCAAATGAAATGGTTTTGAGACCACCAAACACAAATTGGTTGAAAGCAACCGCTCCGAAACTTTGTTGTAAAAATCCTATGATTGAAACTTTTAACATGAAAATGGAAACAATCAATCCGCCAAGAATTCCCATAAAACAGCCATAAAGATATAAAATCGGCATGGTGATTACAAGTGAGAGCATTGATGGAAGAATAAGATATTCCATAATGGAAACACCCATGACTTTTAACGCATCGATTTCCTCATTGCCCTGCATTGTTGAAATACGGGCTGCATAGGCCCCACCTGTTCGGCCTGAAATAACAATAGCACTCATGACGGCAGCCATTTCCCGAACAGTTGCAATGCTGACCAAGTTTGCCACATAAGCGTCAGCTGCAAACCTGCGTAATTGTACCGCACCGACAAAACCAAGAATTGCCCCGACTAGAAAATTAACAACACTGATGATTAAGAGGGCAGACGGACCAGCGTTCTGGACATCAGAAATCAAATCCACAATTCGCATGTAAGAACGGCCGGTGAGGGATTTTAAAATACCAATAATAACTTCCTTAAGCATCTGGACAGTTATGCCAAGATTGGTCAGTCCGTTGATAGTCCATTCACCAATCATATATAACGGACGAAAGGGAGATGAATGTTTAACAGGTGCCTCATCTTTGCTTTCATGCAAGAGGGAAAGAAGTTCTTGTGCGGAAGCAGGCAGATCCTTGTCAGAGAATTTTATGGAATGTTTGGTGGCCTGACATTTGATATCCCAAAGAAAGACAATCAATCCACTATCCCAGTTTTTAAGATTTCTAGCATCAAAATAAAGCGTTTGATGAGCAGGGATCCTTTCTAGATTTTTTGGAGAAAATCGGGGAATGTTATTGTTTTTTGCTAACCATTGCCCACTTAAGGAAATAACATAATGATTTTCTTGCTGCTCTAGTTTCCACTGAGGCTGCTGATCTGAATTTATATCGCTCATGCTTTGTCTGAATAATGTTGAATAATTTTATTTCATAAAATTATACTAAAAAGGTAAATATATAAAACATTATATACTTATATGAAATGTAGGTGAATTTATTATCATTTTAATTTTTTATATAATATGGTTTTTTTTGTAAAAAGTAACTATGTAAAAAAGAGAAGTATTGGTAATATAAAAGTTACTTTTCAGAGAAGTAGGATTTTTGATTGATTGATGCATACAAAACGTAAACAGAAGTTGGATGGATGGCTTCTTGTTGATAAACCATTAAATGTGACATCTGCTTACGTTGTAAATAGGGTGAAATATGCTTTTAATGCCTGTAAGGTAGGGCATAGTGGTACCTTGGATCCATTGGCGACAGGGTTGTTACCCATCGCTTTTGGCCAGGCAACCAAAACAATCCCTTACATTATGGATAAGACAAAAGTTTATCATTTTGAACTTACTTTTGGAGAATCTCGTACAACGGATGATGCTGAAGGTGAGGTTCTTGACCATTCAGAGTTCAGACCGGGTGATGAACAAATCAATAAGGCTTTACAGTCCTTTCAAGGAGAAATATATCAGGTACCTCCTATCTACTCAGCGGTAAAGGTGCAAGGTAGACGTTCTTATGACTTAGCACGTCAAGGGGAAAAACCTCAACTAAAAGAACGGTTGGCACGTATTGATTCTTTTCGAATGATAGAACGGATTGATAAAGATCGTGCAAAGTTTGAAGTTGTTTCTGGTAAAGGCGTTTATATGCGTTCTTTAGCCAGGGATTTGGCGGTTGCCTGTAATACAATTGGTTATGTTTCTGAATTACGCCGCCTTCGCGTGGGTCCATTTGATATTGCAAATGCTTTTTTACTGGACAAAATCGTTGAAAATGGCAAAAAAGGAGTTGTTTCTTTAGATATGCTTCTTCCCGTTCAAACTGCGCTGGACGACATCCCGGCTCTAGCTGTGACTGAAGAGGAGGCTGAATCCCTGAATCTTGGCAAATCTATTGATCTGACCGAGATACGGAATCGTTTTGCACTGGATGTGAATTCATATGATGGTATTGTTCGTGCAATGAAAAAGGAGCATTTTATAGGATTGTGCCATTTAAACAATAAATGGCTGCGTCCTGTTCGTATTTTTAATATTTAAATTGATGAAAGGATATACGATGTCGATTACACCGGATCGTCGTACCCAGCTAATTAAAGAATACCAAACCAAAGAAAATGATACAGGGTCTCCTGAGGTTCAGATTGCTTTGTTAACAGAAAGAATTAATAATTTAACTGAACATATGAAAGAACACGCCAAGGATTTTCATTCCCGGCGTGGGTTATTGAAATTGGTTGGTCAACGTCGTCGTTTGCTGGCCTACATCAGTCGGGTTAATAAAAGCCGTTATGAAAACCTGATCAAGCGTTTAGGTTTGCGTCGTTAAAAAATAAAGACTGGTTTATCTATTAAACCAGTCTTTATTTTATAAATTAAGAATATTGAGTATATTATAATCAAAACAGGAAAGTTTTTTGAAATCCAGCTTTACAGCGTTTCAGGCCACATGGTGTGAAAATAACAAAATATAAATGCTCCATGCCGTCCGAAACGCTGTTATTTACAGCATTGAATGTAATGATGGTTAAAAAAATTTTCTTGCGTATAACTTCATAGGATAAAAAATGTTTAAATATTATCGTAAGGAAATTGAATGGGGGGGACGTCCTCTTATTCTGGAAACAGGTAAAATAGCGCGTCAGGCAGATGGTGCAGTGATGGCCACTTATGGCGGGACTACAGTATTATGTACAGCTGTTGGAAATAAGAAAGCCAATCCAGATCAGGATTTCTTTCCATTAACCGTGCATTATCAGGAAAAGGCTTTTGCAGTTGGAAAAATTCCTGGCGGTTTTTTCAAACGTGAGGGGCGCGCTTCTGAAATCGAAACATTGATCTCTCGACTTATTGATCGGCCTATTCGTCCATTATTTCCTGATAATTTTTGTAATGAAGTGCAGGTTATAGCGACTGTTTTAAGTCATGATATGGAAAATGATCCTGCCATTGTTGCCATGATTGGCTGTTCTGCAGCGCTGACCCTGTCCGGTATTCCTTTCTTTGGACCGATTGCGGGTTGCCGGGTTGGATATATTGATAATGAATATGTTCTAAATCCGGTTTTGGCGGAGATGGATCAAACCAAATTGGACTTGGTTGTGGCGGGTACTTCCGAAGGGGTTCTGATGGTTGAATCCGAAGCCCAGGAATTAAGTGAAGAAGTAATGTTGGGGGCTGTTAATTTTGGTCACGAGGCCTGTCAGCCTGTTATTGATGCAATTATCGCTTTGGCCGAGCATGCTGCCCGTCAACCTTGGGAATTGTCTGAACCTACTGCAGAAGAGAAGAAATTAAAAACTCGTATTGACAAGATTGGACGCAAACCTTTGGCGGAAGCTTATAAGGAAAAGGAAAAGCAAAAACGTTACACTTTACTGGATGCGGCACGTACCAAAATTATTGATAAGCTTGTTGAGGAAGAATTTGATACAGCCAAGGCGGGTTCCTTGATTGATAAATTGGAAGCCGATATTGTTCGTAATTCAGTGTTAAAGACAGGATTGCGGATTGACGGACGTGATTTAACCACGATTCGACCCATTATCAGTGAGGTTGGTGTTTTACCTAGAACACACGGATCCGCTCTTTTTACCCGGGGTGAAACGCAAGCTCTGGTTGTGACAACTTTAGGTACAACTCAAGATGAACAGGTTGTGGATGCGTTAGAAGGGGAATATCGTTCTAATTTCATGTTGCATTATAATTTTCCTCCTTATTCTGTGGGGGAATGTGGACGGTTGGGTTCACCTGGGCGTCGTGAAATTGGTCATGGAAAACTGGCATGGAGAGCTATTCATCCTCTGTTGCCAAGCAAGGAAAAATTTCCATATACCATGCGTGTAGTTTCTGAAATTACGGAAAGTAACGGTTCGTCCTCTATGGCTACGGTTTGTGGAACCTCTTTATCCCTGATGGATGCAGGTGTGCCACTGGAACGTCCTGTAGCGGGAATTGCCATGGGATTGATCAAGGAGAAAAAGGGTGTTGCTGTATTGAGTGATATCCTTGGTGATGAAGATCATCTGGGAGATATGGATTTTAAAGTTGCTGGTACTGAAGTTGGTGTCACCGCTTTACAAATGGATATTAAAATTACATCCATTACACCAGCAATTATGGAACAGGCCTTGGAACAGGCTCGTGAAGGAAGAATTCATATTTTGGGTGAAATGGCAAAAGCCTTGACAGAAAGCCGTAATGACATTGCAGAGAATGCACCACATGTCATCATTATGAATGTGCCCAAGGAAAAGATCAGGGATATTATTGGATCTGGCGGTAAAACAATTCGTGAAATTGTTGAATATGCAGGTTGTAAAATTGATATTGATGATGATGGTACAATACAAATTGCTGTTACATCGAATGAACAGGCGGAAAAAGCCAAGGAGCGTATCAATGCAATCATTGCTGAACCAGAAGTTGGCCGCATTTATACAGGAAAAGTTGTAAAGGTTGCCGATTTCGGAGCATTTGTCAATTTTATGGGGGCTCGTGACGGGCTGGTTCATATTTCTGAATTATCAGCCGGGCGTGTCGGTCGTACAAGTGACGTTGTCAAAATGGGGGATACTGTCAAGGTAAAGGTTGTAGGTTTTGATGATCGAGGAAAAATCAAGCTTTCCATGCGTGAGGTAGATCAGGAAACAGGTGCTGACATCAGTGAAGTCGTTGGAGTCAAAAACAGCTCGTCATCTCGTAATCGCAATGATAACCAGTCCAAACGCTCATAGGTTTTTATGTGTATCATTTTTTCAATAAAAAGATGATTCTTGATTTTTTTATTGGAATAAATATAAGTGGGCTATTCAAAGTTTTTTTTGGTTTAGATTGTTTAGTCCACTGCATATAGAGCAGGAGTAATAATGAAAGCAGTTAATTCAATTCGTATGGGAAATAAAGAAGTCCTCCCTTTGATTGAAGGGGGTAAAGGGGTTTCTGTTTCTACAGGAGTATCTGCTGGTCATTGGTCTGCTGCGGGTGGAATTGGAACCATTTCCATTGTAAATGCTGATAGTTATGATGAAAATGGCAATGTTATTCCCCAGATCTATCATGCAAAAACACGGCGTGAACGACATGAAGAACTCATTCAATATGCAATTAAGGGCGGAATAACCCAAATAAGGGTTGCCCGTGATATTGCGGGGCCAAAAGTGCCTCTTCATGTCAATATTATGTGGGAAATGGCAGCAAGTGAACTGATTGCATCTCAGGTTTTGGAACAATCAAAAGGTTTGATTAATGGTGTTACCTGTGGAGCGGGAATGCCCTATCGTTTATCAGAAATTGCTGCAAAACATGCATTATATTACTATCCCATTGTTTCCTCTGGACGTGCTTTCAATGCGTTATGGCGTCGATCTTATAGAAAAACGCCAGAATGGCTTGGTGGGGTGGTTTATGAAGATCCATGGAGGGCTGGGGGGCATAATGGGTTATCAAATAGTGAAAATCCATTAGAACCGCAGGATCCTTTTCCACGCGTTGTAGAGTTGAGAAGAGTCATGCGCCAATATGGACTGGATCATGTTCCAATCATTATGGCAGGTAATGTCTGGTGGCTTTCTGAATGGGAAGATTGGATTGATAATCCAGGTTTGGGTATGATTGCATTTCAGTTCGGTACAAGACCTTTGTTAACGAGGGAAAGCCAAATCCCTCAAGCTTGGAAAGATCGTTTGCGGACATTGAAAAAAGGTGATGTATATCTTAATCATTTCTCTCCTACAGGTTTTTATTCATCGGCAGTTCAAAATAGTTTTCTTAATGAATTGAAGGAACGGTCTCAAAGGCAAGTTCCTTTTTCAAGGGAAGCTACAGAAATGATGAATGTTCCATATGAATATGGGGCTAGAAAACGTTTGATTTATGTTACCCAGACGAGTTTTGAAAATATTAAGAAATGGGAAAGCGAGGGATTTACTCAGCCTCTCCGAACTCCAGATCATACATTCATTTTTGTAACTCCTGAAAAAGCAGGAGAGATACAACAGGATCAGAATAACTGCATGGGATGCCTGTCAATGTGCCAGTTTTCAAATTGGTCACAGGTTGGTCCCAGTTATACGACAGGAAATCGACCCGATCCCCGCTCTTTTTGTATCCAGAAAACATTACAGGCAATAGCTCATGCAAATGGTCCTGACGCAAAGGAGGTGGTTGATCATAATTTGATGTTTAGTGGAACCACAGGGTGGCGATTTGGATCTGACCCATTTTATGATAATGGGTTTATTCCAACAGTTAAACAGTTGGTTGATCGAATTATAACCGGATATTAATGATAAAATTATCCAGTATCGAATGTTAAATTCTAAATTACTGTTCAAATAATTTAGAATTTTTTGGATTAAACTAGTTTTTAAAAAACTATTGAATATTTGTTAAAATATTATCTGGCAATTTGCGATAACAAATTATTGGTACAGACTTCTGCATCAAATAAAGCTGTCGAATTAACAAAAGGTCTTGGTAAAATATAAGTATAAAATTTACTGCCTTCAGTGGGAACTCCTAGAGCATAAATAGACTTGATTATCTGATTGTTTTGATTGATCAAATTGAAGTTTGCATTGACATTAAATTCTCCTAGAGCATAATTGCCAATATGGAATTGACAGCCTATATTGTTTTTCAGGATATTTTGAAAAAGAATGTCTTTGCTTTCTTTTGCAATGGGTGCATTGACCATGGCAACAATATAATAATCAGCACGAATGACTTCGTTAAATTGTGTTGTTAGGTAAAAGCTTTCCTTTTTTTCTTCTACTTTAACATTCGGTCCCAAATCTATGCGCAATATGTTGGCCTTGATTAAAGCGATCATTTGTTGAATCCTCTCAAGAGGTGGACCAACACAAATTCGGATCATGATAGGTTTAAATACTTCATTGAACCAGATAGCACTTTTTTCCGACAGGCCACAATGGTCAACGGTTAATCTGATCCAATCACGTACATCCCTTAAAATATCAGTGCTTGCCTTGGTGGGATTGTCTATATTGCCCTGTAAAGCGTTATGTATATCTTCCTGTAAATAGTTTAAAAGCCAGTTATGAAATTCTTCCTGACTTTTGAAGGAAGTATGGGCAAGCGGATCGCTAATTTTTTCCCATGAGAATCTTTCTTTTTCATCAGGGATATAGGCTTTTACAATCGCGTTTCTTTGTGATTTGTTTCTTAGATAGTCATTAAGGAAATTATAAGCCTTGATTATGTCCTGATTTTTGAGGTAGGTAAAACTGTAAACACATTCCATTTCTTCAATCAATAACGGTAGATAATCTTTTTCAAAATCATTTTTTTTATTGTTTTTTAACTCAATTATTTTTTCTTTGGTAAAAATTTGGGGCTTGTATTGTTCTCTTAATTCTTTTTGCGTTATCCCCCGTGCATTCAAGGGTAATCCTGATCTGGAAAAAGCTATAATTTTAGGTTCTTTTCCAGAGGGTTGATAGATTAGGTGATCTTTTTCCTTAATGAATTTCCCTCCTCTGTCTTCAGTCAATTTGGAAATAACGTCAAATGTGGTCAAGCCAAGTCCCTGTATTGCAACGGTTTCTTTATTCGTAATGATATGGTCTAATTTTTCCAAAGGATAAGCATATATTTTTTTCTTATTTGGAAATTCGCAATTTTGGGTATCGTGACCGGTGGTTATACAAATAATATCAGATGAGTAAGTATTATTTTTCGTAACGATACTCCATTTTTTTTTATCACTGCCGAAAATGTTTATAACTTTTTCCTGTATTTTGATGATCTGAAGGTTTTGTACCTTGATAGAACATAAATAATTAAAGACCCAGCATAGGTATTCGCCAAGATCCTTTCGTGAATAATAGTTTAAAGGGTTGATTGTTTTATTTTGTGATTTATATTTGATTTTTAACCATTCATAAAAGGTTGGTCCCCGGATTGCATATTTGTAGTTTTTAACCGTATCATCAGGGAAAACAGTAATCTGACTGCAAATAGTGTTAACTAATAAATTTTCTGATTGATTGATATCATGACAACCGGCACCATAATCTTTATTTTCGTTAAATAGTTGTAAAATAATCTGCTTATCTTTTAGTTTCTCATCCCAAATACAATGGGATATAATTCTTTCAAGTACGTTGAGGCCTCTTGATCCCAATCCTATTATAGATATTTTAATCTTATTATAATCATTATTCATAATTTTTTCTTCTATTAATATATTAATATTTTTAAATAAAATTAATGCATTATTAATATAATTATTATTATATAATAAATAACACATTGAAACGAAATATAATACAAATTAAAATAACTAATAAAGTTATAATTTAATTGGTTTTATTAAGAAGTATATTATTAGTATTTAAGTGTATAAAAAATGTTACGAAAATTTTTGAATATTCAATATCCTATTTTTCTTGCACCAATGGCGGGTGTATCAACACCAAAACTGGCAGCTGAGGTTTCAAATTCTGGTGGATTGGGATCATTGGGACTGGGATCCTGCAATCATGAAGAGGCGAAAAAGCAAATTGAACAGCTGAAACAGCTGACCTCCTTACCTTTTCAGGTCAATTTTTTCTGTCATCAACCAGAGAAATCAGATGCTACACTTGAAAATCAGTGGGTTCAATATTGCTGTTCAAAATTTGGCAGGATAGATCTGATGAATAATTTTAGTCAGGCTTTTTCCTGTCTTTATTCCAGTTTTTTAGAGAATGACAATTTTCTGGATTTAGTAATTCAAGAAAAAGTTCCCGCTGTTAGTTTTCATTTTGGAATCCCAAGCAAAAGTCAAATTCACAGATTGAAACAAGCCAATATTGTTACGATGGCTTCTGCGACAAATTTGATAGAGGCTTCATACATAGCAAGGTCTGGTATAGATATAATAATAGCGCAGGGTATAGAAGCGGGTGGTCATCGGGGTGTTTTTAATCCAAATATTGATTCGGCGATACCAACACTAGAACTGGTTTTTCTGATTAAAAATAATTTATCAATACCAGTTGTGGCTGCCGGTGGTATTATGGATGCACGAGATATTCATGATTGTCTTAGAGTGGGGGCAAATGGTGTTCAGTTAGGAACGGCATTCGTCCAATGCAGTTCGTCAAAAGCGAGTGAAACCTATAGACAATCATTATTTAATTCTAAAGTTACGCAAATTACCGCGACCATTTCTGGTCGACCTGCCAGGGGGTTGGTCAATGATTGGCATTTAAAAATTGATTCACCAGATCGGCCTTTAACACCACCTTATCCTTATACTTATTATTTTGCCAAGAAAATTTACGAATATACTAGACAGCCTCAATATGCCGCATTTTGGGCAGGATCAAAGGTTTCAAAAATTAAAAAAATGGAAGCGCCAGATCTAATGAAGTCTTTTATTGAAAATGTTGATTTTTGATCTTAATCATTATTTGGAGTATGAAGATAGAGTTAAATTAAATAGCAATATTTTTTACTATAATTTTTAGAAAATAAAATGCATATTTGCTGAATTGTAAAAATTGAACGTATTTTAAGATACATTCAATTTAACCTGTTTTGAAATATCGTTTTTATATTATTCTACTGTTTTAAAGCTTTATTACCGATATCCGTGCGCCAGATACCATCTTTCCAGTTAATTTTGTTAACGGCATTATATGCGGTTGTCTGTGCTTGTTTGAGTGTTTTATCAAAAGCGGCAACGCATAAGACACGACCTCCTGCTGCACAAAGTTCTTGTTGAGCGTTATAATTGGTTCCAGCATGAAAGACTTTTACATGGGGTAGGGATTCAGCTTGGTCAATATTTTGGATAATTCCGCCTACAACTGGTGTTCCCGGATATCCTTTTGCCGCCATAACAATACAAATCCCTGCTTGATCAGAGAATTTGATTTCTGATTTTTTTAATTTTCCCTGACTGAGATTATAGAGAATATCTAACAAATCTGTTTCCAGTCGAGGAAGCAGAACTTCCGCTTCCGGGTCTCCAAAACGAACATTATATTCAATTAGATAAGGCCCATCATTTGTAATCATCAGTCCGGCAAAAATGATGCCACGGAAAGGAATTCCACGTTTTACCATTTCGCGCAGCATGGGTCTGACTGTTATATCCAACGCTTTCTCTTGGGCTGCGTGATCAAAAAAAGGTGGTGGGGATATTGCTCCCATTCCGCCAGTATTGGGCCCCGTATCATTATCGCCAATGCGTTTGTGATCCTGAGCCGCTCCGATTAAAACCGCATGTTCTCCATCGCAAAAGGCAAATAGGGAAATTTCCTCTCCTGTCAGAAATTCCTCGATAACGATTTTATTGCCTGCTTCGCCAAAACGGTTATCTTGCAGGATTGTTTCGATCGCTTCTTCAGCTTCCTTAAAGGTATAGGCGATAATAACGCCTTTTCCTGCCGCCAAACCATCTGCCTTGATGACAATTGGAAAAGATTGGGTTTTCAAATAAGCAACCGCTTGTTCACTATCTGAAAACTCTTTCCATGCTGCAGTTGGGATCCGGGCGGCATCGCTGATCATTTTTGTGAAACTCTTGCTTCCCTCCAGCTGTGCAGCCGCTTGGCTGGGACCTGCACAGAGGATCCCGGCGTGCTGGCAAGCATCGGTCAATCCTTTAACCAAAGGTAATTCTGGTCCGGGAATAACAAGATCAATATGATTGTCTTGTGCAAATTTTACTAAATCGGTAATATTATCTACCTTAATGTTTATATTTTTACCATATTGTGCAGTACCTGGGTTTCCTGGTGCGATAAAAAGCTCGGTAAGATTGGGTGAGCAAGCAAGAGCCATGGCAAGGGCGTGTTCTCTTCCTCCAGAACCGACGAGTAAAACGCGCATAGAGATTTCCTTTACTGATGTTTCTTTTTTTGGGATAAGGCTGTATCATATTTATGTCGATAGATGAGCAACTTTCTGATCGAATGACGGATAATATACCAGAATTTAGTGTAGGGGATATTTCTACAGCGATTAAGCGAGTTTTGGAAGGAAATTTTTCTCGGATTAAAGTGAGGGGGGAAATTACCGAGTTAAAACAGTATCCGTCTGGACATATTTATTTTTCCCTAAAAGATGAAAATGGAAAACTGACAGCAATTATCTGGCGGTTCAAGGCGGCAAAACTTACTATAAAACTCGAAAACGGTATTGAGGTTATTGCAACAGGCAAGATTTCTTCTTATGGGGAACGTTCATCATATCAGCTTATTGTCGATCAGATTGATTATGCAGGCGAAGGGGCTTTATTGGCCCGTATCGAAAAATTAAGAAAGAAATTGGAAGCTGAAGGTTTATTTGACCAGGAAAAAAAGCGTCCTTTTCCTCTATTGCCAAAAGTAATAGGTGTGATTACATCCTCTAAAGGCGCGGTTTTGCACGATATTCGCACAACAATTCAACGACGTTTTCCCAGGGATATCCTGGTCTGGCCAGTGGCGGTTCAGGGAGAGGGGGCAAGTGAACAGATTGTCAGGGCTATTATTGGATTTAACACCCTTTCTGTTAATGGTAAAATTCCACGTCCTGATATCTTGATTGTTGCACGAGGGGGTGGATCACTGGAAGACTTGATGGCCTTTAATGATGAGGCTGTTGTAAGGGCCGCAGCAGAGTCGAAAATTCCCCTGATCTCAGCAGTTGGACATGAAACAGATACAACCTTGATTGATTTCGCATCTGACCGTCGGGCCCCGACTCCAACTGCAGCTGCGGAAATGGCAGTTCCTTCGCAGGTTGATCTTGCTGCTGGAATAATGCAGCTGGTTACGCGTTTGAATAAAGCATTAATACAGATTATTCAATCTTATCAACTGCGTTTGAACAAGGCCATTACCAGACTGCCGGACGTTCCCACTCTATTGGCGCAAAACCGTATGCGCCTGGATGACCGTTCCTATCGTCTGGATTTGGCGCTTCCAGCATTGGTTCTGAAAAGGAGACATCAGCTTTCTTCCATTCAGGCTGTTGATCAATATCTTTTGGGACTGATTGATCGTTTCAAGAGACAACTGGCCTTTAATGAAAAACAATATGCAATTTCTTGGCTGCATTACATGCGTCAGCTGGAAAATAATTTACCCCTGTTCTCCATATCGAATGTACGTAATTTATTGAGAGAAAGGCAGCTGAAATTGGAAAGTGTCACGGCAAGATTGGAAGCTCTTTCCCCCAAGGCTGTATTGGCGCGGGGATATGTCTTGGTACAGAATAAGAAAGGTCAGGCTGTAACTGAAGCAAGAGGATTGAGGGCTGGATCTGATTTGATCTTAACTTTTTATGATGGGCAGAAAGACGTACGTGTTTTGAAGCGGCAGGAAAACTGTCAGGAAAGTTTTGATCTGTAAATTGATTAAACGGTTTATAATCAATCCTGTTGAATTATTCAATTTAATTAAATCGCAACCTGAATTATATAAATTGAGATGAAAGTTGATTTATTGAAAAATTGAATTTTGAAATATCGTAAATCATTTTTTTGATCAGAATATTATATTGGTTGTTATGGTTACGGATCGTTATTGGGAAAACTTGTCACTTCAAGAAATGAACAAGGAGCAATGGGAGGCTTTATGTGACCGTTGCGGTCGGTGTTGCCTGCATAAATTGCGGGATGATGATACGAATGAAATTTATTATACAAATGTTGCCTGTTGGTTGCTGGATATAAAAACAGGGCAATGTTCGGATTACTGTCATCGTAAAATCAGGATTCCGGACTGTATCCAATTGACTCGAAAGAATTTATCAAGGATTGACTGGCTGCCCTCCACCTGTGCATATCGTTTAATAGCGGAAGGCAAGACACTTTATCCTTGGCATTATTTGATTGCCGGCAATTTTGAAGCCATGCATAAAGCCGGTATTTCCGTGCGGGGAAAGGTTGTGAGTGAACATGATGCAGGGGAATTGGAGGATTATATAGTGGAATGGATTGATTGAAAAACATAATGAGCGGTTTTCTTTCTTCATTGTAGGCTGTATATTTACTTGCATTGGAGAATTTTACATGGATTTGAAATCTTTTATCAAATAATTAATTTTTTTTAAATTTACTCTTTGACCTTTTCGTTCTTCATGCTATTAATCCTTTTACAAAATATGGGCGAGCTTGGCGGAATGGTAGACGCTCAAGACTTAAAATCTTGTGTCCGTTTTGGACGTGTGGGTTCAAGTCCCACAGTTCGCACCACCTGAATCATATTTGAATGATCTGTCAGACATTATTTTTTATTTCTGGCATTATTTTTTATTTCTGGTAAATGTTTTTTTAATACATCAATCAAATTTTCATTACTATTTTCTAGTAAGCGTTTTATCCATTTAAGAAAATCTTCCTTTTTTTGTTTCTTCAAGATTTTGCTGATAATTGATAATCCTTCACCTTTGCCATTATACCATTTTAATAGCTCTTTTATATTTTTTTCCTCAATTGCTTTGTTAATATTGTATTCAGTTTTTTGTAGATCTTCTTGAAAAGAATTTTTTAATTCATCAAGGCTTTTGTTAAAAAATTCAATTAAAGATTCCTGCTTCTTGATTTTATCATCAGAAGGTGAAAGTCTAGAAAATGATCTGCTTAATTGTAATTTTCCATATTCCACGATATACGAATTTCTATTTTTATTGATAGTATCGAGAAGTTGAGAGGTTATCTCTTGAATCAGATTTTCTTTTTCCGTTTTATCGTTATATTGCTCTAGTTCAGCAATAATCTCGAGAACATCATCTAATAGAAAAAGATTTTCAATTTCAAGGACGGTGAGTACATAAATATTTTGATTATTCAGTTTTTGTATTTCATCTGTACCACGATAATCAGCATCCACGATACCCGCACAATTAATACGAGTTAAAGATGGATGGTTGTTAAGCGAATTAACCGCATGAATAACTTCTGTACATGAATTGCTTGGAATAATTGTCCATTCTGGATAACATGCGCGGTAAACAGCTTGATCTAAACTGTTTTCTTGTCCCTCAACAAATAGGATGGGACGACGACTACCCAAAATCAAAGTAACAATTTCCTCTGATAACGGCATATTATCTGGAAGCGGTTTTATATCCCATTTATCAGATTCAGGAAAATTTCTTTGGTATTTTTTGAGAATATATTTTTTTCCTGCCTGATTGGCGATAAAATTTAAATCGTGTGAAATGGTTATAAAAGCACAATCTGGACGTATTTTTTTCAGTTCATTCCATAGTGGTGTTAAGATGGAAGGATGTAAATGTTGTTCAGGTTCATCAAAAATAATCAGGGTACCAGGATCCGGAAAAAGGATTTGACCGATTAAATAAAAAACAGAACGTTCTCCCTCACTTGCTTCTATAATGGGGTAATAATCTTCTTTATCGGTGTCCTTAATTCGAATTGTATCTACGGTGTATTTTAATTGTTTATTAGGGAGGATCTTTTCAAATATGGATTGTAGTTGCTCAAGTTTGCTTGTCGGTTTTTGTACAGGAGGACGATTAGGGTTGTAATCATTATAAAAATTCGTGGCAATACTCTGTGATTGTGAAAATAGGTATTGTAATAACTCGTCACTATCATTGTAAAATTCTAATTGACCAAATTGACTAGTTAATCTACTAGCTTGATTTTTTATTAATGAGCTTCTTGGATTAGGTAACAAAGCTTGTTTTGCTTGTGCTTCTTTCATTTGAATTTGGGGAATCTTTAAAAATATTGCACGGTGTGCATTGATACGATATGTTTTATATTCACCGTAGTTTTGGATAATATATTGTTCAATATATCGTGCCAGATGGGTTTTACCGGAACCATTCGCTCCAACAATATAAATTGCCTCCCCTTTATCTAAAGTGATTTTAGTGGAATCATTCTTGTTGGTCTCGTCAATAATAAGAGGTACAGGGATTTCAAATAAATTTTCACTTGTCATAATTGAACATGGATTTATATCAAAGATGGTTAAAATATCTTTGGTATATTAAACATATTGTTGAATAATAAAAATGAAAATTGTTTGATCTTATTTTTCTTTTATAGATTCAGACAGTTGCTGGATAATGGAGAAAAAAGGAAGATCTATTGTTTGACCAGTTTCGCTAACAGATTTTGTTGTTCGATGGTCATGGGAAGTTCCGTTTTTGTTATATCCACACCCTGCCAGCCGGCCCCAAGGGCCGTGAACAAATTGATGGAATCCTGGAAACGTTCCAAAATGGCCACAGCCTCTTCATTGGCGGCATTTGTGGCTGTACGTTGCGCGGTCAGGACATCCAGATATCCTGTAAGTCCTGCCTTATAGAGTTTTTGGGCACGGATAAGGGCGGTCTGGCTGCTTACTTTGGATTTGTGCAACAGATCAACATGTTCTGAATCATCACCCCAGGCCGCGATAACATCCTCGATTTCTTTCAGGGATGTCAGGATTGTTTGACGGTAATTTAACCGTGCCTCTTCTGCCTGAGCCTGCGCTTGCTTAACCGCGGCACTAAGGCGGCCACCATGCAGACCTGGAATGGAAAGATTGATAAAGCTGCTGGATACCAGACTGGCAATATTGGCCATTTGACTGGTAAAAGAAGTCGTTGGCATCGCACTCATGTCAATGGTGAATTGTGGATAGAGTTCTGCAACCGCAACACCGATATTTGCCGTTGCCATGGCGTATTGCCTTTCGGCCATACGTATGTCTGGACGATTGGCCAGGGCAATGGAAGGAATGGAGGGTGGAAATGGGGGTAAGTCTGGTAAAGGCTGTTCTATCTTAAGAAGTGTTTCCGTGGTTCCCGGCGTTTGTCCCAGCAAAACATCAATTGTATGGGTAATCTGGGTAATGCTGGTTTTCAAGGGCTCTCGACTTGCTCGCTGGGTTTCAAGCTCGGCTTCTGCCTGGGCAGTGCTTAGAGTCGTGCCTGTACCCTCAATATACTGTTTTTGTGCCAGATTATAGATATACTGGGCGATCGCAACATTTTCATCCGCTATGCGTAACCGTAGCTGCATGGTGCGGAGGGTTACATAGTTATTGGCCAGTTGAGAAAGCATGGCTAAAAGGACGGCTCTTCTATCCTCGATCGAGGCCTTTACAGCCTCTTCTTGGGATTGAACCATGCGTCTGATCAAACCGAATGCATCCAGTTGCCAGCTGAATGTCGCGCCATAACGACGTATAACGGCATTATTTGGATTTCCTTTTGATATCGAGATATTGCTGGATAAGGTATTGGAAGATGTCTGATATCCAAATCCGCCAGAACCATCCAGTTGGGGATACCATTTAGACGCCTGCTGATCACGCAAGGATTGAGCGGCCAAAATCCGTTGTCCCGCCATCTGAAGGTCATAATTGTTCTGGATGGCCTTTTCAACAAGTTGATTTAACAATGGATCATGAAACTGTTCCCACCAACGACGCATGTTGTTCGCTGCCTGGACAATCTCTTGGGCTGTGGCTGGTCTTTTCCATACTTTTTCAGTCCATTGTTCCGGAATTTTCATGTGATCCCGATGAAAATTGGGGCCAACCGTGCAGGCATTCAATCCAATCAAGGAAAATGTAATTGCTTTCTGCCAGATAGATTTTAGACGGAACATGTTTGAAATACTCATAGATGATCTTGTAACCAGGTGGCCAGTTTTCCTTTTCTGCCACTTGTTTGTGGGCCGACACTGATTGTGGCGGTCATGCCGGCGGAAAGATGGATCGTGTCTGGAATATGATCAATATGAATTCTTACGGGAATACGTTGAGCCAAACGAACCCAGGTAAAAATGGGATTAACATTTTGCAAACCAAAATTATCAGCGTTGGCATTAGAGTCATTGATACCACGGGCAATACTGACAACATGTCCGGGCAGTATCTGTTTATATCCCATTAACTTGATCCGGGCGACATCGCCGACATGAATGCCCCACATTTTGGTTTCTTCAAAATAGCCATAGACCCAGAAAGAATCGGCATCAATAACGGATAAATATGAATTGCCTGTATTGACGTAATCACCAACCCGTAAATTAAGATTTGTAATATAGCCATTGACAGGTGAATAAAGTATGGAACGCTGCAAATTTAACTTGGCTTCTGTCAGGGCTGCTTTTGCTGTATCTACACTTGCCTGTGCGGTTCTAACCTTTGTATTGAAATCTTCTTTTTCTTCTGTTGAAACAATGCCTTCCAATCCTTTGCGACGCATTGCATTACGACGTTGTAAGGCAAGATTGGCCTCCGCATTTTCCAAATTTGCCTCTGCCTGTTGAATGGCGATTTTAAAACGTAAAGGGTCAATTACGAAAAGGGGATCACCCTTGCGAACAAACTGGTTGTCCCTGACAGGAACCTGTACAATGGTGCCCGAAATTTCCGGGGCGATTTTAACGACGTATACTCTGACACGACCATCACGGGTCCATGGGGCAATCATGTAGGTGTCCCACAAGGCTACCCCTAGAATTATAGCCATGGCTACAATGATTAGGGTCAAGATGATGCGGATGATATTACTAATGGGTGCCATGATTGAAAAACAAATTCTTAAAGTCAGAAGTTATACATATAAGATAAGCAAACATAGGATACTGAAATATAAAGCTACTTCAAATAAAGCAAGATGCCAAAATAATTTTATTAAACCTGTTTTCCACAGGAAAGAACGGATAATAACAGTTAAGGCGAATGCAAATAAAGCATAAACAACAAAAGGGGCGATATAGACACCAAAAAAATCAAATTCAGCGATCATCTTGTTGCACTCAGAAAAAAGGAAACATTTTTACTAATTTTTAATGGATAGTTTGTAAATTCCCAGAAAAATAAAAAAGAGTAATATAAATTTGTTTTTTTTATGGACAAAATTTTCTTTAAAGCACAAAACATGAATCAATCAATTTGATCTTAAAAAATTAACTCTAATATTGTTTATAATATAATCCATTTATGATAGAAACGGATAATGATATGGGTAGCATTTAAAACATATTTAAGTAAGGGAATAAATCAAGAATTATTAAATGCTCTCCGTGCGGATTATGCCTAAATTATTTTCAAGTCAAGATATTTTCATTGTATATGTACATTAATTTTATTTTACAATGCGTTTTGCAGTAAATAAAATTTAGGTTAAAATAGAAAGGAAATATTTGGTCCATAATTGGAAAATTTGAATAGAAAAAATTAAATTGCATATTAAAATCAAGTAATTTTAATATGCAATTTTAGATAAAAAAAGCATTTTATGAGTTATATCATTTATTAGTAATAAATCTAATTGTATGTTTAGATCTTGTCATTAAGTCTTATTACATTATTCAAAGTAAAATAAATAATATTTCTTGTCTTTTTTTATTATTATTAATTTAAATATATATTAAACTTGGAAACAGGTTTTATCGGATATGTAGAAGGAATTAAAATGTTTTTTTGCAAGAAAAAAAAAACAAATTTAAAGCAAAATAAAAATCAGGTTCAAAATAATGTCATGGCTTCAAAAGAACAGCTTAATCCTGCTCAGGCTGAAATGGCAGATAAAACAGATAAGATTAAGGATGATATGAAGGATGTTGCAGAAGAACAAGTAGAGCAGCTTTCTAAAAAAGTTCAATCCAAACCGGTCAAAGCGGTTTTGATCTCCACGATTATAGGTTTTGTACTGGGTCGGATGACGCGCTAGTAATATTTGTTGTAGAAATGGTCTATATACATGAAGATTGTTGAATTTGGCAAAGCAGCAGCGGATGCAGAGCTCCTGCTTTTGAAAAAAAAGTCAATTAGAGTAAGCAAGCAAATCCTGTTATGCTGTATAGGGGCAGTATTTGGATTATTTGTTTTAATTTCCTTGCATGCTGTTTTGGCGGCGCTGTGTTGCTGGTTGTTTCATATTGGTTTTTTGGGATCATCATTAATTATCCTAATTTTTGATATTTTGTGTGCTGGTATCTTTTTCTATCTGG
This sequence comes from Commensalibacter sp. M0355, assembly GCF_016101365.1. NCBI lineage: Bacteria > Pseudomonadati > Pseudomonadota > Alphaproteobacteria > Acetobacterales > Acetobacteraceae > Commensalibacter > Commensalibacter sp. M0355. The sequence goes on from NZ_JACFQQ010000003.1 coordinate 281,087, forward strand.
CCTTGCAGGCAAAAATTGGTGAAGAAGAGATAGAAGCCAAGGTGATTCGGAACCATAATTTAAAGCAATTGCGTGATTCAATTGCCCTGACAACTTTAATTACTGCCCTTACAGGGCCGTTGGGTGGATATTTACGAAGTTTTATATGGCAGTTTATTAAAAAGAAATTTAGAAAAAAATCTGAATAGATTTTATTTATAATGTTGAGGTTTTTATAATAAATACTTCAACATTATTTACGAAGTTGTTGAAAAAAAATTGTTTTTCCAAATTTATCATTATCATTATTAAGTTTTTGTTGATTTTTTTTATAAACTTATGCACTTTATAGTAGTATTTTAAATTCATTTTATAACCTGGAGTAGAAGTATGCACGTTCTTCTTATGGGAGAAATCTTTTTTTTAGAGCATGAATTCTACCAAAAACTTAAAGTAACAGACTTTTCTATCGATAGGGTATCGTTTGATATTGAGGTATTATCAACGGCTCATCTGTATGAATATGATCTTATTATAGTTGAAGGAAATAATTTGGATAAATTGTTTTTTTCGACCATTAGAGAATTGCGCGCATTAAATGAAAAGATTTCTATTATTGTTGTTTCCAGACAAAATAATCTGGAAAGTAAGATAAAAGCTTTTCAGGCAGGTGTGGATGATTATGTGTTAATTCCATTTTATGAGGATGAGCTGATTGCAAGATGCAAGGCGGTTTTGAGACGTGTCCAAAAAGTATTTTCCAAAAAAATTATTCATATTGATGCATTAAGTATCAATTTGGAAACACATGAAGTATTCGTTAATAAAGCATTGGTTCATTTGACAGGCAAGGAATATCTTATTTTGGAATTGCTTATTTTACAACGGGGCACTTTAATTACAAAGACGGCACTTTTAAACCATTTATACAAATGCAATGTAGAACCCGATATTAAAATTATTGATGTCTTTGTATGTAAATTAAGAAAAAAATTACAAGATGCTGGTGCGGAAGATTTTATTTCAACAATATGGGGACAAGGTTATATCTTCCGTAAATCAACAATGGATAGTGAATGAAAATAGATATTACGTTTCACCAATTTTTATTCGGAAAATTGTTCTGAAATAATCCGTTCTGACAAACTTTGATTTGGATTGAATAGTAAACAAGATTTTATAGATTTGTTTTCTTTGACAGTAATCTCGACAACGTCACGTATTTCTGTGAAATCGGCTACAGCTGCTATAGGGCGTTTATTTTCTTCCAGGGTCAAGAATTGAAAAAGAGTTGTTGAAGGAAGTAATGCGCCTCTCCATCGGCGTGGCCGAAAAGGACAAATAGGAGTTAAGGGTAACAAATCAGAATTTAAGGGAACGATTGGTCCATGTGCTGATAAATTATAGGCTGTCGATCCTGCGGGTGTTGAAAGAATGATACCGTCGCAAATCAGTTCGGATAACCTGATCTTATGATTAATTATCACCTTTATTTTGGCTGCCTGTCTGGTTTGCCGGTATAAAAATATATCATTAAAAGCTAGGGCTGTGTGTGTTTTACCATCAACTGTTTTAGCTGACATGGCCAAAGGATGAAGACAAGTTGGTTGGGTTTTTTGAAGTAGTGATGGAAGATCCTTCTTGATCTTGGGATTTGTAAGGAAACCAACAGAACCGAAATTGATACAATAAATTGGAATCTGATAATTAATATAAGTATGAAGTGTTTCTAGAACAAAACCATCACCACCAATACAGATAATGACTTCGGCTTGGTCGATACTTGCGTTTCCATATTGTTTTACCAGGTCATTTTTATATTGAATTGCCTCGGGTTTATCCATGGATAAAAAATGAAACTTTGTGGGTGGATTATCAAAAAACCTCATAAATAGTTCTCGGCAATTATACAGATTTCATTAATTATAAACATTACGCAACATATAAACAATATTGTTTTAGTTTAATTAATTTCTTTTTTAATCAATCAAAATTATTAAATCAAATATAATTTATTATTAAAATTTTACTAGAACTACTGGATTGAATAGATAGATTTGTAAGCTGAATAATACTTAAAAAAGGATTGATATACCAAAATTTAAAATTTATTTGCTAATTTTAGGTAAACAATTTAATTATTTATTAATATTTATAAATTAGGTAAAAATTATGCAATTAGAGATAATGGTGTTGAATTAAAATTATATTTTATGGCTGAATGTAAATATATATATATTTATTAGTTTAGAATAATGTAAACAATCATATTTGTCTAGTAATATATAATGTTTTGAAAGAGTTATTTAATATAAATATTTATTGTGGATATGATTTTACAAGTATTTTATTGTGAAAGTTTATTATTTGATGAAAGCAAATGAATTGCTATCAAACTGTATTTCAAAAGAAAAAAAAATTCCTCCCAATCCTATAGATAAACGAGTAGGAAGCCGTATCCGGTTAAGAAGAAAGTTATTAGGCTTTTCCCAAGAAAAACTTGCTATAGCTTTAGGTTTATCATTTCAACAGATTCAAAAATATGAAAAGGGATTTAATCGTGTTGGTGCTTCGAGACTTTATTATATAGCACAGTTTTTGCAAGTTCCGATTAATTTTTTCTTTGATGAGTTTTTGACCGGAAACGAAGAAAATAAAAGTCAGGTTCCTCCATCATTTTCAACGGCATTAGATGTTAAAAAAATATTAATTACCAAGGATAAGGAAAATGCCATTAAGGAGGAAATTAAAATTACAGATTTGAATGTTATGAATAATAAGGAAACGGTTGATTTGTTAAAGGCGTATTATCATATTAAAGATAAGGAAATCAGGAAAAAGTTGCTACATCTTATTAAGGTTATGGCAGAATGATTTAAAAAATATTTCATTCTCTATGTAAAACGTTATCTGTAATAAAAGAGGAGATTTTTTTCGATTTGAAAGAGTCTTTTAATTGCTTTTCATTATATTGGGATTGAAGCCAATATAAAAATTTCACTTTTCCATGCGTTTGCTGAAGATATTGGGTAAAAAAAGCATCAAGAATTCCTGTTCTGGAATATTTAAAATGACCGTATTTCCATGAAAGCTGTCGCATTGCAGAATGAATATCGTAGTTTTCAAATAGAAGAATTAATGCGGAAACTAAACCTGCACGATCAGCTCCAGATTTACAGTGGATTAAAAGAGGGAATTCAATAGTTTTGTAAATATTTGCAAGATTTAGAATTCGATCAATATGTGGTGCTCCACGGCTTTCAAAAGGGAGGTCGTAATGTTTTAAATTTAATTTATGACTGATATGGCGGGATAGCGCATCAGAACCACAATTTCTTTTCCCCCGTAAATTGATAATTGTTTTAAGATGATATTTTTTTGTTAAATTCAATAATCTGGTTGGAGTGGGATGGTTGCTGCGATACACTTTACCGGGAATAACCGTCTGAAAATTTGACCATAATAAACGAAAAATCGCATGGTCAACAAATAGGCTGTTGAGCCATGCGATATGATAGTCCCGACGATTTGGAAAAGATGAGTCAAAAATATATTTCTTTTTCATGACTCATCTTTTAGCTTATTTAAAGTTTACGTTCAATTTGTAATCTTTTCAATTCAGCAATTGCATGAGCTGGATTAAGACCTTTTGGACATGTCTGTGTACAGTTCATGATAGTACGGCATGCATACAAACGCATTGAATCCTCTAATTCATCAAGGCGTTCGCCTTTATACTCATCACGGCTATCAGCAACCCAACGCATGGCAGCCAATAAGACGGATGGGCCTAAATATTGGTCCCCGTTCCACCAATATGAAGGGCAAGAGGTTGAACAGCAAAAACACAGGATACATTCATATAAACCATCCAGTTTTTTACGCTCCTCAATGGATTGTAACCGTTCTTTATCGGGGGGGGGAGGGGTATCAGCTTTAAGCCATGGATCAATTTCCCTTAATTGTGCATATGGACCATTAAGATCAGGTATCAAATCCTTAATGACGGGCATATGGGGGAGAGGATAAATTGCAATATCCCCCTCATATTCATTAATGTGTTTTGAACAGGCTAAGGTATTTAATCCGTTAATGTTCATGGCACAAGATCCGCAAACCCCTTCACGGCAAGAACGACGGAATGATAAAGTCGGATCAATTTCATTCTTAATATGAATTAACGCGTCTAAAACCATTGGGCCGATTTTGTCCAGATCCACCTCGTAAGTGTCGATAACTGGATTTTTGTTATCATCAGGGCTCCAACGATAGATTCTAAATTTCTTAATATTTTTTGCCTGTGAAGAGGCATAAAATACTTTTCCAATTCCAATTTTACTGTTTTTGGGTAGTCTTAATTCAACCATTAGTCATCACCTTCTCTGATTAATATACCCGTTTTTTAGGAGGGAAAACCTGAACTTCATCGGTTAAAGTTCTCATATGGACTGGGCGATAATCAAGTGAAACCTCTCCCTTGTCATTAAGATATGAAACAGTATGTTTCAACCAGTTTTTATCGTCACGTTCAGGATAATCATCATGGGCATGTGCGCCACGACTTTCATGACGTGCGGTTGCACTTACCATGGTTACGGTACCATTTGCCAATAGATTCTCGAATTCCAAGGCTTCCATTAAATCTGTATTCCAAATCAGGGATTGATCGGAAACAGAGATGTCCCCCAGACCAGACCAGATATCCTTAATCTTTTCAACGCCCGCTTCCATGTTTTTAGTATTCCGGAAAACGGCTGCATGACGTTGCATGGTTCTTTGCAGGGTGTCACGCATTTGAGCCACACGGGTTCCACCTTTGGCAAATCTTAGTTTATCTAAACGGCCAAGTGCATTTTCCCCGGCATTTTTAGGGAATGGAGCAACAGGAGCGCCAGGTTTAAGAATATCTTTTGCACGTAAGGCAGCTGCACGACCAAATACAATCAAGTCAAGTAATGAATTCGTGCCAAGGCGGTTTGCACCATGAACGGAAACACAGGCACATTCACCGATTGCCATTAATCCCGGAACGGTTGCATCTGGATTGTCTTTGGTAGGTCGAATAACTTCGGCCTGAAGATTTGTTGGGATACCACCCATATTATAATGGACAGTTGGTAATACAGGAACGGGTTCCTTGGTTACATCAATTCCGGAGAAAATGCGCGATGTTTCAACAATACTAGGTAAACGTTCGTGTAAAAGGTCTGCCCCCAGATGTTCAAGATGTAACATGATGTGATCTTTATTGGGACCACATCCGCGTCCTTCATTGATTTCCACAATCATGGCACGAGAGACAACGTCACGAGAAGCAAGGTCCTTTGCATGTGGCGCATAACGTTCCATGAAACGTTCACCTTCACTGTTTGTCAGATAGCCGCCTTCTCCGCGACATCCTTCTGTTAACAAACAGCCGGCTGGGAAAATACCGGTTGGATGGAATTGAACGAATTCCATATCCTGTGTTGGGATTCCGGCTCGCATGACCATGGCATTTCCATCACCTGTACAAGTATGGGCAGAAGTACAGGATTGAAAAGCACGTCCATATCCTCCTGTCGCCAGAACAACCAGATTTGCACGGAAACGGTGTATACTGCCATCCTCCAGACACCATGCCGTAACACCGCGACATGTGCCATTTTCATCCATGATAAGATCAATAGCAAAATATTCAACAAAGAATTCAACATTATGTTTCAAGCATTGTTGATAAAGTGTATGCAATATAGCGTGACCAGTTCTGTCTGCCGCAGCACAAGCGCGTTGAACGGGTTCCTTTCCGAAGTCGCGCATGTGTCCACCAAATGGACGTTGATAGATTTTACCATCTTTATTCCTGGTAAAGGGAACTCCCATATGTTCCAGTTCATAAACGGCAGGAACCGCTTCACGGCATAAATATTCAATTGCGTCCTGATCACCAAGCCAGTCAGAGCCCTTTACGGTATCGTACATGTGCCATTGCCAGTGATCCTCTCCCATATTTCCAAGTGAAGCCGCAATTCCCCCCTGGGCTGCTGTTGTATGACTGCGGGTTGGAAATACTTTTGTGATACAGGCTGTATGAAAACCGGCCGCACCCATTCCCAATGTTGCCCGCAAGCCAGAACCGCCAGCCCCTATGACAATGACATCATAGGCATGATCCACGATACGATACGTATCTTTTAATGATAAAGTAGTATCAGTCATTACGATATATATCCTTTAAATGCTGAATTATTTACTGGCGGATGCAGTAAAAAATAATTTTAATATAGAAATTACGGATAGAATTCCTAAAAATAAGGCCCCACCTTTAATACAGTAATTAAGAGCCAATCTTTTTCTTTCACGTGCGTAATCTGATGTAATGACTTCCAAGCCGAGTTGCATATGACGGAATGTTAGCAAGACAAGTGTGAGTAATAAAATTGTATTCGTAGGTTTTCCAGCCCATTTTACAACATCCTTATGATCTGCATCACCCAATCTTAGCATTTGGATAATAAACCAGATTGATAAAGGGGCACTGCCTGCCGCGGTTATGCGTTCGGTCCACCAATGTTCGAAAATATTGTGTCCTGTCCCCAATCCACGCATACGTCCAAGATAAGAGCGTAGAATGGTGGGGCGTTCTACAGAGGTATTCATTGGAGTTTCTCCTAATTGTTTATAGAAAATTATTTTGATATTTTTTAATCAATACGAAGGTTGTCTATTTTTTTCTTTTTTTGATTTTTTTACCAAGAATAATAGTCCATAAAGCTAAAGTTAAAGCAGCGACACTGATAACCTCTGATTTACTGTCTTGATTAATTTCAGGTTTTTCAAGACGTTTGCCACTTAAATCCCAAATAAAATGACGAATACCGCCAATAAAATGGAGAAAGAATGCTGATGAAAAACCAAATAAAATAATTTGTCCTAGAAAACTTCCTGTAAATTTTTGAGTTTTTTGAAAAGATTTTGGTCCTTTTGCGGCTGAAACTAGCCAAGCAACCATTAATGCACTTCCTGCGGAAAGTGCACCGCCTGTAATGCGGTTACTGATTGACAAGACCATTGATAAAATGGGTTTGTAAACTTGTAAATGGGGCGACATTGGTCGGTTTCGATATGATCCGTCACTTTTGTAACCTACATAAAAAGTTTTGCGTATATCCGACATTCTTGATTTCCTAATTAATCCTTATAACACGGCTGATACCGATTTAAGTTAATTGCACTTTATACCCCACTAAAAGATTGATCCAGTCAATTTTTGGACATTCAATTGATTGTGTATGAAGTATTCGGGGTCTTTGTTATTTGATGACTAAACAGTTTTTTGTTTTATTTTTAAAGTAACAATAAGAATATGATAATAACAATTTTCAGGATAATAAAATAAATATCAAATTAATTTGTATAAATTGGATTAATGGCTATAGAAACGTGAAATTGGTAATCATTAATTTATTTATGTTTTTAATTTCGATACCAACAAATCATATCAATTTTATGATCTGTTGGTTAAAAACCATCATTTAGAAATTAGATTCATTTCTATTAATTTTTCGGCAATCTGTACTGTATTCAATGCTGCACCCTTACGTAAATTGTCGGAAACGCACCATAGTCCTAAGCCATTTGGAACTGTTGGATCGATACGGAGTCGTGAAACATAGGAGGCATCTTCTCCTGCCGCCTCAATCTGGGTAATATAGCCGCCATCTTCCTGTTTATCGAATAGAATGACACCTTCAGCGTTGCGTAAGGCTTTTTGTGCCTTGGCAAGATCAACGGGGCGTTCACATTCAATGGTAATTGCCTCGCCATGTCCAATAAAAACAGGAACCCGAACACAGGTTGCAAAAACATTGATATCTGGATCAAGAATTTTTTTGGTTTCCACATTCATTTTCCATTCTTCTTTTGTCGATCCGTCTGGCATGAATTTATCAATATGAGGTATACAGTTAAAGGCAATTTGCTTGGTAAAATTGTTTATTGAAATGGAATCCCCAACCAATGATGATTTGGTTTGGATATATAATTCGTCCATTCCTTTTTTGCCTGCCCCGCCTGTGGCTTGATATGTCGAAACAACAATTCTTTTAATTTTGAACAAGTCGTGCAAAGGTTTTAAGGCAACAACCATCTGAATGGTTGAACAGTTTGGATTTGCAACAATATTCCGCTTGATTTTTTTTAAATCTTCCGGATTAACCTCTGGAACCACTAATGGAACATCAGGTTCCATACGGAAATGGGAAGTATTGTCAATCACGATACAGCCTGCCTTGGCTGCTTTGGGTGAATAGACGGATGATATGGATGCGCCAGGAGAGGATAAAGCGATATCCCATCCTTTAAAATCAAAGGTTTCAAGATTTTGGACTTTTAGAATTTTTTTGTCACCAAAGGATATTTCTTTTCCTGCCGAACGTGGAGAAGCCAAGGCAACAATTTCCTTAATTGGAAAATCACGTTCCGCCAGAATTTTTAAGATTTCTCTACCTACCGCCCCTGTTGCTCCAATAACGGCTATGCGATATCCCATAGTATATAATCCTTAGATAATAAAGTTTAATAAATTTTAAAGAAGTCTTTAGAAACCAGCCAAATATTTTAACTCTTTTATTATTTATGTAAATAAATTTTATCAAAATTGTTTGAAAATAAAGAAAATTATTAGGAAAAAAAAAGAAGCTATGTTCTTCTTAGAAATAATTTAAAAGGTCTTTAATACTAATTGTTAACCAGGTTTTTATTATTTATGAGTCGTTTAAATGTGTTGTATGCACAAAAAGTAAAGAATGGTGAGCTTAAACCAGACAAGGCACAGGAACAAATTGCAGATCGACTGGATCATCTTTGTGTTGAATTGTCTGATTATGTGCCAGAACAGACTAACGTTGGCGGGCTTTTGAATTCAATTAAAAAATTGTGGAACAAGCCTATTGTAAAACCCAAGGGTATATATCTTGTAGGGCCTGTTGGTAGAGGTAAATCAATGTTGATGGATTTATTTTACAGTCAGGCCCCTGTTGAAAAAAAGATGAGAACACATTTTCATGTTTTCATGCAGGAAGTGCATAAGAAATTTCATGCGTTGGAAATACAGTATCCAAAGGGTGAGGACCCCATTCCAAAACTGGCTGAGGAAATTGTCGAAAAGACATGGTTGCTTTGTTTCGATGAATTTCAAGTCAATGATATAGCTGATGCAATGATATTGGGACGACTGTTTGAATATCTTTTTAAATTAGGAGTTATCATTGTTGCCACTTCGAATGTTCACATCAGGGATTTATTTCAAAACAGACCGGGAGCTGATGCTTTCAAGCCGTTTATTGCTTTATTATCACAAAATATGATTGAACTTGAATTATGTTCGGCACATGACTATCGATTGGGTCGCAAGGAAATTGAAACCAAATGGTTGATCGGCTGTAATCCGGAAAACCATGCTCTTCTGGATAAAGTATTCCTACAGGAATCAGGTGGCAAAGAGGGCGAAAAAACAATCTTAACCGTTATGGGACGTCAATTTACCATACCTTGCGCAGCAGGAAAGGTGGCCCGGTTTCAATTTGAACAATTATGTGATGCGGCACTGGGAGCTGGTGATTATTTGGTTTTGGCTCAAAAATATGAAGTATTGATTATTGATAACATACCGATATTTAATCCTGAAAATATGAATGTAATTGAACGGTTTACCACTTTGATTGATGTATTGTACGAACGGCATACAATTCTCTATGTATCTGCGGAGACGGATTGGGAGCATATTTATCCTGAGGAAAATAGGGCGGCTTTTTTTGAGCGTACTGTATCACGTTTGTATGAAATGCAAAGTCTAGATTGGACAAAATAGGCATTCGAGAGTAAAGATTCTCTGACATTTGTTAAAGAAAAATTGAAGTGGCTTATAGGTGCACTTGTTATATTAATAGGTAAATTAAACTCTGAATAGTGAGTTTTTAGTAGAAATAATTAAGGGGAAATATTATGGCGATTGCTGATCAAATTGCCAGTGTATTCAGTGGATCGAATGCTGCGTATCTTGCGGAATTATATGCAAAGTGGAGGCAGGACGCTAATAGTGTTGACCCGTCATTTGCACAGATTTTTTCTGCGATGAATGATGATAAGACAGTTGTAATGGATGATGTAAGGGGACCTTCATGGGCCCCTCGCAAACCTGTAAAAATTGAATTGGAGCCCGATGACAAGCCCGCTTTGACGAAAGAGGGAAAAGTAACAGCCAAACAACTTTATCAGGCCGCGAATGACAGTCTGCGAGCCGTAGAGCTTATAAATGCGTATCGGAGCTTTGGTCATTTTAATGCTGTATTGGATCCCTTGTCCATTCATAAGCCTACAGAGTGCAAGGAATTAAATCCTGAAACTTATGGATTTAAAAAAGAGGATTTGGATCGCCCAGTTTTTATGGGAGATGTTACTAAGAATTTCCTTCCAGGTGAAATTCATACTCTTGGTGAAGTCATTCCTGTATTAAGGCGGATTTATTGCAGTTCAATTGCCTGGGAATATACATATCTGCAAAATAGTGAACAACAGCAATGGTTTCGTGAAAAGGTTGAAAGTCAGAAAAACCATGTTCTGAATGCGGATGATAAGAAAACAATCTTACAGGAACTTGCAGAGGCTGTAGGGTTTGAAACTTTTTGTCAAAAACGTTACGTTGGTGTAAAGCGGTTTGGATTGGATGGCGGGGAATCACTTATTCCTGCCTTACGTACCCTTATTCGACATGCAGTTGCAAATTATGATATTCAATCTGTGGCGATGGGCATGGCACATCGTGGACGTTTAAATGTTTTAACCAATATCGTTGGCAAGTCTTTTCCTGCCTTATTTAGTGAATTTGCAGGAAAATCTTATAAATCTGACGATATTCCTGGTGTTGGAGATGTGAAATACCATCTTGGATATCGAAAACAGGTTCAAATGAATGGACAGGATGTCGATCTTGTCCTGGAATTTAACCCGTCCCATCTTGAGGCGGCTGATCCTGTTGTAGAGGGAAGGGTTCGTGCCATGCAAGATGCTAATGGTCAGAAACATCTGGCTGTTTTAATGCATGGAGATGCTGCCTTTGCCGGACAGGGTGTGGTTTATGAAACTTTTGCCATGTCCAGGCTTCCCGGATATAAAACAAACGGGACAATTCACGTTGTTACAAATAACCAGATTGGATTTACCACATCTACAGAATATGGACATTCTGGATATTATTGTACGGATGTCGCTAAAGTTGCTAAAGCTCCCGTCATTCATGTCAACGGGGATGATCCTGAGGCTGTTGTTTCAGTCATGCGGCTTGCCGTTGATTATCGGGAACGTTTTGCAACGGATATCGTTGTTGATATTGTTTGTTATCGTCGATTTGGACATAATGAAACAGATGAACCGACATTTACCCAGCCAATCATGTATCAGGCTGTTCATAAACATAAGGATATTTATCAGCTTTATGCAGCGAAATTACAAGATGAAGGAGTGATTTCTGCTGTAGAAACGGAAAAATATTGGTCTGATTTCCAGAATTATTTACAAAAATCCTATGAAGAGGCTGATAATTATCATCCAAGAACTCCAGAATGGTTAAAAGGTGACTGGAAAAAAATGCAATGGCGTGGAAAAAATCGTAAAGATTTTTCCACGGCAGTTTCAATTGATGATTTAAAGCGGATTGGTAAAGCGATTAGCTCATACCAAACAGGGTTTAATTGCCATCCGAAATTGGTTCGTCAACTTGAAGCTAAGGCCAAAATGTTTGAAACAGGAAAAGGGTTTGACTGGGCGACTGGTGAAGCCTTGGCCTTTGGTAGCCTTTTATTGGAGGGGCATCCGGTTCGTCTTTCCGGCGAAGACTGTCAACGGGGTACATTCAGTCATCGTAATGCAATGCTGTTTGATCAGAAGACGCAGCAACCTTATATTCCTTTAAATCATATTGCCACTGATCAAGCGAAATTGGACATCTATAATTCATTGCTGTCTGAATTTGCGGTTCTGGGATTTGAATACGGTTATTCTTGTGAAAATGCAAATGCCTTGGTCTTGTGGGAGGCGCAATTCGGTGATTTTGCCAATGGCGCACAGATTATCATTGACCAGTTTGTTTCGGCTGCTGAAAGTAAATGGCTCCAGCAATCGGGGTTGGTGCTTTTATTGCCACATGCCCAGGAAGGACAAGGGGCTGAACATTCATCTGCTCGACTTGAACGTTACTTGCAGCTATGTGCAGAGGAAAATATGCAGGTTTGTAATTTTACAACTCCCGCAAACTATTTTCATGCCTTGCGTCGGCAGTTGAAACGGAATTATCGTCAACCGTTGGTTGTCATGTCCCCGAAATCTTTATTAAGACATCCTCTTGCACAATCAACATTGGCAGAATTTGCGGATAAAACAGAATTTTTACAAGTTATTGATGAAATAGATGCCTCTGTAAATCGTCAAAAAGTCAAACGAGTTGTATTCTGTTCTGGTAAGGTTTATTACGATTTGTTGATAGCTCGTCGTGAAGCCAAGAAAAATGATGTGGCTTTGGTTCGTGTCGAACAATTATATCCATTCCCAATCGATATTGTTAAGAAATTGATACAATCATATTCTGGGGCACAGGAATTTGTATGGTGCCAGGAAGAACCTCAGAACATGGGGGCATGGCAGTTTATTTCTGGTAAGATTGAAGCGATTGTGCAAACGGTTAAAAATAGTCCAATCAAAATTGAATATGCCGGACGTACGGCTCAGGCAAGTCCTGCAGCAGGGTTGATGTCTGTTTATAAGGCAGGTCAGGAACAATTGGTTAAACAAGCCTTGAATTTATAAGAACTATATTGAGAAATAATAAGATTTAATTAGGAAAAACAAATATGTCCATTGAAATTAAAGTACCGCAATTAGGCGAAAGTATCAGTACGGCCACAGTTGCCAGGTGGTTAAAAAAACCTGGTGAGGTTGTGAATATGGATGAAGCGATTGTAGAGCTTGAAACAGATAAGGTCAGTGTAGAGGTTCCGTCGCCTAAAACAGGTGTGATGGGTGCACAGCTGGTACAAGAAGGGCAGGAGGTTAGTGTTGGGACCTTATTGACTGTATTGGAGGATGGGGCTTCGGTTATTGAATCAGCTCAATCTAAAAGTGTGTCTGTACAGGATGCTAAACAGGCAGAACCCTCGGTTTCAGTGGCTGCTGATAATAAGCCAGTTTCAATGCCGGCTGCCCGTAAAATGATGGAAGAAAAAAATATTACGGTTGATCAGGTGGCTGGTACGGGACGGGGTGGCCGGATTACACGGGATGATGTGGTACAATTTCTGGATCAAAAAGAAAATCCGGCCAAGGCATCTGGTCCTGTTGCGCCCCGTCAGGATGATCCTCGTGAAGAGCGTGTCAAAATGACCCGGTTACGTCGTACGGTTGCACGTCGCCTTAAAGAAGCACAGGAAACAGCGGCAATGTTGACGACCTTTAATGAGGTTGACATGTCTGCCGTCATAAATATGCGGACCCTGTATAAGGAAGCCTTCAATAAGAAACATGAAGGTAGCCGTTTGGGATTTATGTCTTTTTTTGTAAAGGCAACTGTATCTGCCCTTCAGGAATATCCTGCAATCAATGCACAAATTGATGGTGAAGATATTATCTATCGTCATTTTGTGAATATGGGAATTGCGGTTGGTGGCCCAAATGGGCTGGTTGTTCCCGTGCTCAAAGATGCGGATCAAATGAGTTTTGCTCAGATTGAGGGGCAGATCATTGATTTTGCAAAACGTGCACGCAGTAATACGCTGAAATTAGCTGACCTTTCAGGGGGCACCTTCTCGATTACAAATGGAGGAATTTACGGCTCTTTGATGTCCACCCCAATTTTAAATATGCCGCAATCAGGAATTCTGGGGATGCACGCGATCAAAGAGCGTCCAGTTGCAGTCAATGGACAGGTTGTTATCCGTCCAATGATGTATCTTGCTCTTTCTTATGACCATCGTATCGTGGATGGTAAGGAAGCGGTCAGTTTCTTGGTTCATATCAAGGAACGTATTGAAAATCCAGAACGCTTGTTGTTGGATGTTTAAGGGGTCGTGTGAAATTTATTATAAAGGATAGGAAAGGTAAAAAACATGACCATAAATATTGTCGTACCTGTTTTGGGGGAAAGTATAACATCTGCTGTTGTTTCAAAATGGTTGAAACAGCCAGGCGATCAAGTTGCTGCGGATGAGGCGATTGTTGAGCTTGAAACGGATAAAGTAAATGTTGAAGTGCCGGCCCCCTCTGCGGGAATTGTCGGCAAACATGTTGTCGAAGCGGGCAGTGAGGTTTCAGTAGGTGCATTATTGGTGACATTGGAACCATTGGGAAAAGGAGAAACAGTCACAAGAAATGATACAAGAGTGTCATCTGTTTCGGGCTCAAATCCTGAGCAAAAACCAGTTGACGCTTCCGCGCCAGCAAGTGAATATGATTATGATGTTCTTGTAATTGGTGCGGGACCAGGAGGATATGTTGCCGCCATTCGTGCCGCACAACTGGGCATGAAAGTCGCATGTGTAGAAAAACGGAAAACATTGGGTGGAACATGCTTGAATGTTGGCTGCATCCCTTCAAAAGCTTTATTATATGCTTCCGAGCAATATGAAGCTGCCCGGCATCAATTTGAAAAATTGGGGGTTGTTGTTAAGAATGTCTCAGTTGATCTGAAAAAAATGCAGGAGCACAAACAGTCAGTCGTTGAGGCGAATGTTAATGGGATCGAGTTCTTATTCAAAAAGAATAAGGTAACGCGTATTGAGGGCGAGGCAACCATTGTTGCCGCAGGAAAAGTTTCCGTTAATGGGCAAGAGATTAGCGCGCGTTCCATTATCATTGCAACTGGCAGTGAGACGGCAGGATTGCCGGGAATTGAAATTGATGAAAAACAGGTTGTAAGTTCAACAGGAGCCTTGGCTCTTTCTGAAATACCTCGTCATATGGTCGTTATTGGTGGTGGTGTGATCGGGGTTGAACTTGGAAGTGTTTGGAAACGTTTAGGTGCCAGGGTTACTGTGGTTGAATACTTTGATCGGTTGGTGCCTGGTTTTGATCATGAAATTTCATCTACATTAGCCCGTCTTTTGATCAAGCAAGGTTTTGAACTGAAATTGTCTCATAAAGTTAGTAAAATTGACAAGATAAATGGACAGCTTGAGATCGCAATTGAAGCCGCTCAAGGAGAGAATCAGGAAACTCTTGAGGCAGATGTAGTCTTGATGGCAGTTGGTCGCCGTCCTGTAACTGCAGGTCTGGGACTAGATAAAATTGGTGTGGAATTGGATGAAAGGGGAAGAATTAAAACAGACGCTCAATTCCAAACCAATATTCCGGGTATTTACGCGATTGGAGACGTGATAGCTGGTCCAATGTTGGCGCATAAAGCAGAAGAGGATGGTGTGGCAGCTATAGAATTCATTGCAGGTAAAAAGCCGCATGTTGATTACAATCTTGTTCCAGGTGTTGTTTATACAGAACCTGAGGTTGCCATGGTTGGTAAAACAGAAGAAGTATTGAAAAAAGAAAATGTAGCCTATACGGTTGGCAAATTTCCATTCAGCGCTAATGGTCGTGCCCGTGCAATGGGTAAAACAGACGGTTTTGTAAAAATTCTGGCCGATAAACATACCAACAGAATTTTGGGTGTTCATATGATTGGTCCAAATTGCAGTGAAATGATTGCAGAAGCCGTATTGGCAATGGCTTTTGGTGCTTCTGCCGAAGATATTGCCTTGACTTGTCATGCGCATCCTACCTTGTCCGAAGCGGTTAAAGAGGCGGCCTTGGCAACACAGAACCAGGCAATCCATATGTAAACTAAATTATTCTGTTTTTATTTGTAAAATATTATATATAATTAATGAATAATTGTAATATTTTACATAATAAGGAGAGAGGATGAAGCTTTATCGATTAAGGGTTTGCATATTATTGTGCTCTTTAATCTTTATTATGCAGCCTTTTGCTAAAACATCTCTCTCCTCTTTCAATGTTACTGATCAATTGAACTCTTTAAGACGACATTATTATTGTCCAATTGATGATCGTGATTTTTCTCCAATTATATATGACTGTTTTTCAAGTCTGACAGGAAATCAATGTCATATTGATTATACTCAGTTTGAAAATAATTTCTCGATCTTTGGTAATAATCATTTTGTCATTTTACCTCCTTTACCAGTCCTTGCGCCGGAAAAGGCCTATTTAGAGGCCAGAAGGCTTCAGCGTTTATTAAGCAAGAATGTTCCCCGTGCACGAATTTATAGCAATAAACAAAATATGGAATGGATTAGACTGGCCAAAAAAGAAGTTGAAAAATCAGGTATTCTATTGAAACGGGCACAGATTTTAGTTGTGGTTGATCGCAATCCCAAGGTTCAAGCTTTATGTTTTGTGCTGGCTTTTCCTCAAGGCACGGATCAATGGATGGCATTTGGGGGAGGGCATGTATCTACAGGAAAAAAAGGACGTAAATTATATTATGTCACACCGACAGGTGTATTCATGAATACTACGGAAAGGTTGGGATATCGCGCGTTGGGTACCAAGAATAAATTAGGGATTCGTGGTAACGGAACGAAAGGAATGCGAGTATGGGATTTTGGTTGGCAATGGGCCGAAAAAGGGTGGTTGCCTAATCATGTAAAAGGTCAGATTCGGTTGGAAATGCATGCAACAGATCCTGTATATTTGGAACCAAGACTGGGCAATTCTGCATCTGAAGGATGCGTTCGTATTTCTGCCCATATGAACCGTTTTATAGATCATTATGGTATCATAGATGTTTTATATGAGCAGGCTGCAAAACAGAATAAACGGTTTGAAGCTATTTTATCTAGAAATCGCCAGGTTACACCAATTGCTGGTGACCTGTTGGTTGTTGTTGATTCTTCAGAGAAAATTAAATGATAATTTCAAATAAAGAACTGGTAATTTGGTAAAGGGTTGGTTAACTAATATAGAATTATTTTCAATTTTCGATTTCAAGATAAGGTAAAGTCTATGAATATTACTGAAAAAGAAGGCAAGTCATTACAGTCATATTTACAGAAAAAATTAGGGAATAACAATTTGAAGGTTATTTTGCCTAAACGTCAGGGACAGCCTGTTGAATTATGTATTCAAGAGGGAAAAACACTTGAGTCAATTGGAACAGTTTATCGTGATGAGGATGAAGGTGAAATTTCTTATGCGATCTCAATGACAATATTAGAAGAAGATCTTGTATAATCAGAACTAGTCTATTTATTCTGTTGGAAAAGTTGGGCAATAACCTGATCAGGTAAAGATATGTTTGTAATTTTCCAACGCCATCTTTGTAATTTCATTGTCAGGCTTAAGGGTGGCATGTTTTCACCAGGAATGATAATTTTTGCGTGCATTGTAAAAGGCGAAGAAAAATAGATATGGCTCGACATATAAATTTGTAATGCATTCTTCTTATTTTTCAAAGAAGAGGATGATGGCAATGTAGGCGGGGATATATAATCAAGTAAAACATGTAAACTATTGTGATTGATATGATGATCAATAGCATTACTTATCGCTTCAGTCGCAAAAGACGTTCCAAAATCCGGTAATTCATCCAAGTCTTCTTTTGAAGGGCTGTGAAAATCCTGAGTGAGATATTTTTTTAAGTGATCTTGAATAGAATGCCAGTTCAAACTTTTGGTTAGATATTTAGTATCGTGGGTCTGTATCGCCTTAGAAATTGACCATAGGGTCAAATATGGATAAGCAACGTATATCGTACATAATACAATTATAACCATTAACCATTTTATATATAAAAACAGATTTTTTCTATATTTTTTTAGGGATATGTATAAAAAAGTCATATTCTTGTTATTTAACCTGTTTGAATAAGATTTATGGTAATATGTCTTTTGCCTTTTTGAAAGAAAGCATTGAATTTATTATAACATAATTATTATTTTATATTATAGTAACGATTTAATCCCTTGATTTATATTTGAAAGACAAGATAAAATGCAATGCGGTTTTTTAGATCATCTTATTAAAAAAAGCTTAAATTGTTTTTTATACATTTCATTTTTTATATCAATATTTTGTTTAAATATTTTATGTTTTTCCTCGACCGCTTTTACTCAGGAAAAAAATCAGCATAAACAGCTTGTTCATAAAAAAAGTATCAGGAAAAAAAGTCACCCAGTTTCTCACAAGAAAAAAAAGGTTCATACACAGGAAAACTCTCAGACTCAATCTGTGAATAATAATGAGGGGGGGGGCACAGCTGCAGCTGGAACAGCAGTGGGAGTTGCAACCGCTTCAGCGGCCGCAATCCCTGCTGCAAGCAGCATTCCATCTCAGGAACCAGAAAAGGGTTCTGTAACAGGTTTGCCTATTCCTCATTTTCTTTCTTTACGTGCGGATGTGGTGAACATGCGAGCAGGTCCTGGAACCCGTTATCCTATTATCATGATTTATCACAGACGTCATATGCCAGTAAAAATTCTTAGGGAATTTGATGTCTGGCGTCTTATTGAGGACGTGGATGGACAAAAAGGATGGATCCAGCAGGCTATTTTATCCAGAGAGCGTTTTTTCATTACAACTGGAATGCCGCTCAGTGTCATGGATGATAAAGATAAATTACAAGACGAAACAAAAGAGAAATCAGAAGTAAAAAGCACAGACAGCTATATTTCAGAATATGTATCCAAAACACAAAATTCCCAATTATCGGGTCAGGGTATTATTGTAAGAACTGTTCCACAAGAGTCGGCTGATCCAGTTGCGATTTTGAAACCCGGAGTTGTTGGAAGTATAAAAGAATGCCAACCCAACGCCAGTTGGTGTAAAGTTAAAATTAATACCTATATAGGATGGATACCAAGATCAAATATCTGGGGCTTGCTTCCCCAGGAAATTATCCAACCTCATTAATTTTCTTATTGAATAATGATATATAGGAATAAAGAATTCAAATTTGATACGTTTGAATTCACAATTAAAAATGTAAGGAACTAATATTATGAAAGATAAATCATTAATCTTAAGAGATCGTCGGGCAAAAATTGTATCAACTTTGGGACCCGCTTCCTCAACAAAAGAAATGATCAAGGCTTTGTTTTTGGCCGGGGTTGATGTTTTTCGTTTGAATTTTTCCCATGGTACACATGAGGATCATGCAGAACGATATCGTATTATCCGTGAAATCGAAGAGGAAACAGGTAAGGTTATTGGTATTTTGGCCGATATTCAGGGACCTAAACTGCGCGTAGGTAATTTTGCAAATGGTAAGGTTACTCTAAAAAATGGAGCAATTTTTCGTTTAGATTTAGATCCGGCATTAGGTGATGAAAATCGTGTCTGTTTACCTCACAAAGAGATTATCCAAAGTGCAAAGCCAGGGGCAAGATTATTGCTTGATGACGGTAAGTTACGTTTGACGGTTCTGAATGTTGGTGCAGATTATTTGGAAACCGAAGTTACTGTCGGCGGTGTTTTATCTGATCATAAAGGTGTGAATGTTCCTGATATGGTTTTGCCCATTCCAGCATTGACAGAAAAAGATCATAAAGATTTACGTTTTGCATTGGATCTGGGTGTTGATTTTATCGGGCTTTCCTTTGTTCAGCGTCCAGAGGATGTTCAGGAAGCCAAGGCTATTTCCAATGGTAGAGCCTGGATTATTACCAAAATGGAAAAACCACAAGCAATTGAAAATCTTGATTCAATTCTTGAAGTTACGGATGGTGTAATGGTTGCCCGTGGTGATCTTGGTGTTGAAATGCCTCCTGAAGAGGTGCCCCTGGTTCAAATTCAGATTATTCGCAAGGCGCGCAGTCTTGGTAAACCAGTGATTGTGGCCACTCAGATGTTGGAAAGCATGATTTCATCACCAACACCTACCCGTGCTGAAGCTTCTGATGTTGCAACTGCTGTATTGGAGGGCGCTGATGCGGTCATGTTGTCTGCTGAAAGTGCGGCAGGTCAATATCCGAAAGAAGCAGTTTCCATTATGAACCGTATTATTACACGGGTTGAAAAAGATAAAGAGTGGACAAAATTAATGGAAGCCACGCGTGAACAACCTCAACGTAATATTGCTGATGCTATTGTTGCCGCTGCCCAGAAAATTTGTGCGACTTTGTCTGCACCCGCTGTTGTTGCCTATACGCATAAGGGAACAACAGCCCTGCGCATGTCGAGAGAACGTCCAAACAGTATGATTTTCAGTCTAACGCCAAGTGTTGAAGTGGCTCGTAGGTTGGCATTGGTTTGGGGTATTCATCCATGTACAACAAATGAGGCTTGCATACCTTCCTGTACTGTTGAACATATTGTTGATGAAGCCCGTAAAACGACGCAAGAACACAATATTGTCAAAAAGGGTGACCAAATTGTTGTTGTTGCCGGTGTTCCTTTTGGTCAGACAGGCAGCACGAATTTGATTCGTGTTACGGAAATCAACTAGTATTTTAATAAAAATAAAATAATTCCATTTTTTAATACGGGAATTTCTTTTCCCGTATTTTTTTTATTGTTTCAATTTGATCGGCAAGAAGAGAATATGTTATCGGTTGTCGAATAATAAAATTTTTCTCGTCTGTAAAATCGGATAAATTTACAAAGTTCTTTTCATAACCGGTAATGAAAAGAATTAGTAGATCTGGATAATTGTTGTGAAGTGTTGAAATTATATTTTGATTGTTGAATTGCTGTAATATCCTGGTATCAATAGTGATAAAATCGAAATTTGAGCTATTGTTTAGTAATGTTGTCGCCTCTGGATAAGTTTTAACCATGGTCGCTGTATAACCAAGATCTTCAAATGCCTCGCCTAAAAGTGTACGAAGATGGTAATCTTGTGAAATAATTAATGTTTTATAGCATAATTGCCGGGTATCATTTGTGAAAAAATTTTCCACAACCAAAGGGCGTCGATATCGTGGAAGATATAAATCAATAATAGTGCCTTCCATATACCTGGAATGCAGCTTTAAATATCCGCGTGACTGTCTGGTAAAACCATAAGCCATTGAAAGGCCGAGTCCGGCTCTTTTTCCCAAGGGTTTGGTTGTAAAAAATGGATCTGTAACACGGTCAATATATTCAGGCTTGATGCCTTTACCATTATCCTTTATACTTATTTTTACGTAGTCATCAGGTTTAATGGAAAGCTGATTGGCAAGAGTATGGTCAATAGATAAATTTTTACTGGATATATTTATTCTTCCTGTCAGGGATTGTATCGCTTCACAAGCATTTGTAAAAATATTGATCAGTGCGGTTTTAAATTGTTCTGGATCGCAAAAAACAGGCCAAATATCTTGACTCAAAGAAAAATCAAGAAAAATGGTTTTATCTGAATTCTTATGAAGTATGTTTTGAAAAACATCAGTCAGAATTTGAATGATGTGATTGGGGTTCGTAACGTGCGGAATGAGAGTTTGCCTTCTTGAGAAGGAAAGAAGCTGATTTGTAATGACTGAAGCTTGGGATGCCGCTTGTTGGGCAGCGTTGATATAAGTGGGTAATTTTTCCAGTTTTTTTTGTTGAATTCGCAATTCCATTAATTCCAGATTTCCAATTATTCCTCCAAGCAGAGTGTTGAAATCATGAGCTATGCCACCGATTAAATGCTCGATTGATTCTGTTTCTGGTTTTTTGTGATCGGTTATATTTGTAATGATTCCAAGGATACCGCTTATTTTATTATATTCATTATGAACAGGATTAAAGGTAATGGTAATTTTTTGTAAGGGATGAGAGGATGAATTTTTGGCGTGCTGCTGTTGAAATGTGTAACTGAAGGATTCTCCTTGATAAACAAGTTTGATAATTTTATTGAAATTCTTGTTCTGTTCTGGCCAAACCTCCAGTAGAGGACGCCCCAAAAGGGCAGGATGTTTAAAATCAATAAAGGGAATGTAGGCTTCATTATAAAACGTGATATACTTTTCTCCCCAAAAAAGAATCATGGGAAGTGAAGAATTCATTAACAGGGAAATCGTTGTATGTAATGTGGACGGCCAATTTTTTTGTTCTCCCAGCGTTGTGTGTTTCCATTCAAATGTATTCATCAGTTTTTGAATCGATGGGAGTTTTGATGGCAATACGTTCATTTTATGATTATCTTAATTTAAGGGTGCTGAGGAAAAAGCCGATAAATTAAAATAAGATATCTTAATGAATAAGACCAATAAAATGATTATGCTTGCTTATTATTGATAAGGGATTTACGAATTTCCCGTCCTTTTTTAATTGTTTTTACAATATAGTCCTCATCTTGCCAGCGAATCGCTTTTGCCATTGCCTGGGCATCTTCGGTAAAGCGAGCCAGCATTTCCAGAATGGCTTCACGGTTATTGAGAAAAATATCTTTCCACATAATTGGATCAGATGCTGCAATCCGTGTAAAATCCCTAAATCCGGATGCCGCATAATCCAATACCTCGGAACGTGTTTCATCGGCCAGACTATCTGCTGTATTGCAGATAGTAAAGGCAAGTAGATGTGGCAAATGACTTACAATTGCGCAGATTTTATCATGATGTCTTATATCAAGAATGCGCGTATTCGCCCCCATGGCCTGCCAGAATCGCTCGATCTTATAAACGCTTTCTTTTCCGGTTGAGGTGGTGGGCGTTATCAGGCACCAACGATTTTCAAACAGAGATTCAAAACCAGCATCAGGACCGGAAAATTCTGTTCCGGCCATGGGATGTGCTGGAACAAAGGAAATATCAGAAGTTAGATAGGGAGTAATGGCGGCGATGACAGAAGCCTTGGTGGATCCTGTATCGGTAAGAATGGCTCCTTTTTTCATATGTGGAATAATTTGTTTGGCAACTTCTTGCATGGCACCAACAGGTATTGCGAGGATGACGCAATCTGCATTTTTAACTGACTCAACAGGGTCTGAACTGACTTTGTTGGCGATTTTTAATTTCTTAACGCGATGACAAACTTCAGGGTGATTATCAACAGCAACCGTATATTCTGAAATAGTGGGATCTTTTTGAATGCGTCGAAGAATTGAAGAACCGATTAATCCCGGGCCAATGACGGTGATATTTTTAAAAATTGGAATTGATGTAATTTTATTGGTCATAATGTTAATTTGTTTACTTGAAATTATTCAGAAGAGGGATCAACAATTTTTTTTATTTTTTGAATATTTATTCAAATAATGAATTTCAGTAATTTGCCATAATAGAAGGGTTGGCACCCCAATTAAAATATCTCTGGCCCTGCGCAAGAGAGAGAGGCTGAAGGATAAATGGGGATCAATGCCAAATATACTGCCTAAAAGAACGTATGCGCCTTCTTGTATACCAACACTAGCGGGAACAAGAAACCCGATGGAAAGGGCAACACATACAAAAGCCTCGATAATGACGGCCTCCTGAATGTTGATTGAAGCTCCCAGGAATTTATAACAAAGCCATGTTCCAACTGCACCAGCCAACCAGCCTATTAAATGGATAATACAGCTTAACAAAACATTTTTTGGATTCGACCAGATTTGATTGATTGAATTTTGAAAGGAATCTGCATTGGCATTAACTTGATCTTCCCATTGTTGGGCAATATTTTTGCTGAGAAAATTGACAAGTTTTTTAATTAAGGCGCTTCCTTGTCGTTGGGACCAAATAAGGGAAATGCTGCCTATCAACAGAAAAAAAATTCCAATGATGATAAACCATTTAAGATTGAGTTTGGTGCCGGGAACGGTAATATTTTGTAAGGTCTCATGATATTGTCCAATTATCAGGAAGCATATGCCAACAATGATAAAAACAATTTGTCCAAGTGTCTCGGTGGTAATATCAACGATATTCGAGCTGACGGCATGGGCAATTGAAAGATCTTTAGGGTTTTTAATATAACGGTAACCTCTAAAACATACGGCGCGGATACTTAAAAGAATTCCGCCAACTTGTGAAAAAGGTAGACAGGTTGCCGCAGATTCCCGTAAGAAACGGGCCCATATCAAGCGCAGCATGCCTATATCAGGACAGATGACATGCCAGGCATAACTTAGTAAAAGAATGACAATAACCTGCCATGAAGAAAGAATGAGTAATCCTTTTATTCCCACCGAGGAAAAAGATTGAACAATACTGTCCATACCAACCCAGACAGCTCCGCCAATGAGAAGGGTAAGTCCGAGAAAGAACAAAATAATTGAGATTTTTTTCAAAACAAACCGTATGTTATTTTATTAGAAAGTTATTTTATATTATTAAATTATTTGCATACTAGTTAGAAATAGAGCTAATTACAATACACGTTCCTACGTATCTTAGTTATTGATTTGCAAAACTTAAAAAATATAAACATGATGAATGAGGTCGAGATGGTCGCGCCAACGTTTGTGACAGGAGCAACAGGCTTTGTAGGTTCTGCCGTAGCCCGCAATTTAATTGCCCATGGACATCAACTTAAATTATTGGTTCGGGCGAATAGTAATCGTCAAAATGTGCAGGGATTGGAGGCTGAATTGGTCGAGGGGGATCTGGCTAATCCCAAAAGTTTTGCCGATGCGTTGCAAGGGTGTCGATATCTTTTTCATGTGGCAGCTGATTACCGGTTATGGGTACCGGATCCTAACAGAATGATGCATATTAATGTCGAAGGTACACGTCAGCTGATGCTGGCCGCAATGGAAGCCGGCATTGAAAAAATTGTTTACTGCTCTTCTGTGGCAGCCCTTGGATTGGTTGGGGACGGCAGTGTTGCTGATGAAACAACACCTGTTCATCATATAATTGGTGCTTATAAACAGTCCAAATATCAGGCTGAACAGGTTGTATTGGAGCTTGTAAAAAACAAAAAATTGCCGGCGGTGATTGTTAATCCCTCTACCCCCATTGGTCCTGGCGATATAAAACCCACTCCTACGGGAAAAATGATTTTGGACTGTGCCTCTGGAAAAATGCCCGCTTATGTTGATACAGGCTTGAATATTGTGCATGTTGATGATGTTGCCAATGGGCATCGGTTGGCTTTGGAAAAAGGACGTATTGGTGAAAAATATATTTTAGGTGGTGAAAATATGTTATTACGGGAACTCTTTTCAATTGTCGCTGAAATTGCTGGTGTAAAACCTCCCTTAATAAGACTTAATCAGAAGGTTTTGTGGCCGGTAGCTGTTATTTCAGAGTGGTTGGCTCGTACATTCAATATAGAGCCACGGGTTACGCGTGAAATGCTGATGATGTCTTATAAAAAAATGTTTTTCTCTCCTGCCAAGGCAGAAAGGGAACTCGGTTATACATTCAGGCCTGCAAAAGAGGCCTTGAAAGATTCCCTGTTATGGTTTTGGAAGCAAGGATATCTTAAACAATAAAATAATTTAAAGACTTGAAATTTAAGATGAATATAAATGGTGCAATATTATGTTAGTATTGGCAGGTGTTTCTTTTGCAATCTGGATAGGATTGATTTTTTTTCATGGTCGTTTTTGGAGTAGGGGACCGATTTTATATCCTCTATCCCGGGAAGAGCAAAAGAAGCAGGATTGTTGGCCAGAATTGCATGTTATTGTCCCGGCACGTGATGAGGCGGAAACAATCGAGAACGTCATTTTATCCTTGTTAAATCAGGATTATGCTGGACGGTATGATGTTACATTGGTTAATGATGGAAGTACTGATGGAACCGGAACACTGGTCAGGAAACTGAGGGAGACCTTGTCGGAAGATCAACGTGAAAAACTACAAATTGTTGATGCATCTTTTCGTCCCGATGGATGGAGTGGTAAATTGTGGGCCTTGTCACAAGGAATAACAAAAGTTACCCAACAGAGGTCAATGAAAAATTCTTTTTTCTTTTTTACTGATGCCGATATTTTTCATGAACCGACTCATCTTTCCTCTTTGGTAAATAAGGCTTTACGGGATAATTTGAATTTAGTATCCGAAATGGTAAAGCTTCGTTGTGAAAGTTTTTTTGAAAAAGCCTTGATTCCTGCCTTTATTTTTTTCTTTTGTATGCTTTATCCCTTTTCAAGGGTGAATAAGGCTTCGAGCACTGTTGCGGCAGGGGCGGGCGGAACAGTTTTAATTCGAAAAGAGGCCTTGGATCGGATTGGTGGTATTGTAGCGCTGAAAGATGCATTGATTGATGATGTAACCTTGGCGTCTTTGGTTAAAAGAAATTGCGGAAAAATTTATCTGGGACATAGTTCTCAAGCTGTTTCATTAAGGCCTTATGAATCTGTTGAATCCATTTGGAACATGATTACACGTTCTGCTTATGTTCAGTTGAATTATTCATTGGTTTGGTTAATGGTAACCATTATCTTGATGACGCTGATTTGGTTCACGCCTTTTTTACAGGTTGTTTTTTCCCAGGGACGTGTGCAGCAACTGGCATTTATCACTTATATGATGTCAATTTTGTCATTTGTTCCGACCTTATCTCGTTTTCAAATTTCCTATTTATGGATTTTGGTTTTACCATTTATTGCTTTGTTCTATTTGTTTGCGACAATTGGTTCAGCAATTAATTATTACCGGGGGAAGGGAATGGTCTGGAAAGGCAGGGCTTATACAGACAATTCGGGTACAGCTCATGAACAGGAAACCGGTATGGGTTTAGGAGATCTGGTTTCAGTACGGAATGGGCACAAAAATGCAAAACAGAAGGATTAATTTATGCGTTCAGTGAATAATCATTGTGATCTGTATGATTTTTCAATTTGGGGGAATGAAGATGTTTCTTCTGGCAAGGGGGCAAAAGATGAGAATTTTCCAGTAGGATCTTTATTGATTAGCCGTAAATTGAGACCTCATGTACAGGCATATTATAATTTCGCAAGGGTTATTGATGATATGGCTGATTCCGAAATGTTAAGTTCGGAAGAAAAAGTTAAACGATTGAATGGAATGCAGGCTGTTTTATGTGATGATGTGCCGGCACCCGATCGGGCTGATGTCCAGTCTGCAAGATATTTACGTAACAGTTTGTTGGAAACGGGTGTATCTTTTGATACTGCAACGGATTTATTGATTGCATTTCGTCAGGATGCAGTAAAAAATAGGTATGAAACTTTTGCCGAGCTTCTCGAATATTGTCGATATTCTGCCAATCCTGTTGGTCATTATCTACTTGATCTTCATAAGGAAAATGCTGATACAAAGCCAGCTGCAGATGCGTTATGCACCTCTTTACAAATTCTTAATCATTTGCAGGATTGTAGGTCTGACCTCATTCGTCTTGATCGCTGTTATATCCCGTTGGATATGCTGCGTGCAGAAAATGTTGATGTGCAGGCGGTTAAAGACGAGGGAACAATAAGCGGATTAAGGAATGTATTTGATTATATTCTTGACTATATTGATGATTTAAACAGGGAAGCTGAACAATTAATACGATTGACGTCCAATCGACGGTTAAGAATGGAGAGTTCTGTAATTCTTACGCTTGCATGTTCCTTGACTGAGCATTTGAGAAAAGAGGATCCATTGGCAACAAGAGTGAAACTGAATTATAAGGATGCGATCAAGGCTGTTCTATATGCTTGTCCACATATTTTAAGATAATAGTCCTGAAAAAGATAAATTATTGATATAGGGTAATAGATTATCCTATTATTTAATTTGCTAATTTTTGTTTTCTTGCTTAAAACTGACTTAATTTATTTTTAACTATGGAAAGGTCCGATCAAATTATGCAAAAGCCGCTAGCTGAAACTGCACAGATAATGGGATGTAGCGAGCTTGATTTGATCTTTGTCGAGGCAATCGTTCGTCATGCCAAGACATCTTTTGCCGCAGGCATGAAAATGTTATCCCCTGAGCGTCGTTACGGTATGTTCGCTTTGTACAGTTTTTGTCGCATTGTTGACGATATTGCGGACGATATGGGTGAACCTGAGGTTAAACAGAAACAATTGCAGAAATGGCGCGATAAAATTGAGCTTCTGTATAATGGAAAGGCTGATGGTTCCGTTGAGAATGTATTGCTGGGCTCAATTCAACAGTTTGGATTGAGGAAAGAAGATTTTCTTGCCATTATTGATGGTATGGAAATGGATGTATTAAATCCTGTTATTGCTCCTGATGAAGTCAAACTAGATTTGTATTGTGATCGGGTCGCTTCGGCAGTGGGTCGTTTGGCAATCCGGATTTTTGGGGATTCATCAGAAGCGGCTGAAAAAGTCGCTTATCATTTGGGCCGGGCACTACAGATAACAAATATTTTGCGCGATCTAGAGGAAGATATCGAACGAGGGCGCTTGTATTTACCGAAAGAATTGTTGGAACGTTTTCATATTTCCCTGATTCCTGAACGATGTATGGAGAATCCCTCAATTCAAGAAGTTTGCAATATTATGTCATATCGTGCCCTGGATCATTTTCGTTCTGCCGCGAACTATATGAGGCAATGTGAAGTTGATGCCATTCGGCCTGCAAAAATTATGGCAGCTACTTATCGCTTTTTATTGGGTAAACAAAAAAAATTAGGGTGGAAAAAACCTTTTAAAAGAGCATCCTTATCGACAGGGGAAAAAGTTATTGTTGGTATGGTTGGATTGATGGTATAGCGTTCAATAATATGGCAAAGAAACATATTCATATTATTGGTGGGGGGCTGGCTGGCTTGTCTGCCGCTGTCTTTTTATCTTCAAGGACAGATGCGCAAATCGCGCTTTATGAAGGAAGTCCAACATTTGGTGGGCGGGCCCGTTCTTTTTATGATTCAAAATTGAATCGTTTGATCGATAACGGTAATCATTTAATTCTTTCTGGAAATGATGCCGTTTTTGATTATTTGAACAAAATAGATTCCATGAATAGTCTGACCAGTTCAGGAATTCCCCTATTTCCCTTTTTTGATCTTGATGAAAACAAACATTGGGATGTTAGTTTATCAAATGGAAGATTCCCTTGGTGGCTATTTAGTAAAAACCGTCGGGTTCCAGGTTTTAAATTTCCCGAATTGATGGCTTTGTGGCATTTAATTAAGGCCAATCATAGTCAAACTGTTGCCGATTGTTTGGTAAATGGTGAATTTTCCCGTCGTCTTCTGAAACCGTTTGCCATTTCTGTTTTGAATACTTCTTGTGAGGTTGGTAGCGCAATTTTGCTGGGTTCTGTTGTGCGTCAGTCTTTGCTAAAGGGAGGAAAGGCCTGTGTTCCCTATTTCCCAAGGGAGGGATTGTCAGAAACCTTTGTAAAACCGGCTTTATCTCTGATAAAATTGCAAGGGGGCAAAGTTCATGCGACATCCCGTCTTTCTGAATTGCATCGGAAAGACGGATATATTGATTATTTTACCGTGAATAATGAAAAAATAGAACTTAATTCAGAGGACCAGGTTATTCTTGCGGTTAATCCTTATACGGCAAGACAGGTTTTATCTCCAATTTTACCTGACATTCCCTTGCCAGATGAATTTGAAAGTATATTGAATCTTCATTATAAAGTTGATTTTGCCTTGCAAATGAAGGGGAGTGTCGAAAAGGCAAGGTTCATCGGTGTTATTGGTGGAATTAGTGAATGGATTTTTGTTAAAGACGGGGTGATTTCGGTAACTGTAAGTGCCGCCAATCGTTTTACGGGGTCCGATCCTGAAAATTTATCAAAATTAATTTGGCAGGAAATCAGGAAAACTCTTGAACCTTTCCTTTTTTCCCCTTTGCCTGAATACGTGCCGTCCTATCGTCTGTTGTGGGAAAAAAGGGCCAGTTTTGCCGCAACGATAGAACAAAATAAACGTCGTCCTTCCTGTTATACGATATGTTCAAACCTGTTTTTGGCAGGAGACTGGACCGCTACAGGTCTTCCCTCAACAATTGAGGGGGCTATCCGTTCGGGATATAAGGCGGCTCAGGCGATTTTATAGCTTATAAACTCGGGATAATTAAGGTTAGATTTTTTATCAAAATTCAAATAGTAATGGTTTATTTATAATAAAATAAGGAAATATTCAATTATGCTAGATCATACTGGTGATTTGGGAAAGGGAATAGATAATGACGATTTGGACGCTGCAATTTCTCGAGCACAGCATGTATTAACTGAACATCAGAATGAAGATGGACATTGGGTATTTGAACTGGAGGCGGATGCAACTATCCCTGCTGAATATGTATTGTTGGAACATTTTCTGAATCGTATAGACCGGGATTTGGAAAATAAAATTGGCGTTTACTTGCGCCGTATCCAAGGGGATCATGGTGGATGGCCTCTTTATTATCAAGGAAAATTTGATCTTTCGGCTTCCGTAAAGGCTTATTTTGCTTTAAAGGCTATTGGGGATGATATTGATGCACCCCATATGAAACGTGCCAGAGAGGCCATTCTTGCGCATGGCGGTGCGGAAAGAACCAATGTTTTCACACGTATTCAAATGGCGTTGTTTGGTGAGGTTCCATGGCATGCCACTCCTGCAATGCCGATTGAATTGATGCTGATGCCCAAGAAAGCATTGTTTTCCATTTGGAATATGTCATATTGGTCCAGAACAGTTGTTGTTCCTTTATTGATTCTGGCCGCTTTGAAACCCAAGGCGATTAATCCTCGTAGTATTCATATTCAGGAATTGTTTGTAACTCCGCCTGATCAGGTCAGCGATTGGATTAAGGGTCCGTTCCGGTCTTATTGGGGACATGTCTTTAAAGGACTGGATAAAGTTGTAAGACCTGCTGAAAAATATATTCCATCTGTTTTACGAAAAAAATCCATTCAGAAAGCATTGGAATTCGTTGATGAACGATTGAATGGAGAAGACGGGCTGGGAGCAATTTACCCAGCCATGGCAAATTCTGTGATGGCATATCATGCGTTGGGAATTGCCGATGATGATCCACGCGCTGCGATTGCCTGGCGTTCTGTGAAAAAATTATTGATTGAGACGGATACAGAAGCCTATTGTCAACCTTGTGTTTCACCTATTTGGGATACTGCCTTGACTGGACATGCCGTAATTGAAACCATAAGTCATAATCGAGCAGTGGATCGAGAGGTAACTTCACAAAAATTGGCGAAAAGTTTGAAATGGCTGAAAGATCGCCAGATTTTGGATGTAAAGGGAGACTGGATTATTAATTCTCCCGAAACAGCTCCTGGAGGATGGGCATTTCAATATAGAAATGATTATTATCCAGATGTTGATGATACGGCTGTTGTCGGTATGTTGCTACATCGTGATGGTGATCCGGATCATGCCGAATCAATTGAACGTGCCCGTCAGTGGATAATTGGCATGCAGAGCTCGAATGGTGGTTGGGGGGCCTTTGATATCGACAATAATAAAATGATCCTGAATCATATCCCTTTTGCTGATCATGGCGCGTTGCTGGATCCTCCTACGGCTGATGTAACGGCGCGTTGTGTTTCTTTCCTGGCACAGCTTAATTATCCCGAAGATAAAGCGGTAATCGATAAGGCAATTCAATATTTACGTTCTGAACAGGAAGATGCAGGTTGCTGGTTCGGGCGTTGGGGAACGAATTATATTTATGGAACATGGTCGGTTTTATGCGCCTTAAATGCAGCTGGAGTTTCTCATGAAGATCCAATGGTAAAACGTGCGGTTAAATGGTTACTTTATGTACAGAGACCAGAGGGAGGATGGGGTGAAGATGAAGCCTCCTATGAGGATGCGCCAAAAGGCGTTTATAATCAAGGCATGCCTTCTCAGACTGCCTGGGCATTACTCGGATTAATGGCAGCGGGACAAGTCAAACACCCAGCGGTGCAAAAAGGAATGGCCTGGCTGTTGAGCGTCCAGAAAGAAAATGGTCACTGGGAAGAAAACCCCTATAATGCCGTGGGGTTTCCAAAAGTGTTTTATCTTCGTTATCATGGATATAAACAGTTTTTTCCTTTATTGGCCTTATCACGTTTTCGCAATCTTCAAGCGAGTAACAGTGGAAAAGTCGAGGTTGGGTTTTAATGATATACAACCGCCTTGGCATTTTGGTTGGAATGGATTTTGAGGCGAGATTAACCTCAACTTTAGCTCCCGCTGCTGTTGAAACGAGCGGGGCGACCTATCTGGGTGCAAAAAAGGCCCTTGAGCGATTGTCGGTGGAAAAAATTGATTCAATCGTATCTTTTGGATTTGCTGCCGGTTTGGATCCCGTTATTAAGGCAGGTACAATATTATTGCCGCATAGTGTAGTTGCCGAGAATAGGGAATATCATGCGGATGCCGAATTAAGGAGCTGGTTGGGGGCGGAAAAATCAGAAGTTAAGCTCGGAAGTTTATTGCATAGCAATGAAATTGTAACCTCTGCCCAAAAAAAAGAAAGGCTTTTTAAAGATTCGGCCTGTTTGGCAGTTGATATGGAAAGTGGTCTGGTTGCGCAGTTTGCTCAGGAGAAACATATTCCGTTTGCTGTTTTACGTGTTGTATGTGATGCGGCAAGTCGGAATCTTCCACCTCTTGTTTCTTCAGTCTTGACACAGGATGGTAAGTTGAATTTTTCCAGGATTGCCGGAAGTCTGTTAACCTGTCCATTCCAGATTAAGGATTTGTTTGGCGTGGGTATGGATATGGCTCGAGCATACTGGCATTTAAAACGGTATCTTGCCAATTTTCATTAGAAAATATTGTATAATATGTGAAATCCCTGTTACAGAATTTTATGGTAACAGGAATATTTATTTTCTAGAATTTCATCTGTTTTTTCAAAGATTCTATTGCTGAAGGTACATCAGGAACAACTTCAAAGAGTTTCAACAGGGACTTATCAGCAAATCCCTGTTCGATGGTATTGTTTAATTGATCATGAATGCCCCTAGCCCAATTATCGACATTTACAATGATGATCGGTTTATTATGGAGCTTTAGATAGCGCCAAGTAAGTATTTCAAAGAATTCGTCAAAAGTCCCGATACTTCCAGGCATAATCAGATAGGCATCTCCTTCGTCATAAAGAATCTTTTTTCTGGAATGCATATCTTCGGTAACGGTTAAATCATTTACACGAGAATGTTGTCCCTCTTTTTTGATAAGGAATTGCGGGATAATACCTTTGACGGATCCACCAAGGTCAATCATGGTATTTGATATTATTCCCATCAAACCCACACTGCCACCGCCAAAGACAAGTCGTAATTGATTGTGAACAAAATGGCTTGCCAATTCTTTTGCCGCCTGAATGTAGATGGATTTGTTTCCGCATTTTGAACCGCAGAAAACGGTAATTGAGTAATTGTAATGAGTCATGAAATTTTCTTTAATATATCATCGTTAAATAGAGGCTGTTTTATTCTGATAATATAGCCCATAGGTTAACAGAACACTACAAAAAGCAAAAAAACTGGCTGACAAATAAAGATAATCATATCCAAGATGACTTTGGATTAGACCCAGTAGGGGACCGGAAATAAAAAGGGCCATATCCAGAAATAAAGAAAATGAGGCAAGGGCCGCCCCTTTATTTTCACTACTGACTTTTGATATGGCAATAACACCCAAGGCTGGATAGATGAGTGAAAAACCACATCCTGTCAAGGCCGCTCCGATATATGCACCAATTATTGAGGTTTGTGTGGCAAGCAGAAGAAGACCAACGGTTTCTGTAATTAGGGAGATGATAGAGACAATATAACCACCATATTTTAAAAGTGAATTTTTGAAAATAAATCGGATCATGACAAAGGAAACGCCAAAAATTGTCAAGGCAATGGCAGATCCTGTCCAGTGGTTGCTAATAAAATATAAGGCAATGAAAGTTTGAATACTGCCAAATCCGATAGTTGATAAACCAAGACAGCAGCCGTAAGCTGAAATTCGTTTGAAAACCTTGGTAAAAGGTAAACGTCTAGCGGTTGGAACGGGAATGATGGCTGGATAGGTTGATGCTAGAAGCATTGATGCTGAAGCCAGAATGACAGTAAGAATAGAAAATCCAGATAACCCTCCAATAAAACCGATGGGTTGTGAAGCAAGATAAACCCCTAAGGGGGCACCAATAGCCATGCCGCCATAAGTGGTTACGCCATTCCATGATATGACATGGGTTGCGTTTTCAATTCCTACTCTGCCGATATTCCAGACATTAACACCTGTTGATGCCCAGCTTTCTGAAATACCCATGCAAAAGCGGCCTAGAAGGATGATTATTAATGCCATAAGAGGTTGATGGATAAACAATAAAGCCAAAATTGTTAAAAGTCCCCCGCATGCACTAATTCCCAAACCTATAATGACTGCACTTTTGGCTCCTTTGGTATCCAGCCATTGACCTGCCCCCGGGCGACTTATAAAGGTGGCAAGATAGGCTGCGGAAACAGCAATTCCGGCAATTATACTATTATATCCGAGTTGTCTGTGAACAAATACAGGTATTGTAGCCAAAGGCATACCGATATTTATGAAACATACAAGATTAAAAATGGCTGCGGCAAGAATCTTTAATGTAATGGGTTTTGGTTTTAGATAGGATAAAATCATTATTGGTTATTAAATAAAAAAGTATCTCTTTAAAATAAAATTTTATAATAATAGGAGTTTATTTTGCAATCAATTCTTTGCAATGTTGATCATAGGATAACAGAATCTCTTGATCGTTTATTCGAATTTTTACGCATTCCAAGTATTTCAGCTATTCCAAGCTATAACCAAGACTGTCGAAAGGCAGCACAGTGGTTACATGATTACTTGCGTAATATGGATTTGGATGTGCAGATTTGTGAAACTGGGGGACATCCAATCGTCATGGCAAATTCTCCTGAAATAAAGGAAGCCCCGCATGTTTTATTTTATGGACATTATGATGTACAACCTGTCGATCCACTGGAATTATGGGAAATACCACCTTTTGAACCTTGTATCCGAACCGACGCAACAGGAAAAGAGGTTATTCATGGGCGTGGATCATCAGATGACAAAGGTCAAATTCTTACTTTCCTGGAAGCCTGTCGAGCGATTTATGTGAAAGACAAGCAATTTCCATTGAATATCACCTTTATCTTGGAGGGTGAAGAGGAAAGTGGAGGTGAACATTTACCTACCTTTTTAGCGCAACAGAAAGAAATCTTGCATCCTGATATTGCTTTTATTTGTGATACGGATATGGCTACTCCGGATGTGCCAGCAATCACTGCCATGGTTCGTGGCTTGGTTGGGGAAGAGGTTACCGTTTACGCGGCTAATCGGGATTTGCATTCGGGATTATACGGAAATGCCGCTCAAAACCCTATTCAGGTTTTGGCTGAAATTATTGCAGCATTACGTGATAATACAGGAAGGGTCACCATTCCAAATTTTTATGAAGGGGTGCCTGAAATTGCTGAAACGATTCGTCAAAAATGGCAGGAAATTGGTAAAACCGATAGTGAACTGCTTCATCCAATCGGTTTGCAATATCCGGCGGGTGAGATTGGATTCAATGCCGTTGAACAGACATGGTGTCGTCCTTCGTGTGAAATCAATGGAATTACGGGGGGATATGAAGGACATGGGTTTAAAACGGTTATTCCAGCTCAGGCTTCAGCCAAAATTTCTTTTCGCTTGGTTGGGGAACAGGATCCAATTCAAATTCGGAAAAATTTTCGGCAGTTTGTAAAATCGAGAATACCCGAAGATTGTAAAGTTGAATTTGTTTCTCATGGTGTTTCAAATGCAAGTATGGTTTCCCTTGAAGGAAAGAATTTAAGTAAAATTAGTCAAGCCCTCGAAGATGAATGGCTTCATAAAACAGTCATTATTGGCAGTGGAGGCGCCATACCTGTGGTTAATGATTTACAGCGTGAATTCGGAATAGAATCTTTTTTAATCGGGTTTGCAAATGCTGATGATTGCATTCATTCCCCGAATGAAAAATATAATCTTCGTTCATTTCATAAGGGGATACGATCTTGGATTCGAATTTTATATGCGTTGGGAGACTAGTTTTGAAAAATTTCCTGTAATGGTGATAGATAGGTGGTTAATTTGACGCGTAAAGGCATTAAATAAGCATTTTGGTTTGTTTTTTTGATCATTTGTAAGGCTTTTTTTGCAAAATCAATGTTGGCCTGTAAACTTGTTTCAAAATTATGTGGAAAGACAACTTTGTTGGTAATTTCCCAATATGATTTCGATTTTGGTCCAATGACAGGTGACAAACCCCAAAAAACGGTTTTGTTGTGTAACCAATCCATACAGAGTTCAAGCATTTTCTCATCAAAAATGGGTTGTGTAAAAAAACCACTGGCTCCCGCTTCTTTTTTTGACAGGACATGTTCAAGTTCTTCCTTGGGAGAACGACGGTATGGGTCAAAGGCAGCATACAATTTCAGATGCGGGAGTTCCCTTCGATATCGTCTTAAAATGCTTTCAGTTGAATTGGGATATGTATGTTTGTTGAAATCGGAGGGAGGGTCTCCCTGAATAACCAGAATTTCTTGTAAATTATTGATATCATGTCCGGGCAATGGAAGGTCGGGATTTATATCAATTGCTCTTATATGAGGAATGGAACGTGTATAATATGAAGAGGTAATCTGAAAAGCGTTCCAGCTTCTTAAAGAAAAACGCATGAGATCTGGAATATTGATGCTGTCGGCAATTGGAAAACATTCCTTGACTTGTTTCATGTCACTAATGATATGATTTCTATCTCTAGGAATTAACTCTACCGAGATTCGTGTCATAACGAATTCCTTGTAATGAAAATAAGTGGATTTGAAATAATAGATTCAATTTCTTTAATGTTTAAACTGTTAATATAAAAATAAAATAGAATAAAGTTAATTTAGTTAGATGGTTGCGACATATTTAAAATGTATGATGATGGTTGCTGCGTTTCATCATTTGCCTTCCTCTGTTTTACCGGCAATACAACGTGTGGAGGGTGGGGCTCCTAATCTTGTCTCCAATAACAAGAATGGCACGCAGGATTTGGGGGTAATGCAGATCAATACACGTTGGATTGTTCCATTGATGGAAACAACGCATGAAACTGGTCAAGTCATCTATCAACGATTAAAACAGGATAATTGTTATAATATAGCCGTGGCGGGGGCGATTCTTAAATTGTATCTTGCAGAGACAAATGGAGATTTAATGCAGGCGATTGGCAATTATCATTCTCATACACCTGATCTAAACAATCATTATCAGTTTCAAATCATTCAAGCCTCTTATTTGAACAATAATTTTTCAATAAGGAGAAAAAAAGCTGGAAAATATCTCTCTCCTTATCAGCATCGTTTAATGAATGTAAAAAAAAGAAGAAAATTTAAAAAGAAAACCGTTAGAAACTGATTATTTATCTAGTTTTGAATTTATACAAAAATCAGCCTATCTGCTTATACTATTACCATGTGCTACGCGTTGAGTTTTGACTCTCGGACTTCGTTTTCGAGAGGATGCTACCGATGAGTTTTTTGGTTTTACAGTCGTTTTCTTGTTTGGTAATTTTGTTTTAATCTCAGATACGGCATTCAAGGTTAATTTATCATAGGATGCGGTTTTTTTATCTTGCAATTGCTGGGGAGGTTCTGAATCACTAATTTTAAAACTTAAATTAATTTCAGATTTAGATTGTGGGTTGGGTTCGGTGGCAACCATATACGGAATATCGGTCCCGGTTGATAATTCCGTGCTTACCGTTGTAGAAGGTATAGGTGGTTGATCAGAAGCCCTGGGCAATCTCCCTTCCGCGGCACCATACATTATATAATGGATAAAAGGGTTAATAGTGCTTGCGGCAACATCAGGATAGGTATTCAGATAAAAGGTGGTATTAAAAAAACGGTTAGGATTTCGTCCCTCTCGAAATCCGAAAAACAGATAATGTTCAACAGGATCTGCATTGGCGGCTGCAATATCTGGATAGGTTTTTAAATACCAGGCTGAATCAAACAGTAAAGAGGGAAAATCAATTTCAGTCATTTTAATTGTTCACTTAAATATTATATTAGCAAGTTTTAGTTTCGTTTATAGAAAACAATCTAATAAATTGTAAACCGCTTTTAAAT
This sequence comes from Commensalibacter sp. M0355, assembly GCF_016101365.1. Classification (NCBI taxonomy): domain Bacteria; kingdom Pseudomonadati; phylum Pseudomonadota; class Alphaproteobacteria; order Acetobacterales; family Acetobacteraceae; genus Commensalibacter; species Commensalibacter sp. M0355. Next base: position 319,009 of record NZ_JACFQQ010000003.1, read on the forward strand.
GATTTAGTTATTAATATTAATCAAGCGGTTTAAGAAATTATTGTTATATTATTGCAATAATTATAATAAGAAATAGTTCTGGTGTAAATTATTTTATCGTATTTCTTGCTGCTTGTAATGTATTATGCAACAAACAGGCAATAGTGACAGGACCGACACCACCAGGGACAGGTGTAATTTTTGCAGCTTTACCCAAAACCTCTTCAAAAGCGACATCACCTATCAGTTTGGTCTTGTTATCTTTTGTCGTGATACGGTTAATGCCGACATCTATAATAGTCGTACCTTCACTGATCCATGATCCTTTAACGAGCTCACTGCAACCAGTCGCAACAATAAGAATGTCTGCTTGACGGGCAAGTTTTTCAGGATTGCGTGTATGAATGTGGGCAATAGTTACAGTGCAACCTTCTTGTAATAAAAGTTGTGCCATGGGTTTGCCCATCAAGTTTGACGCTCCAATAATGACTGCATGTAATCCTTTCAAACTGGAAAGTTCTTTTTGCAATAACATTAGACATCCAAGTGGGGTGCAGGGTATAAATCCGTCTTTATGTCCGAGCGCAAGTTTTCCTGTATTATAGGCTGTCAAGCCGTCAACATCTTTATGAGGGGTGATTGCCTGAATAATGGTGTCTGCATTCAACCCTTTTGGAAGAGGTAGTTGTACGAGAATTCCATGAATATCAGGGTCTTTATTCAATCTTGCAATTAGATTCAGGATTTCTTCTTGTGTGGTTGTTTCAGGAAGAAGATGCATAAACGAACGCATTCCCACCCTGTGTGTCTGTTTTGTCTTGTTTCTGACATATACCTCGCTGGCAGGGTCATTGCCGACCAAAATGACGGCAAGACCAGGGGTTACATTTTTTTCCTGCTGCAGCTGCTTGACTTCCAGAGCTATTTTCTGGGTCATGTTTGCGGCAAAGCCTTTGCCATCAATTAATTGCGTTTTCATAAGATATCAGTGACCTTTATTATATTCAACTGGTTTTGGGGAAAGATAAAATCATATTGTTTCTTTTGTATTGTTTGCCCTGATGTCCCATTCATTGGCGATTGCTGCAATAATTCCATTACCCAAAACACTTGTTGCAGTTCTTGCCATATCAAGAAACTGATCAATTCCGACAATTAATAGCAGTCCAGCTTCGGGTATTCCAAAACCTGGCATGACAGCGGCGAGCATTACCATTGAGGCGCGTGGAACTCCTGCGATGCCTTTACTGCTGATCATCATGACCAGGAGCATCATGATTTGTTTTTCAATGGGCATATGAATACCATAGGCTTGTGCGATGAAAATGGCGGCAAATGAAATGAACATCATGGTTCCACAAAGGTTAAAGCTATAGCCTAAAGGAACGACAAAGCTAGATATTTTGGGTGGAACACCGAATTTTTCAAGCTGTTCAAGTAATCTTGGAAAGGCAGACTCACTACTGGCGGTTGCAAATCCCACCATTACAGGTTCGGCTATGAATGGAAGAAGTTTAAACACTTTTTTTCCCATCATGAAATAACCAGTTCCGATCAAAATAATGAACATGACGAGAATGACAGCATAAAACTCGATCAAAAACAGTCCATAGCTTTCAATTACATGTAATCCATTACGGGTTGCTATTGAAAGAAGTGAAGCAAAGACAACCAATGGTACAATAATCATGACCATATCGGTGACTTTCAGCATAACTTTGCCTACACCATCTGTTACATCTCTTACCAGTTGACATTGTTTGTCAGGTAAAGCGGCTAAAGACAAACCGAAAAAGACAGCGAAAACTACCAACTGTAACATATCGTTATGAGCCATTGCGTCAATGACACTATCAGGAACGATATGAAGTGTAAATTTAATAAGGTCAAAATGATAAATTGCATGAGACTCAGAGACAGGTGGTAAATTATGCGTAAAATTCTTGCCTGGCTGGATGATATTGGCGGCAAGCATTCCAACACCCAAGGAAACGATAGAGGCACCGATAAACCAAAAAATAACCTTGATCCCGATGGTTTTTATGGTTTTAGTATCTTGAACGTTCCCAATCCCGGCAATGAGCGTAGCCAGAACCAGAGGTGCCACGATCATCTTTATCAGGCGCAAAAACAAATTGACAATTAATTCAGACAAGGTCAGAATAAAATTTGATAACGTTATTGAGCCATTTGCTGACTTATAGATAATAACATCTCCAAAAGCATGACAGATCAACCCAAAAACAAGTCCCAAGATCATGGTGGAACCAATTGTAACCGCATGTTTGACAAGGGTACGTGATGTAGAAGGGTTATTATATTGGAGCTGGGTTTCTGCCATACTTTATATTTCCTCAAGTCATAAATTACACGATTAAATCTTTTTTAGGTAACGAAGGAAGAGAGAGTCAAACTAATTTTTTACTACGTAACAAACAGAATGCAGCGATTGTGACCATACAAGTTATTTGTCCGTTTTGAATCATTTCCTCAAATTGAGTTAACGGGATTGTATGACAGGTCATATGCAGTTCTGTCTCTTCGCGTTTCGGGGAATGTTGTGTTAAATCAGTGGCAAGGAAAACGTGACCTTTTTGGGTTGAATAGCCTGCCCCCTGATATAATATACCTCCATGTACCATATTGGCGGCACGCAAACCTGTTTCTTCTTCCAGTTCTCCGGCAGCAACCATCTCGGGGGTGGCATCTGGTTTTAATTCCCACATTCCCATCGGCAGTTCCCACATAAATTTACCCACAGGATATCGGTATTGTCGAATAAGGGTGACTATTTTAATTCCCTCATTATTAATATGCAGTGGTAAAATAACAGCGAATTCGTTTCGTTCTACAACACCAAACATGCCTTTTAACCCATTAGGATAGCGTATGATATCCTCACGGATTTTTAGCCAACGGTTTTCATAGGCAATACGTGATGATTCCGGAACAATCCCGCCTGGATCTACTTGACCAATAATTTTTTTGTCCGTGTCTAGTTTTTGGGGCATTGTTGTATCCATTTTTGTAGGGTTTCTTAATCTTTGTTTTTCAGGGTGGATTTTTTTTCTTTCCATAATTCTGCGAAATCAATGGGTTGCAAAAGAATAGAAGGTAGATTGGATGTGCGGCTTATATTCAGGATGATATTGCGAATTTCTGGAAATAATAATTCTGGAGCATGTATCATCAACAATTCTTCTATATTGGCAGCCTTTAAAGTGGGAAGAGTCACAACTGCACCATATTGCAAGTCAATTTCAAAAATAGAAGTTGGTCTATCATCATCTTCAAGTTGTTTTTGGCTGGTACAATTTAGGATAACGATAATTTCGAATTGGGGGTAATCCTTTTCAATTTGCTGGGCATTGACATTAACGGTTACGGTAATGTCGGATTTTGGAGATACCTTAAGAAAAACTTTGGGTGTATTAAAAATTTTTACGTTTAATTCTCGAATATATTCAATGTTGGTGACTAAATCCTTAACTGGGATGATAGGTAAAAAAAACGTTTTTTCTTCATGTTGTTTATTAGACATTGAGCATTCTCTTTTAAATTAAATATTTATAGGTATAAAATTATTAATAAATTGAATCGAAAGACCTGTTTATAAAATCAAATTGTTTTTTTTGAAAGTTTTTTTGAGGAAAGCAAAAAACCGAATACAGGCAAAGGTTGCCAATTTTTTGGAATCTCTGATTGGTGAATCGGGATTGTCAAATATTGTGGTACGGGTTGTTCATGATTGATTAGTAAATGTCTGTAGGCAGTAATTTCCTGTTTCCGCCATTCGCAATCCTGATATGCTTTTTCATAAGAATGATAAATATTAGCGATGTATCGTTTGTTTCCGATATAAAAAATGTTGGCCCATATTTTGTTCTTTATTTTTTTAAATGAAACAACTTCATGCATAGCTTTTTGATTTATATAAGAAAAAACGATTTATCTTTTTATAACTATATGGTTATTTTTTGTTTTTTTTAAATTATTATTTTAAATGTTTTTTTTATCTGGATTAAAATTCCTTATTTATGTAAGGGTTTGTGTATTATATACTGGTCATATTCATAATGTTTGATTATGGTTGGGTTAGGGAGATCATATCGTGTTGCGATTAATTATCGTTGTACCATTCCTGGTACTTTTAATTATCTTTTTCTTGTTAAATATGACGCCTGTGCCAATGAATTTCTTTTCTGCTAATTGGCAAAGTTCTGTCGGAATGATTGTATTGCTGGCTGGAATCATTTCTTTTGCAATAGGAGCTTTAACAGTTTTCACCTCCTTGGTCAGTCAATGGAAAAGAGCCAGAAAGGCAGAACAGAAAATACGTGATTTGGAAACACAGTTAAATGAATTGCGGGCCCAGTATATAGCCCTGACTCAACAGAATACAACGCAGCAGGGAACAGGACAGAATGGGACCCCAGTTCCAACAGCAACGTCTGCCTTTTCCTCTGCCGAGGTTGAACCTTCGCAACAGAATTCAGAAGAATAGATTTATTTCCCCATATTATAATAAATAATTGATAGATCACTTAAGAAATATAATGACAAAAACCGGCTTGATTCTTGCGATTGACACAAAAGATTATGATTTGGCTGAGCAATGGGCTCAAATTGCTGATTTAACAGGGCAAATGATTAAAATAGGTATGGAGTTTACCTACGCTTGCGGATTTGATGCGGTCAGGAAACTGGCTAGGGGTCGGCAAGTTTTTCTTGATCTGAAACTGCATGATATTCCCAATACCGTTGCATCTGCAATTGCCAGTTTGGTTTCTGTAAAACCAGCCATGTTGACTATTCATACGTTGGGCGGAAAAGATATGATTAAAGCCGCACGTAAGGCAATAGATGTCAATTTTCCTGAAAATCAGAAACCGTTATTACTTGGGGTTACGGTTCTGACCAGTATGGATCAGGAGAATTTAAATAGTGTAAATCTTCATACGACACCTATTGAACAAGTAATGAAACTGGCAGGAATGGCTTTGGACGCTGGTGTCGATGGTCTTGTTTGTTCACCCGAGGAAGTTGCAACTCTGCGTAAGTTTTATGAAGATAAAGTTGTATTAGTGGTACCGGGAATAAGGTTGGAAAATGCCAAAACAGACGATCAAAAACGAATCATGACACCCGCGTTGGCACATAAGGCGGGTGCAAATTGGATTGTAGTGGGTCGGCCAATAACACAGTCAGCTAATCCACAACAGGCGGCTGGGGAAATCATTTGTCAGTTACAAGATTAATTTTATGGTTTCTATCAAGATATGTGGTGTAAGAGAAACGGCGACTTGTGATTTATTGTTAAAATTACGGGTCAATTGGGTGGGATTGGTTTTTTATCCAGCGTCTCCGCGTTTTTTATCTGTTACCCAAGCAAGACAGTTACCTGATTATGGTAAGGAAGGTCTGTTAAGGGTTGGTTTGTTTGTTAGGCCAAAATTAGATGATATAAGAAGAATTCTTGACAAGGTTCGGCTGGATGTTCTGCAACTTTATTGTTCTGACAAGCAGGCGGAAACTATTCGAGAGGAAATCGGTCTGCCAGTTTGGTTGGCAAGGGGCGTTAAAACGCGTTATGATTTGCTTGAACCTTGCCAGGTTGATGGAATGGTGATTGAGGCGCCATTTTATGAATCGGATACAAGACCAGGCGGTAATGGACGCAAGTTTGATTGGTCCCTTACTAAAAACTGGAACCCGGCAAAGCCATGGTTGCTGGCAGGTGGATTAACACCCGATAATGTGCAAGAAGCCATTCAGCAGTCAGGTACAGAGGCAATTGATATCTCATCAGGGGTTGAATCTGAACCGGGGAAAAAGGATCCAATCCTAATTCAACATTTTGTAAAAAATGCCAGACAAGAATATAATTGCGAATAATTATTATTGAACCTGAAATGCCCATTATGGGATTATTTCAAGAAAGGGTGTATCCTTCCTCTTCAATCGCTTTTTTGAGTTCATTCTCATTGACAGAACCGGTGATTTTTAATGTTCCGGTTTTCAAGTCGACATTGGCCTCCTGAACATCTGGAAGGGCTTCAACAGCTTCTTTTACAGCGTGGACACAATGTTGACATGTCATTCCTTCGACATGATATATTTTCATGATGAAAATCCTATTTAGTTAATGACTATGAAAGTTAATTATTATAGCATGTTTTATATTTTATACTAATTCTTATTTGCATACCGATAAAGTGTAGGATTGGTCGATTATGTCTGCAGCATTGGAAAATAAAGGAATTGATTTTGTAATTCGTGGAATGACATGTGCATCTTGTGTCAGACGTGTTGAGAAAGTCATTAAGCGTGTTGCAGGAGTTGAAGATGTCAATGTGAATCTGACATTGGAACAGGCCAGGGTCATTCCAAAACCAGCTATCCAACAACAAAATTTAATTGCTGAGATTGAGACGGCTGTCACAAAGGCTGGTTATCATGCGGAATGGCTTGATCCTGGTCATGCAGCTATCAACCTGAATGGGGATCGTGATGAAAGGGATTTATATCATTGGATTATCGCGGCCTTATTTTCCGCACCATTATTGGGTTCAATGATTGCTGGCAGTTTCAACCATCATTGGATGCTTCCAGGCTGGGTTCAGTTTTTATTGGCAACTCCTGTGCAATTCTGGTTAGGAAAACCATTTTATATTGCTGCTTATCGTGCGGTAAAATCAGGAAATGGAAATATGGATTTGCTGGTGATACTTGGTTCAGGTACCGCCTGGATTCTGAGCACATGTTTATTGCTTTCATGGTTGTTGGGTTATTGCAAGGTTGAGCCTGATCTTTATTATGAAAGCGCCTCATTGATTATAACCTTTATTTTACTGGGGCACTGGTTGGAAAAGCGGGCAAGATATAAAGCCGCTGATTCAATTAGGGCATTACAGGCTCTGCGTCCTGATACAGCTTGTAAACTGGTTGATGACAAAGAAATATCAGTTCCCCTCGATCAATTAATGGTTGGTGATCAGGTTGTTGTTCGTCCAGGTGAAACAATTCCTTGTGATGGTGTGGTCATACAGGGTGAAAGTGCGGTTGATGAGTCGATGCTGACTGGGGAAAGCCTGCCAATCGAGAAAAAAATTGGGGATAAAGTTACTGGTGGTTCATTAAATGATAATGGGCGTTTATCAATTAAGGTTGAAAAAACCGGGAGACAGACAAGATTGTCCGCTATTATCCAATTGGTTGAAAATGCACAAGCCTCCAAGGCGCCAATCCAAAAAATGGTGGATCGGATAAGCAGTATTTTTGTACCTGTTGTTATTATTCTGGCATTATTAACCTTTCTGGGTTGGTGGTTGATAAACGGTCTTTTTGTAATAGGGTTAATGCATGCCGCTGCCGTATTGGTGATTGCCTGTCCTTGTGCATTGGGTTTGGCAACGCCGACAGCTTTAGCCACTGGATGCGGGGCAGCAGCTCGTTCTGGTATTTTAATTCGTGATGCTGAAACTTTAGAGAGAGCGGTGCATGTCAAAAAGGTGGCATTTGATAAAACAGGAACCTTAACAGAAGGAAAACTGTCAGTCGTTTCAATTGTTTCTTTATCCGATTTTTCAAAAAAAGAAATTCTCTATCATGCAGCCAGTTTGTCTTTATCAAGCGAACATCCCTTGGCAAAGGCACTGCTATCTGAAGCCTCCTCTTATACTATTTCTTTGAAACAACCAGAAGAATTCCGGGTTATAAAAGAACAGGGACGTGGTGTCATGGGAAAGATAAAAGAACGGGTTTTCTTATTGGGCAATCAGCAGATGGTTGAATCGCATGGGTGTAAAATTCCTGATGTGCCGTCAGAAATTCGATCATCAACTTTATCCTGGCTTCTTGAGAAGATGCAAGATTCCTATCGTTTATTGGGTATTGTAGCTTTTGAGGATCATGTACGGTCTGGTTCGGTAGAGGCGGTTCGACGATTGAAAGAGCATTCAATCCAATCAATTATGTTGACGGGGGATAATGAAGCTGTCGCCAAAAAAATTGGTAATATATTGAGAATAGATGACGTTAAAGCGAATCTGACACCAGAAGATAAACAACAGTTTATCAAGAAACATGGTTCAAAGGGTATCGATCATCAGTCAATTGCCATGGTTGGAGATGGAATAAATGATGCTCCGGCCTTGGCAGAGGCGGATCTTGCCATTGCAATGGGCGAGGGGACGGATGTGGCGGCCGAGGTGGCTGGGATCGTATTGATGCGGAATAATCCTGAATTGGTCGCTGATACGTTGGACATTGCCAAAAGAACTCATCAGCGTATCAAGGAAGGGTTGTTTTGGGCGTTTATCTATAATATTATCGGTATTCCTTTGGCAATGCTCGGATTTTTAAATCCGGCTATTGCAGGGGGCGCCATGGCTTTAAGTAGCGTATGTGTTGTTATGAACGCTTTAAGGTTATTACGCTGGAAAGCAAGAGTCTAGATAAGATCTCCAAAATTCAAAATCTTAATTCTTATAATAGTGTTGTTAATTTAGGATATGGCCCGGTTTTGCTGGTTGGCAATTTGCAGTCCTAATTTGTTGAATAAGGTCAAATCACTGCTTTTTTCTGGATTGGGACAGGTTAGCAAACGTTCACCCAGAAAAATAGAATTGACTCCAGCCAGATAGCACAAGGTCTGCATTTCATTACTCATCTCCGTTCTGCCGGCTGCCAATCGGACATAGCTTTTAGGCATCGTGATTCGGGCGACAGCAATTGTACGAATAAAATCAATAGGATCTATGGGGTCTGCATTGCATAAAGGTGTTCCTTTGACGCGGATAAGCATATTGATAGGCACGCTTTCCGGATGTCTGGGTAAATTGGCAAGGGTTGCAATCATGCTGACACGGTCTGTTTCATCCTCATTCATTCCGAGAATACCTCCACAACATACTTTGATACCGGCATCACGAACAAAAGCGAGGGTATCCAGACGATCCTGGTATGTACGGGTTGAGATGATCTTTTCATAATGTTCTTCAGAAGTATCAAGATTATGATTATAATAATCCAGTCCAGCGTTTTTAAGTTTTTCAGTTTGTTCCAGATTAAGCATTCCTAAGGTTACGCATGTTTCCAGCCCAAGATTTTTAATGCCTTCTATCATGGCACAAACGGTCTCGAGATCGTGATCTTTCGGGGAACGCCAGGCGGCACCCATACAAAAACGTGTCGCACCTTCCGCTTTGGCAGCGCGTGCTTTTTCAAGCACTTTTTCAACGGACATAAGACGGTCTGCCTTAATTTTTTCTTCATGTTTTGCACTTTGTGGACAATAAGCACAGTCTTCGGGACATCCTCCACTTTTGATCGAGAGCAAGGTTGAAACCTGAATTTGTGTTGGATCGAAATTTAATCGGTGGGCAGTTTGTGCTTGGTAAATAAGCTCGGGCAACGGGAGCTGAAACAAAGAAGCGATTTCCTCCTTGGTCCAGTCGTGACGAATTGGAAAATGATATTCTGTCGCTAGTTTATGGCCTTGCTTATGTGACATTCATAAATCCTTGATGAATAAATTAGATATATGATTATGAAATCAAAATCATTATATATCGTATATTGTTGTAAAATTATATGAATATATATATGGAAAAATGGGATAAAAAAGGGTTTTGAACAAGGATAAGTGATTTTTGGGTCGTATAATTCCTGATTATATTCATGTGTAAGGATCGTAACTAAAAGTGACATAAGAGATCTTAAATGGATGAATGGATTATTACACAGAAACAAAAAGGGATAGGAATTTTAATATTAAACCGTTTCAAAGCTCTGAATGCAATTAATGATTTATTTCAGAGACAAATAATAACAATTTTAAAAAAATGGCAAGATGACCCTTCCATTCATGCTGTATTAATTAAAAGTAGTCAAAAAAAAGCTTTTTGTGCAGGTGGTGATATTCGCCAGATTGCCAATTTTGTACGAGAGGGAAATTATAAAAAAGCATTAAGTGTTTTCCAGCATAATTATCAGCTTGCATGTTTTGTTGCCCATTATGAAAAACCGATAATTTCCTTGATGGATGGAATTGCGATGGGGGGTGGGATTGGTCTGGGGTCATATGTTCCATATCGTATTGTTACTGAATGTTCAATTTTGGCAATGCCAGAAGTCATGATAGGGATTGCACCGGATGCAGGAACAAGTTTAATTTTTCAAAAAGCTCCAGGTTTTACGGGGTTGAGAGCTATGCTTACCGGGCAGCGTTTAAATGCAGAGGAAGCGATTCAGCTTGGTTTTGCTGATTATTTTATTTATTCGTTTGAATTGGAAACCGTGTTATCAGAATTGGAAAGTAATAATATAAAGCAAGTTTTGGCTCCTTACAAAAAAGAAAACCGAATTGATCATGGATTTCTGGGACAAATAAAACGAGTGTATGATGCCTCTTCAGTTGATATGATAATCGAAAGATTAATGGGGAGCGTGTATGAATGGTCAAGAAAAGATTTATTCTCTATTTTAAAGGCCTGTCCTTTTTCTTTAAGAGTTGCGTTTCAGGCATGGCATCGTAAATTATATAATTTGGAATCTGTTATTAAGCGTGATGAATGTGTGATAAACCATCTTATCCAACGGGCCGATTTTTTAGAAGGGGTGAGGGCTGCAGTTATTGACAAGGATCATAACCCAAAATGGAATCAGGTGCCAATTTCAGAGTCCGAGATTAATTCCTGTTTTGACTATTGAATTTAATAAAAATATCTAGTCATTTTCTCATACTACGGTTTACTATAGTTGTTTTATAATTTCTTAATTAAAAATAAAATTGATAAGGAAAGCGTGGCACTATGAAACATTGGGATATTGAACAGGTTAACTGGGATAAATTTGACCCTTCATTAATAGATGCTGATATTGTTCCTTTGATAAAAACAGCTGCTGTTGTTGAACGAAATAGTGTAGACTATACGGTTTATTTGACAAATATATTTGGTCATGATCCTGAATTGACAAAGCTTTTCAGGAAATGGGAAGATGAAGAGGTGCAACATGGTGAAACATTGGGACGATGGGCCATGATGGCTGATCCTGCTTGGGATTATCAGGAAAGTTATAAGCGTTTCAGAAATTTTTATAAAATTGACTTAAAGACGGATCACTCAATCCGTGGATCACAGGCGGGAGAATTTATCGCCCGGGCTATGGTTGAGGTTGGCACTTCATCTTATTACAGTGCCTTGGCAGATTATGTAAAGGAACCTGTCCTGAAGGAGATATGCAGACGGATTGCTGGAGATGAATATCGTCATTATAAATTGTTTTATGATTATGCTAAATTATATTTGAAATCTCAAAAGCTCTCCAGGTTGCAACGAGCCAGGATTGCCTTGGGTCGTATAATTGAAAGTCAGGATGATGAGCTTGCCTCGGCCTTTCATGCCACCAATGAGCCCCATGGAATGCCATATAATCATAAACGATGTATAGCCCTTTATATGGAAAAGGCCATGTCATTATATAAAATCCATCATATTGTCAGGGTGGTTAATATGGTTTGTAAGGTTATTGGGTGGATGCCTTCAGAAAAATGGCAAAGATATTTGTCTAAATTGATACTAATGATTATTAATAAACAACAGAAAGCCTATACCAAACAAGTTTTATCTATAATATAACAATTTTCTGAACAAGAGTGGGACATTAACAGGGATGGATTCTTTAAAGCTTGGTTTTTTTGATAATTTGATACATGAAGCAACAGCAGCGGTTATAACACGTGTGTTAGAGGCCCATGGAATAACGGATATAGAATTAATTACCGGTGAATGTAAGGATTTGATTCAGGAGCTGACTGCTGGGAAAATTGATTTGTTTGTAAGTGTATGGTTGCCTGATATTCATGCCGATATCATTCAATCCAATCCGAATTTCAAGGTGATTGGAAATCTTTATCAACCCTCTATCTCTTTTGCTTTGCCAAAAAAGTTTCAAGAACATATAGGTTCTATTGGTCAACTTATAACAGCTTCATTTCTTCATCGTGAAATCACGGTTTGTGAAACTTTGCAGGTTTTCGCGAATAAAATCATGAAAGAATATGGTTTGATCGAGGCTGGTTATCAATTGAAACCTATTGCAGATGAAGAGACGTTGACTCATTATCAGGAAATAATCCACTCACAAGAACCCGAGTTAATGATGCTTTATGAACCGGCATTGTTCACGGATTCAGGAAATTTTTATCGTCTGAGGGAATCCGAGAATATTTTTATACGGAAACAAAAAGCGGCCATGCTATTAAACCCCAATTGGATTCAGCGATTTGGGGGTGACTTGATTGATGAGCTTGAGGAAATGATGTTGGGTAATCAGATTGTTCAGTTCATGGAAAATGCAATACGCAATCAGGGGATGAGTGCCGATGAGGCGGCAGAAGCTTGGCAGCGTGGTAAATTGGTTGTAAGAGCATAATGGCCCATAAAAATGATCAGCAAGATTTGGGGTTGGCAAGGCAATATGAGGCCTATCCGTATCCCGAACGCAATCCAAAGGATGAAACCAAACGCTTATTAATAGGCAGTCCAAGCCATTTGAATGAAATTGATTATTGGGTATTTGGAGGATATCGTTCTTATACGCAACCATTAAGGATTTTGATTGCTGGTTGTGGAACCGGTGATGCAGCAATCATGGTGGCTCAACAAATGGCACGACACCAACGTTCTGGTGAAGTGATCTGTTTGGATCGGGCCGAGGCAGTTTTGAAAATTGTTAAAGAACGGGCAGCTACACGGAAATTGAGTAATATCCGTTATGTTCAGGGTTCAATTCTTGAATTACCAGATTTAAATCTCGGGTTGTTTGATTATATTGATTGTTGTGGTGTTTTGCATCATTTGCCTGATCCTGCTGCTGCCCTGCAAATATTAAGGGAACAACTAAATCCTGGCGGCGGGATGGGATTGATGGTTTATGCTCCCTATGGTCGTACTGGCGTTTATATGGTGCAGGAAGCATTATCCAAACTGACCTCTTTGTCAGATCCACCAGTAAAGCGTTTGGATGTTGCAAAAAGAATCATGAAGCATCTTCCATCGACTGCCTGGCTCAGATTTAATGGAAATTTTGGTGATCATTTAACTGGAGGTGACGCTGGTCTGTATGATCTTTTATTAAACCCGCGTGACCGATCCTATAAAATTGCTGAATTATGGGATCTGTTGGATAAAAATGAGTTGGCGGTAAACTGTTTGGTGGAGCCTGCGCGTTATGATCCTGCTTATTTAATAACAGATCCAAAGATCAGAGAAAAATTCAGGCAGTTTGATATAAGAACACAGGCTAGTCTGGCTGAATCTTTGGCTGGGAATATGTCAACGCATGTTGTGTATGTGCGTCGCGCGGAAGATAATATACAATTTGCTGATCCATGTGCCTCTGATTCAATTCCTTTTATGCGGGAAACGCCTGGAGAAATACTTGCCAATCAGATTTTACCATCCAATCTGCTTCCTTATTCTTTTGGAATGTTGACGATTATGCTTCCTTTACCTGCACAGGCACGCGGGTTTTTGGGACTTGTTGACAATCGCCGTTCGGTTGGAGAAATAATTGAGATTGTCAAAAAACGGGGTATTGAGGAACACCGTATTTTACCTTTGTGGAAGCAGACTTTTGAAATTTTACGAAGTATTAACCAGCTTTTTGTAAGATCTGCCGTTTAATTTATTTTATTGGAATCATTATTATGAAATGTGCATTTTTATTCCCCGGTCAGGGAAGCCAATATGTTGGTATGGGTAAGGCATTGGCTGAAGCATTTCCAATTGCCAGAGAAGTCTATGAAGCGCTGGATGAAACGTTAAAGCAGCCATTATCCAAAATTATGATGGAGGGGCCTGTGGAAGCGTTGACTTTAACGCAAAATACACAACCTGCATTAATGACACATTCTATGGCCGTAATCAGGGTTTTGGAAAAAGAATTTAATATTGATGCCAATCATCTGGTTTCAATGGCAGCAGGACATTCCTTGGGTGAATATTCTGCTCTTTGTGCTGCCAATGTGTTTGATTTTGTTACAACTGTCAATTTGTTACGGACGCGCGGCAGTGCAATGCAAAATGCGGTACCGGTTGGTCAGGGAGCAATGGCTGCACTTATAGGCGTCACGATTGGACAGGTTCAGGATTTATGTAAACAGGCCACGCAGGGAAATTCGGTTGCTGTAGTTGCCAATGATAATGGTGCATCTCAGGTTGTGGTTTCTGGTCATATGGACGCGATTGAACGGATTATAGCCATAGCCAAGGAAGCTGGTATCCGTAGAGTTGTTAAATTGCCTGTGTCAGCACCATTTCATAGTCCGTTAATGGAACCCGCTGCCCGGGAAATGCGGGATGCCTTGGCTAAAACAAATCCCAAACCATTTAATTTTCCTGTTATCGCAAATATAACCGCCTGCCCTTATGAAAATTCTTCTTTTGTCAGGGATTCATTGGTTAGACAAATAACAGGTTCTGTAAGATGGGCAGAAACTATGCGATATATGATTGATCAGGAAGTTGATTTTTTTGTTGAAGTTGGTGCAGGTAAGGTTTTGTCTAAAATCATGCAGCGTACTGCACGGGATAGCAAGGTTTGTTCTGTTGATACACCTGCAGATCTTGAAGAATTTGCAAAAATTCTTTCTGCTTTTTAAAAGAACACAAGGATTATGAAGATTATGTTCAGACTAGATAATAAGGTAGCGTTGGTTACTGGTGCCTCGGGTGGAATTGGTCAAGCGATTGCCAAGGCATTTGTTCAGCAAGGGGCAAAGGTTGTTTTGTCGGGAACCAGGGAAAACGTTTTAAGAGAGGTTCAAAAAGAGTTGGGTGAACAGAACGCATTTGTTCAAACAGCCAACCTCAAGGATCAGGAATCTTTAAAAGCGCTTATCCCGAATGCAGAGAGGCAGGCAAATGCACCTGTCGATATCCTGGTTAATAGTGCCGGATTAACGCGGGACAATCTTTCAATCCGAATGAAGGAATCGGAATGGTCCGAGGTTCTGGATGTGGATTTGTCTGTGCCCTTCCAATTATGTCAGATTGCGTTAAAGGGAATGGTTCGCCGGCGTTCAGGACGCATTATCAATATCGCTTCGATCATTGGGTTTATTGGTAATGTTGGTCAGGCCAATTATTCAGCTGCAAAAGGCGGATTAATCGCTATGAGTAAAAGTCTGGCGTTAGAAGTGGCGAAAAAAGGCGTTACCGTTAATGTTATTGCCCCCGGTTTTATTGAAACACCAATGACTGCCGTATTATCAGAAGAGCAACAATCTAGATTATTACAAAGAATTCCAAGAAATAGAATGGGACAGGTGGAGGATGTTGCATCCGCAGCTGTCTATCTGGCTTCTGAAGAGACAGATTGGGTTACTGGAACATGTTTGCATGTTAACGGTGGCATGTATATGGTGTAAAGATCCTTGCTTTGTGAACCATTTGAACATTTTATAAAATTATAATATTGCTTTTGCTTGGTTATTTGGGGGAAATGTGATATTTCCCCAATACCGTTGTGATAAAATCGTATAAAGTTCTAAAAATTCTTTGGAACTTTGGTAATATAGTATAAACATGTAAGCTTTATAGCTGTAAAAGGACGAATATAATGAGTGAAATTGCTGACAAAGTAAAAAAAATTGTTGTTGAACATCTTGGTGTTGAAGAATCAAAGGTAACGCCTGAAGCTTCCTTTATTGATGACTTGGGTGCGGACAGCTTGGATACAGTTGAACTTGTTATGGCTTTTGAAGAGGCTTTTAATGTGGAAATTCCTGAGGATGCCGCAGAAAAGATTGCAACAGTCAAGGATGCTATCGATTATATTGAAAAACAGAAACAAGCATCTTAATTAAAAGTCTATAACATTATCGATTCATAAAACTTACAGGATAATTTAATGACGAGTACAAGTTCATGGCCACACCGCAGGGTAGTTGTTACTGGAATGGGGATTGTAAGCCCTCTTGGAATTGGTATCGATAATGTTTGGAAAAGACTTGTTGCAAGCGAAAGCGGCATTGATAAAATCAAAAGTTTTGATGCTTCACGTGTTGCTGCACGTATTGCCGGGGAAGTTCCTGAAGGTTCAAAGGGAGAGGGCAGGTTAAACCTGTCTGAATGGATCCCCGTTAAAGATTTAAAGAAAATGGACCGTTTTATTCAATTGGGTTTAGTGGCGGCTATTCAGGCAGTGGAGGATTCTGGCTGGACACCCAAAAATGAAGCGGATCAAATGGCTACCGGTGTCATGATTGGTTCAGGAATTGGTGGGCTGCAAACCATTTATGAAACCTCAATCAAGGTTAATGAAGGTCAGGCTCGAAAAGTTTCTCCGTTCTTTATTCCATCTGCCTTGATTAATTTGGTTTCAGGATATGTTTCCATCAAATATGGCTTTAAAGGGCCCAATCATGCGGTAGTGACAGCCTGTGCAACAGGAGTGCATGCTATTGGAGATGCAAGCCGTTTGATTGCGCTTGGCGATGCTGATGTAATGATTGCCGGAGGAGCGGAAGCGGCTGTATGTGAATTGGGTATTGCAGGGTTCTGTTCTGCCAGAGCATTATCCACGGGGTTCAATGATACACCTACAAAAGCGTCAAGAACCTGGGATAAGGATCGTGACGGATTTGTTATGGGAGAAGGTGCCGGTGTTCTTGTGTTAGAAGAATATGAACATGCGAAAGCCCGTGGCGCAAAAATTTATGGTGAGGTGGCTGGATATGGCATGTCAGGTGATGCGTATCATATCACTGCTCCAGCAGAAGGGCATGAAGGTGCTTATCGTGCAATGGCATCGGCCATTAAGCATTCAGGATTATCATTGGAAGATATCCATTATATTAATGCACATGGTACATCAACCATGGCGGATGATCTCGAACTTGAAGCTGTCGAGCGGTTGTTTGGGGATGCAAGCAAACATTTGGCAATGTCTTCAACAAAAACGGCTATTGGTCATTTATTAGGTGCAGCAGGTGCGGTTGAGGCGATCTTCTCTCTATTATCAATATGTAATAATGAGGTACCTCCCACTTTGAATCTTGATAATCCATCAAGGGAAAGTGTCATTGATCGTATAGCTCATACTGCCCAGCAAAGAAAAGTTGATGCTGCCCTATCCAATAGTTTCGGTTTCGGTGGCACGAATGCGAGCCTGATTTTTAAAAGAATATGAAAATTTACTAAGATATATCATGGGTTAAATTGTAATGCGTCGATTGTTATATGGGGTCAGTGCATTACTTGTATGCCTGCTTGCTGTATTCTTTTACGGAAAATATACCTATTTTGCTCCCGGTCCTTTGGATAATGCTAAAAATGTGGTTATTGCCAAGGGAAATGTCGCGGCAATATTAAACCAACTTCAGAAAGAAAAGGTTGTCACTCAATCCTATTGGGGCGGTTTTATTTTTCGTAGTGGCATAAAGCTGACAGATAAGGCCGGGACGTTACACGCGGCTGAGTTTTCTTTTCCAAAGCAGGCATCGATTCAACAGGTTATCGATATCTTGCGGTATGCAAAACCTGTACAGCATAAATTAACCATTCCAGAAGGGCTGACAGCCTATCAGATTGCGAATTTGGTTAATGATGCTCCCTATATGATAGGACAGATACAGCCACCAGAAGAGGGAACGGTATTGCCCCAGACCTATGCCTATGAATGGGGTATGTCTCGTGAAAAGATGATATTCCGTATGCAACAGGCAATGCAGAAAAAACTGCAAAAAATCTGGGGTGAACGACAGGTTCTTGCTGAGATAAAAACGCAACAGGATTTGGTTACCCTTGCCTCAATTGTTGAGCGGGAAACCGCTTTAAAACGCGAACGTCCCATGGTTGCCCGTGTATTTATCAATCGCCTGCATCTTGGTATGCGATTACAATCAGATCCCACAGTGATTTATGCCCTGACTGATGGAAAAAATGATTTTGATCGCAGGCTAACTCGACAGGATCTGGAAATTGTCAACCCATATAACACTTATTGGACCAGCGCTTTACCGCCTACACCAATATGCTCTCCTGGTGAAGCCGCTATGGAGGCTGTTGCACATCCTGCAGAAGGAAAAATATTATATTTTGTTGCAAATGGAACGGGTGGACATAGTTTTTCAACAAGTCTTGCAGAACATAATCACAATGTTGCCGCGGAGAAAAAAAGATAGTTTTTAAAAACTATCTTTTAAAATATAGTATGGTTTTTTTATTTTCTGGATTTTGAAGGGGCGGGCAAATTTTCAGATTTAATATTATGTGATGAGGGGCCTTTTTGTGGGGCAAGGTCAATCGCACCTGAATCATCATTGGTATTGGCATCGCCATTATCATCCTCTACATTATGATTTTTGGATGATTTTTTTTCAGGTTGGACATTTTTTGCCATATTTGAATATTTGATCAGGATTTTACGCAGACGGTTTGCCGCTGGATTGTTAACGCGCATTGCCATGACAATATCTTCTGGTCCCACAATCTGGTTATAATATTTATGATTGGCACTACTGTTAATTTTTAATTTAGATCCTTTTAGAGATGCTCCGACAAATAATCCTGATGCTTTTTGCAGGTTATAAATATCGGCTGTATCCTTGTTGGCATCGCTACTGGATTTTGCTGCTGTTGCAGAGGCACTGGCTCCCATTGTGAATTGGCTGTCCAACAATTTGCGCAAACTGCGTTCGTTCATGATGAAAAGCATGACTTCTGTATTTTGTACACCAAGCTGTATACCAAAAGAGCCACTTGACATTTTGTAAAAAGCAGGACTGGACCAAGAATTTCTTGCATCCCTAGAAAGAAGCACACAATCTCCCCCGGAGCCTCCAAACACGAGGGAGATATGTGTAATATTTGGGCAAATCATCACTGCCCTGGCGTTTTTTAAACGGGTATAGACACGGCTGGATGTGGGAATATTTGCAAAGACATCCTCAACTGTTAAAAGAGAATGGTCCACAATAGATTGTACTTTGTCAGTTTTGGCCTTGGCATGCTGAAGAGAAAAAATTGACAGCATTGAAAAGCAAAACATCGTACCATATTTAAAGATGAAATTATTTTTCATAGGATTAACAATTTAGTTCAGGTTTGATGAAAAAGAAAAAACAGATCGGTAGTTTAACATAAAAGCGATTTATGATAAGGACATATGAAGTGTTTTCGAGAGGATATCCGAAATTCCTGGAGCTGCGGTTAAAATAGGTGTCATTTGATGAAGGCCACCATTTTCCAAGAAAGGTGAAATACAGGCACCAGATTCTCTAAGCAAAACGAGTGCTGCCGCCACATCCCATAAATTAATGGCCATTTCAAAATGTCCATCCAGTCTACCGCTCGCAACATCGACGAGGGACATGGTGCCAGAACCCAAAGTGCGAATCATTGCACCAGTTTTTAAGATAGCTTCTGCACTTTTTAGAAATTCATCGATTTTACTGACGTGACTCCAGCCCAGTTCAATCATGGATATTTTTGGATCTTTAACATCGGAAACATGAATGGGCTTTTCATTCATGAATGCCCCTTTTCCTAGACGGGCAGTATAGAATTCGTTTACGCATGGAGCTGCAATAATACCGAGAGTGGGAACATTTTCTTCCATAAGGCCAAGAGAAATACACCACCGATTTCTGCCACGTGCATAGTTTGATGTTCCATCGATAGGGTCGACAATCCATCTTAATGACCCTGAACGTGTTTTCCCCTTTTCCTCTCCTTGAAAACCATCTTCGGGAAAGAGGGATTGAATTGCTTTTGAAATATAAGACTCGATCTTGCCATCTGTTTCGGTCAACCAGTCTTGGGCATGTTTGAGGGATCCTTGGGGTCCCCCTGGACTGGGCCGCATTTGTAAGGCAATTTCAGATGCATTTTTGACAATTTCTTGTGCAGCTATAAAACGACGTGAAAGTGCGTCACTCATAATTGGTCTTAACCTTAAATGATTGAATGAATTTAAATCATGTGATTATAGTGAATTTTATCAGAAATATTTAATTTTTTATAGAATCAGATTGTTTACTATTTTAAGATAAAAACCTGATAAAGATGAAACGTATTATTTTTATTTAAAAAACAAGGAACAAATTATGTCTCAGGAAGTTAATTTGGTTGCTATACTGGAAATTGATGAAGGGGCTTGGTCAAAAATTTCAGATGCTGTGAATGTGTGTGTTTCTCGTTCAAGAGAGGAAAAAGGAAATCACAGCTATACAGCCTATTTTCAAAGTGACAAGCCTAATAAAATTGTTTTTATTGAATGTTGGGCAAATCAACAGGCTTTGGATGCGCATTGCGAAACGGAACATTTCCAGAATCTGATGCGCGTGGTAAAACCTTTTGCTGTGAAGCCCCTTGAATTACTGAATTTAATACCCGCAAAATAAATTTGTATTTCTGATGTCGATTTTTGAAACGGATATATGGCGCATTGGTATTGTCAAGGCACCGGTTGAGGATGTGATAGCTTGTGATATTTGCGATATTCATTGGATAAAAGAGGAGGATACGTTCAAATTTCTTGCTGATCCTTTTGGCCTCTATAGAGATAATAAACTATATGTTTTTGCGGAAGCGTATGATTACAGAGATCGTCATGGCCGTATAGAGGTATTAATTCTTGATCAACAGCTTTCACTTATTGATCGAAAAATTGTATTGGAGAAACCCTGGCATCTATCCTATCCAATGTTAATTGAGGATCAGGGGTTGGTTTACATGCTGCCAGAGGCATACAAATCAGGTGAAACCAGTTTATATAAAGCAGTTGAGTTTCCATTTCATTGGGAGAAGGTATCCTCTTTTTCTTTTCCTGAAGTGGCCATTGATCCGACTATATTATTTTATAATGATTTATGGTGGATGTTTTATACCCCTGTAAGGGAAGGGTTAAGTCGGCAAAGCGTTTTATCTGTTGCCTGGTCGGAAAGTCTCGCAGGAACATGGCATTCTCATTCACTTAATCCCGTAAGGATTTCCCCCTCAAGTGCACGTCCTGGTGGTAATGCAGTCATTACATCTCAGGGTATTATTTTACCGACACAGGATTGTAGCTTGACTTATGGAGGGGGACTGACATTTTTAAACATTATTGAATTAACCCCTGATCAATTTGAAGCAAGAATTACAGGCCAGTTCAATAAAGGTTCAATATTTGGCGAATATAATCAAGGGGTGCATACATTAAGTAAGGCTGGTCCCTATAGTCTGATAGATGGTAAAAAAATACTTAGACAGCCTGTGAGGCGTTTCTTGATTGACAGGCGATATCAAATACATGGAATATTTTAAAAAGCTTGGAATATTTATTGATTTTTTGATTTTAAACCAATGAAATGTGTAAGAATTGATTTAATTTGATCGGTCAGACATCAAATTATTAACCAAGTGGAGATCATCAGGTTTATCCACATCCACGGCAGCCTGCCCCCAAGGTATAATTACAAAATCGATCTTAACCTTGGTTAATTTGAAAATTCTTTTTTTAAGTGCTTTTCTAGTCAAGCGATGCAGGATATATCGCAAGATTATTGAATATCCCAATAGCAAGCCCATTTTTACTGGACTTTTGCGATAACTTTCCAATTTTTGCCAAAGTTTTGCGACTTGAATGGACCTTGGTGTTCGAAACATAAAAATATTGCAACCAGAAAAAGAACCGTCAGCCAATTTGATGTAAGTTCTTTTTGTGTTTGGAACATCTTTTTCAATCTGTTCCTTTAGGGCGATACCAACAGCAAGGTCACATTGTGAGGCCTCCGCTTCCTGTATGAAATATTCCACCCATTCCGGTTGAAGTAAGGGGTTATCAGCGGTTGTTATTAATAGGGGGGTTCCCAATGCTTGAATGGCTTGGATGATGCTTGCACTTGGACCAGGACAGGTGGAAAGATACTTAATAAAGTTGGGTAGAATATCCCTAACAACCTCGAACTTTTCAATTGAAACAGCAATTTTATTAATGGATTCTATTTTTGCAAGGGTTTCGGTAACATATTCGATCATTGGTTTTCCCAATACGGGAATAATCGCTTTGTGCGAAACGTGAGCATGCAAAGCCAAAGGATCTTGTTTCCCTTGCCTTGACCCAGCCAGAATTAAAGCATTGATGGGTTCACGTTCCATAATGGCCCCAATTCCTTTTAGGCTGCTTTTTGAGTGTGTTGGGTGCAATCTTTTTTATGCTCCCGAAAATTAGATCCTGCGGGACGATCACGTGGAGGAGCCCCGGTTTTTAGCATAACCCAAGGATAATGTTCAGCTTCTTTCACAGTATATCCCATGTTAAATACAGTTGGGCTCCGTGGGCGTGCCTTGGCATCTTCATAATAGGTACCGAAGACTTTATCCCAAAAATAGTTGGTAATACCAAAGTTTCCCTTTTCATAATGAAAGTGGTGTAAAACATGAACCTGTTTAATATGACTTACATACCTGGATTTTGGTTTATAATTCAAATGTTGAATGCAATGAAAAAATTCATAAAAACATGACATGTACACAGCTGTACCAATAGAGGCAAAGAAACCGCAAAATCCACCAACTAAATATCCCAAGCCGCCCCCAATGATAATGATGGTTGGTATGGTATTCAAGGGTGATCCAAATAATACATTTAAAAGATGGGGATCCTGATGATGATCAAAGTGAATGCGTTTCCATAGTGAAGCCGACCATTTCATTCTGTATAGTAACGAAACATGCATGATCCAGCGATGGATAATATACCAGATTAATGGAAAGCCAAATATCATGACGATAATTGAACTTAAGACAGGAACCCATCCATTGAACGTGTAGCAGACGGCGACAATACATCCAATAATAAGGCTGAAATATAATAGGATGGTTGGATGCGTCAAATAGGCCACCCATAATTGTTTTAGTCCCATTTTACCTAAATCGTAACTACGTCCGGAACGTAGGTCTTGATTGCGCATAATTTGAAAGATAGATTGGTTGCTCATTGTTTTTCTTCAACTGATAGAATGATAGTGCATGTAGCTAACATAAAGACAAGGAAGGCAGAAAGTGAAGCCACTGGGGCGGGTATGGTTCCTGCTTTCCCCAAAGCATGCAGGACTTCTTGGAATATAATAAATAACAATCCATATCCCAAACAATAGATGGGGATCCAGCTACGTAACCCGGCACGTGGCGGGATGTAGGTCACAAGTACAGTAATAATTAGCATCATGATAAAAGTAAAGGGTAAACACAATCTTCCCCAAATTGTTGTTTTTATATAATTCGTAGGCATTTTGAAAGGTTGTTGATATGATAATTCTAGAACCATATTATGGATGGATTGTGGCATTGATTTTGAAGATAGTCTTATAAGGGTATGTGGTGTCAGGTTAATATTCCATATTCTTTCTTTTTCATTTGTTAATTCATGAAATTTTAATGGAATATCCGGTTTGTTTTGCAGGAATTTTGCATGAGAGAAAATCCATTGGTGGTTTTTATGAATGACTTCATCAGCAATAAGCACCGAGTCAATATGAGATAAATCACGACGCTTGATGATCGTCAGTCCTGTAATTTTATTTCCTCCATAGGCAATATGATCAATATTGATGATATCAAGATTGCTGTAAAAATAGAAATTATTTTCTTTTTCGGGATGTGGGTTGGTTTTGTTCCACCATGTTGCCAGATCCAGTTCCGTTTTGGGTGTAATTTGGTCAGACATAATAAAACATAGAAAACTTAGCAATAGCGTAACAGGTATTAATTTTTTTATCAGTCCCCATGTCGATAGGCCTATGGATCGTAGGATGGTTATCTCATTGTTGATTGTCAATTGAGTGAGGGCGATCAAGAAACCGATAAGGGTACTTAAGGGTAAAACAGAATTAAAAAGTAAAGGTAATTTCAGCATCATGAAATGAACAACCCCTTTTAGCCCAAGTTGTCGTTCCAAAATAGAAGAGGTTTGTTCCAATAGGGTTAAAACCTCCATGATTGCTGTTAAAATAATGACAGTAGTAAAAGTCGTTGCTAACAAGCGACTGGATAAATAAAAGGTTAACACATAACGTTTCAATAATTTTTTCATTATTTATCCGAAGACTTTGAAAAGTGTCTTAACAAATTGCGAGAGGTAAGGAG
The DNA here is from genome assembly GCF_016101365.1 of Commensalibacter sp. M0355. Taxonomy (NCBI): domain Bacteria; kingdom Pseudomonadati; phylum Pseudomonadota; class Alphaproteobacteria; order Acetobacterales; family Acetobacteraceae; genus Commensalibacter; species Commensalibacter sp. M0355. Next base: position 343,128 of record NZ_JACFQQ010000003.1, read on the forward strand.
AAAAGGATTGTTTTTTAAGAATAGACAGCCAAAGCAAAAAAACAAGAATATAAAAAATGGTAGCCATAAAGCGACAAAAGCATTGTCATGTCCGTGTGAAACAAGGGTTAAACCCAGTTGTTGAATATGATCATAGGCAACAAGAATGATTGCCGCGATTCCAAGACCTAAATTTCTTTTACGACGTTTTGGTGTAATGGCTAAGGCGACAGCAAGAAAAGGAATGGCAATAATTGATAAGGCGCGGACTAAACGAAAATGAAATTCAGCCTTTATATCTAAAATTGGGATGTCTTGATAGGTATGGTGCTGAATTTGTTCATAGAGATTTGTTAGGGTTAGTTCGCGTTCATCGCTGCCTCTTTCCCTAAAAATGTTTTTCTTGTTTGTGTTTTGTATTATTCGTGAAGCATTGGAAAAATCTGTTATATTATTGTTGTTATTCGGGTTTAATGTAAGATTTTGACCATCATAAAGGGTCAGCATTATTTTTGAATGATCGGCCAGTGAATAAAAATTCCCTTTATCGGCCAGAATAATTTGTTCAACCAGTTGTTTTTTATCATTTAATTTTGTTTGTCTTATGAAGATTCCTGAAAGCTGGGTTCCGTTTTGGCTAGCTTTGTCAACGATCATAACAGTGTGGTTATTGGGTTGAACAATCATATGGCTTTGAATATGGGGTGCCCATCCAGCATGAGAGGCATAAAAAAAAGCTGCGCGAAAATCATATCGGGCATATGGCTGAATATAACCATATAATATTATACAAAAAAAACTGATGGCAATACCACTTATGATGTAAGACCGTGTACATTGAAAAAGGGATTTTCCAGCATTTAATAGTGCATCAATTTCATTATTAAGATTTAACTGACGAATACTTGAAAAAATTGATACGCAAAAGGCTGCCGGAATGGCAAGACCAAGATAATGAGGGATCAGATCAGCCAGTAAGCCAAGAAAAGTACTGAGGGGGCTGCTGTCTGCCGCTAATAGGTCAAGTAAAACAAGCAATCTTTCCAGCATCAAGGCGGCAAGGATAACTCCAAGAGAAATAATAAAACTTGGTAGAGCTTGCGCAAAAAGGTAGGAATCCAACATCTTGATGTGGATCGTTGATAAAAATCTGGTCAAACTCTGGTTTTTTAAATGAAATTTCAACAAGGATTTACTGAAAATAGTGATCTATATAAAAGGAGTGGGTTTGAGAAAAATCACCATTTTTGTCTATAAAGCGTACCGTTGAAAATGTATGAAAGTGATCATCCAATTTTTCAATTACGATTTTACGCCAAGCGGCTTGGTGATACGGACGGTTTGAATTGGAAGAGGCAGAAGCAATTCCCAGCATCGGTATATTGGTGTTAAGAAATTTTCGGGTAATGGTACGATGGACATGCCCAAAAAGAATAATTTCGACACCCTCTTCATATAATATTTTTTGCAATTTTTTCCTGTCTTTTAAGGCCTTTCTTTCCGAAACAATTCCTGATACAGGGGGATGGTGCAAAATCACAATTCTGAATAAATTATCTTTTTTAAGTTGTTGGAGTGCATATCTGATTTGATTCAGCTGATAATTTCCAACCTGGCCATTTGCAAAAAAGGGAGGCGTGGGAACAGCTGTATTAATGCCAATGACAGCGATAGAACCATAACGGGTTATGATAGGGTAATCGTCATGATTGTAAGCCTGTGACCAGGGTGACCAGAAAGCGTAGCTATTGTGCCATTGTGTTTTAACAAGCGCATCATGATTCCCTGGGATAATATTTATATTTTTAAAAGGAAGATGATGCAACCAGTCAGCTGCCTGTTTAAATTCCTCAGGCAGAGCCAAGTTGGTGAGATCTCCCGATATTAATAAAAGATCGGGAGATTCTCTGGAAATATCGTCAATAATGATATCAAGTCTCTTTTTTTGCAAAGAAAGGCGTCTTTTTTTCCAGGACAGAAAACTTAAAAATCGTTTATTGACAAGGGATAATTTCGGAAATTGAATGCTTTCCAAGGGAAGATGAATGTCCGAAATATGGGCAATTGTAAAGCGTTTCAAAAGAGACTATCCTTAAATATATTCTATGCTATTTTATGTAACATACTTGAAATCATGATAATATAGTTGATTTTTGCACAATTTTTTTCATAAAAGAAGCAAATGGGAAGGAATGATAACATCAAAACTATACAAACGTTTATTACTCCTCATATTAAATTAAAACAAGATACTATAGAATGTTAGAAGCAATCCGTGAATCAGAATATTGCCTTAATTAAAAATCCTGTCAGTCGATTAAATCAGAAAGAGGATAAGGAATTTACAGATTTTGCCTTGAACTGGTTAGGTGAAAATTATTCTACGCCACGAACTGTTGATGATATGATGCAAACGTTAAATCGTTTTGTCGCAACAGGGGTTGATTGTATCATTATAGATGGTGGAGATGGCACGATTAGTCATGTCATGACAGCTATTTATAGCTGTTATCCACATGATAAATTGCCAAGCCTCATTATTCTTCCTTCAGGAAATACAAATTTAATAGCCAAGGATATTGGATTCGGTATTCGGGGAATTAATGCTCTTAAGCGTATCAGGACTTTGGCAGAACGTCAGCGATTGCATTTTATGGTTCAGCATCGTCATGCATTAAAAATTGAATGGTCTGATCCCTCTCGCCCGCCTGTTTTGGGAATGTTTCAAGGTGCAGCGGCATTTACGAAGGCTATTCAGATTGCACATAACCCGACGATTTTAAAAAATTTTCCTCATGATGGTGCTGTGGCAATCACCATTATAACGTCTTTACTAAAATTATTTTTTTCAAAAACACGGGATTTATGGCTTAACGGCAATATATGCTCTTTTTTCATTGATGAAAAGAAATCATATCAGGAGAATTGCTTTTTGTTTTTATCGACGACTTTACAGAGCCTATCTCATGGAATGTGGCCGTTTTTTAACCGATATGCAGGGGATGATAGTCTTCATTATTTGAATGTTAAGGCACATCCTCCACATCTGTTGGCGGCATGTTTCGCCTTATTAAGAGGTAAAACGCCAGAATGGTTATTAAATGATCCTAATTATCTTAGTGGTACTGCCAATAAAATAAAACTGTCAATCAAAGAGGATATTATTCTTGATGGAGAACAGTTTGATACAGGCGAGGATCATTGTATCCTTCTTTCGACCGGTCCCAAATTTTCGTTTGTCCGTTTATAGATAATGTCGGCTGTTTATGTCATCATCCTTGTCACAATTATTGGCTACTTCATTTGATCAGCATTCTGTTCCAGAATCTGTTACCGCCTTCGTTAAACAGATCATAGGAGATCGGCAACCCATAGGTGTTATCTATTACGGTTCTTCTTTATGGAAAAAAGAACTGACAGGTTTGCTTGATTTTTATGTTGTTTGTCAAAATTTGTCTGATTGGTATCCGGAAGATTGTTTTAAAATTGTGATTAATTATTGTCTACCTCCGAATATTGAATATCATGAATGGAGTGAGGGGAATGTTAATTTAAGGGCCAAAGTTGCGATATTATCAATAGATCAACTTCAAAAAGCTACTGCTTTACAATCCATTGATACAACGATGTGGGCGCGTTTTTGTCAGCCTGTTAAGATTCTTTGGTGGAAAGATGATAAAGGAAAACAGGCATTGTTGGATTGTCTCATAAGAGCGGTAAATACAGCTATATGGTGGGCCACTTTTTTGGGGCCAGAATATGGGACTGCGGAAAAATATTGGTGTTCATTATTCCGTCATACTTATGATGTCGAGCTAAGGGTGGAATCAAATAATCGTCCAATGTTGATTTTGGAAAATAGAGAAGATTACTTTAAGCAACTTTTAAAACTGGGCTGGCAAAAAGCAGGAATATCCTATAACGAAACAAAAAATTATTTTCTATTTCCATCTGTGTCAAAGGATCAACGAGAATATGCTAGAAAACGCTGGAAGATTCGGAAAATATTGGGTCGACCCTTGAATATTTGCCGATTAATTAAGGCCGCTTTCACGTTTGAAGGGGGGGCGCAGTATATTGTGTGGAAAATTAATCGACACCGTGACATTAATCTTGAATTGACAGCGTTCCAAAAAAAATATCCCCTTATAAATGCACCCTGGATATTATTCAAATTATATCGACAGGGTTTATTCAAACGATAAAGATTTTAATTAAGAGTTAGCCCTACATCTTTAGCCGCCTGAATGTAGATTTGAACTAGTCGGTCAATCTGTTCTTCTGTATGGGCCGCGGCGATACTCGCTCTTAATAAAGGTCTGTTATCCGGTGTAGCGGGAGGCAGGCTAAGATTAATATAAGCCCCCAATTCTAACACCCTGTTCCAGAAATGAGCAGCCTGAGGTAATTCATTCAAGATGACAGAAACAACAGAGCTGATATCTGGACCAGTTTGAAAACCAGCATTCTGTAATGCATGATAAAACCGGGAGGCATTATTCTTTAGTTTATTTCTCAATTCAGGACGGTTAGCGATGATTTTCAAGTTTTCACGTGTTGCGGCGATTACTTCGGGAGGTAAAGAGGCCGTAAACATGTAGGGTCTGGTACAAAGACGTAATTTATCCATTTGTGGATAATCGGAAACACAATATCCTCCAACAGTACCCAAGCTTTTAGAAAAAGTTCCCACGATGAAGTCAACGTCTTGTTCCACGTTTTCACGTTCTGCAATTCCTCGACCATGTTCACCAAAAACACCAAAAGAATGTGCCTCATCAATCATGAGATAAGCATTTTCCTCTTTCTTAACCTGGATAAATTCTTTGAGGGGAACGATATCTCCAAACATGGAGTAAACCCCTTCCACCACAACCAGTTTAATACCATTTATATTGCCAACTCGGCGTAATCTCTTACGTAAATCGTCAGCGTCATTGTGTCGGAAACGTATAATTTGTGCCTGACTGAGTCTGCTGCCATCATAAATACTGGCATGACAGTCCGCATCCAAGAAAAGGTAATCATCCTTACCGGCAAGAGTTGATACCATGCCGAGGGTTGCTTGATATCCTGTTGAAAAAACCATGCAGGAACGACGGTTGAAGAACTGGGCCAGTTCTTGTTCGAGTGATTGATGTAAGGAATAAGAGCCATTGGCAATTCTGGATCCCGTTGTTCCAACACCATATCGCATAGCTGTTTCAGCAGCTGCTTTTCGTGCCTCTTCGGATTGACTGAGGCCTAGATAATTGTTTGTTCCAAAAAGAAGTGTTTCTTTCCCGTTGATAGTACCAACTGTTGCAGAAAGTGTTTTCTCGATTGTAACCCCAAACGGATTGTGCGGGGCAAAGGAAATAAGTTGGTTGAAAGCAGTTTCAAGTGGCTTGAATTTTGTAAATATATCCATAGGAGAGAGCTTTTATTTAAGGGAAACGATGGCATCTGCAAGATCACGAATCGTTCTTACGTCTGTCAGGCGATCCAAAGGAACGGATACGTCTAGTTTATCTTCAATTTCCATGACGAAATTCATAACAGCTAGAGAATCGAATTCCAAATCTTCAATAATTTTGCTGTCTGGTGAAATGTTTTTGGGAACTTTTGGGTTTTCTAATAATGTATCAATAATTATTTTTGAAATTTCTTCAACCGTTTCAGTCATAGTGTTACCTTGTTAAATATCAATATTTGAACGATTATGACTGATTGGATGACATTTAACGCAATCAGTCGCATATCCTAAGGAAAGAATTGATTTATTGTAAATAGCTTTTAAATTCTGTTCAAGAGGCCATAAAATTTCATTTCATACCTGAATTTTTAAAAATGAAATCCGAATTCTCCTTTTAAAAGCATTTGTCTTGCTTTTGCCCGTGTCAATTTTCCAGAGGAGGTTTGCGGCAGGCTATGTGGAGGGACTAACAGGACAGATACTTCTACACCATTTTGTCTTCTAAACAGACTGGTCATATCTTCTTGAAGTCTTTTTCTTTCAGACTCATCAATGGCACGGCATTGGACAAGTGCAACGACAGTTTCCTGATTATTCTTATCAACCGAGAATACAGCGACATCGCGGCTTCTTAGCGAGTTAAAAGCATGTTCAGCCGCCCATTCCAGATCCTGGGGCCATATATTTCGCCCATTAATGATAATCAAATCTTTTTCGCGTCCAATTATGACAATTTCGTTATTTAGAATATAACCTAGGTCACCTGTTTTTAACCATCCTTTTTTGTCAAGAACGGCTTCTGTTTCTTTTTCTTTATTGAAATAACCTTTCATAAGGCTTGGGCCTCGCACGTAAATGCTGCCCGCTCTTCTTTCGGGAAGAATATTTCCATTTTCGTCCCGTATTTCAATTTCATGATCAGGAAGTATCGGACCACAAAGAGTAAAAGTTCTGGTTGTAACGCAAGGATCATTGGAAGGTTTTGCTATACCTGTCGTTTCAAGAAGGGGCAAATCAATAGTATCGGTTTTAAGTCCCTCTCCCAAAGGTGCGAATGAAAGGGCTAATGTCGCTTCCGCCATACCATAGCTTGCGACAAAAGCTTTTGAATTAAAACCATATTTTTGATATTGTTCGGCAAATTGTTCTAAAATATGAGAACGTATCATATCTCCGCCAATACCTGCCGCACGCCAAGAGGATAAATCAAGTTCCAGGGTTGAGGAAGGCATACGGCGTGTACAAAGTTCATACCCAAAAGATGGACTATAAGATAGGGTCCCTTTATTACGACTGATCAGATCCAACCAGACATGTGGACGCCTTGCGAAATCCCTGGTAGGCAAAAGATCAATGGTTAACTGGCATGTCATAGGGGTTAGAAAAAATCCAACCAGCCCCATATCGTGATACAAGGGTAACCATGAAACGCATCGGTCTCCTGTTTCTTTTACTGCCAATCCATAATATGAGATTGCATGAGCATTGGCCAAACAGGCTTTCTGGGTGACAGCAACCCCCATAGGAAAACGAGTGCTTCCTGAAGAAAATTGAAGATAAGAAAGATCATCAGCCTGAATAACTGGTAATTCTATGGCGCTATTAACTTTTATTTCTTTTAGCTGGGCAGGACTTCCTCCGAACAATAAAGGAAATTTTTCAATAATTTCCCGCGTCCAGCTTTGAATTGTTTGTGGAATAATAACCGCTTTTGCGGAAGAGTTTTCAATCATTCCCCGCAAGGTGTTGATATAAGAAGATTTTCCAGCAAAAGCAACAGGCAGAGGCATTGGGGCGGGAACAATACCTGCATATTGGCAGCCAAAAAAGATACGGCTAAAGTCACTGTCACTTTCTGCAACAATGGCCAAGCGATCGCCTTTCTTTAGTCCCAAGGTCAAAAGTTGCTTGGCAACATGTATAGCTTGTTGTCGCAGGTCAGAATAGGGTAATGATTCTAATAAAACTCCCTTGGCTGAATAAAAATTAATACCGCTTTTTCCTTGAGCGGCGTAATCTAAAGCCTCAGAAAGAGAAACAAAATCACCAAAACGTCGTTTAAGACCAGAATCCGTTGGTGTTGGATGTTTGTTTATGTCCACAATTAAAATTCCACCAAGTTTTTTACAAAACAGTATATATAAATTGCTTTTGTTAAGTATACCTAAAGATAAATAATAATCACTTCATTATGATTATAAAAGAGCAATCCTGTTTGGCTGTTGCCAAACATATTGTGTATAGAAGCTTTCTACAAATGAAGAAAGTATTTTTTGCAACATGTAAAAACTCATTGTTATGGTTATGTATTTACGTTTAATAGGGCTTATAATAAAAAACAATCTTGTTTTTAAAAAAAAATAAAGATTTCGCAAGTTTTTTATGCAAATATACATTTATATGAAACAGTTTTTTTTAAAACTAGATCTGTTTTGGACTGATTATTGTTTTGTTAATTAAATCCCATTATTGCAATCAGTTTAAAATGAATGAACAGCGTTTTATGTATGTATAATACTAATATACTAATATACTAATAAGTGGGAAATGTATTTTATATTCAGTATGAAAATAGTCAATTTTTTAATAAAAAAGAAGTAAACCTGATATCTTATTTTATAAATTGTTAAATGAGCGGATTTACATTGTTAATTAAAAACGGTTTTTTAGAATAAAAAAGGATTTAAAATTAAAAATAAAAAAATAAAATTTAGGGGTTGATTCTTGGATTTAAATTGTATAGATAAGGTCACACAGACATTGAGAGAACAAAAGGTTTTTGATGTGTTTTACGGTTTTGTTCATTGACAATTGTATAGGATGAGAAGGGGATATGCTGGTGGCGTATTGGTTGTAGTGTT
>NZ_JACFQQ010000004.1:0-133086 GCF_016101365.1 Commensalibacter sp. M0355
TAAACCATGTCTCCGGCACGGATCTCTTCTATGGCCTTCAATCCGTCTCTTGTCTCTATCATCGTGCCACAAAGGTAACAGGGTTCTTCCTGAGCATTATCCCTGTAATCCAAAATATATTTACTATTACTTGATATCGTCGGATTAATTAGTTTTCCGTTACCCGCGACATGGATTTGGGTTGTACCACTGGCTACGGTAAATTGTGTATTGTTTGGAGGGTTATAGCTTTTGTCATTATAAACAACATTATTATTGCCATCAATATATCGACATTCATTATTTGCGATATTTACGAGACCTTTTACGGTTCCAGAACTCTCAAAGAATTTGTCGTCCTGTGAAGTGCCCTCTATTCGATGGTCGCCCAGATTGTCCCATTCGGAATACCAGAATTCCGGTGAATAATAAGTATTGTTTATTGACTGTCCACCTTGTTCAATGCCTACATAACCATCATAAAATTTTGAATTTTTTATGGTTCCGCCATTTTGGACAAGGAGTCTCGGGATATTGTTTCCCAAAATTTGCGCGCCGTCAAGAACTGCACCTTTGGTGACAATAACCTTGTATACATTGTAAAAATTAATTTTTTTATTACCACGGTAGATTTCATGTCCGGCACTATCCCGATAGACATTTACTGTTTGGGGTACACCTGATGAATCCAAAACAGGTTTTCCATTTTGGTCCAGAACGTTTTCTGTGTATACATAGACACAATTGTTACTGCTACCGTTATTTGGGCCAATAATGTTCAGGCTGTCGTTTTGAATAACGGTACTGGCGAGGTATTTATCAAGTTCTGGACCAGTAGGCACCCCCTTTGTTTCAAATTGTGCTGTATTTACCACATTTATAGTCATGGTATTACTTGAGTTGTTCAATGGAACATTCGGTATATGGGGATTTCTGACAATACTCCTGTCATTTACGTTTACATCAGCAGATCCATTATCACTGGATAGAAAGGTGTTGTCATGTTTGGTATCAAGATAGCTTCTATTTGTATAACTGATTCCCTTTAAATCATAATATCCTGTTTTAGAAGAAAAATTGACGAAAGAATCCCCATCGGATACGGTAGTTCCACTTATGTTGACGGGGCAGGAAATAAAAGTGTTGTTGTTGGAATGACTATTGCCAGTAAAAATTACGTTTTGATTGAAAATATTGGAATCTTGCAGTGTTCCACCATTATTGTATAATGTTCTTGAATTGTCACTGGCAAGGAAATTCAATCCAGAGACAACAGCCCCATTTTCAATGTAAAAATCGGAATTTATGATATTAACAGGACCTGAATAGGCTTTATTGGGATCATTGGTTAGGTGATCCTTGTCGTGTAAACTGAAATAGGGGCCATTTGTGCCGGTTCCCCGTTGATAGACCGTTTTACCATTGTCAAGTTTAACGGCATGCCATGGAATGGTTCCATCCAGGATCGGGTTATTGTTACGGACGGTATAATTTGCAAAATCGACATTGTTATCGAATTTCAATGGATTTTTACTGGTATCAGCAGATAAGTCAGGATCCACACCCGGATAATTATAGTTTGGCGAATTGTTTGGATCATTATTTTCCCCCCCGCCAAAATAATCCAGATAATAACTATTGTAGCTTGATATACTTGGATCAATGAATTGCCCTCCATAACCGATATGCAGTTGCATAAATCCATTGACAACCGAAAAGCGTTGGCTTTTGGATGGATTTTTAGTGGGATCGTTTACGGTAAAACCATTTTGATCGAAATAGACATTGGCATTATCACTAATGTCTAAAAGATTCTGGTAAGAGTGTGCAGATTCATAGAATTTATCATTTTTGGAGATCCCTTCCATGCGGCTGGTGACATTATTTCTGCTGTACCAGAATTCGGGTGAGTAATAGGTGTTATTGAGTGATTGACCCCCATTCTGAATCCCGATGTAGCTATCGAAAATATTGGAATTTTGAAGAATGCCTCCGTTTTCAACCAGGATACTGGGAATTGCTCCGCCAAAAATTTGCGCATGATCCAGTACCGCGCCTTTTCTGACAATTATTCTTGAGACATTATAGATATTGACAGGACCGTTTCCCCGATAGAGTACATTATTTTTTGAATCCCGGTATGTTGTTGCTGTTTGTGTCACTCCATTGGCGTCTGTAAATGTCTCGTTGGTGACATATACAACGTTATAATCACTGAAACTTCCGTCACCGATAATGGATTTATAATTATTTTTGATTATTATGTTGTTCAAATATTCATCAATGTTGTTTGCGGAATAAAAATCCTGTTTTCCGAATCTTGCTCCTTGATCAACATTGATCACCGTACTTTTCGTGTCGGCTGGAACCTGCGTATCGGCGGTGACAGTGGGATTGGTGACTATGGTAGAGTCTTTTATATTGATTGTTGTTGTTCCACCCTGACTAAAGAAAAAATTTCCTGATGAGGGGGTCTGCTGGGAGGCTATACCCGTTAAAGTCCAGCTACCCACTGATAGGATATAGGCATTGGTAAATGAATCGTTGTCTGACTGAGTGTTGCCGGCCATTGTGGTGGGGCAGCTATAGTAATTGTTATTACTGGAAAAACCATTGTTGATGTAGACATTTTGATTGAAAATATTGGAATTTTGCAATTTACCATTTTGATCAACGGTAAGCGTATATTGATTCCCGTCAGTGGAAAAGTAATTGAGTCCTGATACTACGGCTCCATTCTCGATATGCAAATTGCTGTTGATAATGTTTACAGGGCCAGAATAGGCATAGTTTGGATCAGTGGTTGTGTGATCAGCCGTATACAGGCTAAAGTATGAATTTGTACCGCCCTGATTATATCCGCCCTTACTATATATAGTTTTTTCATTATAGTTAACGGCGTACCAATCACCGGTATTCAGGATGGGATTGTTATTGTGTATGGAATATCCTATCGAATCAAAAGTGCTTATTTGGTCTTCGGTGACGTTACTTTTATTCGCCAAATTAACAGGATAATAAATATAGTTTACAAAATGATTTGTTTTAAATCCATTTTCATCTGTTAAATCTTTGCGTTTGTCGTCTTTTACATGTTTAACCATAAGTAATCTCTTATTTTTATTTTATTTTTTCGTTCCTGAAATATTATTATTAGTATAATATAACATAATATACAAACATGTTATTTATTAATAAGTAATTTTTACGTATAAAAAATGATATTTATAGTAATAACCATTAAATTTATTTAATATTATTTAATGAATTATTGATTTTTATAATTTTTTAAATTTTGGTAAAGCAGTGAATGTTTTTGGTTACTTTAAAAGTTTTGCAAGGTTTGTTTTTTATTGGAATTAATTTTTTTTATTAAAAAACTCTAAAAAAAATTTAAATAAATACAAGTTAAATAAACGATGTATAAGTAACCAGTTTCATAATTTTTTGTATAAAATTTAATTATAATGTGAATATTATGTATTTTAAATGAAAAAATCTTTGAAAAACACTTGCAATTTTTTTAATTTTTTTTAAAAACAAGATTGTCTTTTGGTGGTGTTATCTGCTAAGAGGAAATAAGCAAGCGAGAGTGACGGAACGGTAGACGTAGTCGACTCAAAATCGACCGCCGCAAGGCGTGGGGGTTCAAATCCCCCCTTTCGCACCAATTCACGTTATCTATTAACGTGCAATGAATGGTTATTAACGCTTATGTCAAGATTGTCCATATCTCCCAAACCCCAAAAAAAACCTGAAAATCCATGTTTTTCATCTGGTCCTTGCGCAAAACGTCCCGGATGGAATATCAATGTTTTGCAAAATGCCCTGGTAGGACGGTCACATCGTTCCAAGGAAGGGCGGGCCAGGTTACATGATGTCATCCACCGCTCTGCTGAAATACTTGATGTTCCTAAAGGATGGAAATTGGGTATTGTTCCCGCTTCAGATACCGGGGCTGTTGAAATGGTTTTGTGGGCCTTGCTAGGGTCTCGTCCTGTTGATGTGCTTTCTTATGACAGTTTTTCTGCGGAATGGGTTACCGATGTTGTTGAACAGTTAAAACTGCCCAATACCAATATTATTCATGCAGAGTATGGTGAATTGCCAAATCTGGATGAAATTCAGTGGGATAATGATGTTGTAATGGTGTGGAATGGAACGACTTCGGGTGTTAAAATTCCAAATGGGGATTTCATTCCTGACCATCATGATGGATTGGTTATTTGTGATGCGACCTCGGCTGTTTTTTCGATGGATCTGCCATGGTCGAAACTTGATGTGGTAACGTGGTCCTGGCAAAAGGTTTTGGGTGGGGAAGCCGCGCATGGAATGCTTGCTCTATCACCACGTGCAGTGAAACGTCTTGAGGAAACGGAACAGTTAAGACCCTTGCCTAAAATATTCCGTGTATTGAAACAGGGAAAATTGAACGAAAAAATTTTTGAGGGAGATACAATCAATACCCCGTCAATGCTTTGCGTTGAAGACGCGCTGGATGGTTTGAGATGGGCTCAATCTGTCGGGGGATTGGCAGGATTAAAACGTCTTAGTGAAAATAATCTGAGGATTGTCAGTCAATGGGTTGCTAAAACGGCATGGATTGAATTTCTTGCAAAAGATGAGAAGTATCGCTCACATACCTCTATTTGTTTAAAAATTGTGGATCCTTGGTTTGTCGCGTTGGATAATAAAAGTCAGAAAACGGTTTTATCGAAACTGACTGGGCTTTTGGCTGAGGAACAGGTCGCTTATGATATTGCCAGTTATCGTGATGCTCCTCTGGGATTGAGGTTATGGGGTGGGGCAACGGTGACTGCTGCATCTATGGAGGCCCTGTTACCTTGGCTTGATTGGGCGTTTGCGATGGTAAAGGCGGATAGCTGAATCATACGGGAAGATGATTAAAGGTAAAAAGCAACTATACATATGATTGATGATCTGGAAATAAGTAACGCATTGCTCCCCGTTGGTTTTTGCGATGTCTTGCCCTCTGATGCTGAGACAGAAGCGCATGGCTTGCAAAAAATGATGAATATTTTTGCTAATTACGGTTATGATCGGGTCAATCCACCTTTATTGGAATTCGAACAGAGTCTTCTTGCGCATGCGGGCAAAGGAATTGCAGAGCAAACTTTTCGGATAATGGATCCAGAAACACGTTATATGATGGGCTTGCGCGCAGACATTACACCTCAGATTGCCAGAATTGCTGCGACACGATTAATCAATTCACCACGTCCTTTGCGGTTGTCGTATGCCGGTCTCTGTATCTGGGTTAAAGGGGCAAGACATTCAGCAGCCCGTCAAATTTTACAGACTGGCATTGAATTAATTGGCATCGATAATGCACAGGCTGATGCCGAGGTGATTCTGGTGACTGCACAGGCATTACAGGCGCTTGGGATTCAGGCCTTCAGTTTTGATTTAATGATGCCGCAGCTGGTACAGGCAATTATTTGCCCGGAAAATTTTACCTCTGCACAATTGGGTGCGTTAATGCGTGCATTGGATCGTAAAGATGTTGCCGCCGTAAAATATTATGGTGGGGATTATTCGGATATTTTGACAGCTATGTTGCAGGCGGCAGGACCTGCGGATCAGGCTATTGGCGCATTGCGAAAATTAGATTTCCCAGCAGAGGCCCAACGGTTGTTTGAACGGTTGTTGGCTTCTGTAAAAGCGGTACGAAATCAAGATCCGGATATTGAATTAACTATTGATCCTGTTGAATTTAGAGGCTGGGATTATCATACAGGATTATGTATTTCCGTTTATGCTGATGGTATTAGTGGTGAAGTTGGTCGGGGTGGAAGATATCTTTCCAATAATCAGGAACCTGCTTGTGGTTTAACCCTTCGTCCAGATATTTTGTTGCAAAGAGCGGAAAGACCTTTGAGCAAATCAAGAGTTTTTGTTCCCTATGGTTGTCATAGAATTGAGGAGTTGAGCAAACTGCATGAAGAGGGATATGTTACATTAATGAGTTGTGCGGTTGAAGGCGATCCTGAAGAAGAGGCTCATCATTTAAATTGTCAATATATATACAAAAAAGGAAAGTTGTTTCCTTTGTAATTGGTGTAAGCGCTTTAATCATTTAATATTTGTGTAATTTTATAAATAAGGTTGTTTAGATAAGGAAGTCTATATGTCCAGTGTTACCATTGTCGGTTCCCAATGGGGAGATGAGGGAAAAGGAAAGATTGTTGATTGGCTGGCCAGTCAGGCAGATGTTGTAGTAAGATTTCAGGGCGGACATAACGCTGGACATACCCTGGTTATTGATGGAAAAAGTTATAAATTATCATTATTGCCATCCGGTGTAGTCAGGCAAAAAATTAGTATTATTGGCAATGGGGTTGTTGTTGATCCACAGGCCCTGTTAAATGAGATTGCCAGGTTTAAAGATCAGAATATCGAAATTACTCCAGATATTTTAAAAGTAGCCGAGAATTGCCCTTTGATTTTGCCTTCTCATGTGGCCTTGGATCAGGCTCGTGAAAAAGCACGTGGAGAACATAAAATTGGAACAACCGGTCGAGGTATCGGACCCGCTTATGAAGATAAGGTGGCGCGTCGTGCCATTCGCTTGTGTGATTTGACAGAACCGGAAACGCTAGATTGGCGTTTGGATGAGTTATTGGCTCATCATAATGCCTTATTGGTATCATTGGGTGAAAAAACATTTTCAAAAGATGAAATTCTATCCTATCTCAATACTATTGCTGTAAAGGTTTTACCTTTTATGGCACCCGTTTCAGAATTAATGGCAAGTTATATTAAGGATAATAAATTTGTGCTATTTGAAGGGGCACAGGCCATAATGTTGGATGTAGATCATGGAACCTATCCTTTTGTAACCAGTTCAAATACTGTGCCTGCTCAAACGGGGATTGGTAGCGGTACAGGTTCACGGACAGGCGGATACATACTTGGAATTGCCAAGGCCTATACGACAAGAGTTGGTGCAGGGCCATTTCCAACCGAGCTATTTGATGAAACTGGAAAATATTTAGGTGAAAAAGGTTACGAGTTCGGTACGGTAACAGGACGGCCAAGACGCTGTGGATGGTTCGATGCTGTACTGGTACGTCGTGCAGTTCAAGTTGGTGGATTGGATGGTTTGGCCTTGATGAAACTAGATGTTCTGGACGGCTTAAAAGAGGTCAAAATTTGTGTCGGGTATCAATTGGACGGTCAGAATATAGAGCGTTTTCCATATACTTTGGAAGCGCAAAAAAGATTGAAACCCATTTATGAAACGATGTCAGGATGGAATGAAAAGACCTCTGGTATTCGGTCAAAGGAAGAATTGCCGGCAGCAGCAAGAAATTATATTGAACGTATTGAAGCATTGACAGGGGTTAAGGTTGCTGTCATTTCAACCAGTCCTGAACGTGAAGATACAATATTATCCGAGAATTTTTTGCCAAACTAATTTTAAGATAATTTATTGTCTTTTAGTGACCCCTGACAAGGGGTCTTTTATAATTCTCATTTTACGTTTCTTAATTCGTTCTATAAATATTTATTTGTGAATAAAAGATTTTTATTAAGAAAATTTTAATGAATTTTATTCAAAAAAAGATTTGAAAATTAATATTTATATGAAAAAGAAACAAAAACCACCTTTTAATATATGTTCAAGAAATGATTTAAGGATATATTATAGATAATTTTATTTTATTGCTTAAATATAATGATCGAAAAGATAGATTGTAACTAAGAATCATTTGAAACAAATTTATCTGATCGTAAAATTAATAACAGTATGTTTTAAATTTTTTTGTCTTTTGAAATTTGTTGTAGATTTAATATATTCCAAAAGAAAAATTTTTAAAAAAACTGTTTTATTAACAGCTTAATAGATAATTATCAAATATTATTTTGACCAATTCAATGTGATGCACATGGTTATCCAAATATTCAATAAAAAAAATAACGGGTTAACATCTGATTCCAATAAAGAAAAACGCGTAGGATCAAATATACGCAGGGAAATTCTGAGAGCTTTAAAGACAGCTTTTCCTTTAATGTTAAGTGTCATTCCTTTCGGTTTGTTATTGGGGGCGCAGGCAAAGATACATGGATTGTCAACGCTTGAGCTCTGGTTAATGTGCAGTTTAAATTTTGCTGGCGGATCTGAATTTGTCGCGATTAATTTATGGCAAAAAACACCGCCATTATTATTGATTGTTGCGATGACCTTACTGGTGAATTGCCGTCATATTTTAATGGGCGCCACCATGATACAGTTTTGCAAGCATTTTTCATTAAAAAGGATTTTACCATCTTTTTTCTTTTTATGTGATGAATGTTGGGCATTGTCATTGCAGGACTGTTATCACAGGTTAAAAAAAGTCATTAGTCCATCTTTTAGCTATATATTTTATATGACTGTAGGAGTTTCTTTGTATCTTGTCTGGGTTACAAGTGCCGTGATAGGAATTTTATTGGGGCCTTTATTTGGTAATCTTTTGCATTATGGATTTGATATGGCGTTTGCAGCCATATTCATTGTTTTACTTCGTGGTATGTGGCTGGGATGGCGAAAAGGCATTATCTGGGCAAGTAGCCTTATAACTGCCTGTATAGTGTATATGTTTGTGCCTGGGGAATGGTATATTATTGCGGGTACTTTAACCGGAATAATATTTGTCTTTTTGGTTCCCAATCACATGCTGCAGGCATCAAAAAATGTTTAGTACCTATATTAATGAACACGCTTTTCTGACGATTATATTCATGGGGATGGTAACATATCTGACACGAATTGGTGGATACCTTGTTTTTAGTAAATATGATCATCCCCGATTAAAGAACATATTGGAAATTGTTCCTGGATGCGTAATGATTTCCTTGATCGCACCTTATTTTGTTACAGGACGGATGGCAGATATGATTGCATTAATCTTTACGGTAACGGCGGCTATTCGATGCTCTTTTTTGGTTACACTGATTATCGCGATAGGATCAGCTGGATTATTACGATATCTTCTAGGTTAAATACGCCATAATCCAGCTTGTTGTGTTTTATATTTTTAGGCAATAGCTACCTGGTTTATCGAGTTTTTAAATCCAATATCTGAACCATGTGCTTTTTGAATAATTTCTTGCAATTTTTCAAAAGCACGGGTTTCAATCTGACGGATACGTTCTCTGGAAATTTTATAGACTTTTGAAAGTTCTTCCAAGGTTGCAGGTTTATCTTTTAACCTACGCTCCGTTAATATTTCACGTTCTCTGGGTTTTAAGCCTTCCATCGCTTTTTGTAGAATATTATGACGTTGGGATAGTTCTTCACGTTCGGCATAGCTCTCTTCCTGGTTAATGGCGTCATCAACCAGCATATTCTGCCATTCGTTATAATCACTGTCGTTTCCCATAGGGGTATTTAGGCTGTGATCTTGAGCGCTTAACCGTTGATTCATGCTTTGAATCTCGGATGTAGTTACCCCAAGTTTCTCCGAGATTGTTTCCAATTGTTCCGGGGTTAGGTCAGTGTCACTAAAGGCCTTAATCTGGCTTTTAACGCGACGTAAATTGAAAAAAAGCTTTTTTTGAGCAGCGGTTGTCCCTATTTTAACCAAAGACCAGTTGTGAAGAATATATTCCTGAATGGCCGCTTTAATCCACCAAATTGCATAGGTTGTAAACCGGAACCCACGGTCTGGATTAAAACGTTGGATGGCTTGAAGCATACCTATATTTCCTTCACTTATCAATTCATTCAGGGGCAAGGCATAGCGTTTGTATGTTGTGGCTATTTTAACGACTAATCTTAAATGTGCGTTGATCAATTTATGTGCAGCCTGTATATTTCCCTCCTCTTTCCACTGTTTCGCATAGGTGAATTCCTCTTCAGCTGTTAAGAGGGGAAATTTGCGGATATTCTGGATATATTGTGTAATGTTGTTTTCTGGCGTGATATCTAACATTGAAGGAACCATTGATTTGTACCTTTATGATGTTATGGTCTGCGTAAAACAGAACACATGTCTTGTTGATCTTTATTGTATTTTTAATTAATGCAGTTGACCCACATTTATATTTTATGAAGTTTGTTTTGTTTACGAACATTGTTATATCAGACTAATTTAGTCCTGTCAAAAAAAATAACATAAAAATAAAGTATATTTTCATCGATAAATTCGATTATATGTAATAAAAACTGAATTGGTTAATATTTATAGAGTTTGAAACATGTATTTTACAAAATTTTAATTTTTATAATTAATAATTTATTAATAAATTTTTAACAAGTTATTTTTTTCTTTGCAAGAGTGTTTATTTCGAATCGAAAAATAAGGATTTATTATATCTTTATTTTTCCGTAGTTATTTTCTTTATTAAACGTTCCATATCCAGGGGCAATGATGTTTCAAACTCATGATATTTATTGCTTATGGGATGATTAAATCCTAAAAGTGTCGCATGCAGGGCTTGTCTGGGAAAATCAAGAAGTTCATTTCTTTGATTTATGGGTAAGATTTTTGCAATGGCGGGAATCCGCTTAAGATATACGGGATCACCTATTAAGGGGTGACCTTGTTTCGATAAATGCACACGAATCTGATGAGTGCGTCCTGTATCAAGTTTACACTGAATAAAGCTTACAGCTGGATTTATTATTTTTTGAATTTTATAATTTGTTTTGGCATATTTCCCACCTTTTTTGACAATTGTCATTTTTTTACGATCATAGGGATCACGACCGATATTTCCCTCAACAGACCCTGGACTGGGGTTTGGTATTCCCCAACAGATGGCATGATATAACCGGTTTATGGTTCGATCTGCAAAATCAGCGGATAGTTTGCTTAAGGCTTGTTCAGATTTTGCGACAACCATTACTCCAGAAGTGTCTTTGTCCAGTCGATGGATGATTCCGGGACGTTTTTCTCCTCCTATTCCTGACAGGCTGTCTCCACAATGCGCCAAAAGAGCATTGACCAAGGTACCATTTTCATTTCCCGGGGCTGGATGTACAACCAATCCAGCCGGTTTATTGATTACGATAATATGATTGTCTTCAAATAGAATTTCTAGGGGAATGTCCTGAGGTATTAATGAATACTCTTTTACTTCAGGGATTTGCAATTCAATTTTATCATTTGTTTTAATGGGAGTTGATGGATTTTTAATAGGGACATGATTGCGTTTACAATGTCCTTGTTCAATGAGTGCTTTAATTCTTGATCGTGAATAATTTTGATAGGTTTTGCTTAAAAATCGATCAAGTCTTAAATTATTGTATTTTTCTTGAACTGAAGTTACAAGCAAAGTTGAGTCGATCGTGTTTGAACCATTCATACAGAAAGTACCTTAATGTCAATGAATATATCCCTTGAAAACAAAGATTCTTTATCACGAAAAAATAAAGGATTGTTAGCTTTAGTTGTATTTTTGGGAATTCTGATAATAATAGCCACAACGATACTGGTTTTCGCAATTATCAGTCGTATAGCTCATAAAAAAAACGATTCTGTCATGATTTATGAAAATTCACTAAAAATTACACGTCCAATCAGTGTATTGCAAGAACCTAAAGGGACACGGATAGAAAATGTCACACGTCAGTCTGACAGGATGGTATTGATAACATTGAGAGGTGGAGGGCCTGATCGTTTGATTTTCTGGGACATTGATCAACAAAAAAAGGTGGCGGAAGTTAAAATTATCGATTCGGAGATTGATGATAAATAGTTTGTTAATTGAAAAAGAATTTTTATGAAACACCTTGCATATATTCGGATTTATAATATGAATAGTTATTTCAATTATCAAATAAAAAAACAAGAAATAATATATGTATGGATTTTTATACTTTGTTTTACTTTATAAAAAATATAATATTTTGATATTTTAATGACAATTGAGAAAAATAGTATATAATTGAATTATAACAATCATTTAAAGGAGAATTGTTATGAGTAAACATGAAGTATCAAAAAAAGAAGCTCACAAAGCTGCCGAAACGCTAAGGGATCCTAAAGCTAGTAAATGTGATAAATCCGAAGCAGGTTCTGAATTATCAAAGAAAAAAAATCAAGGTAAAAAATAGATAACTAGATAATTAATCCAATTTATTTTGATTTTTATATGCTAAACTCAAATAACGATTGTAGGTCTTTGAAAATGGACTATTTAACAGTCGTTATTTTTTTGTGATTAATTTGGATTTTTTGGTGAGTTTTAGTTGCTTTTTAGGGCAGGATGACGTAGATAAAAGAAAAATATAGAAGGTTTCTGGTCCCGTTCGTCTAGAGGCCTAGGACACTGCCCTCTCACGGCAGCAACACGGGTTCAAATCCCGTACGGGACACCAAAAGAGAATATCAATCTGGCAATATGTTAAAATAATTATTGTTGTAAGATTATATAGATATTAAAAAAAGTACTAGAAGATTTGCTTCAAAAATAATTGAAAATATTTTTAATACGAAATTATCTGTTTTGTTTAAATAAAATCTTTTTTCGCATTATAATATAAAAACAGTTTTTTCATATTGTGAAATGGAAAAATATTAGATTACTGAAAATAATTTTTGTAATAGATCCATATAATATTTTGGTAAAATTATGCAAAAAAAAATTATAAAGCCTAAAAGACCTTTTATAATCAAAATGGGGAAAAAACTTCGTCCTTATTTTAATAAAGTGCTTTCCCGTTATTCAGAAATTCCGGATCAACCTGTATATGATATTTCGGTTCTACCGTGGATATCTGTAATCGAAGCTAATGCAGATATAATTCGTAAAGAATGGGAACAGCTTGTTCAGAAGTATCAAAATGAATCTGTTAACGCCCCCTCATTACGAGATATATCTCCTGACCATGCTAGAATTGCCGCGGATAAACGTTGGAAATCCTTTTTTTTGCAGGGTTACGGGTTACGGGTGATTGAAAACTGTAAGTTAATGCCTAAAACAGCAGCTTTGATAGATAAGATTCCGAATTTAAATTCAGCGTTTTTTTCTATTCTTGAACCGGGTGCCGTTATCCCCCCGCATTATGGTGTGACCAAAGGTTTGCTTACGTGTCATCTTGGGGTCGCTGTGCCGATAGATCAAAAAAATTGCTGGATTGATGTTGATACGCAACGTTTATACTGGATCCAGGATAAATGCATTCTTTTCGATGATACCTATAGACATAGTGTTGAAAATGATACAAATCAAACTCGGGTTGTTTTATTATTTCAGGTTCTAAGGCCGGAAAGAGGATTTGGTAAGGTTGTTCAAGATCTGTTTATGATGGCGATCCGTCGTTCTGCCTTTGTAAAAGAAGCCTATGATAATTTTATGAAAATCAATAAACAACAAATATTACATTAGTTATTGATTGAGGCATTTGTTTTTTTATTAATGTTCAAATGATTTAATCAATGAAATGGGGTTGCAGAAAGGATTATTGAATAATAAGTGAATTGTTATAATTTTTAATTAGGTTATAAATTATTACTGTAAATATTCTGGAGAAAGTGTAGATTTGTGAGAATCGGTTTTTTAGACTGTTTTGCTGGTATGAGTAGCAGCCGATTTATAGGGGCTTTGGCAAGTGCCGGTGTTCCTGAACAAATTTTACAAGATGCAGTTGATGCTCTTGATATAGGCGCACGTCTAGAATTAATGCATGTCAAGCGAAGCAATATTGCAACGATCAAAGCCTATATTAGTTTTGATACTTCAGAAAATGGCTTGAATTTTTCTCATGATTTCTTGCGTTCTTTTCAAGATGAAAAAGTCAATAATAAACAGTTGCTGGGAACAATTCAGGCCTTGATTTCCAATGCGTCCCTACCTGTAAAAGCGAAAAAGCTTATTTTGGAAACTTTTCAGAATTTGGCTGAAGCACAAGCCAAAATCTCAGGTCTGCCAATCGAAGAAATCAGTTTTCATGAGATTAAAGCGCTGAACACGATTGTTGGAGTAACAGTTTGTTGCGTTGCATGTGTCTGGCTGAAGATAGATCAATGGTATGTTTCCCCCTTGAATGTAGGATCGGGAATCAAAAAAGATTCCAAGGGATTTTTACCTATTCCAACCCCTGTAACGCTTGAGCTTTTGGGAAATGAGGTTCTTATTTATGCCTTGGGGCCACAAAAGGAATTGTTAACCCCAACTTGTGCCGCATTGTTGAAAGCGTTAAAGGCTAGTTATCAGCCTTGCCCTCCAATCTTGATTTCTCGTATAGGGTATGGAGGGGGAAGAATGGAATATGATAATCTTCCAAATTTTTTAAGACTATGTGTGGGAACCACAACAAAAGGAAAAAATACACAATCAGTTATTGGGGAAATTGTTATTGTAGAGGCAGAATTTGCCAAATCATCGCAAGATGCATTAATTGAATTACAAACCCATCTTTATGCGAATGGGGCAAAATTTGTCTATACTGTGCCAATTTATTCAGTCTTTAATCAAATGACCGATAAGGTTGTTATTTTCTGTCTCCCGGAACATGCCGATGAGATGCGTCGTTTCTTATTTCAAAGATTAAAAACGGCATATGTGCATTGGCGTATTGAGAAATATGAAAATTTGATTCATTATGATGAAAACGTTAATACCCCATGGGGAAAAATAAAAGTTATTGTGGGACAACTGTTAAATAATCAAATTGTTTCGGTTGTTCCTGATAAAACAACATGCCGCTCTATTGCCAAAGCACATGATTTATCAACAGTTGAAATTGAGGAAACGGTTAAACGGTTGTTTTTTTCCGGGAAAAGTTGATTGAAATTATGAATAAAGATTTAAAAAACGTATAAAAATCTGTATAAGAAAACCTATTATTATTGTAATATTTCCGTTTTATTGATGTACAAAAGGCAAAATGCGAATAGGAATAAATTCACAAGCTGCCTTAATAATCATTGGAGAGGCTACATGACGAAGAATTTAATTGCTTCATTCTCTTTTTCCCGTTCTTTGGTAATGGTCAGTGCTTTAAGTCTGGGGCTTGTAGCTTGTTCCAGTCATAAAAAAGAACGGGATCTGATTTTGCCCGAAAACCATCTTGTTGGTGTGGATCGTTCAGCCACAGGTGGGGATGATAGTCTGGCAGGTGGTGTTAACGCTTATTTATGGCGTGCGGCATTGGATACGTTGGCTTTTATGCCCATGCTTTCAGCTGATGCTGTGGGGGGAAGCATTATAACGGATTGGTATCAGCCTGTTCCATCCAATTCTGAAAGATTTCAAGTTGTTTGCACTGTACTTGACCGACGGTTGAGATCGGATTCGATCAGTGTTGTTGTTCATCGTCAGATAAAGGAAAACGGACAGTGGGTCGATGCGCCTGTAACCTCTCATACAGCTTCAGATCTTACCAGTAAAATTCAGGTGCGCGCACGTCAGTTGCGTGCTGATAAACTTAAGTAAATTTAATATATTTGATAGACTAACATGAATAATTCCACTCCATCATCGTATGATTTTCAACGTGTAGAATTTTATTGGCAACAGCAATGGGCAAAACGTCATTTGTTTGATGTACCCAATGTACCTAATTCTGAATTGCCAAAATATTATGTCTTGGAAATGTTTCCATATCCATCCGGACAGTTGCATATGGGGCATGTAAGAAATTATACATTGGGGGATGTTGTCGCTCGATACAAGCGGGCAAGGGGCTATAGCGTATTACATCCTATGGGATGGGATGCTTTTGGTCTTCCAGCTGAAAATGCTGCCAAAAGTCATGGTGTTTCTCCTGTTAAATGGACTATGGAAAATATTGCCGCCATGCGGGAAGAACTCAAAAGATTGGGCTTTTCCCTAAACTGGGACAGAGAATTTGCTACGTGTCAGCCCGAATATTATGGTCAGCAACAAAAATTGTTTTTAAGCTTGCTGGAAGAAGGCCTGGTTGAGCGTCGCGAAAGTTGGGTGAATTGGGATCCTGTTGATCAAACTGTGTTGGCTAACGAACAGGTAATTGATGGCAAGGGATGGCGTTCTGGAGCTCCAATTGTAAAAAAACAGCTTTTCCAGTGGTTTTTGAAAATTACGGATTTTGCACAGCCTTTATTAGATGGATTGAATACACTAAATGACTGGCCTGATCGTGTGAAAGCGATGCAAGAGCGGTGGCTAGGAAGATCCGAAGGGGCAAAAGTGCGTTTTGAGGTTCTGAATTTGCCAGCAGATTTTGAATCTAGTTTGAACGTTTTGGAAATATTTACAACCCGTCCGGATACCCTGTTTGGTATGGCATTCGTTGCTATTTCACCTGATCACCCGATGGCGGCTAAATTGGCAAAGACAAATCGCGGAGTGGCTGATTTCATAGCCGAATGTCATCAGTTGGGCACTTCAGAAGAGGCAATTGAGAAAGCTGAAAAAAGAGGGGTCGATACTGGCCTGAAAATTCGGCACCCTTTTATGCCTGATCAGGAATTTCCAATCTGGATTGCCAATTTCGTATTGATGGACTATGGAACGGGTGCAATATTTGCCTGTCCCTGTGGTGATCAGCGGGATTTGGATTTTGCACGCAAATATAAAATTGATTTCAAGACAGTTGTTGTTCCGAAAGGAGAAACCTCTGAAACTTTTAAGGTTACCGAGACTGCATATACAGATCAGGGAATTGCTGTAAATTCTGGATTCTTAGATGGATTGCCAACAGTCAAAGCCAAGGATGTGGCAATAGCGGAATTGGAAAAATTGGGCATTGGTGAAAAAGTGGTAAACTGGCGTTTAAGGGATTGGGGAATTTCCCGTCAGCGTTATTGGGGTTGTCCAATACCTGTTATTCATTGTCCAAAATGCGGAATAGTCCCTGTTCCAGAAGACCAGTTGCCGGTTCAGTTACCAGAGGATGTTGATTTCTCTTTATCCGGAAATCCGTTGGATAATCATCCAAGCTGGAAACATGTTGAATGTCCCCATTGTCATGGAGCTGCCCAGAGAGAAACCGATACATGCGATACATTTGTAGATAGTTCCTGGTATTTTGCACGATTTACAGCGCCTTATGCCGAAACCCCGACAGAAAAGGAGGCTGTTCATCGTTGGATGCCGGTAGATCAGTATATTGGCGGAATTGAGCATGCGATATTACATTTGCTATATGCGCGTTTCTTTACACGAGCCATGAAACAAATGGAGTATGTAAGTGTTGATGAGCCTTTTAAAGCTTTATTTACTCAGGGTATGGTGATGCATGAAAGTTATCAAGATGCACAAGGCGAGTGGATTTTTCCTGACGAAGTAAAAAAAACAGGGAATAAAGCTGTTTTACGTGATACCGGCGAAACTGTTAAGATTGGTCGTGTTGAAAAAATGTCAAAGTCCAAGAAAAACACGATTCCACCATCTGCAATTATTGAACGTTTTGGTGCTGATACGGCACGTTGGTTCATATTGTCAGATAATCCTCCCGAAAGGGACATGGAATGGACAGAGGAAGGGGTAATGGCTACTTCCCGTTACCTGCAACGTTTATACCGTTTGGTTGTAACGGTATCACAACAGGTTCCAGTGCTGGTTGTTTTGCCTGATACATTTTCGGAAAATGCGGATCAATTGCGACGCTTGGCCCATCACACTATTGTTGCGGTAACAGAATCATTGGATAATTTTGCTATGAATGTTGCGATTGCAAGATTGCGCGAATTAACCAATGCTCTGGCTGATGCAGAAAAAAAATCGGGTGAACCGGGAATGGATTTTGCCCGTCGTGAAGCTGCCATGATGTTATGTCGACTTTCCAGTCCGTTAATTCCGCATATGGCGGAAGAAATGATGTCTCATCTTTTTGAAGATCACAAATTGTTGGCTGAAAGTGAATGGCCTAAAGCGGATGAAGCTTTGTTAACCGCGACAAAAGTGGTTATTGCTGTGCAAATAAAGGGCAAGTTACGGGGAACGATTGAGGTTGCTCCGGATATGGAAAAAGAAAAGATAATCCAATTGGCACAGCGGGAGAAAACAGTTTCTAAATTTTTGGAAGGAAAAACGGTTTTAAAGACAATTTATGTGCCTAATAAAATCGTTAATTTTGTGGTAAACTGATGAAATCATTAACTATATTCCTTAAAAAATCCAGTGTTCCCTTGTGGTTTGCAATTTTATTGGCAGGATGTGGTTTTCATCCTGTCTATAAAAAAACGGCTACATTGGATACCAATAAGGAATTGAAAAAAGTTTATATTCCTGTTTTGAATGATCGTTTTGGTCAGCAAATTCGGCAGTTTTTACAACAGAATATGGCAGGGGATGGGCCTGAAGATCCAAAAACATATGAGTTGGATGTAACCCCGTCTTTAAGTGAAGAAGCGATTGATATTCATTATGACAATTCTTCGGGTCGGGCAAGAATGACCGGGAATGCGCATTGGATATTGAAAACCATATCTGTTAATCCAGTCATTTTGGCACAGGGTGATGCGCAGACAATGGATGGTTATAATATTACTTTTGAACAATATTTTGCTCAGACGTTGAATGATGAAACCGCGCAAACTCGTGTTGCTCAGAATTTGGCGAATGAAGTTACGCAACAAGTTGCTGTCTGGTTCAGGCATAATGATTCTTTTCAAGAAACAAGTAAAGTTCCGAATACACCCAAGGCGCAGTATATGTTACCAAGCATGATGCCTGGAACAAGTGGAGCACAGACTCAATCAGCGGGAAGTGATGGAATGCCAGCAATGGCTACTGGTCGAAATACCATGATTCCTGTTGGAATGGATAATATGACAGAAGATGAAATGCCTTCAGATAAGTAATGGATAAAAGATGAAATAAGGGTATCAATATTTCATGAAAATCGATGCACGAAAAATTACAAGTATTTTTCAAGATATCAATCAATTTCGTGTATATCTGATTTATGGAGAAAATACAGGATTGGTACGAGAACGTGCCAGCCGCTTGGTAAAAAAAATTGCCAATAGTTTGAACGATCCTTTTCTTGTTGCTGTTTTGGATAAGGAAAATCATGACCGTTTGGTTGAAGAGGCGACAGCCTTATCTTTGATGGGTGGGCAACGTGCTGTATGGGTAAGAGATGCATCGGATAATTTAGCTAAAAAACTTGAAATTTTTTGCGCTTCTTATTTGAACAAAGAAAATTTATCTCATTTGGATTCAGTGATTGTTATTGAAGCGGGCAGTCTTTCCACTCGTTCTCCCTTGCGGATCTTGGCTGAAAAACATCCATTAATGGCGGCAATTGCGTGTTATGCAGAGACTGGACGCTCATTGGAAGAAACTGTTCATTCACTATTGGGGAAAAAGAAGATTTCCCCGGATGCATTCCGATATTTATTGGCAATGTTAGGTGGAGATCGAATTCTTATTCGTAATGAGATAGAAAAGCTATTACTTTTTGTTGGAGATGAGGCAGAAATTACAATTGAAGCTGTTGAACAGGTCTTGGGGGATAGTAATGAATATTCTGTAGAGGATATTTTATATGCGGTTATGACGGGGCAAACAATTGTTGCAGATCGTACGTTAAATCGGGGACTTAAGGAAGGGATTACCTTGATTGCGCTTATTCGTGGACTTTTATATTTAAATGATCGTATGATGCAGGTTAGAATCATGATGGAAGAAGATGGATTGTCCCTGAAATCTGCAATGGGAAAATTAAATCCACCAATTTTTTTCAAGCGTGCCAATGATTTTCAAAGGGCAATGACCTATTGGAATAAAGAACGATTATTGGATCTTGCCAGACAAGTTCAGTATCTGGAACTTTTAAACAAGCAAACTGCTGTGCCGGGTGAAACATTATGTCGACAGTTTATGTTGATGATTGCCCAGATGGTTAAGGATAAAAAAATGGTAATGAATTTAAAGGAACTCTTTTCAAATTTATAAAGACAGGGTAAAAGAGGCATAGTGTCTGCGTAGCTCAGCAGGATAGAGCACAGGATTCCTAAATATTGGGCATCTTATTTGGAAACAGTAAGATGAATCCACTCTAATTCGGGGAACGCTTCGATCAAGAACGATCATGCCAATCCCGAGCCAAGTCTGTTTTGAATTTAACAGAAAGGTGTAGAGACTGTACGGGTGGTACCTACGGAAATATTTCTATGGTAAAGAGACAGTCCAGCTTACAAACATTGATTGTAAATTTCACAATCAATGGCGATGAAAATCGTGGTGAGATGAATCCTGGGGCCGTGGGTTCGAATCCCGCCGCGGACACCATTTGAATATGCCAGATGTTGCCAATTCCTGACAAATCCCTTGTTTTTCCTAAAAAATACATATTTATCTATCATATTCTTGCCAGTTCATGACAGATTATGCGATAAAAAGTGGGTGCAAAAGTGGGTACAAATTATCTTAACCGATTCAGAACGTTCAGTTGGATAGAATGGGAATTTATATCCTTGAATATTTTTTGGTTAAATAAAATTGGCAAGATTAGTTTGGTGATAATAATTATTTGATTGCCTAATGACAGCTGGTTATTATATTTTTTAAAGGAATCTGTTCTTATCTGGATCAAAAAAGATTTTCTTAATATTTAAATGGAATTAACGTATAATGTAATAGTTTGAAATCAATAAATTTATATTATGCTGCTAAATTACAGAACGTTTTTAATAATCTTATTTTTTTACATAACTATAATAATAGCTATTGTTTTTTTGGGTAGTCGCAAAAAGATTGATAATGCTGATTTACTTGTGGTTTTTGGTACCAAAATTAATGAGGATGGTACTCCAAGTGCTGGATTGAAAGCACGTTTAGATGAGACGGTGTTTGTATATCGTAAACATGTGGCCTCTTTAATTTTTGTTAGCGGGGGATTGGGAAAAGAAGGATATAATGAGGCTAAGGTTATGGCCGATTACTTACTTACTCAGAATATACCCCGTGAAGCGGTTATTCTTGATGAAAAAGGGGTTAATACAAAAGCAACTGTCAGAAATGTGGTTGAATTATGCACCAAGCAACATTTTAAGTCAGTTATTGCAATATCTCAGTATTATCATCTACCCAGAATACAACTGGCTTTTAAACAGGCGGGCATGCCATTGAAAGGTCAATCGGCTCCGCGTTATAATTCATGGCGGGATATTTTTTCTTTGAATAGAGAGATAGTAGCCTATTTGTTTTACTGGTTAAAATTAAAATAATTTTTGAAAATTGCAGGTAGACAATAATGATCATCTGAAAATTTTTATAATAATTGCATTACATTTCTTCCAAACCGTTTTCGGAAGGGAAAAATTACAATAGAGCTTATATTGTCTTACCGTCCATGATAACGCATCCTCGTGAATTAACTCTCCAATAGTGTAAATCATTAATCCATTTTCATAGCCAATAAAAATGCAGACATCATGTTCTTTTACTGTTTTCCGTGGATGAACAACAATTACATCGCCAACACGGAATAGGGGATACATAGCATGATTGCCGATTATAATTCCAAATGCATCTTTCTCAAGGTTAACCAGATGGGGTCGTGGAATATATTCTACAGGTGTATTTGTAATTAAGAAATAATTGTCAAGTTCCTTGATGGTGGCGAATATAGGAATGTCACTGTTTATTTTTTTCAAATAATTTGATGTCGGTTTATGTTCATTTATGACATCATGAATATTTACCGTATTTATATCGCTATTGATATTTTCCTTGTGATTGTTGGAATGGGTCAATTCAAAGGCTCTTTTATTTTGATCTTTGTTAAGATCAGGATCCAAGTCAGCTATATTTACGCCCAATGCGCTGGCGATATATGGCAGATATTTGCTGCGTTTAATTCTGCCTTTTTCAATACTGTTAATTGTTTGCTGTTTACATCCTACAATATCAGCTAGGTTTTCTTGTGTATAGCTGTTTTTCAAACGATACCGTTCTACATTTTTACCTATAATATTTTTGTATCGTTTTTCATTATAATTGATCATAAAGATCAATTTATTTATTTTTCTCTAAAAATCTCTACTTTTTTTATTGTAAAAAACAATTTTATTTGTATTAATTACTATATTTACTATTTAATGTTTTGTAATAATGATAATTATAAATATATTAATAATTTAAAAGAAATATAATTATAAAAGGATATAAAATGACTGAAAAATTATTTTTAAAAAAAGTATGTATTGATTTTGACCCTTTCCAAAAAAATAACCGTTTGGCAATTGTTCCGTATATTGATGAGGATATTAACGAATTGCAAAAAGAGCTATGGATTGAATTAATGTTAGGATCCTCACCATTATATATTCATTTTAAAAATATATCTTTTTGTAATAATCAGGCTATTTATGAGGCTGATGCTTATACAAATAATCGTCCTAAGACACAGGTTTATTGCGCCTCAACGATTGGTGAATAAATTATAATATTCAACATTATTTGTATGTATAGCTGTTTTATATCAAAATCTTATACCATTCGTTGGTTGAAATAGTATATATAAAAGGTTTATTGAAAATTTATATATACTATTATTTTAATATAGTAATCTATTCTTTTTATTAAAGAATTATTAATTATAATAAACAAATAATTTATATTTTAATTTATTTTTTATTATTGATAATAATTATATTGAATATAATTTATTATTTATGTATTTCACTCTTATAATTATTACCTCAATTAGTTTATTTACTTTTGTTAAATAATAATTTAATGCCTGAAATTATTGAGTGAATATATTAATGAATAGACGATCGTTAGTTTTTAACACTATATTGATCTATTGCTTAAGCTTTTTATGTTTACATAACAAGGCTTACGGTTTTGGTAATAACCAGTATTATAATTCATTGCAATATCAAGGATATCGTCAAAGGCAGGAATTAATGGATATGGAATTGCCTTTATCCAACGATATTTCAGTTAATCAGGGCGAAAAATTCAAGCCTCAGATCAAGGGTTGTGTAAAAATCAATAATATTGATATTGAAAATCCGTACAGTCTTTCAAAAGAAAAAATAGACCATATCATTAAAAAATGGAATCATCATTGTTTAACTGTTTCGGATATAAATACAATTTTAAATATTTTAAATCAGGCTTATCTTAAAACCAATTTTTTGACGACAAGGGCATACCTGCCACAACAAGATTTATCTTCTGGTCATTTGCGTATTGTTATTATTGAAGGCAGGATTGAAAATTTCAATTTTACAGGAACTCCTGAACGATTTCATGAAATGACGGCTTTTCCATGGATTGCTGGTAATGTTTTGGATCTGAATGATTTGAAACAGGGATTGGATAACATGAATCGTTTACCTAATTGGAAAACCTCATTAAAAATCAATAAAGGTCATCAGGATAATACTTCTATTGTTGAGGTGAAAACTCCAAAAGCGGGTTTAATTCATGGCAAGATGAGTACGGATAACAATGGGCAAAGCATTTCAGCCAGAACAATAGGTCGATCGAATTTTATTGTTACTGATCTTTTTGGTGTATTAGATATGTGGTCATTTGAATATGATCATTCGTTGAATAATCGACAGAGGTTGGGACATAATTCGTTTTTTTCCATGGAGGGTTCCGTTCCAATGGGTCCGTGGTTATTATGGTGTGGATGGTGGCGTTCAGATGATATGTATCATGATGGACCAAAAATCGCGCTGCATCGTGAAGATGTAACACAGAAGGATTTTCATGTCGGAATTTCCAGGGTTTTAACCAGGGATTTAATTGGTGTAACTTCTTTAATTATTTCCTATCAAACGAAATCCTTCATTAATTATAGAAATCATATTCGTGAAAATTATAAAAGCGCACGTTTGTCAATGTTAAATATAACTTTAAGTGAATATACCAAATTGTGGGATCGGGTATGGTATATTAATCTGGGAACTAAAATTGGATTAAATGGATTAATGACCAAGACCTGGATAAATAATTCAGGAAAATATGCACCACATACGCGATTTGTTAAATTTATCCTGGATATACAGGGAGATCAGCCTATAACAAAATCGCTGACTTGGCATACTTTTGTGCATGGTGAATATAGCGACAAAAGTCAATATGATAACGAGCAGATGCAGATTGGGGGACCATATACAGTAAGGGGATTTATACGTCAGAATTTGGCTGGTAATGCCGGTGTTTATATTCGGAATGATCTTTCTTGGACTTTACCAACGAATGATATGCACTGTGGAGACTATCAGGCTTTTTGCGATTTTTTTCTGGATAAGTCAGAGCTCTACGGTTCTTTGGATGCAGGAATGACACGAGCCGTCTATGCTACCCCTTATCATGTTGACAAGCCAAAAGTTGGTAATATCGGGAGTGGAGGAATAGGGTTAAGAAAAAAAGATGGAATTTTTATGTGGGATGCATCGGTGACGCATGCCTTTACCCCTTCTATTCTTGCCCCAGAAGGATGGATTGCTGGTTTTGCGTTTGGTATAAGTCTTTAAATTTTTTTATAGATTAAGAATTTTCTTTAAAATATCATTATTTAACAATGAATTTAACAAGATAAATGGATAAAGGAAATATATGCCTGCAGCCTTGACCCAGACCGAATTGATTGCTGTGTTGGTATCAATTATAGATTATATGCCTTATGTTATGACAATTAATAAGGGATCAACGCTTCCATCTGGTTCTTTTGAACCGGGGCATCAAAGTTTACAAGCAGGATTACGTACTTGGATTCATCAACAAACACGTTATCCCGTCGGTTTTTTGGAACAACTTTATACTTTTGCCGATCAAGACCGCATATACAATCAACCTCAAGTTCGAAGCATTTCGATTAGCTATCTTGGACTTGTGCGTCATCAAGATTTCAGTCTAAACGAAACGGAATGGCATGATTGGTATGAATATTTTCCATGGGAAAATGAGTTAAAACCAGCTGTAAAAAATATACGAGAAACAATGGTCGGGGCTTTATATGAATGGCAGAGCCGGAAAACGGAAGATACGGAACAAACAAAACGTCGTATTGAATTCTTATTTGGTCTGAATGGATATGCCTGGAATGAAGATCTTATTTTACAGCGCTATGAATTGTTATATGAGGCAGGCATGGTTCCGGAAGCAGGGAATAGATATCTAGAAAGGAAAGATTTTGCTGGTCAGGGTATGTTTGCTGATCATCGACGGATTTTAGCTACAGCAATTGCGCGGTTAAGGGCACAAATCAAATACAAGGCCCTGGTATTTGAACTAATGCCGACAGAATTCACTTTGTTGCAATTGCAAAAAACCATTGAACGTATCATAGGGCGTTCTTTGCACAAGTCTAATTTTAGGCGAATGATTGAACAACAGAATTTGATTGAGGAGACTGGTCATATTACTGACCAGTATCGTGGCAGACCAGCAAAACTTTTTAGGTACCAAAAGTCAATTGTTGATGCCAGAGCAATGTCTGGATCAAAATTGCCATTGGTAAGGAATTGACATTCTTTGTATTTTAAGGATAAAATGGCATATATATACTCAAGTTGAGTATAAAAGGAGAGTGACATGCGGCAGGGACTACCTGATTATTTAGAAAATAAACTGGGCAGAATTGCTGCTGCCCCGGAACGAATGAGTTTAACAAAAAAAATTCAACGTGTTAACCAGCTAAAAAAAGAACGTAATGCGGTTATTCTGGCGCATAATTATCAAATTCCAAAAATTTTCCATACGGTTGCTGATATCGTTGGTGATAGTCTTGCTTTGGCACGGGAGGCTGAAAAAATTGACGCGGATGTCATTGTTGTGGCAGGCGTACATTTTATGGCAGAAACGACAAAATTACTCAACCCTGATAAAACAGTTCTTATTCCCGACTTGAAGGCTGGTTGTTCTTTGGCTGAATCTATTACGGCAGAGGACGTCATGGGATTACGTAAGAAATATCCAGGTATTCCTATTATTACGTATGTGAATACTTCAGCGGCGGTTAAAGCGGTTTCGGATATTTGTTGTACATCAGGGAACGCCAAAAAGGTTGTTGAAGCGCTTGGAGTTCCGAGGGTCATCATGATTCCTGATGAGTATCTGGCACAAAATGTTGCAAAACAAACCAACGTCGAGATTCTGACATGGAAGGGGCATTGTGAAGTTCATGAACGATTTACACCACAGGAAATCAAGCAGTTGAAAGCTGAATATCCAGAGGCTGCAATCCTGGTGCATCCTGAATCCCCTCCTAAGGTGACTGAAGCGGCTGATTTTTCTGGATCTACGGCCGAGATGTCAGATTTCATCAAGCAAAAAAGATCTGATGAAGTGATTTTGCTGACTGAATGTTCAATGAGTGACAATCTGGCAGTAGTACATCCAGATATCAAATTTATTCGTGTATGTAATCTATGTCCTCATATGCAGCGTATCACATTGGATAATATTTTGACGTCGTTGGAAGAAAATAAATATGAAATCACGATTGATCCATCTATTGCTGATAAGGCAC
This sequence comes from Commensalibacter sp. M0355, assembly GCF_016101365.1. Lineage (NCBI taxonomy): Bacteria > Pseudomonadati > Pseudomonadota > Alphaproteobacteria > Acetobacterales > Acetobacteraceae > Commensalibacter > Commensalibacter sp. M0355. The sequence continues at coordinate 26,363 of NZ_JACFQQ010000004.1, forward strand.
GCCTTTCCATCAAAAGGATGTTGGAAATATGAAAAACATTATGCAGTCACCTGTTGTCGTGATTGGCAGTGGATTGGCTGGATTAATGACGGCATTACAACTTGCGCCATTGCCGGTTTTGCTTTTGACGCAGGGAAAGATAGGACAGGAGACATCCAGTATTTATGCGCAAGGTGGAATTGCGGCGGCCAGTCATGAAGAGAAAGACAGCTCCGCGCATATAGAGGATACTTTAAGGGCTGGAGCGGGATTATGTGATCAAAAAGCTGTCGCCACCATATTGGACGATGGAAGAATGGCAATTGAAGTATTGGAGAAATATGGTGTTATTTTTGATCATGATCGCCATGGCAGGCCTAGGCTCGGGTTAGAGGGTGCACATAGTCATCGGAGAATTTTTCATATTGATGGAGACGCTTCCGGGCGGGGTATTATCAAAGCGTTGACAGAGGCGGTCTTGCGAACCCCCTCAATAACTGTAATGGAAAACACCATTGCGGTTCGTCTTCTAAAGGATAAAAATAAAATAAGGGGAGTAATAACCCAAATAGAAGGTCAATTCAGGTCAATCGTGACATCCACTATTGTGTTGGCCACCGGTGGTATTGGCGGGTTATTTGAGGAAAGTACAAATCCTCTGCAAAATTATGGTCAAGGTCTGATTTTGGCGGCTGATATTGGTGCTGTATTAGCTGATCTGGAATTTATTCAGTTTCATCCAACCGCACTTGATGCAAATATTTTTCCAAAGACTTTAATCAGCGAAGCGGTTCGTGGGGAAGGAGCTGTTTTGGTTAATAGTGATAACCAACGTATTCTGGCCAATACAGAAGGACAGGAATTGGCACCCCGTGATGTTGTGGCAAGAGCAATTTATCATCAGACTATTCAGGGTAAAAAAGTTTATCTTGATGCCAGAAAGGCTTTAGGAAAAGGTTTCAAGACACGTTTTCCAACCATTGCACAGTTATGTCATCAAGTCGGTATTGACCCTTCAATGGATTTGATTCCTGTCAAACCCGTTGAACATTTTCATATGGGGGGCATTATGACAAATTTGAATGGAGAAACAACGGTAAAAGGTTTGTGGGCAGTGGGTGAGGTTGCTTCTACGGGTTTACATGGAGCAAATCGTTTGGCCAGTAATTCACTGCTGGAAGCTACAGTTATGGCCATGCGGGCAGCCAAGGCAATTTTGGATAATCATCCTTCCATTCAAAGTAATGATAATGAGATAGGTGAAACTGGGATTGTGATTTCTGACCGTTTACCTATTGTAAAAAAGATAATGCAGAAAGATTTAAATATCATTCGAGATGAGGATACTTTGAGATCGGCAATTCGGCAGTTTCTTACCCTGGTTAATGAATATGATGATCAATATGTCCTTAATCCAGAACAAATTGCCCTGATGATAGCAGTGAGTGCGTTCTTGCGGAAAGAATCTCGAGGGGCACACTATCGACAGGATTATCCTGCTACGCTTGAAAAAGCCAATCGATCTTTCATCAGTTTTGATCAGGCATATCAGTATGCCAAGACATTGTGATGTTATTATATGAAATTAGTTTGTATATTATAGATTTATCAGAATATAGAGGTGACTATGACGATTCCAGCTTTGCCCCATATCCTAATTGAACCCATTATTCGCAATGCGTTATTGGAAGATCTAGGGTTGGCTGGGGATATAACCACTAATGCAGTTATTGATGAAAATCACCACTCCAAAGTGGCGATGGTTTCAAGAGAGACTGGTATATTGTCAGGAGTGGATATCGCTTCAATGGCTTTTACCTTAATTGATCCATTAGTTAATGTAGATTTAAAGAAAAAGGATGGAGATATATTAAAGCCGGGAGATGTGATAGCAATTATTGAAGGGTCATCCCGTGCAATTCTGACAGGTGAGAGAACTGCCTTGAATTTCATGAGCCATCTATCTGGAATTGCCTCGGTAACTCATAAGATTGTCAAATCTATTGAAGGAACCAAAACACAGGTTGTTTGTACGAGAAAAACAACACCAAGCTTACGCCTGATGGAAAAATATGCCGTGCGGTGTGGTGGTGGAATGAACCATCGTTTTGCCTTATATGATGCAGTTTTGATTAAAGACAATCATATTGCAATCGCGGGTGGAATACGTAAGACGCTTGAACAGGCTAAAAAAAATGCAGGGCATATGGTTAAAATTGAAATAGAAGTGGATACGCTGGATCAATTAAAAGAAGTCATGGCATTGGGTGTTGATGCCGTTTTGCTAGATAATATGGATCCTGAAACTTTAAAAGAGGCGGTTGCGATTGTTAATCAACGTGCCATCACAGAAGCTTCGGGGCGTATCAATCCCGATACGGCTCGGACAATTGCTGAAAGCGGTGTTGACTTGATTTCTGTAGGTTGGATAACCCATAGTGCACCTATTCTCGATATAGGACTTGATTTTATTTCGTGATAGATGAACAAATAAAAGCTTTCCAGTAATGGAAAAGGATCATTTTATGCAAATGGAGGAATTCATTACATACTGTCAGGCTGGACATTCCATTTCCACTAATGAGAAAGAATTGATGCAGCTGTTATACCAATGTGCCTTTGAAGCGCAAAAAATAATAATGGAATTAAACAAATAGTTTTCATACGCAAAAAGAAATCGTTGATATATTCAATAGTCTGACAGGAAAAACTGTAGATTCATCTTTTGTTTGATTTTCTCCTTTTTATACTGATTTCGGTAAAAACATTCATATTGGTAAAAATATATTTTTTAATACAAATTGTTCTTTTCAGGATAGGGGAGGAATCCTTATTGGTGATCACAGTGCTATAGGCATGAATGTTACGATTGCTGCATTAAATCATGGTTTGTGGATATAAGAGATCGTGGTACGATATATCCATCTCCTGTTAAGATTGGAAAACATGTTTGGATAGGCTCCAATGTCACAATTTTGTCTGGTGTTACTATTCATGATTTTTCAATAATCGGTGCCGGTGCTGTTGTAACTAAAAATGTACCCTCTCTAAAAGTGTTTATGCAGGTGGGCCGGCAAAATGGATAAAAAATATATAGAAAGATATATATGATGCATCTACCGCCATTGACCATAAAATTATTGAACAAATTCAAAATAACTGAAAATTACAATTTTGTATTATTGAACAGGAACACAATTCATTCTTTTTACTTTTAGCAAATTACAAGCCTGTAAGGCTGTTGCATAGCTTAATCCTCCTAATTTGGCTCGGTATAATGTTTTTCCGTTTTTCTGAACGGTTTCAATATTTGGATACGCCAGGACCAGTAAACTGGCGGCTTTTTGTTTTGCGATTGCAATTGCGTGATTAGCTAAATCTGCGGATGTAAAAGCTCCAACCTGAATATTCCAGTTACCTTTTGTTGATATATAATAATGTCTACTGCTAGGAGAGGTTCGAATAATAGAAGGGGCTTTGGGTTTTGTTGAATAATAAGCATTGGATGAAGTTGAATTGTTATGGACATTTGCATCATATGCAGGATGATAATTGGATGGAACAATCATGATTGGAGGTTCATTGGCATTGTCTGATGCAATTGCATGTTCATTATCTTTGACAATGAATTTTTTAAGTTCGTTTTTACTTTCAGAAGGCATAACCTGTGCTGTTGTAACCATTTGAACGGGGCTATAGGTTTTCGGTGAATAATAAGCCTCGAGTGGTAATGGGGTACGAGTATTTTTTTTGGCGTAAGGTCCGCCAAAAATTGCAAAAGGTCCACTCATAGGTACTGAATTCCCCAGATTGGGAGTGACGGAAATCATGTAGTTTTTGGTTGCCTTTGGCAATGCGGTTCCTCTTTTTAGATAGGCATCCAAAGTTCCAGGTCCACCATGGTAAGCTGCAACAAAGCCGGGAGCACCGTATTTATTATACAAGGTGCGGATATATCCCGTACCAGCCATGATATTATCATGCGGATCATATACGTCATTTCCCAAATTATAGCGTTTTGCTAAATCTTTATAAGTTGTTGACTTGATTTGCATCAATCCCTTTGCTCCATGAGGTGAAGTGACTGGCCGTTTGTTATAATATTGATATCCTCTCGTTTCCTGTAAAATGATGGCCCGTATCCATTGATCAGGAACATTGAAACGTTGTGAGGATTGATTGATATATGGACCCCACGGATCAAGAGGGGGACCCGGAGGGTTCCATTTTTTAGGATAGCCAGGCATGTAATTGCTATATCGTGAAGAAATGCCTCCTTTTCCATTATAAGAATGCTTTTCTCCACCACAGGCAGAGAGGCAAAGCAGGGAAAACAAAAGTAAAAATTGCATTGGAACATAAAAATTTTTGCAAATTGTTTCCTGCATGGTTTTTTGATTTCTTTGAAAAATACCGACTATAAAATTTAAGTTTCAGATGGTAACAGATATAATCATTTTTGTTAAAAACTATTCTATGATATTTGGTCAGAAATTGGAGATTATACAGTTTATTTTGAGTATTTCAGGTCGACATTGGAAAGGATATTTGTTTGGATAGCTGAATAAAAGCATCGAGATAATTAGTTAATTGGTCGGCCTTGCGTATTCCAATAAATAACTGTTTTGGAATCCCTTTTTTTCCCAGTTTGACAGGAAAGATTTCAAAGCGTTCTTTGTTTTCCTGTACCAACCAATGTGGTAGAGCCGTTACGCCTCGATTATTTTCAACCATTTGTAAAATTATATCCGTTGTTTCAATTGTTTTATGGCGACGTGGCATTATACCCTTTGGTGCCATAAAGAGACTATATATGTCCAGTCGAGTTGGTTCTACAGGATAAGTTAAAAGAGTTTCTGAGGACATTTGTTCTGGAGTGATATACGGTAAATTTCGGAAGGGATGTGAAGGTCCAACAATTAAGATCTGTTCATAATTAAAGACAGGTTCAAAATGGAGGTCAGACTTAATAATCGGGTCAGGGGTTATTAAGATGTCTATTTCATAATTCAGTAGCGCCCCTAAACCACCGAATTTAAATTTTTGTTTGACATCGAGTTCAACCTGAGGCCATTGTTTCAAGTAGGGTGAGGTAACTTTAAGCAGCCATTGATAACAGGGATGACATTCCATGCCAATCTTTAGACTGCCAATACTCCCCTGCGCATATTGTTTCAATTTTGATTCATTATGTTCGATCTGAGGTAATATGCGATGGGCCAGCGTCAATAATTCCTGCCCCGCCTGAGTTAGCTGCATGTATTTTCCCTCCCGTCGCCATAGGCTGACCTGCAAATTTTGTTCGAGTTTCCGGATGGCGTGGCTTAAGGCGGATTGTGTCAAACACAAATTGACAGCCGCGGCAGTCATTGATTTTTGCGTTTCGATTTCCTGAATGATTTTTAAATGAATGATTTCAATCATGAATGCAAGATTATATCCTATGAATAAAGTTAATGGATCGATGAAATAATATCATTTTATTTTATGCTGTTATCTGAATAGGGTGTTTAGAGCAAAATCTGATGTTGAATAGGCAAGTAAGGAATAAAAAATGGTAACAGTACATAATCTAGGATTTCCTCGAATTGGTGTAAAGCGTGAATTGAAATTTGCGCTTGAAGCGTACTGGCAAGGAAATATTTCCTCAGGTGAATTGGAACAAACAGCCCAAAATTTACGGCAGTGTCATTGGCAGAATCAAAGTAAACTCGATCTTGTTCCTGTTGGGGATTTTTCCTATTATGACCATGTTCTGGATACAAGTTTTCTTTTTGGTAATATTCCATCACGTATTCAACAACAGCAAGGGGAGAAATTAGATCATTATTTTCAGGTTGCACGTGGACGTTCCGGTGGAAAAAATTCTTGCCTTTGTCACGTTGCGGCAGGTGAGATGACTAAATGGTTTGATACAAATTATCATTACATTGTACCGGAATTCACCAAGGATACACGGTTTGTTTTAAATAGCCAGATTTTACTAGATCAATTGAAGGAAGCGAAAAAGAAAGGTTTAAAAACAAAAATTGTATTGTTAGGGCCAGTAACCTATTTATGGTTGGGAAAAGAACAGGATAAAAGCGACAAACTAGCTTTGTTGCCTGCACTTTTGGAACAATATCAAGCATTATTGCAAGAGTTGGCAGAACAGGGGGAAAGCTGGGTTCAACTTGATGAACCAATTTTGGTGACAGAGCTTGCAGAAGAGTGGAAAAAGGCACTTGTTTCTGCCTACAGGGTTTTGAAACAGGCACCAATCTATATTTTGTTGGCAACCTATTTTGGAAAGTTAAAAGAAAATATAGCTTTATTGCCAGAATTGGGGGTGCAGGGGTTTCATATTGATGCCATAAATGCGCGTGATGAAATTCCTGCCATAATTAAACAGCTAAAAGATAAACAAGTCCTTTCATTGGGAGTTGTTAATGGGCGTAATATCTGGAAGACGGATTTGAATGCTACGCTTGAATGGCTAGAGCCTATCTATGCTATATTAAAAAAACGATTGTGGTTGGCCCCCTCATGTTCATTATTACATGTTCCTGTTGATCTGGAACGTGAAAGTAAAATGGATGCGGAAATTCGTTCATGGCTTTCTTTTGCAATACAAAAGCTTGATGAAATTACTGTTTTGGCTAAAGCTCTAAATGAAGGAAGAGAGTCAGTAAAAGAGGCATTATCTAGTAACCAGGCTTGTCTGAATAACAGGCGTCAGTCAAATAGAGTTCATAATGATAAAATTAAAAAACTATGTCAATCGATAACATCGGAATTGGGAAACCGGAAAGGTGCCTATGCCGATCGTATGGAATTACAGCAAAGAATCTTGAATTTGCCATTGTTGCCAACAACCACAATTGGTTCATTCCCGCAAACTCAGCATATACGCCAGATCAGAAGTCAATTTCGTAAGGGTGAACTTTCCTTGAATGATTATGGCAATCGTATGAAAGAGGCGATTGCTTATTGTGTCGAACAGCAGGAATCACTGGGATTGGATGTTTTGGTTCATGGCGAGCCAGAACGGAATGATATGGTGGAATATTTTGGTGAATTGTTACAAGGATATGTTTTTAGCCAACAAGGTTGGGTTCAATCTTACGGTTCCAGATGTGTAAAACCCCCGATTATCTTTGGAGACATTAGTCGTCCTGAACCAATGACGGTTGAATGGATTACTTACGCCCAATCTTTAACGGCACAACCGATGAAGGGCATGTTGACGGGACCTGTAACCATGTTGAACTGGTCATTTGTAAGAGATGACCAGCCACGTTCGGAAACCTGTTATCAATTGGCTATGGCGATACGTCAAGAAGTGTTGGATTTGGAAAAGGCAGGTATTCGCATTATTCAAATTGATGAGGCGGCTTTACGGGAAGGATTACCCCTGCGTCGTTCAGAATGGCAAAGATATCTGGACTGGGCAATTCGGTCTTTCAGAATAACAGCGAATGGTGTAAAGGATCAAACGCAGATTCATACCCATATGTGTTACTCGGAATTCAATGATATTATTGCTGCTATTGCCCAGATGGATGCTGATGTCATTACAATTGAAACCTCACGTTCTCACATGGAGCTGTTAAAAGCGTTTGAGGAATTTGAATATCCAAACAGCATCGGCCCAGGTGTTTATGATATTCATTCTCCCAATATTCCAACAGTAGAATCAATTGTTCATTTAATTCATCAGGCTGAAAAATATATTCCTGTTCAAAGGTTATGGATTAATCCAGATTGTGGCTTGAAAACACGTCAATGGTCAGAGGTTATTCCTTCATTGAAAAATATGGTGCAGGCAGCGCAGATCTTGAGAGAGGAATATAAAAAAAAATACATTAAATAGTATCGAAAAGGACTGATCAATAAAAGATCAGTCCTTGATTGTTATTTAATATATTTCTAAAGTATATATCGGAAGGATTGAAAGTAATTTTTTTGGCGAATTGAATAATAATAGATTTTGTTTTATGATTAACTATATTTAATGGTTCAATGTTATTTTCCTTTTTTAAGGAGGGGAGTAATTATGACTAAATTAACATCAAAACAACGTAAATCTTTACCAGATCAGGAATTTGCATTGCCTGATGAGCGTAAATATCCCTTGGATACAAAAAACAGAGCAAGGAACGCCAAAGCAAGGGCGTCTGAGGAATATCATAAAGGTAATTTAACAAAAGAACAGGAAGAAACCGTTGATCGTGAAGCTGATCAGGTTTTGAAAGAGAAATAATATACAGAAGAATAAACCATATAGGGTTATAGATATTGGTTAATTATCGATTTCCTATCTAATAGGATCAATTAATCCTAGAGTTTCCAACTCTTTTCTCAGCTTTTTAGGTAATTCTGCTGATATATTTGTATGGCTTAATGGCAAATCCTTAGGCGCATCAGTGTTTTTAAGATATCGCCATCCCTGGAAAGGGCGAATTGGAATGGAAAAGGTACGAATTATTTCTGAATCAAGAATAATTTGAATGCAGGGATTTCCGTTTTCCCGTTGACCTGGCAGAAAATCAACGATTTTCTGTCGGCAACATAAAGTTCCGTTAATAACCCGGTATAGGGAACCATTTTTTAAGATTTCGTCGGCCTGCTTCGGCATAAAACGTGTTAAAGTGTATGAATTTCCATTGTTATTCACGGCCATTTGTTCATTAATAATTTTCAAATGCGCAATATCTTGGATACCAACTGCAACTTTCATCATGTGTAACAAAATAATATTCCTATTTTACCAAGATGTCTAAAATAGCATTTAATCGCATGCTTCCTGTCGGGGTTGTTTTCAACCGTTTTTGGTCCCACAAGATATAATCTTCTTCTACAAGCGCTTCTAAGATTTTCATATCGATTGCATTGGTTAAAGTCATATTGCATTTTTTTTGAAAGGCAATAGAATCAACACCCTCTTTCAAACGTAATCCCATTAATATCATTTCACGGGCTTTGTCGATTGAATTCAAGGCTTCCTTGATAATTAGGGCGTTACCATTTTTTTGCACTAATTCAAGCCAAATTTTAGGATTTTTCTTACGTTCTGTAGCATATAAAACAGCATTTTCTGTAATTCTGCCGTGTGCTCCTGGCCCAATACCAATATAATCTTGATAACGCCAATAGGCAAGATTGTGCCTGCTTTCCGCACCAATTTTAGCATAATTAGAAATTTCGTAATTATACATACCATATTGATGTGTCATTTCTTCCGTGGCAATTAATAATTCACTACTTAATTTTTCATCAGGGAGAGATAATTTTCCCTGTTTTTCATATTTGGCAAAAACTGTTCCTGGTTCTATTGTTAACTGGTAGAGTGATAAATGATCATGAGCCAAATCCAGTGCCATTTTTAATTCTTTCTGCCATTCGGAAAGGGTTTGTTCCTCACGTGCATAGATAAGATCAAAGGAAATTCTCGGAAATAGGCGTTTGGCAAGTGTTAAGGCGTCAATTGCCTGCTTTGCATCATGTTGACGACCTAACTTTTGTAGTGCTTGTTGGTTAAGACTTTGGATACCAAGGGAAATGCGGTTAACACCTGCCTGTTGAAAATCTTTTAACTTTTGGATTTCAACACTGGTTGGATTGGCTTCAAGGGTGATTTCAAGGTCCTCAGTAACAGGTAAATGCTTGATGGCATAATCAATCAATTTATGCACTGTTATAGGATCCATTAAAGAGGGGGTGCCACCACCAAAAAAAATTGAGGTTAACTTATAATTTTCAATTTTTGAAATAGCATGACGTAATTCCTTAAGCAAAGCATGTGCATAGGTTTCCTGTGGAATGATTTGGGCAACATGGCTATTGAAATCGCAATAGGGACATTTGGACAGGCAAAAAGGCCAATGGATATAAAGAGCCAAGGGATCAGGCTTATGTTTTCTTGTCTTTTTTTCCAAATTTAATAATTTTATTTCATTCATCAAACAGCAATACGGACTGAAAGTTCAACAACCCGATCCACGGGAATTCTTAAGAAATCGGTAATCGGGCTGGCATTGCGTAACATGAACATGAATATATTCATTCGCCATTTACTCATTTTAGAAATAGGGGCTCTTACAATTTGTTCCCTTGTTGTAAAATATGAAGCTTGTAAAGTATCAAAGAATTTCAGGTTGGGTTGAGTTTTCATCAGTTCAAGAGCACGGGGCAAATTAGGCATTTCCATAAATCCGTATCGAATTATCACTTGATAAATATTGGGTGCGAGTTGTCGCATTGCAATACGGTGCCCACGTTCCGCCTCTGGTTGTTTCAGATTTTCAATAGTTACAAAAAATACATGTTCATGTAAAACTTTGTTGTGCCGAATGTTATGTAATAGGGAACTTGGAACAGAAAGAGGGTCTGGTGTCATGAAAATGGCAATACCAGGAACCCTTGTTAAATGGGATTGAGGTAGGCGGTTTAAAAATGAGGCGATTGGTAAAGCACTTTGTGCCCGTTTATTATAAACCAGGGTGCGTCCTTTATTCCATGTTGTCATGAGGATGGTCAAACAAATTCCCAATAATAATGGGACCCACCCGCCTTGTGGAATCTTCAGGGCATTTGCCGAAAAGAAAGTGATATCAATGATAAAGAAAATTCCAAATGTACATGCGACTTTGTATATCGACCATTTGTAAGAACGGTTAAAAACCACAGAGGAAAGAATAGAGGTACAAGTAAAGGTTCCCGTAACTGCAATTCCGTATGCAGCGGCCAATGCATCAGAGGATTGGAAACTTAAAATCAATAAGAGGGACCCTATCATTAAGGCATTATTGACTTCAGGAATATAAATTTGTCCCTCTTCTCGTGCATTGGTATGTCGAATACGCAGCCTTGGAAAATATCCAAGTTGGGTTAATTGGCGTGCAAGTGAAAATCCTCCTGAAATTCCGGCCTGACTGGCGATAACAGTTGCAAATGTGGAAAGGATAACTAGAGGAATATTAAACCAATGAGGAGCCAAATAGAAAAACGGGTTTTCTAGAAATTTGGCATTGGAAAGAATGAGGGCACCTTGTCCAAGGTAATTTAAAGTCAGACAAGGAAGGACAAAACAGATCCAGCTGTAACGAATTGGATTTCTTCCAAAATGTCCCATATCAGCATATAAAGCTTCAGCACCTGTTACTGCCAAAACGACAGACCCAAGGGCAATAAACGCCATCCAACCGTGATGGATGATAAATAAAATCGCATGATGCGGAGAAAGAGCCAAAAGGATATAGGGATATTTCAGAACCTCATAGGCACCCAGAAAACCTATAGTCGCAAACCATATAAGCATGATTGGACCGAAAATTTTACCTATATGTTCAGTTCCCTTGCTTTGAAAACTGAATAATGCAACCAGGATTATAAGGGCAAGGGGGATGATGAAATTTTTTGTCTCTGGAAGAGAAACTTCCAGACCTTCAATTGCTGACAAAACTGAAATTGCCGGGGTAATCATTCCATCTCCAAAAAAAAGACAGGTTCCTGCAATACCGACAATTCCCAGAAATATTTTTCCTCTGGTTGTTTTTGATACACGTTGAGCCAAGGACATCAAGGCAAGGATTCCACCCTCTCCATTATGATCAGCGCGCATAACCAGCGTTACATATTTAATTGTGACGATTAATATTAATGCCCAGAAAATTAAGCTGACAACACCGAAAACCTCCCAGGATTTAATATTGCTGTGATGATTGGATACAACTAAAATTGTGGAACGTAGGGCGTAAATAGGGCTTGTCCCGATATCACCATAGACAACGCCCAGAACAGTCAACAAAATAGCCAAACTTAATGGTCTGATTTTATGTTCTGGTTGATCGGTTCCGAATTCTGTAACTTGGTTTTCCTGATCCAGAGATGGTAATACCGCAATCGTGTCTTGTTTATAAAGTGTATCTGATGGAGTTTCATCCTCATTTTCTATTTTTGAAGGGGTTTTTCCCTCGATGATATTGATATCATCCGTACTTACACTATCATTCTCTTCTTGGTTTGCTTCATTATCAGGGTTGATGTTTTCCTCATGAGAAGAAAGCATGATATATTACTCCACCTAGGTTGCGATTGCGGTAAATATTAAATTTGCAGCTGTTCATTATTGGAATGAATTATTTTTAGGATTTAAAGGGCGTGTTCCAAATACTCCAGTTCCCACCCTAACATACGTTGCTCCACATGCAATGGCTGTTTCAAAATCATTTGACATTCCCATTGATATTTCATTCAGACCAAATTTTCTGGCAAGATTGGCAAGTTTTCTAAAATGAGGAACAGGGTCTTCATGAACGGGGGGAATACCCATTACACCCTGAATTGAGGATCCAAACCGTTTCCAGCACAATGAAATAAAATGATCCGCATCTTCGGGAAAAATTCCTGCCTTTTGCGGTTCTCTTCCTGTATTGATTTGGATGAAAAGGGTGGGGGACCGTCCTGTTTTCTGAATGGCTTTTTCAAGCGGGTCGAGAATTGACAAACGGTCAACAGTTTCAATTGTATCCGCGATTTTAACGGCATCCAATAATTTATTGCTCTGGATGGAACCTATAATGTGCAGCTTAATATCTGGCTGTTCCGATAAAATGGGTGCAAATTTTTTTTTTGCCTCTTGAATACGGTTTTCACCAAATATCAACTGTTTATCTTTTAAAGCTGCATATATTGATTCCACGGGATGAAATTTTGAAACGGCAACAAGTCGAATATCATTTGGTTTACGTCCAGCTTTACAAGCGGCCTGTTGAATTTTATCCCGTATAGAATTTAAATTTCGGCTTATAGTTTTTTGGATTGAATCATGCATTTAATAAATTTTATATAATTAGAAACACATTTTATCATACAGTATCGGTAATTTATTTCAAATAGGATTATTTTCACTGAAGTATTCAAATTAATCCTCACGAATTAGGTTTTATTCCCATTCCCGTTGTCTAAGCTGAAGAATGGAAGTGTTTTTCTTAATATACCTGTTTTTTAAGAAAGAATAAAAGTACCAATCCTTGAGAAAAAAAGGGGTGTATTCATATAGAAACTTTTCCATGCGGCTCCAGCGAATATTTTTATGTTTTGTGCGTCTTTCCGATGGAATACACCAATGTTTTGGAGAGTAATAAACTTTACTAATTTTTAAAAGTCTATGAATAACCTCATGATCTTCAAAGACATAAGGCCATAATTTTTGATCAAATCCCCCAATCTGCTTTAAACTTTTAGTACGAAAAGTCTGTGCATATCCTCCAGCATGACATTGCTTGGGCATTAATTTTGATTTCAAATATATTTTCCGACATCGTTTTTGACTTTTGCGATTTTTAAAGGGCTGATAAATATCACACGCCATCACGGCAGAATATTCTGGGTGACTTTCAAAGATCTGATTACAAAATTCCAAATAATGTTGAGGATAGTAAGTATCAGCATCCATGGTTGCCACAAAAGGAGTGGTGACATGATTTAATCCAGTATGTAAGGCATTTGTTTTGCCAGGAAGTTTTTCATTAATAAACTGCACCTCAATTGCAGGATAAAAATTCATAAATTTTCTGGCTATCTTTTCAGAATTATCTGTGGAATGATTATTGATTAGAATAAGTTTAAATTTTTGATAATTTTGTAATGCTATGCTTTCAAGAGTACCTGGAAGAAAGGTTGCTTCATTATAATACGGTAAAAGAATAGTCCAATTTTTCATTTAAATATAATTTCTAGGTTTATGTTGATAAAGTTTTTAAATATGAATTTAAATTCATTCGGGATTAAATTCTTTTATATTGGATTTATTTCTTTGGATAATTTATAATATTTTACTGTTAGAGTCTAAAGATAAATAATTAGTTAAGGTGAAATCTCGCAATTCTGGTAAAAATTGATTATCAGAAAAATGGAGCAGACAATGTAGTAATTTTATTTATTGAAAGTGAATATATTTACTATTTAATTCATTTAAAACTATAATGATTTTAAGTAAGAAAAGTTATAATTTTTTGAAAAAAGATATATCAATTAAGAATCATCTGTCATCGAAAGAAAATATCCGATCTGACAGAAATAATGATCCTACTCGACAAATTGCTTTTGATACTGTTTGTCAGATATTTGACTGGAAACATCTTCCGTTAGAAACAGCATTAAAAAATGCTTTACCTGTTGATGTTGATCAAAGGGATAAGGCAGCAGCATATCGATTAATTGTCTGTATCTTGAGAAAAAAAGGAACATTAGAGGCGCTTGTAGAACCTTTTTTGAAACGATCGCCACCACAGCAAGTATCATGGATTATTTTGCTAGGGGTGGCTCAAATTCTTTTTTTGGAAACACCTGTACATGCCGCTATCTATACATCTGTAGAACTTGCGCGTCATAATGGATTTGCGAAGTTTACGGGTCTAGTCAATGCTGTTCTCAGGAGGATTTCTGAAAATGGACCAAGCATACTGAAGGATCTTGATCAAAATCGCTTGAATATCCCTGCATGGCTATGGAAGTCATGGAATCAGGCAGGATTTAATCCTCGTCAGTTGGCAACCCTGTTGGATAGTGAACCCCCTTTGGATATGCATTTTAAAACGAATGCCACTGTTCCAGAAGGAGGTGTGCAATTAATGAATAATCATTGGCGTTATTCTTGTCATGTAAAGGTTGAACAGCTTGACGGTTATCAGGAGGGGCAGTTCTGGATTCAGGATATGGCGGCATCTCTACCTGCCTATCTTTTGAATGTGAAGGAAAATGAAAAAGTTGCTGATTTATGTGCGGCACCCGGTGGTAAGACAGCACAATTAATTCAAGCAGGGGGAAATGTTGTTGCGGTTGAAAAAAAATCAATACGGTTAAAACGGTTGAAAGAAAATCTGAACCGGTTACAGATGGATGCAGTGTTGGTTCTTGGTGATGCTGGAAGTTTAAATTATCAAAATGAATTTGATGCGATATTACTGGATGCCCCCTGTTCTGCCACGGGTATTTTTAGACGACATCCAGATGTTTTGCATTTAAAAAAAGAAAATGAAATTCAAAGTCTTGTTAAGATTCAACGAAAGTTGATTGGTGCAGCGATCGGTTATCTAAAAAAAGGAGGACGATTAGTTTACAGCGTTTGCTCTCTACAGCGCTCCGAGGCAGAAGAACAGGCAGAATTTTTTAGAAATTTACCTGGTGTTAGGGCTCTACCATTTACACAAAAAGAAATTCCATTTTTAACTGAAGCATTAACAGAAGAGGGATGGATTAGGACGCTTCCTTCTATGTGGCAAGAAAAAGGCGGAATGGATGGTTTTTTTATCGCACGTTTTGTAAAAGAAGACTAATTAAACATTATTTCAAGTGAAATATATCTTTGTATTGGTGGACACGATAAAATCAAATCGTGTTTTTTCTGTTCAATTCATAAATTTTATCATAAACTGCAGTTAATAGTTTGACATAGTATTTGAAAATTTTAGAAAGGCTGTAAATTGGATATAAGGGTTCCCTTGATTGCTCCCAGTGTTCTTTCGGCAGATTTCGCATGTTTGGGAGAGGAAATTAGGGCGGTTGACAAACATGGTGCTGACTGGATACATCTTGATGTTATGGATGGTCATTTTGTTCCCAATATGACTTTTGGCCCAGTAGTTCTTAAATCTTTGCGATCTTATAGCAAGCTGTTTTTTGATGTGCATTTTATGATTGAACCTGTTGATCCTTTTATCGAACCGTTTGTTCAGGCGGGTGCCGATCAAATTTCTTTTCATATCGAGGCGGGGCCTCATGCGCATCGTTCCTTGCAACATATCAAATCGTTTGGAATAAAAGCCGGGATAGTATTATGTCCGGCCACACCTGCCAATGCAATTTCCGAGGTTATAGACCTTGTAGATAATATTCTAATTATGACTGTAAATCCTGGTTTTGGTGGACAGAAATTTTTATCCAGTCAATTGGCGAAAATTCGTGCAATACATGAAATGGTTCAAAAGTCGGGTCGTTCCATTCATATCAGTGTTGATGGCGGGATTAATGTTCAAACTGCACCCCTGGTGATAGAAGCGGGAGCCAATGTTTTGATAGCTGGAACTTCAATTTATGGTCAACCTGATTATGGTCAGGCAATAGATGCATTGCGGGGAACTAAAAAGTAAAAAATTTGCTAAATTATGACTTTCACCCATTAGGAGAAATGATTCAGAGAAATAGGGAGGCTTAGGATGGCTTTTCAAGAAATGGTAAAAAAAATCCGACTTTCTCTGGTACGATTACCTGCCATTGGTTATGGACAGATTCCCGAAGTCCCAGCATATATTTTGCGAGATTTATGGACCGGAAATTCTGTTTATGGTATGCATCTTGTAAAAGGGGAATTTATTTACCAGGATTATGTTATTTCCCTATATCCCGGTCAATGGGGTGATAAAAACCTCTCCTGTGAAATTATTGGCAAACTGCATGGTTTTTCGTGGTTACGGGATATGCGAGAGCTAGGGACAGAAAATGCGCGTCTTGTAGCAAGAAATTTGGTGACGGATTGGATTGGCAATTCACCTTCATCTTATGATTCTGTTGTTTACAGACCGATTACCCTTGCAGATCGTATAGTGAATTGGTTGGGGTTCTATGATTTTTTTGCGGCATCAGCAGAAAAATATTTTCATCAACAATTTATGCGTCGAATTATGAAAGAAGGAAGATATGTTGTTGCCATGCTTCCTTTGGACAATCATACACATGAAAATTTTACGTTATTAAAGGCCGCTCTGGCTCTTGCATTATGTATGCCGGAACAATTTGATTTAATACCAAAAATCAGTAAATTCCTGCAAAGTGAACTGGCTGAACAGATTCTTGAAGATGGAATACATATTGAACGAAACCCTGAAATACAACTGTATGTATTGAGAGATCTGACCGAAATTCGTTTGATGTACCAGTTGATCAATATGCGTCCCCCTTCCGAACTTATTCTAGTGCTTGATAATGTCAGTCGTGCTTTAAGGGCATTGAGACATGGTGATGGCAGGCTTGCACTATTTAATGGTTCCAGTGAGAATGAGGCACATTTTATTGATCGTGTTCTGAGTAATTCCACACAAAAACGTGTCGCCATGACGGATATGAAAGCGGGTGGATATATTCGTTGTTTTGCCAATCGTTCAACTCTGTTAATTGACAGTGGTGTTCCACCGAAAAAGGTAGATATAAAATATCTTGGTGCTTTATCCTTTGAATTTTCTGCTGGTAAACAGAGATTAATTGTTAATTGTGGCGCTGGAGGATCATCAGCCTGGCGATCTGCATTGGCGGGAACCGCGGCTCATTCTGTTCTAAAATTATCCAATACAGAAAGTGTTTTACTGGAGGATAATCAATTAAAAGATTTAAATTTTAAAGTTGAATCAAGTCATGAAATGACTGAGGGTGCCCATTGGGTGGAATTAAGTCATAATGGCTGGCAAAAAGCATATGGTGCAATTTATCATCGTAAATTTTATCTTTCAGCGGATGGTCAGGATTTAAGAGGGGAGGAAACGCTCGATTTTGATCAGTCTTATCCTTTTACTATTCGTTTTCATCTACATCCTTCGGTTAAAGTTGAAGAAAAATTGGTTGAAATTCGGAAAAATGAGAAGGAAAAAATTTTTGTTTTATCGTTTCAACATCCTCAAGAAGGTAAACAAATTTGGTGGTTCCGTTTTTCCGATGCAGAGGGAAAAGTTGAAAATAGCGTCTACTTTGGTGAAAAAGTTCGACTTGCGACTAAACAGATTGTTTTATATAATCTGCATCAATCAAAAAAAAATGATGTTGAAGAGAATAGAGCTTCTATAACTACTAAATTTGAGAAACAAGACAAACAATCGGTTTTAAACGAAGAGCAAAAAGAAGAAGGGTCTGATTATGTGGCTATTTTCCATAATCAAAACGATGATGCAAAAATATGGCAAAGAAACACTGCGGATCATGTTTCTGTTGGAATGCCTGAAGATTTGCCGGAAAAAACTTCAGAAATTCAGAGGCAATCAGAAATAAATAGTTCTCTAAATCATTCAAATATTAAGAATATTCAAAATGATAAAGAAAAAATAACTAAAATTCGATGGGCTCTGCGTCGTAAGGCATAAATGAATTTATGAAAATTTTGGAAATTGCACATGTTGATTTTGCCTTATATCAATTTCTACTTCCCTTAATGCGTAGGTTGCGTTCCTGTCACCATCAAGTCATTGGTGTTTGTGCAGAAGGAAGGTTATTGGAGAAAGTGAGACAAGAGGGATTTCAGATCCGAACCGTTCCTTTTGTCCGTTCTTTTTCGATCATAGGTCAGTTAAAAGCTTTTTGGATCCTTTACCGTATAATCAAGCTTGAAAAACCAGACATCGTTCATGCCCATATGCCCATAAGTGGCGTATTGGCGCGTATAGCCGCTTTTTTATGTGGAACGCCTGTAATTATTTATACTTGTCACGGATATCTTTTTAATCAACCCGGGAAAGGTATAAAATCATGGATAAGACGTCTGTTATCCTTTGTTCTTGAATGGTGTTGTGGAAAAATTACGAATTTTTACATGACTGTCTCTCAGGAAGAGGCTCGGGATGCTAAAAGGTTGGGCATTCATTCCAATCCTATTTTTGTAGGTAACGGTCGGGATCCAGCAAAATTCTTTTCTGATATTGCCCTGAAACAGAAATTTAGACAGGCAAACAAGATTCCACAGAATCATATAGTTTTTATGATAGTTTCCCGTCTTGTTCAACATAAAGGTTATCCAGAGTTAATCGTCGCTTTTTCTGCAATTGCAGAAAAGCTTCCAGAAGTTGAATTATGGATTGTAGGCGAAAGATTGCCTTCTGATTATGGTTTGGTATTGGATAAACTTTTTAATAAAGCACAAAAAAAATTGGGTAATCAAATACGTTTTTGGGGATATCGTCAAGACATAGATCGGTTGATGAAAGCTGCTGATGTTTTTGTTTTACCCAGTCATTTTGAAGGGTTACCAATGTCCATTATCGAGGCAATGTTAAGTGGTTTACCTGTTATAGGCACTTCAATACGGGGTCCCCGAGAACAAGTGCAGCATTCAGAAACAGGGCTATTGATCCCGCCAGGTTCTATATCTTTGCTATCCAGGGCAATGGCCTGGCTTGCCTTTCATCCAGAACAAAGAAAAAAAATGGGAGAAAATGGGCGGGCCAGGGCTTTATCAATGTATACCGAAGCTATCTGTCTGGATCGTGTTATGAATGTTTTTTCACAGATTGATGGGTTTGATAATCCTTTTTTATCCAAGCCTTGATCAAATCGAGGATAAAATCTTTTTCTGTCTGTGTTAAGGCCTGTCCCTTTTGAATCTTATACCATTTTTCAAGGCAGCTGCGACAACAAGTTGCTGTGGCATGTTGGGCAATAAAAACAGGATGTCCTTTCCATGGCGTTTGTTTTCCATCATTTTTTGGAAAAGCAGGAGCCAGACGTTGATTGATGAAATCTGTAGCATGTTCAATTATTTTATCAAGGCCTTTATCAATTAGATATTTTCGTTCTTTTTCATGTAATGTAAATCTAGACCGGAATTTTGAACGATTAAGCCGATCCAAGATTAATTCTGTGGAAGAAGGAACCATTCTTGTGACTTTTTAATAAATAATTATTTCTGTGATTATCATAAATCAAGCAAAATGAATATTATAATATTTGACAAAACTGTAAAATACGCATGATGTCATGACAATCAAAAAAAATACACGCAAAAAACGTGAACTCTTGTAAATAACCAAGGATGCACCAATCTGTCCGCCTATAAAAGAACCAATACCCATTATAAATGCACTAAAATAGATGATTTGTCCGCCTGATATGAAGATACTGAGCGCCGTAATATTTCCAGCGATATTTAACGGTTTTGCAATCATTGTTGCAGTGTTAATACGTAATTTGTAAATCTGCATTAATGAAATTGTCCAGATCGCTCCTGTTCCAGGTCCAAAAAAGCCATTATAAAATCCAATTACAGCCCCCATCCATGGCAGTATTTTCGGTTTTATGGGCAACTGTCTTTTTTCGAGATTGAAATGTAGGTTTGGAAATAAATAATAATAAAGCAATATTGCCAATAAAAGCCATGGGACTATTTTGTTCAGGGTCTGATCAGCGCTGTATTGTAATGTAATTGTACCTATGGCAGATCCGATTACAGTGAAAAACAGAGGGATGGCAAGCCCATGAAAACTTAGTTGTCCGCTTTTCCAAAATCGTAATGTGGCCGATAATTCACAAATTGCTGATTGCAATTTATTTGTACCTAATGCAGGAATTATATTAATACCGGTAAAAAGTAGAGCGGGTACGGTTATTAAACCTCCACCACCTGCAAGGGTATCAATTGTCCCGGCTATTAAACCGATGAAAAATAGAAAACAATCATAAAAATAAAAATGCATTTAGAGATGTCTGTTTAATTGATTATAAAAAATCAATAAACTCATGGGGAATATCAAGATAGAGTGAATCAGCGTTATCAGGATCAGGATTAGTGATCAAATAGTCATCCAAGGTTCCTGTGCCAATTTTTGATCTCTGCGATTTTAGAAACCTGATTAGAACATTGTCGGATATTAAATGTGAGGTTCCCAATCCATTTTTAATATCTTCTGGGTTTCTTGGAATTCTGCGTCTGAGTTTTGAACGTTCTAGGAGGTGGTGCTGATCAGCATATTTCAAATGAAACAGCCATAAATCGTGCGCAAACAGGGTTTCATTTTGACATCGATGAAAACCGGGTTCCCATTGTGTCGGAACTGATGAAACTGAGGGTTTGCATGACCAACTTTTAATGGTGCCCTTGGAACGTTGTTTTAAAATGGGTCTTGACCAATCAACAGGTTTTCCAATCAAAGGATCAATGATTTCCACACCAACACATCGACATGTTTTGGCAGAACATTGTGCAAGATATTCATGTAAGGAAGTCCAACGAGATGGACGGGGAATTATAAATTCGTCTGTGTCAATACAAAGAACCCAGTCATAAAGTTTTAAAAGTTTATGCTGCCATTCGCTCATTATATTGACGCTATCTTGTTCATCCAAATACTTGCGACGTGGAATGTGCTCAACATAAATGTATTGTTCAGCTTTGACAGGCGGATCGCTGCCATCATCAAGTATGAATAAGTTATCTTTTCCTACTAGTCTGGCATAATGCCTGATCCATATGGGAAGCATGGTTGTTTCTTGATAGCATTTTGTAATGGCGGCAATGCGAAGAGGTGATGGAAAATTCATAATAAAATCATATTTAAAAAAACTATTTTTTTAAAATATCATTTTTCTTTTGAATTGGACAGAATTGAATGTTTGCGTCCGTAATAATAATAGCCAAAGACACCGATTACACTATAAATAAACATTAAGAGCAGTGGAAGTGGATTGTGATTAATTAGGGAATAAATCATATCAATGATCAAGGGAAAAATCATGGTCAGGCAACATAGGATGCCGCAAACGGGAATATAGCCAATCCAGATATTTCTAATCTTGAATCCACCAAAGGGTACTTGAAATGGTCGATGAATATTGGGATGAACATTCCGCTGCCATATAACCGTGAAACAGACAATACCAAATGCCAGAGAGGTTCCAAGGCTGATTAGGTCACTTATGATATCAATAGGTAAAAAAGCTGTTGTAATGGCGATGCTGAGGCTGAGGATAATGGTTCCTATCCAAGGTGTACAATGTTTAGGATGAAGTTTGCTAAAAATTGGTGGAAGCAATCCGTCCTGTGCCATGATGTAGAAAATGCGGCTTTGAGCATATAGCAAAACGAGCATTACTGAGCAAAGTCCGATAACTGCGCTAGATTTCAAAATCCAGGCCAGATTTGGCATGTTCATATAATCAATTGCCAGGGCCAGTGGATCAGAAATGTTTAATTTTCTATAAGGAACAACCCCGACTAAAATTAGCGCTACACCAATATAGATCATGGTTGAAACAAACAAGGAAGCTATGATTCCAAAGGGGACGTCCTTTTTAGGATTTTTGGCTTCTGATGCGGCTGTGGAAACAGCTTCAAAGCCTATATAGGCAAAAAAAATTGTTGAGGCTGCCCGAAAAATGCCCCTGATTCCAAAATTCATCGGACCTGTTGAGGAGGGGATAAAAGGTGTCAGGTTTTCCAGTTTAATATAGTGAAATCCCAAAATTATAAAAAGAATTAATACTCCGATTTTTAAACTGACGATTATTGCATTAATTGTTGTTGATTCGGAAACCCCATATAAGAGGAAGATGGCTGCGATCAGAACAGATCCTGCTCCAATAAGGTCAAGGGACTTAACAAATACAATTCCTTTTCCATATCCACCAATTGCAGGTTGAATCATGGGATTATGTAGCCATGAAGCGATATGAATATGAAAATCTTTTAGTAGGGATACACTATAACTCGAAAATCCTGATGCAACTGATACAGCCGATATTCCATATTCCAACAACAGTAACCATCCAACAATCCAAGCGAATTTTTCACCAAGTGATGTATAGGCATAACTGTAGGCCGATCCTGCAGTCGGCATAGTGGATGCCAGTTCACCATAGGAAAGGGCAGTAAATAAACATGCTATTGAAGCAATAATGAAGGATAAAAGAATTGCTGGTCCAGCAAAATTAGCCGCAGCTGTTCCTGTCATGACAAAAATGCCTGCGCCAATGGTAGAGCCGACCCCAATCATTGTTAAACGCCATGGACCCAAACATTGTTTTAGACCATGTTTTTTTGAATCAAGTGTAAGTTGTTCCAGTGATTTGCGTTTAGAGAAAAAGGCCATATTTTTTGTGTAAAGGGTTAGGTAATAAACCAAAAGAAAGACAACATTTTATGATAAAATAAAATTCAGATATTTTACCTAACATAAAATGTATCTAATTCGGGAAAATTAAAGAGATATAAAAAGAACAATGTTAATCTAAGGTTGATCAGATCTGTTCTTTAAAATTTTCTTAACGTAATTGGTAATTGTTTTTTCGATCTGCTCAGTTTGATCGGCAAAAATATGATCGGCATTAGGAATTGTATTATAGGCAACTTTGATGCCTTTTTGAGTGTTAAGTTTTTCAACAAGTTTGTCAATTTCCTGCAATGGGACAATGCTGTCGGATTCTCCTGCGATCATCAAACCGCTGCATGGACAAGGTGCAAGAAAATTAAAATCATAGTGGTTTGCCAATGGCGCGATGCTGATCCATCCTTGTATTTCAGGACGACGCATCAAGAGCTGCATTCCAATAAAGGCTCCAAACGAATACCCCGCGATCCATAATTCCCTGGAATTTGTATTCGCCATCTGTAACCAGTCCAGGGCCGCTGCCGCATCGGATATTTCACCAATACCACCATCATATTGTCCCTGAGACCGTCCAACACCACGAGAATTATAACGTAGTACAGAAAAATTCATTTTTTGGAATGCACAATACATTGTATAGGCAATTCGGTTATTCATTGTCCCACCTTGCAGAGGATGGGGATGTAGGATTAAGGCAAGGGGGGCGTTAGGTTGACTGGAATGGTGATAGCGTCCTTCAAGACGACCTGCTGGGCCTGCAAACATTACCTCTGGCATAGAACGATCCGTTTATCTATTAAAACTGGCACAATTTGTAAGATTTAACAATAATATAAGTGAGTGTAGGAAAACAATAAAAACAGTTTATCTCTATAAAGATATTTCTTATAAAGTGAAAGTGTTTTTGTCTTATCTATAAAATATAAATGAAAAATCAATAGCGATATGGTGATCGGACAAGGTTAACATATCCTTTATCTTTGCTTATTTACCAGTAAATCTGTGAAAATATTTCTATTATAAGGTAACAGGGTTCATATTTGTATTTATATATTGTAAATTAAATACAGATTTAATTAAATTATTGTTGTAATGCAATAAATTATGCAGGTTATTTTTGGAATTCATGGTTTAATATAATAAATTGGATTATAAATGAAATGATACGACAATCTATATATCTAGATGCGAATGCCAGTGAGCCCATGCGCTCTTCAGTTATATCTGCAATGGTGGATATCATGCAGCAGACTGGTAATCCAACGTCTGTTCATCAAATGGGACGCAAGATTTATAATCAAATGGAAGATGCAAGAGAAACCTTGGTCGAATTATTCGGGGGGAGCGTTCAAAATTGTATTTTTACCTCTGGTGGGACAGAGGCAGATGTACTGGCTGTGCATGGTCAGATTGGTGAAGGCAATCAACAACGTCCTCTTTGGGTGGGAGCTACGGAACATCCTGCAATCATGCAAATTGACCTTTCAAAAAAAATTTTACCTGTAACACGGCAGGGCATTGTCGATCTTAACTTTTTAGAAGATGCACTAAAAAAAACGTCAATACCTCCCTTAGTGTGTTTAATGCTGGCCAATAATGAGACAGGTGTATTACATCCCATTCAACAGGCAGCAAAAATTTGTCATGATTATGGTGCAATTCTTCATGTAGACGCAGCTCAGGCTGCTGGACGTATAATGTTCAATTTGGAAGATATCGGAGCGGACAGCCTGATTCTTTCAGCTCACAAAATGGGAGGTCCAAAAGGGGTAGGCGCATTGTTATTGGCTGGTCATGAAAGAAATGCGAAAAAGATAAATCCTCTTTTTAGTGGAGGAGGACAGGAACAGGGAAGAAGGGGAGGAACTCTGGCTGTTCCGGCAATTATAGGGTTGATGACTGCCGCAAAAGAGGCCTGTAAAGAAGATCGTTCCAATATTTTAAAATTACGTAATTATTTGGAAAAAGAAGTGAAAAAATATGGAGCCGTCATTTGTGGCGAGGAAGCTGAACGTTTAGATAATACATCCTCTATAGCTTATGCTGGAGTTTCAGCGCAAAAATTATTTATGGCTTTGGATATGGCTGGTTTCTGTGTCTCAACGGGATCGGCATGTTTTTCAGGAAAATTATCGCGTTCACCTGTTTTATCAGCAATGGGATTGGAAGAATTGGCTGATTGTACGATCCGTGTATCTTTACCATGGAATATCCAGCAAAAAGATGTTGAAACTTTTATTCATGTTTATGGCCAGTTGATTCAAAAGTTAAAGGATTCATAATCTATAGAAAATGGATTTTTCAGGAAAAAACAAGATAAAAGAAAAGGTGATTTACCTTGATTATCAATCGACCACACCGTGTGACGAACGTGTTGTTGAAGCGATGCTACCCTATTTTGTGCATAATTTTGCAAATGCTAATTCAGAGCATATATTGGGTAAATATGTTGCTGAAACCATTGATAAGATTCGTGCCGACATTGCCGAAATGCTCGGGGTGGTTTCTCAAGAAATTATTTTTACCTCTGGTGCGACTGAATCCAATAATATTGCCTTGCAGGGTAGTGTGCGTTATCTAATTGATCATTATCCCAAGACCAAACGGGTTATCACGATTGCGACTGAACATAAATCTGTTCTTGAAACAGTCCAGAATTTACAGTCCATTGGTGCTGATCCTTTTATTTTGCCAGTTCAATCCGATGGATTGATTGATCCTGATAGTTTGAAAGCGGCATTGCAGGTTCCAACAATATTAGTCAGTGTCATGGCCGCTAATAATGAAACAGGAGTTATCCAGAACATTCCTTATTTGTCGGCATTGTCTCATGAATATGGCGCTCTTTTTCATTGTGATTTGTCTCAGGCTTGTGGAAAAGTATCTGAAAAAATCCAGTTGCGTTCCTGGGGAATTGATCTTGCCTCAATTTCCGGGCATAAAATTTATGGGCCCAAAGGAATTGGCATTTTATATGTAAAACGTAAACCTCGGGTAAGGGTGGAACCTTTATTTTATGGAGGATATCAGGAACGAGGAATTCGATCAGGAACTTTGCCAGTTCCCTTGATTGTTGGTTTGGGTAAGGCATTTTCGCTATTCCAGAATGAGGGAAATGAAGAGATCAGGCGTTTGGCGTCTTATAAACATTTTTTGATAAATGAATTGCAGGCAAGAATTCCACAACTTAAAATTAATGGATCAATCGAATATGCCTTGTCAAATTGTGTTAATCTACAATTTCCAGAGGTTAAGGCCCTTGATCTTTTGGCAAGAATTCCTCATTTATGTTTATCAACAGGTTCAGCATGCAATCATGTTTCTATGCCATCCTATGTTTTACAATCCATGGGATTGTCAGAACAAGAAGTTTTATCTAGTATCCGTTTTTCTTTTGGTCGGATGACAACAAAACAAGAAGTCGTTGAAACCGTTCATGACCTTTATTCAGCATGGTATGATGTAAGAAAAGGGACATGAGTTAAAATCAGAATATTAATTGGTTTTTAAATAAGGAATTCTATAAAATGCCACATATAGTTTTTATTGAACAAGATGGAACACGTCGTGAGGTGGATGCTCCTGTAGGGCTTTCAGTATTGGAAATAGCGCATAAGCATGGAATTGATCTTGAAGGTGCTTGTGAGGGATCATTGGCTTGTGCGACCTGTCATGTAATTGTTGATGAATCATGGTGGGATAAATTAAAGCCCGCCGCAGAAGAGGAGGAAGAGATGCTGGATATGGCTTTTGGGTTGGAAAGAACCTCTCGATTGGGTTGTCAGATTATTATGACAGAAGAATTGGATGGCTTAGTTGTTCGCTTGCCAAAGTTATCCTGAACCAATGCGTATTATGATTGCAATGTCGGGCGGTGTGGACAGTTCCGTTACGGCGGCTCTTTTAAAAGAACAAGGACATGAGGTTTTTGGTGCCACCTTGCAGCTTTATGATGCGCGAGGTGTGGTTAAAAAAGGTGCCTGTTGTGCAGGTCAGGACATCAGGGATGCACGTAGGGTATCAGAAAAGCTGGGTATCCCGCATTACGTTATCGATGCGGAAGACCGTTTTCAAACAACGGTAATTGAACGTTTCGCACAATCTTACCAAAAGGGAGAAACGCCTGTTCCATGTATTGCCTGTAATCAGGGAGTCAAATTTACGGATTTATTGACAATGGCGCGAGAGCTTGGGGCAGAAGCGATGGCAACAGGTCATTATGTGCGTCGAATTGTGGGAAAAAATGGTCCAGAGTTGCATCGTCCAGTTGATTTAAGTCGAGACCAATCATGGTTTTTATTCGCCACCACACTTGAACAGCTTGAATATTTGCGTTTTCCTTTAGGGGACATGCCAAATAAAGATAAAGTTCGGGAAGAAGCTGAACGTTTTCATTTGGCTGTTGCTCAGAAGTCGGATAGCCAGGACATATGTTTCGTTACAGATAATTCTTATATAAAAATTGTTGAGAAATTGGCGCCAGAAGGTGTTATGCCAGGCGAGATAGTTGACGAGCAGGGCGTTGTGATTGGTCATCATGAAGGTATTGCTAAATATACCATTGGTCAAACAAAACGGTTGGGTAATCTTGCCATGCGGGATGGGCAGCGACAAATGGTGTTACGAATTGAATCCGAAAAAAGAAGAATCGTTATTGGTCCAAAACAAAACAATATTTGTCAAACATTCTATTTACGCGATTTGAACTGGCTTATTCCTGTGCCTACTGAATTTTTATATTGTAATGTTCAGATTCGTGCGCGGGATCAGGAACGACCTGCTAAAGTTATAATTGAAAAAAAGGATAGGGTAAGAGTAGAATTGGAAACGGCTGCTAACCCAGCACCTGGTCAGGCATGTGTTTTTTATCAAGGGACACGTGTTTTAGGAGGTGGATTTATTCTGTAAAAATTTAATTTGATATTACTTTAGGTTAAACTTTACTTTTAAAGTGAATTTCAGTTATTAAATCAGATATTATTTTAGTAAGTTAATAAATTATTTAACGTAGCGAGATTTTCCGTTGATGCACTGTTTTTATGTAGGTTCCAAACGATTTTCTTTGATTGTATGGCTGATAGCAATTTTTGCTTTGATATGTTTTTTCAACTTACGAAGTGCTAATGCGGAATTTCGAATTGGATGGAAAAATCAAGCTGATATCGCCAATTTTATTCAATTGGATAAAAAACATCAAAAAGTTGCCAGGGAAACAATAGCCTGGAAAAAATATGACGATGATTTTAAAGCCTTGCATAATTTGTCTATTGGTCAGGTTGATGCCGTTCCAGTAGATATGGTTACTTTTTTGTCAGTTATAACGGTTGGTTTGCAGGGACGTGTAATCGCAATTGATCGGCAATATGGTAAAGAAAGCGCCTTAATCGTAAAAAGCCAGAAACATATAGATACTCCTCAAGATCTGGTTGGTAAAAATATTGCGGTACCTTTCATGACAAGCAGTTATTATAGTCTGTTACGTTATTTGCAGCATAATGATATTCCTGTTGAAAAAATTCATCTAGTAAATATGAATTATAATGAAATTACACAAGCTTGGCAGAAAAATGAAATTGATGGGGCCTATGCTGACGGAACTACAGTTTTACCGTTCGTCAAGGATGGACATGTATTAGTAGATTCATCACAGTTGGCAAAATGGGGGTATCCAACATATCAGGTATGGGTTGTGATGGATGAGATTATTTCAGATCAACCTTTTTGGATGGAAAGTTTTGTAAGAAAAATATTGAAAAATATCGATGATAATAGGCGAAATATAGCCTATTTCACTCCTCAGTCTCCGGAGGTTGGCCAGCTTGCCCAATTATTAGATAAATCACCGGAAGTAGTTTGCAGCTTGTTAAAACAGCAGACTTATCTTGATAAAACTCAGCAATCTTTAATATTGTCACGTTATTTGTCGAAGGAGTTTGATGAAATTGGTTTGTTTATGAAGGCTCAGAAAATTATGCCTGATATTTTACCTGATTACCTGATTTATGTTTATGACAGTTTTATAAAAAATAACAAAAATAATTAATTGATTTTATATTTTTTTTTACATTAAATTGAAAAATATAAAGAAATTAATGTAGGATTAAAAAATTTATTAACTGTTCCAAGTGTAATATTTTAATAATAATTATCTTATTTTTGTTTTTTATCTGAATAAAATTAATAGATTACTAATTTGAATTTCATGTTTAAAAAAGAATATGTTGAGATTTAATGTTTTAAATAATATGAAATCTTTTATTATTGATGTATTTGATTTACGTTGTGATTTCCAGACTGTTATTTCATTGCGTAATGTTTTCTAATTAATTCCTGTTCTTAAACCGGAGAGCCTTTGGGTTATGGAATCTGTCCGTAAGTTTCTCAATAAGTCGACACTGTTCGCTGTTTTAATTTTGCCTGTTTTTTTAACGCACTTACGGGGTATAGCGGATGGGTTAATCAGTTATATAGCAATATGTTTTGTAATTTACTCTTTTATCAACAAACAATGGGACTGGGGAAAACAAAATTGGGTGATTATTGCATTTCTCTGGTGGGGGTGGATTTTATTGTGTACTATTCCCTTTGGATTGTTTCAATATAACATAATGATGATCCAGGCTTTAGTGTTAATTCGTTTTATTTTTTTTGCTGCGGCACTTCAGGTCTGGGTTTTAACTGATGAGAAATACAGGCGATGGCTATCTTATGTTTTGATTGCCTGTGCGATTTATATTATTTTGAATATGCTTTGCCAGCTTATTACAGGATATAATATTTTAGGAGCGCCACGTTATTTCGATGGTACACTGACAGGTCCATATCATCATCCTAGAGCGGCAGGGCCATTGGCCAGGTTACTGTTGCCAATTACTTTAAGTTTGAGTATTTATTGCACTTATCGTTTAAAAGGATGGCGGGGAAATCTGGTCGCTTTATTCATTATCTTGTTTGCTACACTGATGATGGCTTTTGCCGGTCAAAGAATGCCATTTATTCTTTTTGTTTTCGGAATAGTTGTATCCTTGTATTGGTTACGTCCCTTACGGACAATCGTTTTGTCAATGTTAATTTGTATTCCATTGATACTGGGTGCAACATCATTTTTATCGCCTAAGAGCTATCATCATTTGGTGACTTTATTTATCCATCAAATGGCACATTTTTCCTCTGATAATTATGGATTGATCTATACACGGGCGATGATTATGGGATTGTCAAATCCCTGGACGGGTTTGGGATATGATGCCTATCGTCATTTTTGTGCCAATCCGATTTATTTTCATGGATTATCCTTTTGGGGAATTGCAATTGGACATGGGGATGGAAAAGGAGCAGAGATTTGTTTGCCCCATCCTCATAATCATTATATTGAAATGTTTGTAAATGCAGGAATTCCCGGATTAATCTTGTTTTGTTACATGGTATTTTTATGGTGGGTTAATTTGGTAAAGGGATTAACGTCCAAATTGCTATCATTGAAAGATGCGGTTGAAAATTCCTGGCGTGTTGGATTATTTGCTGCGGTTTTAGTTCACGAATGGCCATTTGCGGCTGGAGGAAGTTTCGGAAATTTACCCTTGGGAGGATGGTTTTTTCTACTCTTGGGGCTAGGTTTATCTTATAGTTGGGATTATGGTAATCATAAGGCAGCATTGAAGGTTGATAATGGAATTGGATCATAAAGAAAAAAATAAAATACCTGTAACTGTTCTGACGGGTTATTTAGGAGCGGGGAAGACAACTTTACTAAACCGTATTCTAACGGAACAGCAAGATAAAAAATATGCCGTTATTGTTAATGAATATGGTGAATTAGGTATTGATAATGATTTAATAGTCGATGCGGATGAAGAAATATTTGAGATGAGCAACGGATGTGTCTGTTGTACAATTCGAGGCGATTTGGTTCGTATTCTCAACAAGCTTATTCAAAGACAAAGAAGTTTTGATGGAATAATTATTGAAACCACAGGGTTGGCTGATCCTGCGCCCGTAGCACAGACTTTTTTTGTTGATGAGGATATTCGTAACAAAACTCGTCTTGACGCGGTGATTGCCGTAATTGATGCGTTTCATGTGATGAAGACATTGGATGAAAGTAAGGAGGCAGTTAATCAAATTGCTTTTGCGGATGTAATCTTGTTGAATAAAGTTGATCTGGTTGATAGGGGATCATTAATTGCTATAAAAAAAAGAATTCGTACAATCAATCCGATGGTTGCTTTATATGAAATGGAAAAAGGGAATATTTCCCTTATGAAAATTCTGGATCTTGGGGGGTTTGATTTAAATAGAGCCTTGACGTTAGAGCCCAAATTCTTATCATCCCATGACCATGACCATGACCATGACCATGACCATGACCATGACCATGACCATGACCATGACCATGACCATGACCATGACCATGACCATGTACAACATTCTCATGGTGATGGTGTGACGAGTATTTCACTTATGGAAGATAAACCATTAGATGGAAAACGTTTTAATTTATGGATGTCCATGGTTCTTCAGAAATTTGGAAAGGATATATTGAGAACCAAAGGAATTATGAATTTTAAGCATGACGATCGATGTTTTGCATTTCAAGCTGTTCATATGATGGCAGAGGGAAATTTCATCCGTTCTTGGAAGACAAATGAGGATCGTTGTTCCAGATTGGTTTTTATTGGCCGGAATTTAGATGAGAAATCTCTACGTGAGGGATTTTTTAAATGTATAGATTAACAAATCTGTGACTGGAAAGTATGGAATGAATCAGCCGTTACAATTAATCGAAAGTCGGGGTTCTTTTAAAAAAGTGGAAGGCACGATTATCGCCTGTGCTACATCTTGGGATGAACAGTATAGTGCTTTTGCAACGGCAGATGGAGATTTGTGGATTATTCCTTTGATTCACAATAATGATCCAGATTATTGGTATAAAGTTCAACCTCATGATGGAGGGATTTTATCTTTATCACAAGATTTGACCTTTTCAGGTTTTGTTACTTCTGGTGATGATAATAAACTAATAAGAATCATTCCCGGGAAGGAACCTCAACAATTATTAAAATCCAGACGTTGGATTGATAAAATCGTTTCTTGGACTGATAAGGAAAGGAAACAAAATAAAATCGCTTTTATTACAGGAAAAGAAATTCATTTATATAAAGATAATTTTACAGAGCCATATAGAATTTTTGAACATTCTTCTGGAGTTAGTGATTTGGTTTTCAGTTTGGATGGTGCAAAAATAGCCAGTTCTTATTATAATGGTGCCACTTTATGGTCTGCTGATTATAAAAATCCTGTAAAAATTAAGGATTTTACATGGAAAGGTAGTCATACAGGGATCACTTTACATCCTAAAGAAGAGGCGTTGGTAACATCAATGCAAGATCATGATTTACATGGTTGGCGTATTTCAGACGGACACAATATGCGAATGAGTGGATACCCAACCAAAGTAAAATCTCTAAATTTTTCATCTGATGGAAAATGGTTGGCAACCAGTGGAGCTGAACCGGTGGTTTTATGGCAGTTTTTTGGAGGCGGTCCAATGGGAAAACCTCCTGTGGAATTGCCTGGTATTCCTGGAAGTTGTTGTATGGTAGTGGCATGTCATCCTACCTATGATATGGTTGCTGCTGGATTTTTGGATGGTAGTATATTATTAATCGGAATCAGCGACGAGAAAGTTGTTCCGGTAAATTTAGGATCTAAAAAACCCATTGGAGAAATTACGGCTTTACAATTTAATAAAGAAGGCAGTTTATTAAATATTGGCACTGATGATGGCTATATTATTCTAATTGATTTATCTGAAAAAAAATAGTTGTAAAAAATAATCATCCATATCCTTTTTTCTGTCCAGGATTTATTTATATGGATGAGATATCATGTTTCAGAACAAGTAGTTGATCAGAATTTAAAAAAATTATTCTGGTTCCACATGAATGTTTATTGAAACATTTCCAATTACTTTTTGTAAAGCGTGTTCAATACGATCACATATCTTATGGGCTTCTTTCACTCTCATGTCTCCAGACACAACCAAATGAAAATCAATAAAAATCAAATTGCCAACCTGACGAAAACGGACCATATGGAATTCTTTTGCTTCAGGGGCATTTGCTTGAATTATTTTATAAATACTGGAAATGGTTTGAGGGTCAGGAGCTTTATCCATCAAGCCATTAATAGAATTTTTTATGATGCCAAAGCCTATACGTAAAATATTAATAGCAATGAAAAAGCCCATGAGGGCATCAAGTGCAGCCCATTGAAACATTGGAATAAGTGTTAAACCTACAATTAATCCGATAGTTGTCCATACATCGGAAAGAACATGCTGTCCACCTGCTATAAGGACTGCAGAAAAATATTTTTTACCTACACGAATAAGTGTTATTGCCCAGAATAGATTAACAAGCCCAGCTGTTCCATTTAGAATAATTCCTTTTAAAGGCGCCATGGGAAATTGGGGATTTTTCCATCCTTGCCAGGCTTCGTAAAAAATTAAAATTGATGTTATTATTACTAATAAACCCTCGGCGGCGGCAGAAATATATTCGGCTTTATAGTGTCCATAAGTATGGTTTTTATCGGCTGGTTGGGTCGAAATGGTGATTGCGAATATTTCAAAAATAGCGGCTAACACATTGATTGTTGTTTCAAGCATGTCAGAATAAAAAGCAACACTGAGTGTTGTTTTCCATGCCAGATATTTAAGAAAAAAAACTACAAGACTAACCAGAAAACTCCCAAGACTAAATAGGATTTTCTTATTCTTTATTATTTTAAAGATCATAAAGTAATTATAAGTTTAAGGTTAAACAGTATTAATGTCCGCCAGATTGCAAAAACTGGCTTCATTTTTTTGTTCGATCTGGAAAGTTGAATGATTAATTCTAAATTTTTCCTTGAGGCGTTGTGCAACCATATTCAGAAACTGGTCAGAATGTTGATTGGTATTACTGACCAAATGAACGGTTAGGGCGGTTTCTGTTGTACTTAAAGCCCAGATGTGTAGATCATGTAAATCAATGATATTGGGAAGGGAGCGTAAATAGGTTTCCACGGCGAAAGCGTCAACATTGCTTGGGACACCGTCCATGGCAAGTGTAACTGAATCTTTCAATAAAGACCAAGTTCCCCAAATAATTATTGCAGCGACAATCAAGCTGGTAATGGGATCAAGCATATTCCAATGGGTGAAAAAAATAATAATCCCTGCCCCGGCAACACTCAACGATAAAAGGGCGTCATAGGCCATGTGCAAAAAGGCGCCCTTAATATTAAGATCCTCTTTTTGTCCGGAATGGAACATTAATGCGGTTATTCCATTTATAACAACACCGAGTAAGGCGACTAAAATTACTGTTTTACCTGTAACAGTTGCAGGTTTGTAAAAGCGTTCAATTGATTCCCAGATAATTCCTCCTGTAACAATAAGCAATAAAATTGCATTACTTAAAGAAGCCAAGATAGAGGTTCGACGATATCCGTAGGTAAAATTGGGAGAGGGTTTTTTTTTGCTTAAATATGAGGCCCCCCAAGCGGTGGCCAAGGCAAAAACATCTGATAGATTATGACCGGCATCAGCAATTAAGGCTAGGGAATTGGCAAAAATGCCCCATATGGTTTCGGCACAAATATAAATTAAGTTAAGGCTAATTCCTAGAGCAAAGGCCTTGCCAAAAGATTGTGGAACATGATGGTGATGACCGTGGATATGTTCATGTGCATGATCATGCAAGTGGGAATGATTGAATTGATGCATGTCATGCGTGGAATGATCCAAATTGCTCAAGATTAAATCCCTATAATTTTTTAGTTATAAAATAAGATTAACCATATTGTTAAACGCTTATTATAAAAAAATTAATTTGATTAGCCTAATTTTATTTTTAAAAATTTATCTAAATTATATCAAATCTGACAATCAAGTTTTAAATTGGTTTTATATGTAAATACTGTGTTTTGTTTATTATAAAAAAATCCAAATATTAATCGGGAATGAATGTTAAGAAAATTTGTGTTTCTTCGTTAACGTAACCACAATGATAGTATTCCTTATCACTATTATTTATAAAAGAATGAACAACGCAATTACCCGCCTCGATGTGAACAGGTAGTTGATTATTATCAGAAATTTGTTGAATGGCAGAATCTTTTCCATGAGCGGTCATCAAGGTCTGGGCTATTACTTGTGAGGTTGGTCATAGGGAACTTTATTAGGAATCTTGTCATTAAAAAATTTGACCATTATGATTAGGAAAAGCTATTGTACGACATTGTTGTTTATAAACTGCGATTATACTTCTCATAGACCAGTTTTTCATCTCAGGGAAAGAAAGATTTACAGTTGCAATATTTCCATAAACAGAAATTATCTTTCTCTTTGGTAGAATTATATAACTGTTACCATCAGGAAATTGGTTTGGTACAAAAAATGATAATAATATTTATAGGCTTAGATGCTCCCTTTGAATTTATTTTTGTGATTTTCAAATGGATGGGAAATATCTGAAAATCAGTGGAAGCATGGGTAGGTAAAGAAATTAGACTATAAGCGCCAAATAAAAAAAGAGTATAAAAATTATAAATAATTATTGAGGGAAGGTATATCTAGAATAATGTTATTAACGTTTTTGAAAGAAAGATATAAGATATGGTTCTAGCTTAAGAAAATGTTACTTGTAATAGGTTGCTTTTGAAATTATATGATGTTTTATCATTTAAGTTTTTGATACCTCTCCTTAAATGTTGTAAACTTCCTGAAAGACTAACTTTATTAAAGACTGAAAATAAATTATTTTCAGTCTTTTTTTAATAGTTTTATATTGAATAAATCATGTATATCAATTTTTTAGTGCCAATATATGGTTTATAGTAGCGAGGATAATTAAATAAAATAAAATATAATATTGAGCCTCACGAAAAGTTTTATAAAAATAACAAAATCACTGATTTTATATGGTTTACCAATTCATTAATTTGATTTAAAAAATACAGTTTGGTTTGTTTTTTCTAAATTAAAGACTTCGACAACGTTAATAATATGCAAGTTTAGAAAAAACAAACCGAAACAATATGAAAATAAATTAAAGAATGTTACTTTTCAGGCTTCCTTATTTCTAAAAATGCAGAAGCAAATTATAATTGATTAATATAAAATATTTTTTCTATTCTCCTTTTAAACTAAAATGTAAAACTGGACAGTCAAAATAAAATATTTAAAATGAAGTTAATAAAATATTTTACTATATAGAAGATTTATGTTGAATCAATTAAAAGATAAATGTTTTATATTACATTTTATTATCATGGTTAAATCACTACATTTACGAATTAACTGCCAAATAGCATTCAACAGATAAATGTTTCCACCCTTTGTACAAGTAATCATTACCAAAACAAAGCTGACTTTTTTCCACATGGTAATAAAAACCATAGTCTTATCATATAAAATATGATAAATATCACAGACAGTCATTGCAGAAATTCCTCTTCTGTTATGATTAGGTCGGGTCAGTATGTTGCAGCATCTGATCCGGCCGCTTCGACACTATCTGTCGAATGCTGATTACAAATATACAAAGAAAATTGGATTTATGAAACTTATTTTTTTTGTCCATGTAAAAATAAGATTATTAAATTTATTCAATGTTATTAACAATTTCATATATAAAATATTATATTTGAACAATATTCATTAAAATCAAGGTTTTTTAAAGTTGGTTTTTCCCAAGTTTATTATTCCTTTATTGAAATGTAATTTTTGCATAAAGAATTGGTAAAATAATATTCGATTCGAGATTTTGGTTTTATCTTATTTTTTTCTAACCTATATGCATAATTATTTATTATTTACATATATGTTACTTGATGATAGTGAATTTATTCTAGGGTATATTAAAAAAATGTACAAGAAATTTTAAATAACTGGAATGATAACGTGATTTTTATAAAAACTTCATGATTAATTTTCATAAAACAATAACTACATATTATGTATACTCAATTAAAGTCAAGAAATATTGCGAATTTTATTCCATAAATAAAATGGAAGTCTTTTTTATAAATAGATAAGAATTTTATTTTTTCATTTATCTATTTTATAGAAAAATTATAATTAAACTATAGTGATAATAAGATTTATTATTTGTAAAAATAAAGCATTACTATAATTTTTATTTTGTGTATTTGGTATGGAGAATTAACGGGGATTATAAAATTTCATTTTAAAAACTTTTTTATTATTATGTTTATATAGCTATTGACTTAATTACAATTTAATTAAGTCAATTAATCATTATTTATATGACAAGATTGTTGATATGTATAATGAATTATTATTATGGACAGCATAAATATTTCGATACATTATGACATAATGTTTGATGTAAAGTGTGGATGGAGGACTTTGTGTCTTTGATTGGTCATTTCCCTGTTTTGTCAATCTATGGAAATTGTATTGAATATGGGTATTTGAATCCTATTTTAATGATTGTCTTTTAGGGATTATTCAGGATATAAACAGCGACATCCTGCAATCGGGGATTTAAGAGGATAAGAACAATTAGGATGAAAAGAAAATCTGGTTTTAAAGATGATTAGAGTTACAGAAGTGAAACTGCCCTTGGATCATGATGAAGCAGATTTGAAACAGGCCTTGTATAATCGTCTAAAACAGTTTCCCAGCGAGTATCAGGTAATAAGGCGGGGATATGATGCACGCCGACGGGGGGACATTCAACTGGTGTATACCATTGACTGTTCCATTGATAATGAAGAGGAATTTTTACGCAATCATTCCTTGGATCGCAATTTATCAAAAACACCAGAGGTTCGGTATCAGTTCGTGATGTCCCGGCAGACTGGTGAAAAAATTGCTAGTCAGGCCAGCTATGTTCGTCCTATCGTTATTGGTGCGGGGCCTTGCGGGTTTATGGCGGGATTGTTACTGGCACAGATGGGTTTGCGTCCTTTGATTCTTGAACGTGGGAAAGCGGTCAGGGAAAGAACGGTCGATACTTTTGCATTTTGGCGTCAGTCAAAATTCAATCCTGACAGCAATGTCCAATATGGAGAGGGAGGTGCGGGAACCTTTTCCGATGGCAAACTTCATACGCAGATCAGTGATCCGTATCATTATGGTTACAAGGTCTTGACAGAATTTGTCAGGGCAGGTGCGCCAGAGGAAATTCTTTACGTATCCAAACCTCATATTGGTACGTTTCGGTTGGTCAGTATGGTTGAGAAAATTCGTCAGGAAATAGAATCTTTTGGTGGTCAGTACCGGTTTAATACTTATGTGCAAAAGATTTTGATGAATAAAAATCGCCAGATTGTCGGGGTTCGATTGGTGGATGGGCAGGAAATACAGACAAATCACATTATTCTTGCGACTGGACACAGTGCGCGGGAGATGATGTATACCCTTTATGAGGATGGCGTGGAGATTCAGGCAAAACCTTTTTCTGTTGGTGTCAGAATTGAGCATCCGCAAACCCTGATTGATAAGGCCCGTTTTGGTTCACAGGCGGGACATCAGCTGTTGGGGGCGGCCGATTATAAATTGGTGTATCATGATGCAGACAAACGGGGGGTTTATTCCTTTTGTATGTGTCCGGGGGGAACGGTGATTGCGGCGGCCTCGGAAGAGGGGGGAATAGTGACAAACGGAATGAGCCAGTATTCTAGGACGGAAAGAAATGCCAATGCTGCAATCGTGGTGGGTGTTAAGCCGGAACGGGATTATGCAGGCCATCCTCTGGCGGGTATTGCCTTCCAGAGAGATCTGGAGCGGAAAGCCTTTCAGCTGGGGGGTGCGAATTATAAAGCGCCGGTTCAGCGGGTGGAGGATTTTTTGCTTGGAAGGGCAACCCGGACATTAGGTTCGGTTGTTCCCTCTTATAAACCGGGGGTGGAACCCGATGATCTTGCGGAGATATTGCCTTCATTTGTTATCAATGGAATACGGGAGGCATTACCTGTATTTAATCGTAAATTGTCCGGATTCAATTTTGCTGATGCTGTAATGACTGGTGTGGAAACGCGAACATCCTCGCCAGTTCGTATTCCAAGAATGGATGATGGGCAAAGTGTCAATACTTCCGGACTTTATCCTGCGGGAGAGGGGGCTGGATATGCGGGCGGTATCATGTCTGCGGCCATTGACGGGATAAAGATTGCTGAAAAAGTTGCCCAGAATATCCACGACAATCATCAGTAGATCCGGGGATTACATCCCTACAGACAAACTGTTGGTTTGGGATGTGATCCGGATTCATCTTTGCAACCTTCATAATTAATGTTTCAATGTTCACTTTGATGATTTTTGAATATTGGGTTAAAGTCGGACGATGGAAATGATAAGACAATAAAGGAAAGAAATCTGCATAATGAAAATTCATGCCGCTCAATTGGCTGATCTTGATCAGATAATGGCCATTCAAATGTTATGTTATTATGCGATTGAGCCTGAATCACGGCTTTCTATGGCTTCAAAAATCATTGCCAGTCCTGATACCTGTTTTGTGGTGAAAGAGCGAGATATGGTCAGGGGGTATTTGCTGGCCATTCCCGTCATGTCGGGTGAAGCTCCCGCCCTGGATAGCGAAGCTTGCGATTTGGCAGGAGGGGCAGATTGCCTTTATCTGCATGATTTGGCCGTTCATCCAGAATCAAGAGGGCTGAAAGTTGGATGTATTTTGGTGCGGCAATTCATGAATATTGCTCATAAGAAAAAATTCCGTCATGTATCCCTTGTTTCCATTCAGGATTCCTTCCGTTTTTGGCAGAAACAGGGATTTGAGGCAATTGTTCCCCCCGAAAAGTTGCAGAGTAAATTGATGACCTATGGTCAGGATGCAATTTATATGGAAAAACTTCTGATTGGCATTCCTCAGGAGTAGGATAATTTTATGAAATCCCTGTTTTTTTATTGTATTGCGGCCTTTGCCGAGATTGCCGGTTGCTTTTCTTTTTGGGTATGGGCACGGTTGGGGAAGTCGCCCTTGTGGCTCGTACCCGGAATGGCCAGTTTGGCATTTTTTGCCCTGATGCTGACGTTGGTGGAGGTTGATCTGGCGGGGCGTGCCTATGCTGTATATGGTGGAATTTATATTTTATGTTCCCTGTTCTGGTTATGGATTGTTGAAAATACACGACCGGATCGGTGGGATATTCTGGGAATGCTGATTTGTTTGGCTGGAGTATTCATTATCTTGTTCATGCCCAGGGGATGATCAATCGCAGGGATCAATGGAATGTGGTTTTGGGACAAAGTGGGTTGAATATCGAAATTTAAAAAAATCCCAGGCAAATAATAATAAAATGCCTGGGTAAAAAAGTGCTTAAAATAAATATCAACGTAATAAAAGATATTTCACAAAAGGTTATTAATGAATTCAGTTATAAGAAATTTCTCGATGAAAAAATCAGCCTATAAATTTGAACTCAAACAATGAAATACCAACTACTATGAGCTAATATATGAAATCACATGACTTTTATACAATTTATGACCGGTTGCGTCAATATTGATACCCATGATTTTCCTATAAAATTTAGTAAAATAAAAGAGATAACGCTTGGAAAACAAAGGTTTTTTTTTATAAAATGGCAAAATTTCAAAAAAAATTGATCGTTTTTGAAACAATAATAAATATTTCGGAATCGAAAAATAACAGGGTCTTTTATACTACAAGATTTTATTGAAAAATGATGGGAACTGATATCCAGATTTTCAATTTTATCCAGTGACAGGATCATGTCGGATTTATCAAAAAAAATCTTGGAAAAAAAGATTTTATGAAATGAAAAGGGAAAAATCCGGAGACAAAATTCTGGTCAATACAACATTTGCATGAATGAAAATAACACTGTTTATAAAAATACGGAAATAACCTGAAAATTATTGAAATATCTCATATATTCCCCCGGTAGAAATTGGCTTTTTCAGGGTCATGAAACCGGGGGAAATAAAATTTTTGTATTTTAAAAACAATTAAGCAAGGGAACGGCCATTTACGTGAATCCTGATGGAAATGGTAAATATACGGGTAAATTCATTCGTTGGTTCTCCTTAACAATTTAATGGAAATTAAATAAATGCGGCATCCAGCGAACAAACGGACCTGTTCCCCAAATGTGCAGTAAACCGCAGAATGAGAGGGTTGGTTTCTGAATAAAATTTATTTTTGGTGATAGCGAAAGGGCTAACAGTGTGATATAAATTCAAATCAGTCATTGCAGATTCCGTTCAAAACTTGGTCTGTGATGATTAGGTTGGGTAAGATGTTGTAGCATCTTATTCAACCGCATCAAGGCGTTATTCGCCGGATGCTCCTGTTACTATACGTGTAAAATTCCCTTTTGCAAATAATTTTTTAAACGAATTAAAATTTGTCCCGTTCCCTTTATTGCGGATAAAAAGGTTATTCCTGTCGGAATAGATTCTATATCTGAAATTCGATTTAATGAGTTATTTCAAATATATATTAAAATCCGTTTATTATTGTCCATTCAGTTTAATGGCGCAAATGTTATTTCTCCTAACAAAAATTTGATAATTTCGTGATTTGATCGTTTCATGTAGTTAATATATTGTTAAAGATCGTTATATTTATGGAGTATTTTATGATGAATAAATGGGTGGATTACGTAATTACCGAAGTAAGATACAATAATGAACGTTCACATATCGTTGCATTCAAGTGCTGGCGACATATCGGGGCCGAACTGATCGGCCCGGATATACGGTCAAGGGCTGATATCATTAATGCCATTGACAATGAGAACCTGGTTTTTATCACCGAATACAAAGGTGAGGATGGGAAATGGGAAAAGGGTGGTGATGTCGGTATTGTAATGGTTGGAAATGAAAAATTCCTGCGAACCGATGCCAATCCGGAAACCCGTGACAATCTGGGAAATTTGCCCGAATTGTAATGTTCACGTAAATATGTCCAATACATCCAGTTTATCCATTATCGGTTATTTTCATTTAAGCAAATTTTATTAATTTTACCTAGTTATAATGTTAAACAGTTGTGATTAGATCGTTGCGGTGAAATAATGTATTATTTAATATCATTAATTTAAGGAGTATTTATCATGAGTAAATGCACAAACTAAATTTTTACAGCATTAAGTTACAATATTGATCATTCTCATATTGTCAAATTACAAATCTGGGAATGTGATAAAAACTTTGTAACTAAAAGATAATTTAGGTAATTTACCTGAATTTTGATTTGATTTTAATGTAATTGTAATTTATTACTTTAATTTCTTAGGTTATTTAACGTTAATTTTATATTTATAGATTCAATATTATCATTGATACAAGGGATTTGTACCTAGCATTAATGGAAATATTTTTATCAATAAATTTCAGGCTGGATGATTTTGCTTATTAGGTATTCCTGAATCAGATTCTGGAATATCGAGTGAAAAAATCATTCAGTTTTTTTTATCCTTTTTGCACGGTCTGGTTTCTGCAAACCGTTATTCTTTTCCCCCTTTAATATTGTAATCCCATCCGGCCAATTTAAATAGCTAATATGAATATTTGGGAAAAAGGTTTGTTTTGATCTTTTGATATAGATGGATTAAAATTGATTTTTTCATTTTGAAATTTTATTACTATTGTGAGGGAAGAATTGACTGATAAGCAAAAGGATGATTCCTTGGACATGAAGATTGTCCAACGGGTCGCTAAATTATCTGCACTTGCCGTCAAGGAAAAAGAACTGGCAACCTATGCCCGGGATTTGGGGGGTATAATACACTGGGTTGAGCAGTTGAACGAGCTGGATGTTTCCGCGGTTGAACCAATGGTTGGGGCAGAAAATGCACAATTGAGAATGCGTGAGGATGAGGTTACCGATGGCAATTGCCGTGAGGCTGTTTTATCCAATGCTCCAGAACGTATCGCCGATTTTTATGCTGTTCCGAAAGTGGTTGAATAATGCTGACAGAAATGACGATTACAGACGCGGTGGAGGGCCTGCGTCAAAAGAAATTCAGCGCGGAGGAATTGACACGGGATCATCTGAAAGCGGTTGGTCAGTTAAACAGCCGGATCAATGCCTATATCACGGTAACGGAAGAGGTCGCCCTTGGTCAGGCCAAGGTGGCAGATGAAAAACTGGCTTCGGGGGATGCGCCGGTACTGACCGGTATTCCTTTGGCGATCAAGGATCTTTTTTGTACAAGGGACATTCCAACAACCGCCGCCAGCCGTATCTTGGAAAATTTTGTTCCACCCTATGAAAGTACGGTGACCTCGAATTTATTGAGGGATGGAGCCGTTTTTTTGGGCAAGACCAATCTTGATGAATTCGCGATGGGATCCGGCAACCTGAATTCGGCATTCGGTGCCGTTGAAAATCCATGGAAACGCAAAAATGATGATGCGTTTCTGGTTCCTGGCGGCTCTTCTGGTGGTTCCGCGGCTGCCGTGGCGGCGCGGATGGCTCTGGGGGCAACCGGAACGGATACGGGTGGCTCCATTCGTCAGCCGGCAGCATATTGCGGTATCACCGGAATCAAGCCAACCTATGGGCGGTGCAGTCGTTGGGGTATTATTGCCTTTGCCAGCTCGCTTGATCAGGCTGGACCCATGGCAAAAACCGTTGAGGATTGTGCAATCTTGTTGCAATCAATGGCCGGTTTTGATCCAAAAGACAGCACAAGCGTGGACAAAGCGGTTCCGGATTATCGTGCGGCCTGTAACCGTTCATTGAAAGGGTTGCGTGTGGGTATTCCAGAAGAATATCGCGCTCCTGGCATGTCATCTGAAATAGAGGCAATCTGGCAGCAGGGAATTGACTGGTTGAAAGAGGCCGGTTGCGAGATCGTGGATGTTTCCCTGCCTCATACTAAATACGGATTGGCCACCTATTATATCATTGCCCCTGCTGAAGCCTCATCCAATCTGGCCCGTTATGACGGGGTGCGCTATGGTCGCCGTGTCAGTGGAAAAAGTCTTGAGGAACTCTATGCGAATACACGCGGAGAGGGTTTTGGTACAGAGGTGAAACGCCGTATTTTGATGGGTACTTATGTGTTGTCGGCCGGTTATTACGATGCCTATTATCTCCGGGCGCAGAAGGTTCGCAAACTTATCTATCAGGATTTCATGAATGCCTATGAAAAGGTGGATGTTCTCTTGACACCAACGGCACCATCAGCCGCTTTTGCCAAAGGTGAACATCAGGATGATCCCGTACAAATGTATCTGAATGATATTTTCACCGTTCCCGCCAGTATGGCCGGAGTGCCTGGTCTGGCCTTGCCGGCCGGGTTAAATGACCAGGGTCTTCCCCTGGGTTTGCAGTTGCTGGGTCGTCCATTTGATGAGGAGACCCTGATTGCTGTTGGGTCAGCAATGGAAAAAGCTGCCAATTTCACATATAAACCCGCCATTCGTTCTGGAGTTTCCCTATGAGTTATGTGATTGAAGGGTCAACAGGATCCTGGGAAGTTGTTATTGGTCTTGAAGTCCATGCCCAGGTTATCAGTAAGGCCAAATTGTTTTCAGGTGCCTCCACGCATTTTGGTGGTGAACCCAATACGCAGGTCAGTCTTGTTGATGCCGCTTTTCCCGGTATGTTGCCCGTCATCAATCGTGAATGTGTTGATCAGGCCATTCGTACAGGATTTGGGTTAAATGCCCAGATTAATCTGGTAAGCCGTTTTGACCGCAAGAATTATTTTTATGCCGATTTGCCACAGGGATACCAGATTTCTCAATTTACGCATCCTATTGTTGGCAAGGGTGAAATCGAGATCGAACTGGATGACGGTACGGTCAAGAAGATTGGTATTACCCGTTTGCATCTTGAACAGGATGCGGGAAAATCCATTCATGACCTTGCCCCAAAAGAGACCTGTATTGATTTAAATCGCTCTGGTGTGGCTTTGATGGAGATTGTCAGTGAGCCGGATATGCGC
Organism: Commensalibacter sp. M0355; assembly: GCF_016101365.1. Classification (NCBI taxonomy): domain Bacteria; kingdom Pseudomonadati; phylum Pseudomonadota; class Alphaproteobacteria; order Acetobacterales; family Acetobacteraceae; genus Commensalibacter; species Commensalibacter sp. M0355. The sequence continues at coordinate 71,140 of NZ_JACFQQ010000004.1, forward strand.
TCACCGGAAGAGGCAGGTGCCTACTTACGCAAAATCCGTGCGATTGTGCGCTATTTGGGTACTTGTGATGGAAATATGGAGGAGGGATCAATGCGTGCGGATGTGAATGTGTCTGTCCGTAAGCCCGGTGAGGAATATCGTACGCGTTGCGAATTGAAAAATATCAACTCCATTCGGTATGTCATGCAGGCAATTGAAATTGAAGCCAAAAGACATGTGGAAATTTATGAAAATGGGGGAGAGGTGGATCAGGAAACCCGTTTATTCGATGTTGCCAGAGGGGAAACCCGTACGATGCGCAGCAAGGAAGACGCCCATGATTACCGTTATTTCCCAGATCCGGACTTGCTGCCTCTGGTCGTTGAGCAATCCCACGTTGACCATCTCAAGGCAACCCTGACTGAATTGCCGGATGCAAAACGAGACCGTTTCCAGAATGAGTATGGATTGCCCCGTTATGATGCCAATGTTCTGGTAGCTGAAAAAGACATTGCCGATTTTTTTGAAATTGTTGCAAAGGGTCGGGATGGGCGTTTGGCCGCCAATTGGGTCACAGGCGAACTGTTTGCCGTACTGAATAAAAAGGGTCTGTCAATCCAAGAAAGTCCTGTAAAGGCTGAGGCAATTGGTGCTTTGCTGGACTTGATCGCTGATAAAACCATCAATGGTAAGATTGCCAAGGAGGTTTTTGAGGATATGGTTGAAACAGGTGATATGCCTGCGGATATCGTGGAACGCAAAGGTTTGAGACAGGTAACGGATACTACGGCAATTGACAAAGTGATTGCCGATATTCTGTCAGTCAATGCAGATAAGGTTGAACAATATAAATCAGGTAAAGACAAGCTTTTTGGTTTCTTTGTCGGACAGGTTATGAAGGAAATGAAGGGGAAAGCCAATCCCGCAATAGTCAATGAGCTTTTAAAAAAGCATTTATCTTGATAAAAATTGAAAAAGGAAATTGACAGTCCTCGAATAAATGATTAGAAACGGTAAAAGCAAACGTCGTGTTATAGATAGGCAGGCTCTTCTTGCGGAGGGGTGGCCGAGTGGCTGAAGGCGACGGTTTGCTAAACCGTTGTACGGTGTAAGCCGTACCGTGGGTTCGAATCCCATCCCCTCCGCCAGTTACATATGTTGAATATTGCCAATTCCTGACAAATACCTTGTTTTTCCTAAAAAAATCCATATTTACCTATCATATTCTTGCCAGTTCATGACAGATTATGCGATAAAAAGTGGGTACAAATTCAAGGAAAGTGGGTACAAATCGTGTTGACAGATTCAAAGGTTAATTCTGACAGTTAAAAAACATTATCCAATAGTACCTCATATTTTCCGCAGAAAACTAGCATTTTTAAGTAAATTTCCAAACATTATCCCACATTATAAAACATTTGAACGCATTTAATATTGGGGTATATTCTGGGGTATATCGATGTTAACGGATAAAGCCATAAAAACAGCCAAATATCGGGAAAAAGGTAGAAACAAGCTTTATGAACGTGGTTTATATCTGGTTATCATAAAAACCAATTCTTAAATATGGTGTTTAAAATATAATTTAATAAAAAAGATAAACTCTTTTGTTTAAAGATGTGGAAATCTTTTATTCATCGGAGTAATGAGAAATAAAATAGGATTCATTCATTACCTATAATAATTAAACATTTAAATGCATTTAATATTAAGGTATATTTTTTCTATCTTGGGGTATATCCATTTTAATGGATAAAGTTAAAAATATAGCTAGATATTGAGAAAAGCTTATATTTGAGATAAATCATTAAAAACACTTATGTGTTTTGGCGTTAAGAAGAAAGTAGCAAAAATTTCTTTAGAGGTTTTTCTATGAGATTATTTTAGAAATCTTGACCGTTAAATAAAAAATAGTGTCAAATACAATAACAACACCTTATTAAGTTGCTCAATCACTCGTGTTTTTATCTAAAGAAAAAGTTTAAATAAAGAACCTGATCTCATTTTATATAGTTGTATTTTAAGATACTTGATATGAACTGTAGTCATCCTGTGGGTAATGATGGTGGATATGACGTCAAGATTCCGACAGAAGACAGTTATTTGAGAAGCGCTGACGGTAAGAATTAATTTAAAAACAGCAGCTTGTTGTGAATCTGTAATTTATTGATCAAAATTTAATTTAATAGGATATTTGAATGGTTAATCATTCTCCAAAGGATCTGGATCTCTCCGCATGTACTGTTTGTACTGATGGAAAGAACACATCACAAAAGTTATCAACTTTGGCTAAATCTCTTGATGAAATAACTAGCCAGATTGTTGGAATTTCCAAAACATCTGTTGATACCAAGCATTCAGTTGAAGAGGTTGCCGAAAAAATAAAAGATATTGACACAGAAGTTTATTTTAATAAAAAAGATGCGTTTACGGCGGGTAATCCTACAATATTGGATAAAAATAAATCAAATATATTCGGTATTCAGGATGATGGTATCGTTAATCTGTTTTTTAGTCATAAAATTGACGAGAATGGCAATACATTTGTTGCACCAGTCAATTCAATTTATTTTAATTATGTTCTGAATAATACGATTATTGGGAGAGAAGCCATATGGACCACTGAAGATAAATTTTATAAAGCCTTTATGGGGCATGCATTTCATGCGGATAGTGATGGAAGTAGTGATCTTGGCATGAATGACCATGCCTGGAACAACATTTATTCAAAAACCGCGGTAAGTGTCACATCTGATGCGAGTGAAAAGAAGGTTCTTGCCAACCTTGGCGATGACAGGTATGCAGACAATCAAAAATTGCTGGATGCAATCTATAATCTGAATATCCATACCTACAAACTGAATGATTCCATCAATGAGAAAGGTGAGGACAAGGCGCGTCTGCATAACGGTTTTATTGCCCAGGATGTCGAAAGGGTTCTGACAGATGCGGGGCTGAACCCATCTGATTACGGTATGTGGATTCAGGACAGGGTTTTCAGGAACATTGAGGTCGATACCGGAAAAAAGGATGCCAGCGGGAAAGCTGTAACCAGAAGCGAGTACCAACCTGTTCTGGATGAGAATGGGAAACAGGCATATCGTCAATCCCTGCGATATGAAGAAGTACTTTGCGTATTGATACAATCCATGAAACAGAAGATCGACAGACTGGAAAAACAGGTCGCATCATTACAGGTAAAGAACGGTAAATAATAACAACCATCTACAATATTTTCGGTAGGGAACCAGACATCAGTCTGGATTATCCCGATTAGGATGATATTGCCTATCATGTCCAGGTGTAGAACATATACGTGATTTCTTTTGCAAGTCAGCAAACAAGCCAGATGCAGCGTATGACTATCGTGTTGCTACAATTCGGTGACGGAAATTGTGTTGTTGAATTTGATACACCCATTTACTGGCAGGACAGGCAACCTTTTATCGACACAAGGGCATCAATAATGACCATCATGGAAATTATGTTCGATGCTACATCTCAATTTTATGGAAGACTGATTTATGGCTGATCTAGCTAAACAACCCACAACAGGATTTGTCAATAACGGCAGCCTTGTCCAGTATGGAAATGACAATACGGCGGGTGACTGGGATTATATCGTGATATCGAAACCGAACAAAACATGGAGGGTTTCTATCAGGGGAGATATTCCAACAAGCAAAGACGGTGTGGACATGAGTGTTTCCATTTTCGAGGGAACAATACCTCTGTTTTCCTCGACAGGAACATGGAAACTGCAGGGACAGACAAGCCTGAACGCCACCAAGAAAAACTTCAAGATAAAGTTCAGGAATGCGGAGACAGGTAAAAAACTAAAGGTGAAAATAGGGGACTGGACACCCTTGAATGGTCTGGTTCTGAAGGGTTATGCGGCAGACAGAACCCTGTTGAGAGACACAATCACCACGGAAATATGGAGAAATCTTCATAGGGATGAAAAAGGCTGCCTTGCCCCTGAATCCGCCTATTCCTATTATGACAGGGACAATCTTGGAATGAGAACATCAGTGCTGTTTTCAACGGCCGGTTTTCCCTGTGAACTGTATCATGACGGGGAATTCCTTGGGATGTATATAATAAGGTCTGACAATGACAATGACCAGTACCTGATTGATTCATCAAACCCAGGGCATTTTCTTGCCCAGCCCGATCATGCCAACACGTTCTGGACAGACGGGAACTACAATCCTCAAGAATGGGAAATAAACTCGCCCGATCCGAATACGGATGACAGTGTCAGTTTCCTGAAAAGATTCCTGCGATGGTCTTCGGACTGTATCGCGGGCAGGGTGAACATGAAAGAGACATATCGGGAATATATCGATCTTGAATGTTTCATTGACTATATCCTGCTCTGCGAGGTCTGTTTTTCCCCTGACAGTCTGGTGAACAATTTCATGCTATGCAGCTGGAATGCCACGTCGGTATCGGGTGTCATGTATATATATCCCTACGATGAGGATCAGACATTCGGTATTGTCGATCGATATCTGAGTGCCAGGGATACTGATCCTTTCAAGATGGGCTGGGTGACGAAACGGGACAGGATGTTTGACCGGCAGGATCCGATATTTTTTGAAACCATCCATAACAGTTTCACACCGGAAATACGGGCGAGATGGCGTTATCTGAGAGACACGGGAAAGATATCGGCTGAAACCTTCAACAGGATCATAAAGGATACAACCGATCTCATCAATCCTGATATGATTAGGAAAGATCTTGAATTATGGGCAATGGATGCAGATGTTGGAATAGGAAATGGCAAGGTCATTTCAGATGATGGCAAGAAATGGTCGGTAAATTTCATCATGAATTTTGCCAAACGTCGTATCCAATGGCTGGATCAGCAATTCAAGTATTATTGTTAAATAAATATAAATAAAGTAGTAAAATAATTTTAGTATCAATTGTACCACATAATTAAATAATAATCTAATTTTATCAAATGTTTAGTGATTCATGTTAATTTCTTAAATAAAATATGAGGTGTATATTTTATATTTTTTATTAGGAAATTACATGAACAAAAAATTAATTTATAAAGATGATATTGATGTAGTTCAACGTTTAAAAGAATTTGATATCACTCAAGAAGAATTATCAGAGGTAGTTTTTAAATCAGCAGTTGCTAAATTAAATTATGTTCCTACTGATGCAAAAACAGCGGCAGGTGGTAGAATGTATTTTGATGGCACAAGAGCATTAAGAGAAATATATATAGGGAAAACAGGTTGGACACAATCTGATGAGGCTAATATAGCATTAATAGAGAATAAAGATAAAAAATTAAAAATTATATTTCAAATAGTTGAAAATGCATGTGATTCATATAGACAACCTCGTTTATTGCATGCGAAAAAATCCATAAGTAATAAACTAGTATTTGATGGACAGTTTGAACTATTTGATTCTGAAAAAAAAGAATTTATTCCCAAGAATTATGAAATGTGGTACTTTTGTGTAAGTGTGCAAGATCAATCTGAATTTATAGAAATAAGTGCTGAATTATCTCGTCCAATGCCTTTATTAAATGGTCATTTTAATGATTTTTATGAACGTATTTTTATTGTGCAGAAAGATCGAACTACAATTTCAAAATATTTAGAAATAGAAAAAGATTTTTCTAGGGATATTAATATTCATGTTACAAGGAAACGAAAAACAATTTAATTCGTATCGTTTGCGTTTGGCAAGAAGTTGCAGGAATATTACGAAAAAAGATCTCTCTAAACTAGTCAATGTATCATCTTTAACGTTAACACGTCTCGAAAAAGGTAATAACGAGCCGAAAAAGGAAACTGTTCAACTTTTGGTAAAAGCATTGAATTTTCCAGAAGCATTTTTTTTTGAGGGGATTGAAGAAGACCAAGATAAAGAAGACCTGAATATAAAAGATTTAAGTTTTAGAAGTAAGGCAACAATTCCTCGAAAAGACAGGAATGCAGCTTATTCAGTAAGAGGATTGGCTTATATTGTAGATGAATGGTTGCAAAATAATTTCAATTTGCCAGATGTCAGGGTTCCAGACCTGTCTTGTGATTATGACCCTGTGTCAGCATCCGAGCGTTTACGTTATGATTGGGGATTGGGAAATTATCCTTTACCAAATTTAATGAAGTTATTGGAATCCCAGGGAGTAAGAATATTTGCTTTTTCTCAGGATACAGATGCAATTGATGCTTTTTCCTGTTGGAATAATGGATTACCTTATATTTTTGTTAATATAAATAAAAATGCAGAACGAATTCGATTCAATTTATGTCATGAATTAGGGCATCTTGTTTTGCATCGCCACATACATGTAGATGGACAGGATAGGATTACTGTTGATATCGAGAAAGAGGCTCATTTATTTGCAAGTAATTTTTTAATGCCAGAAGAAGATATACGTTCCTGTATTCCTAATGGCGTGGTCATTAATTACCTAATTAAAGCCAAACAAAGATGGAAAGTTTCAGTTGCGGCTTTGGCTTATCGTATTCGACAGCTTGGATTGTTATCAGAATGGCATTACCGTAATATAGTTATTGAAATGCAGGTAAGGAATTATAGAAAGCGGGAACCCAATCCTGTAAAGCGTGAATATTCTTTATTGTGGGAAAGAATCTTTACCATGCTTTGGAAAGATAAAATAACAAAGGAAGAATTATCCAAGAAACTTAATATTCCCTATCATGATTTTAATAATCTTACGTTTGGCTTATTGGATATTCAGAGTGCTATGATTAAAGAAAATGGTTCAACATAATTTCTCATGTAAATTTTAGATAATTTTTAAAACATTTAGTTTTTTACCAAACCACCTTAACGGGTGGTTTTTTATGTCCGGAAAAGGAAAGACAGATGGAAAATATCATAATCATTATCAAGTCCGTATGCTCTTTTTTATGGAAAGGGAAAGGGTTGATCATGGCGGGACTGCTTTACCTGACAGGCCGAAGGGCCGCAAATAGAAACAACCTGATCAGGACACAGGATGAAGTCATCAAAAATGACCGGCAGACCCTTCGGACTGTTCAGGCAATGCGGCAGGCAGCCAATCATTCACCTGGGAATAAGGAAGAGCTGGAAGATGTGCTGGAGAAAGGGAAATTCTGATGAAACCTATTATTTTACTCGCGGCGGTTTTTCTTGCGGCATGCTCGTCATCGCCACGCGTTGTCTACCGGATTGAATGCCCTCCGTTGAGGGATTACACGTCCCAGTCACAGGAAAAGCTTTCCAGCGAGATCAAGGCGTTAAAACCTGACAGCGAGATCATACGTTACCTGCTGGATTACAAAAGCCTGCGTGACATGATCATGGCCTGTCAGAACACCAGAGATACCAGCCACCGCTAGGGTGGTTTTTTTATGTCTATATTCAAGGAAAGAACAAATGGATTTTTTTGCCGAGCTTCTACAATATATCATCAATGTCCTGCCCAGCAATACGGCGGGTGACGTTGTCGCGGTTGTCACTTTCATCGTGACCCTGTGCACCCTTGTCATACGGTTCTGGAAAGAGCCAGATCCAAAAAGCGGATTGCACAAGCTGTGGTCTCTCATTCATCTTCTTGCCTCTTTCAGGCTGCCAGACAGGCAGGCGGGAAAAGATGGAAAGAACGGGGATGGCACCAATGGAAAACAGGCGACACCAAAAACATCGTAACCATTGCCTGGGCGAGTGGTGGAGCTCGATACTTCTGGTCATGACTGGAATGTATGCCCTTGCATATTTCATGGCCGGCAACATCTTTCACTATTCATTCATTAATGGATTCAGGGCTATCCTTCCGGCCTATATATGGGAAGGATCATTCATACTTACAGGGACACTGCAGCTTGTTTCATTGATGTGCGGAAGTTTCAGGTGGAGGGGTGTGGCCTCTTTTCTGGCGGCATCCCTTTTCATATGGGGGGTGCTGAACATGCTTGTCTACGAGAGGCACTGGCATTTTGGCATTTTGGCCTGGGGAACATTCGCGCTGGTGAACCTTTACACCCTGGCAAGGATACTGGCGGGGGTCATAAGGGATTATGAATACAGTCTATGAGTTTTGCAAATGGTGGTGGCTGAACAATTGTGAGTGGATCAAGATTCATGACCCCTGGGTCATTCCGATCATAGCGATCTGCATACCGTCAAGCATGGTCATTCACGCCATCTGTGCTATTGTCAGGATTTAGTGAGAGACAGTAGATTTAATAAATTATAAAGTGTTGATTTAAATTAGTTGTAAAAAGAAGAAATTCTTTTCTTGAAGTAAGATTTAAAAGATTTCTAATTGGTATATTAAGGTAATTTTTTTGAAAATTGAAAAGTGAATTAATCAATTTAATCAAATCATTGTATTGATCCTCTGATAAAGATGGGAAAAATTTTTTATCAAGATATAGTTTTATACCACTTAAAGTTAGCCTTGTATACACAATTTCATATAGATCTTTAATTACGTTACAGAATTTTTGTAAACTTTTATCTTGGGTTAAACATTCATATTCATAAGTGTTTACTTTATCCCACAGTTGAATATAATTACAAAAAATCATAGGAAAAAATGCAAAATAAATATCATTTATAGCGTTGTAAGCATCACTATTATTATAATTTTTTTTAGGTTTAATAATATTTCTAATTTTAGCATCATGCTTGGTTAGATTTTTATCATATTTACATAATATTAAGATACAAATAATTACAATAGGGTGAGCAGGACGAATATTAAATTGTAAGGCTTTCTTTACAATATTTTTACTTTTTTCATAAGTTAGCTCATCTTTTACCTCATTAACTAGTTGAGGTACAACATTTTTTAAGAATTCTTGATATAATTCTATTTTATCTAAGGCTTCAAGTAAATTTACATACGCATTTTCGTTGTAATTTTTAGAACTTTTTTTAAAAGCATTTTCAAGTTTACGAATATCTGTTTCAGCATACTTTAGTAATTTTTTAGAAGCCAAATGAATTTTTTTAAAGTTATCTAAAATATACAGATTCCTATCTTTAATGGTAGGAAAAGTTTTTTTATTACATTCTATTAAAGTAAATACAAAATTAAAAATGACATTTTTCTTGTCTCTTTTTTTTATTTCATTTAATACATCATTATTTGAATTAGTTGTTGTCTCTTCTAGCTTTGAATAATTTGTAAAAAAACTTAATATATTTTGGTCGCAAAATACAATTTTTTTGTGCATTATTGAGTTAGATGTAATCATGAGGTTGAAAGCTAATTTATATTATTTGTAACAAATGGATTCAAATAAAATTTTTGTTATTAAAAAATAATGAAAAACAGATAAAATTAATTAATATTAATATAATAGGTATTAATAAACATATTGATCATGATCAATTTTAAATACAAATAAAGGAAATAAAACAAGAGAACTTTATTTGTATTTAATCAAATCTATTTATTTGTTTTGTTGATTTTGTCAACCAAAGGTTTGTCAGGAATCAGCTTATCATTTTTATTATTATTGGGCATGTTGTCGGTTTTTTTTGAGGGGGCAAATTTATCTACTTTAGAAGTTTTATTTTTGGTCATGATTTGAACTTTCCCAACGAATTAATAGATCAAGAGTTTATTTCTGAACTAATGGATGTGTTTTAAAATCAATATCAAAGGACCAGCCATTCTCCTTTTGTGACAATGTAATTGTGGCCTTGCCCAGTCGGTAAACCAATAGAACAAATAAAGTAAATAAAATAAGTTTTTCCAGTTTTCTTAGCATAATTGAATTCCTTATATTATGATACAGTTACATTATAATGCTATTTCGTTAAATTAATAAGTGTTTTATCATTTATATCAAATGAATTACGATTTTTATTGTGATCAATCAGATTTCTGGATTTATCAGTTTGTTGAATGAAAAATTAACATATAGCTCAAGAAAAACATAAGCAATGCAATAAATCCCTCAAGCAATTTCCAGGTCAGGGGATTTTGAAAAAAGGGTTGTAAAAACTTTGCGCCATATCCAAGCAATGTAAACCAGGTGACACTTGCCATACAGGCTCCCATGCCAAAGAACCATTTGCCAATATATGCAAAACGTGTTGAAATGCTGCCGATCAGAATCATTGTATCTAAATAAACATGCGGATTTAAAAAGGTAAACGCCAAGCAGGTCAATATTATTTTATTTCGGCTTGCCGTTTTTTCTTTTGTCGGATTTAGAGTTTCAACGGTTGACAGAGCTCTTTTGGCCGCCATTAAACCATAGGCAGCCAAAAACAATGCCCCTCCATAACGGAAGAATTGAAGCAGTTGAGGGCAGGTTTGAACAATCTTGCCAATTCCTGCAATGCCTGATGAAATCAGTAAAATATCGGACAGGGAACAGATAATGATGATTAAGCCAACAAAATTCTGTTGCAATCCCTGTCGCAGTATAAAGGCATTTTGCGCACCAATTGCCATAATCAGACTGGCGGTTGTAAGGAAACCAGATATGACAGCTGATAAATTCATGAACGGTCTCTTAAGGATAATAATCAATAGATATAATGATGTATAAAATGAGGTTGGATCTAGCCAGGATTATATATATCTGGAAAATTTTATCCATGTATCTAGGTCAAATGAATGAATAAATTTTCAATATTTAGTCGCTCTGGCAGAGGTTTCAAATAGATCAGATGGATAGGATAAAATGAAATTCAACAGTCAAGTAAAAATAGATAATTTAATAAAAAATATCTATAAATAGTTCTTTAAAAATTTTTACATACAATATATAGTATTAAAGAAAGGTTTCGAAAATATTTATATAAAAGGGTTCAATTGTTTTTTGAGTTATTTTTCAAGTGAATTCGATAGACTTGAATATGCAAAATAAGCCTGTTTGAATTTTTAGTTTCGATCCCACAAAATAGGAATTGATTAACTGTAGAGTAAAATAAATACCAGGGAGTTGTTTGGAATATGTTAACACGTGATGAAGATGTCAAAATTGCGATGAAACCTGTTCTAAGCACTCGGAAACCTGATCCGGTGTTCTCAAATGAAACTGGATTGATGGATATTTACAAGAAATTGACTTTTACAGCGGCCCAGGATGAAGATATTAAGCGGGAAAATGCGAATATTGATGGGGATACCGCCATGGGCACAATGTTGAAATACGGTTCCGAAGGATCAAAATTCTTTATAGATCAATACATATTGCCTGAAGAAATTGCACATGCCCATCAGAATGGTGACATTCATATTCATGACAAGGATTTTTACATGTTGACCGAAACATGTTGTCAGATTGATTTGATTAAATTGTTCAAAAAAGGCTTTTCAACGGGGCATGGTTATTTAAGAGAACCTAATTCAATCGAGAGTTATTCAGCGCTTGCCTGTATTGCCATTCAGGCCAATCAAAATGAAATGCATGGAGGGCAAAGTGTTCCCAACTTTGATTATGCAATGGCGGATGGAGTTAAAAAAACATTCAGACAAGAATTTTGGAAGGTTTTTTCAATTTTTTTGCAAATCGAAACACAATTGGTAAATGTGGAAATTGATGTTTCTCAAGATCAGGTTGAGCATCGGATAGGTGTTATTGACCTTCAATTTTTAGAATCTTATGGAGAAAAATTATATCAACTTGGGAATTTGGGTGTTGATTTAGAAATAATAAGGAAAGCTTATAACTTTTCATGTAAAAAAGCGCTCGGTACAACAGAGAGACGCACTTATCAGGCGATGGAAGCGTTTATACATAATCTGAACACAATGAATTCACGTGCTGGGGCACAGGTTCCCTTTAGTTCAATTAATTATGGAACGGATACTTCTGAAGAAGGTCGCATGGCTATTCGAAATCTTCTGCTGGCAACGAAAGCGGGGCTCGGTAATGGTGAGACACCTATTTTCCCTGTCCAGATTTTTAAAGTAAAGGAAGGAATCAATTTTAATCCGATAGATAAAAACTATGATCTATTCAAATTGGCGATGGAAACGTCCGCTTTACGTCTTTTTCCAAATTTCAGTTTTATCGATGCTCCCTTTAATAAAGTGTTTTATAAACAGGGTGATTATAAAACGGAAGTTGCATATATGGGATGTCGTACACGTGTTTTGGGAAATGTTTATGATCTGGACAGACAAACAATATGTGGCCGCGGAAATTTAAGCTTTACGTCAATCAATTTGCCACGGTTAGCCCTGAAGGCAAAAGGTAATACAGATTTATTTTTTCAGTTGCTTGATGAAATGATTCATCTATCTTTTCGTCAACTTATACATCGGTTTCAAATTCAATGTCGTAAGAAAGTGAAAAATTACCCTTTTTTAATGGGACAAGGGATATGGATAGATTCAGAAAATTTATCAGAAAATGATGAAGTTGCTGAAGTTCTAAAGCATGGCACTTTAACGATTGGTTTTATTGGTTTGGCTGAAACCCTGAAAGCTTTGGTGGGTTTTCATCACGGGGAAAGCGAGGTTGCGCAGGAGTTAGGGCTAAAAATTGTCAGTCATATGCGTAAAAAAACAGATGAGGTGGCAAAAAGAACAAAACTTAATTTTTCATTGATTGCCACGCCTGCCGAGGGTCTAAGTGGCCGTTTTGTCCTTATGGATCGTGAAAAATATGGTGTCATATCTGGGGTTACAGATCGGGATTATTATACGAATTCTTTTCATGTTCCTGTTTATTATCCAGTAAAAGCGCATGAAAAAATTCAACTTGAAGCACCCTATCATGAATTAACCAATGGTGGTCACATAACCTATATCGAACTTGATGGTGATATATGTAAAAATTTGGATGCGTTTGAAATAATTATCCGTTACATGAAACAATCTGGAATTGGTTATGGGGCGATTAATCATCCTTTAGATAGAGATCCTGTCTGTGGGTATGTTGGTGTTATTGATAATGAATGTCCACGTTGCGGGCGTAAAGATGGTGAGGCGGTCAGTATCGCTAAATTGAACGAATTAAGACAGATTTATTCGAATGTTCCAGATTATAATTAGAAAGGGTTAATAATGGGCAAATGCAATATGGTTAAACCTATAGAACATGTTCAAAAAAAATTCAAAATGGTGGGAAAAGATATAAGTTTTGCTAGGACACGCCGTATAACGGGATATTTGGTTGGTACATTGGACCGTTTTAATAATGCCAAACGTGCAGAAGAAAAAGATCGTGTCAAGCATGGCTGTAGCTAAACTGCGTATCAGTGGTATAGAAGCTGAATCTATCGTGGATGGGCCTGGGTTGAGGTATGTTGTTTTCACCCAGGGTTGCCCTCATCAATGTTTCGGATGCCATAATCCTGAAACACATGCACTAAACAGTGGTTATGAAATTTCTATTCAAGAAATTATCAATGACTTTTTGAATAATCCACTTTTATCAGGCATGACGTTTTCGGGTGGGGAACCGTTTTTGCAGGCGGAAAGTCTTGTTTTACTTGCCAATATTGTAAAGAAAACAGGAAAAACGCTGGTTACCTATACGGGTTATACGTATGAACGATTATTGGAACTGGGAAAATGTAATCCTTCAATTATCCATTTATTGGAATTGATTGATATTTTGATTGACGGTCCATTTCAGATCAGTCAACGGGATTTGCAATTGTCTTTTCGAGGCAGTGCCAATCAAAGAATTCTATATAGAATGGATCGGCAACGAATAAAAGATCAATTAAAATATTGATTTAAATTAATGAAAAATGATCCTCGATAGATGGATAAAGGATCATTTATAGTACAATACTGATATTTTTGAAAAATCTAGTATTTTTTATAAGGTAAGAATTTACCGCTAAGTTGAATATTAACACGATCTCCATTGGGATTAGGTTCTCTGGTTATATTCATTGAAAAATCAATGGCGCTCATTATACCATCTCCAAATTCTTCGTGAATAAGTTCCTTGATGGCTGATCCATATACATTAATTAGTTCATAAAAACGATATATTGTTGGATCAGAAGGAATGGCAGTTGGAAGACTTCCTCTATTAGGTGGAACGGTTAACCAATTTGTTTCCTCCTCTGTCAAATCAAAAATAGAAGCGATCAGAACGGCCTGTTCTTTATTTAAAGGCATTTGGCCGAGACAGGCGGCTGTAACATATTCCTTACTTAATCCTAAGGTTTCGGCAACAAAAGACCATTTGATGTCTTTACTAATTTTGGTTTGAATTATTTTTTCTGTGATTTGTAGACGGTTCATGATAATTTCCAAATAAAAAATGTTACATTGAGTTGAATATTCTTAAATTTGATAATCTAATGACATGTGATATTTGGATATTTTATTTTTACTATCAATAGTTTTAAAGTATATATTTTGTTTTTTGTTATAATTATGTGTTATAATTTTCAATCTATAATTATATAATTAATATTATTATTTTATAAAAATTTAATAATATTTAATAATAATAAAATTTTTTTAATTATTGTTCATATTCACTTTCTTGTTCCTTTTCTATTTATCCATTTCATATGATAATCAGTTGAATATTGATTATGAGATCAATTTATATAAGGTAGGATAAATGGCTTATTGGTCTATTCTTGGTAGTGGTGTTACAGGATTGTGTATTGCAACAGCTTTATATGAAAAGGGTGAAAAAATAGAGGTTGTTGAAAATCCAAATATTCAAGCCGCATCATATTTTGCCGGCGGTATGTTGGCACCATTTTGTGAAGGGGAAAGTGCACCAGATATTGTCGTAAAAAATGGACAATTATCTGTTGAGTGGTGGGATAATCATGTCAGTAATGTAAAAAAAACCGGAACCATTGTCATTGCGCCGCCTCGAGATATGTCTGAATTAAGACGGTTTGCCAATATGACCATTTGTCATGAATGGGTTGATCCAGGTAAGATAGAAAAAGATTTGAAGGGTCGTTTTTCTGAGGGACTGTTTTTTTCTTCTGAGGCCTTTATCGATCCTCGCTTGGCCTTGCAGGAACTAAAAGAAAATTTAAAAAATAAGGGTGTTAGTTTTCATACGGGTTCGCCCAAAGGAAAGATCATTGACTGCACTGGTATGGCGGCAACCAGTTCATTAAAAAATTTACGGGCTGTTCGTGGTGAAATGCTGATTTTTGAATGCCACGAAGTTAATTTTTTACGTCCA
The DNA here is from genome assembly GCF_016101365.1 of Commensalibacter sp. M0355. Taxonomy (NCBI): domain Bacteria; kingdom Pseudomonadati; phylum Pseudomonadota; class Alphaproteobacteria; order Acetobacterales; family Acetobacteraceae; genus Commensalibacter; species Commensalibacter sp. M0355. The sequence goes on from NZ_JACFQQ010000004.1 coordinate 86,238, forward strand.
ATTCGTTTATTGCATCCGCGGTTTCCCTGTTATCTTGTACCTCGGGCAAATGGCCGATTTATGGTAGGGGCAACAATGGTGGAAAGCAATGATGATAGTCCCATAAGTGCTAGGGCCCTGATAGAAATGCTGAGTTCAGTATATGCAATTCATCCAGCCTTTGCTGAAGCAAGGATTATAGAAACAGGAACAGGATGCAGACCCTCCTTTCCTGATAATATTCCACAGATTATTGAACAGGATGGTAAATTTTATATTAATGGCATGTATCGACATGGCTTTTTACTTGCTCCGGTTCTGGCATTAGATTTTGTGAAGAAAATTTTGGGATAATGAAAATGAAGTTATATTTAAATGGCGAATTCATTACAACACAGGTAAAGACTTTGGCAGATTTGCTGAAGGAAAAAAATATGGATGTATCTTGTGTTGCCAGTGCGATCGACGGAAATTTTATTCCTCGGGCACGTTATGAGGAGACCCAGCTGCAGGAAAATATGAAAATCGAAGTTGTATCACCAATGCAGGGAGGTTAGTTGTGCAATTTTATAATCAAAATCTTCATTCAAGATTGTTATTGGGTACTGCCGGTTACCCTTCGCCAGATATCTTGATACAAGCCATTCATGCTTCAGAGGCAGAAATTATAACTGTCAGTTTACGTAGGGAAGGGGTGGGAGGTTCTGAATTTCGTCAGTTAATAGCAAAAACAAAAAAAAGGTTTCTGCCAAACACGGCAGGATGCCATACCGTGAAAGAGGCCGTGACAACAGCGCAGATGGCACGTGAAGTTTTTGAAACAAACTGGATTAAGCTGGAAATTATCGGTCATGCGGATACTTTACAACCAGATCCTTTTGCAACAGTTGAAGCTGCCAGGATTTTGTCAAAAGAAGGGTTTGAGGTTTTTCCTTATACGACCGAGGATTTAATTGTTGGTGAAAAGTTATTAGAGGCAGGTTGTCAACTTTTGATGCCATGGGGGGCACCGATTGGATCTGGACAAGGTTTGCGTAATATTGAAGGATTAAAAACAATGCGTCAATATTTTAAAAATATTCCCCTTATTATTGATGCGGGGATTGGAGCGCCAAGTCAAGCAATCCAAGCGATGGAAATAGGTTTTGATGCAATTTTACTAAATACGGCAATTGCGAAATCAAAAGATCCTATTCTAATGGCGGATGCTTTTAACAAAGCTATTTTAGCGGGACGGATAGCATATAAAGCGGGATTAATGGAAAAGCGTAATATGGCCTATGCCTCAACACCAGCATATGGTTTGGCGGATCTATCATTATAATGGAAAAATTTTATTTAGTTACAGAGTCTGTTTCATTGATTAAAAAATTATTGCCTGTTGGGGTTAAATTGATTCAATTACGAATTAAAAATATGTCTCAACCGGATTTGAGGCAAAATATTATGGAAGCAAAAATCTGTTGTGAACGTTATGGTGCGCGATTGATTTTGAACGATTACTGGGAATTGGCTTTAGAATTGGGTATAAATTTTGTTCATTTAGGACAAGAAGATTTATTAAAAGCAGATTTTAACAGGATACGAAATGCAGGAATTCAATATGGGATTTCCACACATGATAGATCTGAGTTGGAAATTGCGTTGAAGCTTTACCCTGACTATATTGCATTGGGACCAATTTATCCGACTGTATTGAAGAAAATGAAATGGCATCCGCAAGGGTTATCAAAACTGAACAGATGGAAACAGAGAATAAGAAATATTCCTTTGGTTGCTATCGGGGGATTAACAGTTGAACGGATTCCTTATGTTCTGAAAGCGGGTGCAGATAGTTTGGCAGTAGTAACAGATATTAAGACTGCGTCAGATCCAATCAATCGTTATAATGCTTGGCAAAGACAGATTAAAAAGGTCATCAATTAATGGAAAAACGGTTTAAAAAACAGATAATGTTATCTGAGGTTGGTATCGAAGGTCAGGAGAGATTAAGAAAAGCCCGTCTATTAGTTGTAGGATGTGGTGGATTGGGTAATACGGTTTTACCATTACTTAGTGCAGCGGGGATAGGTTTTATAAGGGTTTATGACCATGATATTGTAGAGGAATCTAATTTACATCGACAATATATGTACTCTAAATCTGATCTTTGCAAACATAAAGCTTTGGTAATGCAGAATATTTTATATCGTCAAAATCCAGAGTGTCATATCGAGGCTTATGCTCAAAAATTAAGTTTTTCATATATTTCTGATGCAATGCGTGAAATTGATCTGGTTATAGATGCGGCTGATAATTTTATGGTGACGTATCTTCTTTCTGACAAATGTTATGAAATGAATATTCCCTTTATAAGTGCTTCTGTTCTGGAATTTCAGGGATATGTAGGGGCTTTTTGTGGTGGTGGGCCAAGCTATCGCTCGGTTTTTCCAAAACCTTCGTTTTCGAACAATAATTGTAATAATATTGGAGTAATGGGACCTGTTGTTGCGATTATGGGATCAATTCAGGCAGAAATGGCTATAAATATAATATTAAAGCTTTCCAAACCGACATTAGGAAACTTGTTCCATATAGATTGCATTAACTGGAGAGTTGGTCAGATTTGTTTTGATGATGCGGAAGAACCTGAACAAAAAACAATTATTTCATTATTGGATAGGGAAAGTCTCAAAGTTGATGATTATTTGGTTGAATTACGGGATGAAATTGAAGCTCCAATCAGTGTTAATTCTCATGTTGTTCGGGTGAAATCTGAAAATATAGAAAATAGTAATTTTCCGACCGATCGACGAATAATATTTATTTGTAAAACCGGGATACGAGCTATTAAAGCAGCATATCAGTTACAATTTAAGGGTTATACAAATTTGGGCATCATAGCGGATTAACTTTTTTAAAATATTATTTATATTAAATTCTAATAAATTGTAATTTAATAATACAAAAAACGTTATATTTTAATTCAATTAACAAAAATTTTCAGCAAATTTAACGATTATTGTTTGTAAATATAATTGTAATGGTATTCTTGAATATATCGAATGTTTTTAATAATAATAAATAATAATATATCATTTTCAGTTAAATATAAGATTTGATTAATTAAATATTAAGATTTAAATATGCGTTTTTAAAATATTTTATTTAAGTATAAAGAGGAAATATTTTACGGTAATGTATTTTTTTATAAAAGATAAAGAAGATGCGTTTAAAATTATATAGTTAAATGTTTAAGGATTAACAGGCATGATACATAGAATAGGGTATAGTTTGAATTTGTTGAATATAATTCTGACCAATTAATGTTGATGAAACGATTACTTTACGTCCATCTTGTGTATCTGGTTTACGTTTAACGAGTTTTAATTCTTCTAAACGATTAATTGCCTTGGTTACAGCAGGTTTAGAAAGATTTAATGTTTTAGAATAATAATCGACACTCGCTTCAATCGCTTCGTTATAAACCAAGGATAAGATTGCAAGTTGACGAACGGTAAGTGCAAAATGACTACTGGCAGAATTTTTAATAATTTGAAAAGAAAGATTCATTTTAATTAATATCCTTTTTGAAAACAAATAAATAAGGTTTTTCAATTAAGTATTGATATAACAATGATTTTTTGTGTTATGCTTATATTTTATAGGGAAAAAAACCGTCGTCAACAATTTTTGGTAAAAATCCCGCAAATGCAATGAAACGAATCGTTAACAAAAATAAATCTTTTAATTCTGTAATTTTATTCTTTGAATAGTGTTATGATAACAACCAATGACAAGACTTTGAATTGTTACAGATGGTGTAACATTATTTTTGGAGTGAAAAGGATTTGAACGTGGTAAAATTATAGGGTGTGTAAAATTAGGATTGTTACTATAAGGCCATAGGAAAATTTTTCCATTTTCTTTTATTTCAACTATTTTAAGGGTTTGCTCATAACAATTTGTTAATTTATCATAACGAATGGTAACAACACATTCACCATCTTTAGGAGCTCTTTCTAAATCAGAAAAGTTGACAGCAATGATTATAGACCCTTTAGGGTATAACAAATTCATTGATTCATCCATGATATTCAAGGCAAAGCTTTTTGTATTTTTAAATTCAGGATTCTCAGGAACGGGAAAAATAATCCATTCGGATCGTGGCCATTCTATTTTCTGAATCCATTGACAGGCTTCTATGTTTCCTTTGATATAGATTATTTTTAGAGAAATAAAAGGGTTTTTTAAAGTTAAAGATGGAGGGAAAGATTGTGGATTCAGGGCGTTCAGAAAATAGTCAATACTGACATTTAATGAATTTGCTAACTTGATTAACTTGTCAACTTTGGGAAAATTACCATTTCTCCGCATATCTCTAATGAAATCTGGACTTATACCAGCATTAATACATGCCTTGCGTTCACTAATATTTTTTTCTTTTATGATGTTTTCAATGTTAAATAACAGCTTTTTTATGTTCATTTTTAAAGAATAATACCATACTAATTAATTAATTATATGTGGTATTTTAACCGGAATATAAATTATAAAGGTTAAAATACCGTACGTTTATTCATTATTGCAATTTAAATTGATGAAGGATAGCAATTTTTTATAGAGAGATTTTAATTATTCAAATTATAGGATATGATCTACATAACTCATTGATATTAAATATTTTTAATGAATGAATCAAATAAAAGCTAAATTATGATCTTTCATGATATTAATATAATTTATTTTATATCTAATATTTTTGAAGTTGAGCAAAAATTTCTATCATAATAAACGAGATTATCGTTTTTATCGTTTTTATTGTTGATATTAATTATATTAATATTCGTGAAAAAAAGTGAATGTGTACCGTATTCTTTAATTTCATTTATTTGACCTTTCAAATAAACCAATGCACTTTTAAGATATGGTGGGTTTTTGTTAGTTTTTTGCCATTCATCTTGTAAAAATCTTTCTTCCATATTAATTTTTGTAATTCCGGCGAAATGTTTTGCTGCATCCAGATGTTTGGAAGAAAGAATATTGATACAAATATTTTGATTATTTTTAAATATTTGATTTACTTTACTTTTTTTATTGATACAGACTAATATTGTTGGAGGGGTGTCGGTTATGGAACAAACTGATGTTGCGGTAATCCCGTGTGGACCAGTATTTCCATTAGTAGTTATAATGCAAACACCTGCAGCTAACTGCGACATAGCATCACGGAAATTTTTCTGTTCTTGATTTAAAATAGATAAGTTCATTTAATATCCTTTATATAAAATAATAATTAATTATTTCATTTATAAAAAATTAATAAAATATCTATTTAAAGGCAAATTAAATTATATATGCATTTAAAATTTTAGTTAGTGTAATGAATATAATTGCATAAAAAATTTTAAAAAATAGATTGTTAATAGATTAAAAAATTAATAATTTATCAAAATATTATTTTTGCTTGATTTTTTTTTAAACAGTGTTAATTGATTGAAAAGATAAGGAAGGTGCTGTTTTAAATAATGAATATTAATAAAAATTTATGAATATGGAAAAGCAGTTATTTCTTAAAAGATGGTTTAGTATTATATATCTAAAATAATTTTAATATATAATAACAATTAACATTTTATTTGAATTAGTTATTATTAGAATAAAGGAACAGTAGTAGAATTAATAAAAGGTTTAATTACAATATATAGCCATTCATTAATTTAAATAAAATTTATGAGAATATGTCATTAATTGCAGAATTAATATGAATAGGAACTGAAATGAGTGGCTTTATAAATAAAGTTGTTTTGATTGGTATTTTAGCCAAAGATCCAGAAATAAAAATGATCCAATCTGGTGATAATATAGCGACTTTAGTCCTAATGGTAAATGATAGCTGGGAAAATCGACGTACAGCTCAACAAATCAACAAAGTTGAGTATTTTAAAGTTGTCGTTTTTAGTAAAAATTTGATTAAACAAATTGAAACTGTCATCAAAAAAGGGGATCAGTTATACATTGAAGGACAATTAAGAGTTCGGAAATGGTACGATGAACAGAAAAATAATCATTATAGCGCAGAAATTGTTCTTTTCTCTCACAACGGAATATTAGTATTGTTGAATGATAATAATATAAAAGAGGAATTATTAATTAATCAAGAGGCTTCATTATAATTAAAGAAGGCCTTTTATGAAAAAAAGTATAAAAAAACGGATTAATAAAAAAAAATTACCCTTTATTGTACGTAAACATCATCTGGAAGCACAATATAATTCAGGAAAACTAATAATTGATGTTGGTATTGATCCTCAAAATATAAATGAAAAAGTTACACGATTACGACGTAAATGTGTTTATGATGAGATGATGAATCGTGGTAGTATAAGTGTTACCCAACGTAATTGTGCTGAACGATATGCCATTTTGTGTGAAAAGGCTTTCGGACAGAGCAGTTCAATTTACGCACGTATAAGTCATTGGTTGAAAGAAGGAAAAATAAGTGGTGGAAATTGGGAACCAATACCTTCACAACATGATGCATACAGTAAATTATTATCTATATGGCAAGAAATTGGGCGTTATCATCTTGATATTTTGAATATGATTATTTTGGGAAATATGAAATGTAAAGAAATATCCCAATTACTTAAATTGAATTTGAACTATACTATGGGTCAGGTTCTATCAGCTTTTATTTTATTAGAAGAAGCTTTGGAAAAAAAATAATATTACGATAAAATTATAACGTATATAATTAGTAGTTTAATCAGATGGAAAAGTTTTAATAATTTTTTATTGGGCAGCCTTTAGGCTGCTTTTTTATGCCCAGGTATAATGATATGTGTCACAAGTTATATAATTATCATACGTGGAATAAGCTCTAATTCAATTTCTTGTCAAGGTGTATTTTTATATATTTTCGAAATGATATTGAGCTCATCTTGATTGTGTAGGAAAAACATCTGGTGTTTATAAATTGTCCAGGATGAATGTAACCTTCATGGAAAGGATGGGCTGAAATAAAATGTTCTTTTCAAATTGATGGCTGGACATCAACTGGATCTGATAGTTAGTAATGATAGTTTGTATCCGGATGGAAGAAATTCTTGTTTAAGTCAGGATATTAATACGGAAGATGCCTTTAATTAAAATTTAAAAAAAACTATTCGTAAAAATTTCATTTTATTTATTTTGTAAAGAAATTTTGAATGAAATTATGATATCATACAAGTAATCTTAAAATTTCTGTTACGGAATTATCGATTTATGGATGGATCTTGTTAGATCGTCTATTTAACTAAATAATATTGGCATTCATATTTTGAATGGAAATCATTATGAGATCTTTAAGTTCAGCTGATAATTTTGTTAAAGAAGCGATGAAGAAAAGGGGTGATAATTATTACCCAAAATTTCATATTGCCGCTCAATATGGTTGGATTAATGATCCAAATGGTTTAATTTATATTAACGGGAAATATCATTTTTTCTTTCAACATTATCCTTATAAACCTATATGGGGGCCTATGCATTGGGGGCACGTTGTCAGTGATGATATGGTTCATTGGGAGCATATGCCAATTGCTCTATATCCTGATCAGGAATATGATCGGGATGGTTGTTATTCAGGTTCAGCTGTAAATAATAATGGTATACTAACCTTATTTTATACAGGTCATAGATTTTTTGAGAAAACCGGTGAAGATTCACGAATTTGTCAAGTTCAATGCATGGCGACCAGTATAGATGGAATTCATTTTACCAAACATGGACCTGTTTTATATCCTCCAGAAGGAATAGTTGATTTTCGGGATCCCAAAGTATGGCGAGCTCGGGAAAAATGGTGGATGGTTGTGGGGGCAAAAGTAAATGATTTGGGTCAAGTGAGGTTATATCAATCGGATAATTTAAAAGAATGGCAATTTAGATGTATCCTACATCAGGCAAAAGATAGCGTAGATGGTTATATGTGGGAATGTCCTGATTTTTTTAGTGTTAATAATAAAGATGTGTTAATTACTTCACCTCAAGGTATGCCTGCTCAGGAATATGATTACCGTAATTTACATCAAAGTGGTTATTGTATAGGTCAATGGGAAAAGAATGGAACTTTTTCTATTGAAACTTCATTTAGAGAAATTGATCATGGTCATGATTTTTATGCCCCCCAGACATTTGAAGCTGCTGATGGGCGTAGAATTATGGTCGGATGGATGGAGATGTGGGATGCGCCTCTTCCTAATCAATCCGAGGGTTGGAGCGGCGCGTTAACCTTGCCTAGAGAAGTTTCATGTAATGAGATTGGTAAATTATATTGTAAACCAATTGTAGAATTGGAATTACTTAGAACAGATTACAAAAAATTCGAATTGATTGCTTTAAATAATGAGGTTTATTCATTAGATGAAACATATCAAGAGCTGAAGCTATCGATTGATTTGACTGCTAGTTCAGGTAGGTGTTATGGTTTAAATATTGAAAGTGCTGGAAGAATTAGTGTTGATTCAGCTTTGAAGCGGTTAATATTTGAGCGACATAGTTCTGATTATGAATTACAATCCTGTCGAAGTATTTCTTTAAAGGGAATGTTACGAATAGACTTACATATTTTTATTGATGCCTCTTCTATAGAAATTTTTGTTAATGAAGGTGAATATAGTTTAACTAGCAAGATTTATCCGGTTTCTGACCAAAAAAAGTTAACGTTATTTGCTGAGAAAGGGACCGCAATTTTTAAAAATATAGAAGAATGGAAATTGGATTCAATTTTTAAATAATCTGAAAGTTATGATTTTGATGATGAGAATAATTTTTCAAACTATCTTCTCATCATCATGTTAAATAAAATTTATCAAAAAACTATTATCTAATATTTTAATTTGGGTCCTGCTTGATAGATAGTTTCAGAGACGTTAAATTTCTTGAAATTATCAATAAATTGTTGCGCTAAATTTTGTGCGGCTTGATCATAAGCTTGTGGATCTTTCCAACAGTTGCGTGGATTTAGAATTTTATTTTCAACATTAGGTATTGCAGTGGGAATATCCAGATTCATAATTTCAAGATGCTCTGTTTTTGTTTCGTTAATAAGGTCATTTTGTATCGCATGGATAATTGCTCTCGTTGTTGGAATTTTGAACCTTTTACCTACACCATAACCACCTCCTGTCCATCCTGTATTAACCAAATAAACATGCGAATGAAAATTTTTAATGCGTTTGATTAAAAGTTCTGCATAGACTTGTGGTGGACGTGGAAAAAAAGGTGCACCAAAACATGTTGAGAATGTGGATTTGATTCCTGAACCGGATCCTATTTCCGTTGATCCAACCAATGCGGTGTATCCAGAAAGAAAATGGTATGCAGCTTGTTCATGATTTAGAATGGCAACAGGTGGCAAGACGCCGGTTAAATCACAAGTCAAAAAGATAATTGCATTAGGTTCACCCCCTTTGTTATTTTTTGCTCGTTTCACAATGAAATCACGAGGGTAGCAAGCTCTTGTATTCTGAGTGAATTGTTCATCATTGTAATCAGGCTCACGTGTCGCTTTATCTAATACGACATTTTCAAGAACACTTCCAAAACGGATGGCTCGCCAGATAACGGGCTCATTTTTTTCACTAAGATGAATACATTTTGCATAGCATCCTCCTTCAATATTAAAAACTGTTCCTGCACCCCAACCATGTTCATCATCTCCAATCAGGTAACGGTGTTCATCGGCTGAAAGTGTTGTTTTACCTGTTCCTGACAATCCAAAAAACAAGGTTACATCACCTTTTTCGCCAATATTTGCTGCACAATGCATGGGTAAAACGTCTTGCTCAGGCAAAAGAAAATTTTGCACAGAGAACATGGCTTTTTTCATTTCCCCGGCATAAGGCATTCCTGCAAGTAAAACTTTTTTTTGAGAAATGTTAATGATGACAGTTCCCTCAGAATTGGTTCCGTCTCGTTCAGGATTGCACTTGAAACCGGGAGCGTTGATAATTTGCCATTCAGATAGTCGTTTTGGATTATAAATATCAGGATTGATGAAAAGACATCTTCCAAACAGGTTATGCCAGGCGGTTTCGGTAATCATTTTGACGGGTAGATAATAATTTTGATCAGACCCGACATGAACATGAGAAATGAAACATGCTTGTCGATTGATATAATCCTCGACATGTTTCCATAAGGTGTCAAATTTATTTTCGGAATAAGGTTGGTTAATTTTACCCCAATTAATCGCATTTTCTGTTATGGCTTCTTTAACGATAAAACGATCAGCCGGGGACCGTCCGGTTCGTTTGCCCGTTTTTACTGTTAACGCACCATTAGCGGCCAATTTTCCCTCATTGCGTTGAATGGCTAACTCAACAAGTTCTGCGATGCTAATATCTGTATAATGTTTAACGTGATTCATTCAATATTTCCAACGGCATTATCAGGTTTAAAGATAAAATTATGAATTATATGCAGTCGGTTGTTTAATCACATATATGCTATTATTTATCTATTTAAATTATCAAAAAGGGTTTGTCATGATTATAATTGTTAAAATTCTTGTTCAAGATCGTTATTTTTGGAAAAATCATATGAATGTATTCAAGGGTTATTGAAGAATGATACAAATAGATCCTTTTATCTGTTTAAATCAATATTTATTTAAAAAAATATTATTCTGATTTTATTATCACTTAAATTTGAATATAATTACGAAATTATATCGATTTTTTTTAAAAAAATTTTCGATTATTCGATTCGATTTTTAATAATGATTGTTGATATTTTTGAATTGTATTACATTTATTTCGTAATTTTCGATAAACAGATAATTTAACGAAAAACAAATCATCATAAATGATGATTTGACATCATTTTTCATTTTTATATCGGATCATAAATAATGAGTAAAAACACCAATTTTGAAACCTTGGCTATTCATGCGGGGGCAACACCTGATCCAGTAACAGGGGCAAGAATAACACCGATTTATCAGACTACAGCTTATGTTTTTAAAGATGTTGATCAGGCAGCCAATCGCTTTGCCTTGACAGATTCGGGAAATATTTATGGTCGGATTACGAACCCAACCCAGTCTGTATTGGAAGAACGGGTGACAGCACTGGAGGGAGGAAGTGCAGCATTGGCAACTGCTTCTGGACATGCTGCAGAGTTTTTAACCTTTCATACCCTGATGGAGGCAGGGGATAATTTCATCGCCGCCCGTCAATTATATGGTGGTTCAATTAACCAGTTTGCCCAATCTTTCAAATCATTTGACTGGCATGTTCGTTTTGCTAATATTAACGATTTATCCACTTTTGAAAAAGCAATTGATGGTCGGACAAAGGCGATTTTTATTGAAAGCTTTGCAAACCCTGGTGGTATAATTGTTGATATAGAGGCCATTGCAAAAATTGCTTATGCCAATCATATCCCTTTGATTGTGGATAACACCATGGCGACGCCTTATCTGGTTCGCCCTTTTGCACATGGTGCCGATATCGTGATTCATTCCCTGACTAAATTTATGGGGGGACATGGAAATTCGATGGGCGGCATTATTGTTGATGGTGGTAAGTTTGATTGGAAAAAAGATAACAAATATAAAAAAATTACAGAGCCACGACATGATTATGCAGAGTTGGTTATTGCGGATGCGGCAGGTTCATCGGCTTTTGCAATTGCTGCGCGTGTATTGGGTATGCGTGATTTTGGTCCAACAATTTCTCCTTTTAATGCATTTTTGATCTTAACGGGAATTGAAACCTTACCTTTGCGTATGCAGCGTCATTGTGACAATGCAAATGTGGTAGCTCATTATCTGGCTAATCATGAAAAGATTGCGTGGGTTTCGTATGCTGGATTGCCTGATAATAAATATCATGATTTGCAGAAGAAATATGCGCCTAAAGGGGCTGGATCAGTATTTACCTTTGGAATAAAAGGAGGATATGATTCAGCTGTCCGGTTTGTCTCTTCGTTAAAAATGTTTTCTTTATTGGCTAATATTGGAGACACGCGTTCCTTAGTCATTCATCCTGCATCGACTACACATCGTCAATTAAGTTATGAACAAAAAATTGCTGCAGGAGCGGGACCCGATGTGATTCGTCTATCGATTGGTATCGAAAATGTAAATGATATTATTCAGGATCTTGAACAGGCCTTGGCACTAAGTTAAGATAAAATATAGAATAAGAGTTATTGATTTTTAAAAATACCCCTTGTTTGTTTCAGGGGTTTTCAATATATCGTGCAATCTCGATTAAATTCAGATCAGGGTCACGTAGATAAATGGATTCAATGGATCCCTGCGCCCCTGTTCGGTTGACAGGACCCTCAAGCGGTTTAATTCCATATTTTTGTAAATGAGCTAGAATTGTTGCTGGTTTTTCTTGAGTAACAAAACAGATATCTAAAGAGCCTGGTACGGGTAAATGTGCTTTTGGTTCAATTTCCTTACCATATTCATGAACATTGATTTTTTGATTGCCGAATTTAAAAGCTATTCGATCTTGTCCAAAATGTTGCAGGGAAAATTGTAAAACCTGAGTGTAAAAATGGATACACGCATCAAGCCTGTATGTTGTCAGCACAATATGATCAATGGAATTAATCATAATTTATATTCCTTTCGAAATATAACGAAAATGAAACCGAGATTATTTGAATATGGATTGTTTTGCAAGTAAAAATTGTTTTTCGTTACGGTTTTGCAGACGCTTATTATTATTTTTTGTTTTTTGGTGGATTAATTTTATAAAACTACAAAAAAGATTTAACGATGAATTGATTTTTTTGAAATAAATAAAAGATGAGAATTCAATTATTTAATGTGGTGGAGGGGGTTGGATTCGAACCAACGTAGACGCACGTCAGCGGATTTACAGTCCGCCCCCTTTAGCCACTCGGGCACCCCTCCATCGGAAGATGGAAAACAAATAACAGGTTCTTTTGATAGATGTCAACAGAGTTTTTAACTTTTCTTTGTAGATTTTTTTGATTTTCTCTATAATCATTTGATTTTTAAATATATAGAAAAGATTGAATTATATATGAGTAAAAAACCTGTTTCTAATTCTCATCAAAAAGAGGGTGGATATTGGTTGTATGGTTTGCATGCTGTGCAAGCGGCTTTGAAAAATCCATTACGTCAAAAAAATCGTTTGTTGGCTACACAAGAGATATTTGACACTTTAATGACCAAATTGGAACGGCCTTTAAATATATCTTATGAAATTGTTGATCGTATGATGTTGGATAGGTTTTGTGGTCGGGATGCTGTACATCAGGGCGTTGCATTACAGGTTATGCCACTTCCCGACCCAGACCTAGAAGATATAGTGAAACGGCATGGACCCGTGCTTATCCTTGATCAAGTTACAGATCCTCGCAATGTTGGTGCTATTTTACGTTCGGCAATGGCATTTGGGGCATCTGGAATTATTATGCAGGATCGTCATTCCCCAGAAGAAAGCGGGGTTTTGGCCAAGGCGGCATCGGGTGCTCTTGATTCTGTATTGGTAATGAAAGTGGTTAATCTTTCACGTATCATGAAGCAGTTAAAGGAAAAAGGTTTTTGGGTTCTTGGAATGGATGCGCAGGGTGAGGTTCTAAATGGTCAAAATTATAAGCAAAGAAAAGTGGCATTGGTGTTGGGTGCCGAAGGTAAGGGACTGCGACAGCTTGTCCGTCAAAATTGTGATGAAATTGTTTCATTATATATGGCCGGAGATATTGACAGTTTAAACGTATCAGTTGCGGGTGCCATTGCCTTGTACGAAATAATCCATTCTAATTTAATCTAGAAATTTTATGTTAGTTTATTTAAAATTGTTCTTTTTATGCAATATTAAAGGTAAAGATCAGCTTGTTTAGATTGTCTGTATCAACGCGTGAAAAAATAAAAGATTTAGTTTTTCATCAGCAAAATCGTATAAATCACCATTCTATTGAAACTGTTAAGATTGAAAAAACGATTGGATGTTATGGCAGCCCGCGATGGAAGAATATTCAGGAATTTGCAAACAATCAATCATATCCTTTTTTGCACTGGAAACATCCAGCCGAGACAATTTACCGTTATCATCTGAAAGATATAACCCTCGATGTTTATCATATGGTATATTTCAAACAAAACCGGGTTATCACCAACAGTAATTATTACTTATCGGAAAATTTGCTCAATTCCATCCACATTCAATTGGATAAACTGATTGATGCGCGAGATCAGGGAGCTGTATTCTGTTGTTCTGATCATTGGGAAAACAATTATTTTCATTGGATGATGCATGCCATTCCAGCTTATTATGCGGCAATGCAATCAGGAATAAAAGCCAAATTTCTTTTGCCTTACCCATTGATGTTATGGCGTAAACGCAGTTTGGAATTGCTGGGACTTGACTTATCCATGTGTTATCCCATTGAAAAGGAAAAACAATATAGATTTTCAGAATTTTATTATTTTGATTATCTCTCACAAAAATTTGGCTATTCCTGTTCAAAGCTTTCTGAGCAGGCATATGTCAAAATGAAACAGAATGCTGTTGTATCTATTCAGTCAATAGCGAAATATGACAAGATATATATTAGTCGCGTAAATAAGAATAATCGGCATTTACCTAATGAGGAAAAGCTTGTTGAAGCATTGGAGAAAAGAGGATATTTTATTTTAAATCCTGAATTATACAGTCTAGATGAACAAATCATGCTTTTTCATTATGCAAAAATTGTGGTTGGTTTGTTGGGTGCAGGTTTATCAAATATCGTTTTCTGTCAAAAAGACACATTGATTTATGAATTGATTCCAAGTCATCATATCAATCCATGTTTTCTGGTCTTGTCTTTACAAAGCGGATTGCGTTATTGGGCCGATCAATTTGACAGTGGTGTTGATCATGGGGCGCCAGATCATCTTAGTGCCTGGGAAAAACCAATTGATGTAGCATTTGTCATGAAGAGGCTTGATGAACTTGAACCTTATATGCGTTCTGTTGATAATGCAGTTGTTAAATAACGTAATCAATAGGGGGAAGACTTAAATCCATTGATACTCCAGGTAAATCTTTATGACGTACCCCGATTTGTCGGGCAGGATTGCCAACTACGGTTGTGTAAGGTTTGACTGCTTCTAAAACAATTGACCCTGCACCAATCTTGGCTCCCTCTCCAATTTCCACATTTCCCAATACTTTTGCACCTGCACCGATTAAGACTCCCCGACGGATTTTGGGATGACGGTCTTTTTCATCTTTGCCCGTTCCCCCAAGGGTAACTTCTTGTAAAATTGAAACGTCATCTTCTACAACAGCGGTTTCACCAATAATAACAGAAGTGGCGTGATCTATCATGATTCGCTGTCCCAGACGGGCGGCAGGATGTATATCAACCCCAAACACTTCTGAAATACGGCTTTGTAAATGAAGTGCCAGATAGCGTCTTTGATTATGCCATAGCCAATGGGAAATGCGATGGGCCTGAATGGAGTGGAATCCCTTGAAAAATAGAAATGGTGTAATTAAATCGGAGCATGCTGCGTCTCTCATCATAACCGCGATCAAATCGGCTGCAGCTATGGAAATGAGAGGCGGATTGGTTCTGTACACCTGTTTGATTAAATCAGTTAATGCCTGATAGGGGATGGAGGCATCCTCTAATTTGCGTCCTATCATACAAGTCAGGGCGGTTTTGAAATCATGATGGCTGTGAATGCATGTATCAAAAAAACTGGATAACAAAGGATCACAACATCCATTGCTTTCTTGAACCATTTTTTCCCACAAGGCTTGAAGGTTTATTTCGTGGCTGTCGGGGCCGCTCGCTAATAGGTTATTCGGATCATTCATTGCGTTTTGAGTAGGTGCAATTGGATGAAGAGATTGACCAAATTTTTTTTTCATCATGCCCTCATGCAAATTTATCAGTATCCTTAGGGAGAAATGTGACTTTGGTTAACAAGACATATAAGGAAACTATATTTTTATTCAAATGACCAGATTTTTTTACATGTAAAAAAAATCATATAATTTTTTTTGCAAAGGATTGTGCTTTGTCTAACAATGTTTAATAGTTGAATAAGGACTAAAACAATAAGATTTCATTCTATGTATCATAAGCATAAACTATTGATTTGATAGAATAAAGTGGGTTTTATTTGGATTGTACGGGAACAGTTTCCAATGAAATGTAAAAATAAAAATTTTCTGAATATTCAAAAAATTTTTCTGTATCTGATGTGTATAGTTGGATTAATTCCGGGCTCCGCATTAGGGGCTTTGCCAGTGATGCCTGTTTTGGATAGTGGTGATACGGCATGGATGTTAATCAGCAGTGCGTTGGTTTTATTAATGACAATCCCAGGATTGGCCTTATTTTATGCAGGGATGGTTCGCAAGAAAAATGTTCTTGCAACAATGATGCAATCTTTTGCTATATGTTGTCTTGTTACTTTAATATGGATAACAGTGGGATACAGTCTTGTATTTACGACAGGGAATTCTTTCATTGGTAATTTATCACAATTTATGTTGAATGGAATTCTTGGTAACTATCACATGGGTGTTGATAAGGGGTTCATATTAGGAGCCAATGGAAACAATCCTGTCATTATGACTATCCCACAAAGTGTTTATGTTATGTTTCAAATGACATTTATCATTATTTCTGTGGCAATTTTGGTTGGATCGGTTGCAGAACGTATAAAATTTTCTGCCCTATGTATATTTTGTATATTATGGGCGTTATTTTCCTATGTTCCTGTTGCATATTGGGTTTGGAATCCGACGGGCTGGTTGGCCAATCTAGGAGCAATTGATTTTGCAGGTGGAGCAGTTGTTCATATTAATGCCGGTATTGCTGGTTTAATATGTGCTCTGGTTGCAGGAAAACGGTTAGGGTATGGTCGAAGTGATTTGGCACCGCATAATGTAGGTTATGCTGTTATGGGCGCTTCCTTATTATGGATTGGGTGGTTTGGTTTTAATGGAGGATCTGCCTTGGGTGCAAATGGTCGAGCAGCCATGGCGGTACTTGTAACACAGATTGCTGCCGCTTCTGGTGGTATTGGCTGGATGTTGATTGAATGGACTATTCGAAAAAAACCAACAGTACTTGGTATTGTATCTGGAGCAGTGGCTGGCTTGGTAGTCATTACCCCAGCAGCTGGTTTTGTAATGCCTGGCCCGGCCTTATTGATGGGATTTCTAGGCGGGTTGATTTGTTTTTGGAGCTGTTCTTATTTAAAACGAAAATTGGGATATGATGATTCTCTTGATGCTTTTGGTATTCATGGAATGGGGGGAATTATCGGGGCAATTTTAACCGGTGTTTTTGCCTTTGGTCCATTGTCCGCTACAGAGACAGATCCAGTGGGTATTAGTGCATCTTTGCATCTTGTTATTGCCCAGATTGAGGCAGTTGCTGTCACAATAATCTGGAGCAGTCTTGTTTCATTTATTTTATTGAAAATAATTGATTTTTTGATTGGATTGCGTGTGGATACAGATTCAGAAAGGCAAGGGTTGGATATGGTTTTACATAATGAACAGATAAATTGAATATTAGCAATTATTTTTGTTTACAATTTTTAACAAAAAGCGCTTTAATACTATTGGTTTAAGAATATTAAACCTTTTATTTATGTAAGGGTATTATAAATGATAAAATCCATAGTTGCGCGCTTTCCTGTTATAGGTGCCGGTTTAGCTATTACTTCTTTTGTCGGAACCTCTTTGCTGGTAAATAATGCTGTCCATGCTGTTACATCCAAAGAATGTCATCAGCAGTTTACGGCAGCTAAAAAAGCTGGAACCGTCAAAGAAAAAACGTTTAGAGAATTCAAGGCAGCTAATTGTAAAGATGAAAGATCTGTCAAAGATGAAATGCATCAGCAAAATGCGAAAAAATCTGATACATCCCAGAATAATGCTTCTTCTAAATCTCCAGCTAAACAAGATGCTACAGCATCAAGTATAGCAGCAGGTGATGCAGTTTTTCCAAACGCGGTTGATAGTAAATATTCAAATGAGAAAGAAGGTACTGCTCGGATGCATACCTGTTTGGATCAATATAAAGCGAACAAAGCCGATAATAAGAATGGCAATTTGAAATGGATTCAAAAAGGCGGCGGTTATTATAGTGATTGTATGAAACATTTTAAATCTGGTTCAGCACAATAATTTTTCCACAGTTTATAAAAGCCTGTTTTTTTAATTAGAACAGGCTTTTTATATTTAAATAAATAATATTCCTACTGATAAATTGAAACTTTGGGTTATCTGGTAATATTTAAATTATTGAAATAAATTGTAACAGGGTTAATTTCCTGGTTTTCTGATTGTATTATAACCAAACTGATTAATATATAAAATTATGTTCTTTTAAAAAACCGTATCTGGAATTATCTTTTGAATTGAAGGTTTATGATGTTTTATGCTGTTGGTGTCTGTGGATAAGCTCTTGTCTTTCAACAATTTCAATTTTTCCAGATTGTGCATTTTCAACATCCATTACAATAACATAATCACAATGCGCAACTGTTGCAGGCCGGTGTGCCACAATAATGCGTGTTATATTCATTTCATCTAGTATTGTCGCAATATGGGCTTCTGTTGGTTCATCCAGACTGCTGGTTGCTTCATCTAAAAATAGGATTGCTGGTTGGCGATATAAAGCTCTGGCTAAAATAACCCTTTGTTTTTGTCCTCCTGACAAGGAACTTCCCATATCACCAACAAATGTTTCAAATTTCATGGGCATTGCCATTATATCTTGTAAAATTGCAGCTTTCTGTGCACATTCAATAATCTTTTCCTGATCAGGTTTATCATCAAACCCGCAAATATTATCTGCAATTGAACCAGAAAACAGTCCATCATCCTGTAAAACACCAGCAATTTCTTGTCGGTAATTGTCTAGAGATTCTTTTAATATATTTCGACCGTTAAAGTAGATATCACCTTCCTCTGGATGGGTTAAACCCATCATTGTTTTTAAAATTGTTGACTTTCCACATCCTGATGCGCCTACAATAGCAATACTTTTACCCTTTGGAATTTTCAGGTTTATATTACGAAATACCCAAGGTTCAGCAGGAGAGTATCTAAAACCCAAATTTTTACACACAAGATGGTTTTGATCATTAATATGAAGTTGTTCCGTCAATCTGTTATTATTCGATATAGATATTATAGCATTTTCTTCACTTTCTGTAGGTGTTAAGACTATATCTGAAATACGATCACTCTGGATAGAAAGCATTTTTAGTTTGAAGGCGGCACCGATAAGATTGCCTATGCGTCCGGTGAATTGGTCTTTGTAAGATAGAAAGGCAACCAGCATTCCAACTGTCATTTTATTATCCATGACGTAATGTGCCCCGATTACCAACATTATTAACCTGTCAATAGCGAAGATGGAATCATTTATACGTCCAAAAATAAGGTCATAACGTTGTGTTTTTAATCCGACATTGATTGCATCAACCAATAAATTTAACCAGCGTGCACGTCTTCGCTCCCGCAATCCAAGTAACTTGATACTTGCCATACCTCTCAAAGTTTCAATAAGATGTGAATCCTTTTTAGCATTATAGACAATACCCTCTTCAGAGGCTTGCTTGTAAGGGCGATAAGCCATAAGACGGCTTATACCGTCAAGGATTACAGCAATTAATGTTACAAGTGCCAGCCATTTACCATAGATGATTAGCATTACAAACATACCAATTGCCATTAAACCATCCATGATTGCTTGTACCATATCAGTTGTAATGGTTTGTTGAATAATACCTAATGAACCGAAACGGGATAATATATCTCCAACATGTCTTTTCAAGAAATAATCCAGCGGTAATTTGGATAAATGTTCAAAAAGGCTGGCATTCCATTGAACAGATACACGGGTGCTGAAAAGCATGACCATCCATGTTCGGGCTGTGGATATAAGCATTTGCAGCAAAATAAGGATGGCAATTCCAACTGTGATTGTTGTTAGCAAGCCGTTATCCAAAGTCACAATGACTTCATCAATAATGACTTGCGAGGCCATAGGCATGACAATTGAAATAGCTTCCAACCCAAGGGATGTTAATAAAAGATAAAACAGGGTTGTTTTAAGACCGTCTGTTTTTCTGAAAAGATCACGTAAATGAAGATTGTTGCGCTCATCTTTTCGGGTAAAATTTTGGTCGGGAGCAATCTCAAGCGCCACTCCTGTAAATTCATTATTGATTTCACCCCAGAGTACCTTACGTTTTCCACGGGCGGGATCATTAATCATAATTCCATTGGTTTTTACATCTGTTAGCACGACAAAATGGTTTAAACTCCAATGAAGAATGCAAGGTAAGCGTAATTTGTTTAGTTCTTCCATTTCCAAACGCAAAGGACGTGTTGTCAAGTTATTCCGTTGCGCAATATCAATAATATTCTGTAGGGTAATTCCTTTGATAGAAATAGATTCTCTTTGTCTAAATGTTGTTAGATCAATATAATTTCCATAATAACTCATAATCATGGCAAGGCATGCCAAGCCACATTCGGAAGCTTCCACTTGCAAAATTACGGGAACAGTTTGGCGAAAAGCAAAATTTAGTCTTTTCAAGGTATTAATCATGAGTTCGGTTTCGTTAATCTTGTTTTAATAGTATCGTTAACCTCAATAATGGGTTGGAACATCCATTGATAAAGGCGACGATAATCAACGGCAATGTCAGCTTCAACTTGCATTCCGGGCTGCAAAAAATATTTTTTATTGGGATAAGCTGCAATGAAGTTTTTTTCAGGTTTTACCCGAATTCTATAAAAGTTACGATCAATCTTACTGTTGGGACCAATTATTTCATTTTTTAAATTTGGATTGCTGTCTTTACCCATTATATCCGATGTAACTGGTGTATAAGTAATTTCGGTAACAGTCCCGTTGTATAGACCAAATTTTTGATATGGAAATGCTGCATAACGTAAGATAACATTGCTATTTTTCTTTAAAAGTCCCACGGCTGAACTAGGAACATAAAGTTCGGCTTCGATTGTTTGACCTTCTGGAACTATACTTGTTAAGGCGGAATCTTGTGAAACTTGCTGACCGATATATCCCCGAAGCGCTGTTATTGTTCCATTTATGGGGGCTGTAACGAAAATAGTTTGATTACGTTCTCCCAGTATGATTTTCTGATCAATATCATTTATGCTTTTTTTAATTTCATTGAGATCATGTTGGTAATTGGTATCGTACAGTTGATATTTTGATGCATTTTCTAATATTTGGCCTTCAATCGAAGTTTGATTTTGTAAGAACTGTGCATGAGTACCTAAAATTTGGGCATATGTGTATAATTGATTCTGATATTCCTGATTTGTTGCCAAAGACATTTTCTTGGCTTTTTCAATCATCAGTAACGATTGTTGGACCAAGGGGATTATTTGATTGTCATTTTCGATTTGCTGGGTAACTTTGTCATGCTGTTTGTAAAGATTAGAGAGTGTTTCCTTAATATTGTTTTTTTCAATGGGAGCGGCCTTTTCTTTGAGTGCAAGCTGTTTTTCAAGAATATTTTTTTGTTTTTTCAACAAGTTATTAGTTAATTGTTGTGTGGGTCCATTGATAGAGGTGTTTTCGAGACTTATCGTGAATAATTTATCGCCTTTATGAACAAATTGGCCCTCTATAACGTTTTTTTCAATAACAATGCCATTTGTTCTTGATCCTATAGTGATTAACCCTTCTGTAGGCATAATGCTGCCGGAAGCATGTATACGACGCGTATAACCACCGAAAATAGTATATAATATGATAATAATGACACAAATGAATGAGGTAACCGCGATGATTTTTATAGGAATAGGTTGTACATCCTGTACGCGACCTAACCATGTATCTCGTTTTGCTTCTAAAACTTCATGCCTGAAAAGAGAATTCATGGATAATAATCTTGATAGATTAAATAAATTTTGTAAGAAAATTGAGAAACATTACTTCAATCATAAATGTTTATGATTGAAGTATCATATATTCTCTAAAGATTTTTTATATTTATATTAATTTAGGAGAATCAATTTACACGATAAAAACAACTTATTTTAAATAATATAATGATTAGTTGCAGGAAAATATCATTATGTATGTTGAAACTAATGGAAGAGATTAGCAATTCCCTGCGATATTCCATTAATAATTCCAACTGTACCCAATCCTATCCCAGAAATTGCATTGTTAACATTGCTACTTATATCGGCGGCATTTTTTGATTTGGCTGCGTCAACAATAGATCCAATACCACTGCCAAGTTTACTTCCGGCATTTGCTTCATTGTTGGTTTTAATTCCTGTTAAGCTACCATAAAGATTATCGACAATTCCTCCAATTGAAGCGCCTATGAAAGAGCCTATTAAAGCGGAAGAAACGGGAAGTGTAATATTGCCCCCAATAATATCACCCAAAAAAGATCCACCTGATACGCTATTGATTTCATGTGATGTAATTTCTCGCATTTTAATATTCCTGAATAGAAGGGGTTACAATTTATTTCAATAACCTATCATCAAATTATTAACACATCAAATCAAAAATACAATTGTGATTTATTAATAGTAATTAATCATTGAAAATGTTAAACGATAATTGCATTTTTATTAGAAGTTTGTTAATTTTTATTAAAATGGATTTCCCGTGACTTTTTGAGGAGTTCCTGTTTAACTTTTTTAAGTTTTTTTCCGAATTCTTGATTTGCATGTAAACGAGCGACGACTTCAGCTCCGATCAATCGGCCTGCGTCTACATCGCTTTGCCAGTGCGCACCACAAATAACGCGACTTTGTCCGAATTCATAACCTTCTTTCAATATCTGGTCTTGTTTATCTGGAAAAATTTCAGATAGAAATAAGGCGGCGGACCATCCAAAAGCTGCGTGACCTGAGGGGTAAGAACCATCCTTACGCAGTAGGCTTTCATCCTCTGGAGTACAGCTGTGTGTGTGATAATACATAAAAGGACGAATTCTTTGATAGTGTTTTTTCGCTTTATCAGTTCCAAAATTACCGCTCATGATTAACAGATCCTCTAAAAAATCTTGAGTAATAGGGGTATTTTTCTTGGATATTTCAATACCGATGGTTTTAGAAAAGTTTTTTCCGATTGTTCCGTTAAAAATAGCTGCTTCTTCAATGGCTTGGATCCATCGAGATGTGTTTATAAGTTTGCGTGTATTGAGATATATTTCTTTATCAATTGTGAATAGTTGACTATTTCTATCTGGTGGGGGTGGTAAAAGTTTCAAACTATTTGCGAATTGATCAGTATGCAAGGGTAATTTTTTTGATTTAATAAATAATCTTTTAATTTCATTTTTTTGTAAATTGCTGGATTGTCCAGTTAAGGGGAATATTAGGATATTTATTAATAATGTAAAAATAATTGTTTTTTTATAATTCATTGGTCTCTATTTATTTGTCATAAAAAAATTAAAGGTAATAGATTAAGTAAATTTATCACATGTTTTATGTTTTTATTATATTTATTATTCATGATAGTTTTGATGAATATGTATGGTATTTAAAATTATGAATTGCTTTGTTATAAAAATTAAATATTATTAATATTTTTGTTTTGAAATGATTATAAGGGAAACGTTTTTTTAAAATAAATATTCGCAGAGTTGAATGTCGTTACTTATTTTTATAAATAATATATTTTTATTTTAGTCAGTATATTTTTTAAGGAATAGTTAATATAAAAAATTTTCAAAGCTCACCATAATCAATTAGTTTATGATGTTTAATTTAAATTAATAAATTTAAGACTTTAAATACATTTTACGTAAAAAATTTTAAACAGTTTTTATCGCTTGCTTATGTAATAAAAACAGTATGGATAATGATATATGAAAAAAATAGATCTTATTAATATTGGTCTTTTAATGTACCCTAATGTTCAACAAGGAGCCATTTTCGGTTTAATTGATTTTTTTTCTGTAGCAAATCAGTTGGTCAAGGAGAAATGGAATACTAATCTTCCCATACCTCAAATTAAAATTGTAAAAATTGATAAGCCAACAGTGAATTTTGACCTGCCTTCATTTATTGTTAAAAAAAATGATTTGAATTTTTCTGTTATTATTGTCCCTCCTTGTACAGATGAATTTCCATCTGGAAGTAAATATAATACGCATATTAATTTTTTAAAACATTCCTTGAAACAACCTTGTACAATTGCCTCTATTGGCAATGGCATTTTTTTATTGGCAGAGACTGGACTATTGGATGGTTATACAGTAACGACTCATTGGCAGTTAAAACATCGATTTAAAAACCAGTTTCCAAATATCTATACTGATTTTGATTCTATGGTCATTGAGGAAAGAAATATTATTACGACGGCAGGTTCATTATCTTGGATAGATCTTGGGTTGGAATTGGTTAAAAAATTTTTCGGTTCCATAGTGATGGCTGAGGTTGCACGGTTTTTTTTGGTCCAACCGGCAAGACGTGCACAAAGTTATTTTAATATTTTTTCACCTAATTTAACGCATGGAGATATTCCAATAATTAAGGGACAAAAATGGATATCTAATCAAAAGAATATGAATATTTCATTGAAACAGTTATCGAAAGTAACAGGATTGGAAATACGGACATTGCAGAGGCGTTTTATTAAAGCCACGGGAATGACTGTTACAGAATATATTCAACATCATCGAATTTGCCGCGCTCAATTTTTATTACAATTTTCAAAAAAATTGATTGATGAGATAGGAATTGAATGTGGCTATAAAGATTTAAATGCGTTTCGGAAGATATTTACAAAAATAGTGGGATTATCTCCCAGTCTTTATCGTCGGAATTTTACCGTTTAAAAATTTTTAATATTATGTTGAAAGTAAAATTGTTTTAAGTACAACAACAATTAATTTTATTAAATATAAATAAAAGTCAAGTAGATGTATAACAATAGGTAACATTTTAATGAGGTGATGAAATAATCATTGAAATAACCTAAAAAAAATTATAAATATATTTTATTAGAAAATTAATAAGCACATTCTTTTTTTAGTTAATATATTTTTACAATAATTTTTAATAATACTTTTAATTACTGGTTTTCCCTTAATTATGTAAATTCATAATTAAGGGAATATAAAAAACAATTAATAATATTAAACTAATATTTTACTTTTATTACATGGTCTAATATTACTAATCATTATTTTAAAATAATGATTTTTTTATTCTATAAAAATTTAATTGATATTATTAGATAATATTTTAAGCAAATAATTATGGAAAATCCTCGAGCTAGAAAAATTAAATTTTTAAAAAAACATAAGTTGCCATTAGAAATAATGGTTTTAATAATGAACAAAGCTTTGGAGGAAAAAAAATATGAAACAGCTTTGGAAATTGCCTATAAGACAGCACCGTATTGTCATCCAAAATTGAATGATGCAAAAGTAGAAATGACACAAATCAAAACATTAGAAGATATGTCTGAAGAAGAACTAAAAAACTTTATTGGCAAGGTCGCGTTAAAATAGTTTTATTATAAAATTATTAAAATTGATAATGATGCAACCTTGATGAAGCAATTCTATCAAGGTTGCATAAAGGCTCTTATCTGCCAAAATGATCAACAAAACTATATTTCTCAGCAAAATAGTTGTGAATATTTTTTCCGATTGTGGCCCAATTATCACCGTTTTCTAGTCCGGTTTTAATGATATTAAGTTTTGCCAAGCCATCAGCTTTACCATTATGAGGAGGATTAATAACTCTATCATGATGATTATTATGCTGTTGATTATTGTTATGATGTTGATGGTTATTATTGTGACCATGACCACCAGCAACTTTTGACAATTCGTTTGTTTGTAAAATTTTCATTTGTCTATACCTTTATAAAAAATTAATAACTTCAAAACCTTAAGGTATTTTTTAATATAATACTTTTTTCATGATGAATCAAATTTCGGTTTGATAATAATTACGATTATATGATAAAATTTTTGTTAGGTGTAAAAATATAATTTATGATTTTGCTACAAAAAGCAAAAAAATTAGCCATTGAAGAACTAAAAAAACGTCATGATGCGCGTCATTATCTTTCGGCATTTACAATTTATACAAAACCGGATTATCGTGCCGGTCTTCATCTGAATTTATTATGTAAAAAACTTGAAGCAGTTGAACGTGGTGAAGTTAAAAGACTGATGGTTTTTATGCCACCGCGCCATGGAAAAAGTGAATTAATTTCAAAACGTTTTCCTGCCTGGTTTTTAGGGCGCAATCCTACAAAACAAGTCATTACAGCCAGCTATTCAGCTAAACTTGCAGATAAATTTGGTCGTGATGTTCGTAACTTAGTGACATCAAAATATTATCGAAATATTTTTTCTGATGTTGCTCTTTCAATTGATAGCAAAGCAAAGGATTTATGGGAAACCAATCATGGGGGTGTGTTTTTAACAGCCGGTATTGGTGGAAGCATGACAGGTTATGGAGGACATCTTGCTATCATTGATGATCCTGTAAAAGATAGACATGAAGCTGAAAGTCAAATAATGCGTGATAATGTCTGGGATTGGTATAAGTCTGTATTGAGAACACGAATTATGCCCGGTGGGGCCATTATTATTGTTCAGACTCGTTGGCATGTTGATGATTTGGCGGGAAGGTTATTATCACAGATGAAAAATGATGCAGGCGAAAAATGGGAGGTTATTAATTTACCAGCTATTGCAAATGAAAATGATGTTTTAGGACGGAAAAAAGGTGAGCCTTTATGGCCTGAAGCGTATGATAGAAATGAGCTTGAACAGATTCGAAAGGCTGTGGGTGAACGAGACTGGTTTGCTTTGTATCAAGGTGAACCAACGCTATCAACTGGATCAATTTTCAAAGTCAATATGCTAAATATTATTGATGCAGCACCAAAACCAGTCCAGGTTGTCAGACGTTGGGATTTTGCTGCTTCCAGAGATATTGGTAAATATGATCCTGATTGGACCGTGGGGGTAAAGATGCAACGGAATGTAGATAGTGGATATACAGTGCTTGATGTTGTGCGACTTCGTGGTTTGCCAGATGAAGTTATTAAGACTGTCAAGGCTGTCGCCAGTCAGGATGGTTTTGATGTTAAAATTGTAATTCCACAGGATCCTGGACAGGCGGGTGTGGCTCAGGTGCAATATTACCTCAAAATGCTTGCCGGGTATAAAATAAAAACGATACGGGAAACGGGGAATAAAATTGCCAGAGCTGACCCATTTGCATCACAGGTTAACATAGGAAATGTATCTTTATTGAGAGCTAATTGGAACAGATCATATTTAGATGAACTTTCTGACTTTCCTAATGGTTCACATGATGATCAGATTGATGCTTCTTCTGGCGCTTTTGAAGCTATTTCATTACAAAGAAAATTACCGAAAATGCCAAATTGGCAAGGAATTATGAATATTTAATTAAATTTCGTATTGATAATTAAATAAAACAGCGGAACAGCCTATAAAGCTATTCCGCTTTGATGAACTAAAATATTTAAATGATTTAAATAACTATGATTAATAAATTATAAAATAATCTTAATTGAAATAGTCAATGATTTTAATAACATACAATTAAACATTACGTATTGCAAATTATTTTAATATCTTAAGAAATCACAATTTTGTTATAAGCGGTAATATAATGTTAAATTTTTAAAACCAATTTAGCGTGGTTACATTTTAAATAAATTAGATTTAAATTTTTAAAAACAACAAAACCGATAGTTGAACAGCGTATTAAACTTTCAATCGAGATATTTAATAATGAAAGATAAATTCGGTTATGGTGAAAAAAACCAAATTAAGGAATATTAATATTCCTAGACAAAATCCAGAATTTTTTGGAAACAAACAGGATATATACATACCATATCAAGCTCCAGAGGGAGTGGTTGGCGATTCTTATAATTCTGTAACTGTTAGCGACAGCTTGTTTTTTAATCAATTTCATAATTTCAATGTTGGAAATTGTCCGACGACGACATTATTTGAAGAGGGAATTGGATTTCCCGGATATCCATATCTGGCACAATTATCCTTACGTGGTGAATATAGAATAATTATTGAAACGAGAGCAGAAGAGGCTACAAGAGAATGGATAAGGTTTAAACATATCAAAAAGGAAGGGTATGATTCGTCCATTATAAATAAAATAAAAGCGGAATTTAAGCGTTTAAATATTCAAGATTTAATTAAAAAATCATTATGTACGGAAGGTTATTTTGGGCTGGTACACCTTTATATTGATTTAGAAACGGCTAATCATGATGATGAGGAAAAACAGGCTCCTTTATACCTAACTTCAAAAAAAATTAGAAAAGGTGAGCTGCGTGGATTCAAGCTTATTGACCCGACCTGGGCAACCCCTGTTTCATATGATACAATAGATCCTTTTACAGAAGATTTCTATAAGCCTTCGATGTGGTGGGTATTGGGAAAAAAAATTCATGCCAGCAGGTTGATTACAATCATTTCTCAACCAGTTCCTGATATTTTGAAACCAGCTTATAATTTTGGTGGGGTTCCATTTGCTTTTATGGCCAAACCTTATGTTGATAACTGGTTAAGGACGCGACAATCAGTATCGGATTTAATCAAGTCTTTTTCAACTATGGTTTTGAAAACGGATTTATCTCAGTTATTAAGTCCTGGTTGCGAAGAATTGACGCAAAGAGCTGCCTTAATGGCGGCTTACCGTGACAATCGTGGTTTGCAGATTGTGGATAAAGAAACAGAAGAACTTACAAATGTTGCTACACCCTTGACTGGATTGGCACAATTACAAGCTCAGGCTCAGGAACACATGGCCGCAATTTCAGGTATTCCTTTGGTAAAATTATTAGGTATAACACCATCAGGTTTGAATGCATCTTCCGATGGAGAAATACGTTGTTTTTACGATAGAATTGCCGCTTTTCAGGAAACGGTTTTACGTCAACCATTGCAGAAAATTCTTGAAATTATTCAACTGCATTTATTTGGAAAAATAGATCCAGATATCACTTTTGATTTTAATTCCTTGTGGCAATTGGACGAATTGCAGCAATCACAAGTTAATATGAACATAGCAAAAACGATGTGTGATTATGTTTCCAATAATATTTTAAGCCTTTCTCAAATAAAAGACTTATTAGAAAATGAAGATCAATCTGCACTGTTTTCTTTTATAAATTTTAAAAAATAGGTTTTATATAAAAAATATTAGGTGCAGTAAAATGTTCATGAATATCAAAAGTTGTATAAATCTACATTTTTTATTTTATAAGTTTTTAACCAAAAAACCCTTTTGATATCAAATATATAGGTAAAATTATGGGTAATTTATGGAACCGAACCTTGGCTTTTGATGCAAAAACAATGCGTTTTGAGGACTGGAACGGACATTTACGTGTAAAAAAAACAAATTTAACCAAGGCTAATATATGTGAGTATTATGGATTCGAGATAAAAAATCATATGAAATATGGTTTGGAACCAGAACGTAAATATCGTTTTCTTCGATCACCAGATGCTTTAAAAAAAGCGGTCTTTTCTTTTAAAGAACGTCCCATTCTTTACGTGCATAAAGCTGCAGATGCGGGTCAGCTTGATAATTCAAAAGTCATTGGAACGACGGGTTCAGACCCGTCTTTTTCTTATCCTTATATTCAGGCTTCAATTACGATTTGGGACGGGGATTATATACAGGCAATTAAAAACAATACACAGGCTGAATTATCTGCTTCTTACGCTTTTACACCTGTAATGGAGACCGGAATGTTTGAAAATGAGCCTTATGACGGAATAATGACGGATATTAATGTGGATCATATTGCTTTGGTTGAACAAGGTCGTGCAGGACATGATGTTAGAGTTGCAGATGAAAGGTTGAACATACAAATGTCAAAACTTAATAATTTAGGGCAGAAATTAGCTTTAGTCCTTGCTGATTTTTTAAATCAGTCAAAATCTGAAAGAGCCAATTATACACAAATTACAGATGCGGTTGCTTCTGTTAGTGGTGCACGTCGCAAATATATTGGAAAGTTATTGAGAGCGGTCCTTTCTGATTGTTCTATGGCAAAAGATTGTAAAGATGGGCAACAGGCAGAAAAAATTGTTGGTCTTGTTCATAAGGTATTATCTGAAAATGATCAGAATGATCAGGTAAATGATGATGATTCAATTGATACTATATCGACCTCAGATGATGATATGAATGCATCAGGTGGTTTTGATGTTGAGGATAGCTTAATTAAAAAAACAGGACTTAAAACCCAAGCTTATGATGCAGTTTCCCTAGAACGATTAATAGAACGTCGGATCATGACAAAAGCTAAACAGGCCCAAGAAGCCAGAATTCTGGTAAAACCTCTGGTTGGTGAATGGGCTGGTACAGAAGATAGCGGGGAGGTAATTCTACGAACGGTGTTAAGTGAAGTTACAGGAAAAAATCCTCCAGAAAACATGGGATACGACCAGTTAAAATATACTGTTGATATGATGCTTGCACATAAACAACAAATCAGGGCCAATGATGCTGGATATATTCGTTCCAAAGAACAGCATCGTTTTGATGTTACACGATTACGGAGTATTTAATTATGTCTTTTCAAAATAAAGTTAACTTGAACCCTGCCCAAGGTTGGCATGGTGATTTTGCGTCTGTAAATCCACGGGTCAGTTTATTGGCTAAAGATGGGACGTTTCAGGTTGGAGAAACAGCAATTGAGGCTGGTTCCTTTGTATGGACTGATGAACGGGAAGGATTGATTAGCAATAAAGGAAATGCAAGTCCAATTGGTTTTGTCGGGCGCGAATGGGCAGGAATCAATCTTCCAGATGCACGAGAGGGGAATATGGAAATTTCTCCGGGAACAATGGTGACTGTTTTCAGTAAGGGGGAATTTATTATTGAATTACCCGAAATGATGTCCCAGGTTCAACAAGGTGAAATGGTCTATGCGTCCAAGGAAACAGGTAAGATTGTTGTATCAGATGACAAAAATGCTGTCGCAACAAATTATAAATATGCTGAAAATGCAAAGGGCGGGGATATTGTCAAAATCTCTGCATGGATTTAAGAGGAATAATTATGACCATTCAAACGAAATCATGGGTACGTGATCGAGCAATTTTGGAAAACCAATTTGGAATTCACTTACCCAATGTTGTTGATTATACAGATAATATAAGGGTAGGGGATAGTTCGACTTCACCTGTAACAAAGGCAAATAATTTCATTCCTGGTCAATTTACGACTTATATAGATCCAAATATTATTGATGTCTTAACGGCCCCATGTAAGGCAGCTTCTATATATGGGGAAGCGAAAAAGGGGGATTGGCTACATGATACAATGATGTTTACAGTCGTTGAACCAGCTGGTGATGTTGCAGCTTATGGAGATTTTAACCAAGCAGGATATAGTGTTCTTAATACCTCATTTCCCCAGCGTCAACAATTTCTGGTCCAAACTTTTGCAGAATGGGGAGATCGTGAAGAGGGTCGGGCTGCTTTATCTAATATTGATATTGCATCACGCAAAAGAATGGCGGCCGCTTTATTATTAAATCATTGGCAGAACCAGTCTTATTTTTTTGGAGTTTCCAACCTGCAAAATTATGGTGCCTTGAATGATCCCGCTTTACTATCTCCGATTGCGCCCACAATAAAAGGTTCTGGCGGTACGGTTTGGGAGAAGGCTTCAGCTAATGAAATTTATGAAGATATTCAGAAGCTGTACAGACAATTACAGGCGCAAACAAAAGGGATGATTAATCTGGACAATGCCGTTAATATGGATAGTCCATTAAAATTGGTCGTATCTAATGAGATTCAACCCTATCTGTTAAAAACAAATGAACATGGGGTAGGGGTTATGGATTTGTTGAAGAAAAATTTTCCTAATCTTACACAAGTTAGTGCACCTCAATTATCGTTAGAAGGTGGTGAATTGATTCAGCTTTTTGTAGAGAATTATCAAGGTATTGACACTATAACCTGTGCTTTTTCTGAAAAATTAAGAAGTCATGGTATTGTTCGTAAAACTTCTTCTATGGAAGAAAAATTGACACAGGGATCATGGGGGGCAATCATAACACGTCCTATCCTGATTGCGCAAATGATTGGGGTTTAAAATGGCGGAAACAGTCATAGTAGCCTGTAAATTACCTCATGGGATTATTTTAGAAGTAGGAAAAGAAAAAGTTGAGTTAAAAGGCAGCATGCACTTGGGGCGTCCACAGACTCCTTTTTATATGGCATCCCAAATTGTAGGGTTAACAAAAGTTTCAAGAAATTTCTGGGAGGCATGGGTCAAACAACATGAAAATTTTGCGCCCTACCAAAAAGGCTTCATATTTGCTGCAGATAAAAAGAAAAAAGTTTTAGATGAAGCTAAAGAAAAAGAAACATTGATGCATGGTCTTGAACCGATTGATTCTGCTAAAATGCCAAAGTCGCTGGAACAGGTGAAAGCAGGACAGGCAATATGAATTTACAATCTGATCTGAAACATCAGGAATGTGTGTTTGATTGGTCAGATTGGGCGGCAAGCTTTCCGGAATTGGAGAGTTTTTTTCGTCCTGAAACCATTTATAAAATCGCTGAACGAGCTGCCATTTATTTCAATCCAGGAAAATATAGCGTGGTTTGTTGTTTAAAGGAAAAGCGTATTTTAATGAATTTGCTGGTTTCTCATCTGGTTTGTTTGCAAAAAAAAACTGAAAATGGGGATCAGCTTATAGGATCAATTTCATCGGTGACAGAAGGAAGTGTTTCTCTTCATGTAGATACCAAATCTCATGCAAAAAATAAAATTGATCCTTGGTTGGCACAAACACGTTATGGATATGAATTTTGGGCTTTAACAAAAAAATATCGTAGTACTTTTTATACTAAACCCATTCCTGATCCTCGTCTGCGTATCTTTCCATAAGAGGGAATTATGACAAGGGCTAAAAATAACAATTTTGATAACAAGGAAATAAAATCCAATTTAAAATATTATTTGCCATTATTAGACTTTAATCATTCAGAATATGAAAAGGAAAATCTTCAATTTTATTCTCTAGATCAAGACAATGCTGAAATTGATGAATCGATAGATTTAAGCAAATTTAAATTCAATGATTGCAATGCTGCTGATGATTATATGGATAAATTCTTGGACGATGCCATAGATATTAATGCTCAATCTATAATCGCTTATGATAATACTAAAGAACATAATCTAGATTATATTATTATTGGCTGTAGAATACCCAACGGTTTAGTTATTAAGGTTGATGGTCAAAACATCCTGTTACGAGGTATTCGGGATATGCCAGGTAAAGATAGCAGACGTTTTTTTGGAAATATTGGCTTTACACGTTTGCCAAGGGATTTATGGAATGAATTTTTAAAATGTCATTCTAAATGGTCTCCATTAGTAAATGGGTCTGTTTTTATTGCCAGTTGTCAGGATGATTGTTCAGATGCATAGTTTCTAAGTAATTTTAATTGTATTTTGCAATAAAATGAAGATTGATTATCAATTTTACATAAAAATATAATTATTTATAGATAAAATCTATAATTTAATTAAGTATATAATTTTTAAATCATAAACATTAGTCTATATAAATTTAAAGGAATAAGATTTTATGAAGCTTCATGATATGGTGCGAAGTATGATTGGAATTGTAAATCCTTCTATTACAGGATCATTATTTCGTTCAAAAGGTCATATTCTAAAAGGAACTCGACAAGAGGCTGTTTATGAAGATCCTGAATCTATTGAATTGCAAGTTCAATCTTTAAAAGGCGATAAGCTGATTCATGGTCATTATGCCAGTGAACAAAATGAAAAACGTGTGGTTTATGCTAATGGACAACTTTACGGCATAGATCGTATAAGAGGTGTCGGTGGTGATCTTTTGGAATTTCTTGGGCGACGCTGGTTGGTTGTTCAAAGATTAGAAGAGTGGGAAATGTCTGGCTGGTGTAAGGTTTTGGTCGTAGCTCAACTTGATCAACCTGAAAACGATCAAGGAGAACTGGTTATCTATGCTGATGAATAAAATTTAATACATTTTATTGTTATCATGTCATGAATTATTTGTAATAAAAAAGTTTGTTTAGGGTAATTTATTGGAAATTAAATTGACTTTAATTGTAAGATATATTTGTTCTACTAAAATTTATAAGAAGTATTTGCCCTTGTATCATCAATAATATTTTATTCTGAATAAAATTTATTTTTTCAATATCATATACTTATAATTGCTTTCTAAAATAAAGTTTAATAACCTTGATTATAAAACAATTTAAGCAAGGGGCAATAACATGGATGTAATTGCATTATTTAAAGCGGTTATGGTCGGTTTTTTTAGTTTTATGATAGCTGTCGGTGCTGTTTTATCTGTGGTCTCGGCGATTACGAAACAATCTATTACAATGCCTAAGCATGTAAGAAAATTACCGGCTTTTTTAATGTTTGCTGTTATTTTATTGGGAGGTTGGATATTTATTTATATAGGATTTATCTCCCTGCCGGCAGATAATAGTGTAACGACACAACAAATGATGATGATTTATGCCTATTTGTTTGCCTTAATTCCTTCTGTTGCCTTGATGCTTGCATCTTTCGTTTATTATCTTGATGTAAGAAGTGCGGCAAAAAAAGAAGGAAAATCTTAAAATAATAACAAGTTTTCCAATCTTCATGCAAACAATTGAACCACCTTTTTGGGTGGTTTTTTATTCTTAAACACATTCCAAATTAAAAATTAATTATTTCTTATAAATCATTCAAACATTCGAAATCCAGGCATGCTTGAACCAAGACTAAATTGCCTGAAACAGGGAATACTAAAATTGGTGTTCGATAATTTTATAAACCAATCCACTATGATAAGGATTACAAATTAATGTCTATACCATTAAATAATATTGTAAGAATTAATCCAAAGGTTTTATCCGTAGGGAACAAGGGAAATGACCTATTTGGTTTAATGCTTACAAGAAAAGAGAATGTTATTCCTGCGGGGATTACATCCATATTTGAAAATGCTGAAGAAATTGGAAAATTATTTGGTTATGATTCAATGGAATATAACCTGGCAACAGTTTATTTTGCTGGATTTACAGATTCTGATCGTGTTGCAACTCAGCTTTATATGGCTTTATACGCTGAAAACAATACAAGCGCTGGTTTGATTGGCGCAACAATGTCGGCTGTCACTTTGGAAGAGTTAAGATCTTTTAAGGGTGATTTACAGATTGTGGTTGATAATAATGAAAAAAATATAGCTGATCCAGATTTTAGCTTTATCAATAGCTTTAGTGAAGCGGCAACAATTTTGGAAAATTTGTTGGGAGTTTCTGTTGTTTATTCATCTGGAAATCAATCCTTTATTATTACATCCGGATTAACCGGATACAATTCTTATGTAAGTTTTGCAACAGGGCAATTGGCTGATCTATTGAGACTTTCAGAAAATCAAGGGGCTAGTTTATCACCCGCAATTGAATCTCCTACACCATCAAGTGTTATTAATACTTTGAGGAAAGAAAACCTAACTTTTTGTTCCGTTTTTCTGACTTGGGAACCCGATGAGGCAGAAGCTCTAACTTTTGCAAAATGGGCGGATTCTATGAAGGATGATGTATGTGTCATTCTTTCTGATAGTTCAAATAAAGCGATAACGGCCAATACCGGAACTTCATTTGCCGAAAAGGTATACTCAGCAAATTACGAGGGTGTTGTATGTGTTTATAACAGTCTTGAACTTTGTGCTTTTATCGCAGGTTATCCTGCGGCATGGGATCTTGAAAAAACCGATGGACGATATAATGCCGCTTTTCGTCGTAGCAGCTTATTAAAAGCCAATGTAACGAATGAAGACATTGCCTTGGCACTTAAAGCGAATGGTTATAATTTCTATGGCGTGTGGGCATCAGCGTCAAATGATTTTGTCTTTATGATGGAAGGTAAAATTTCAGGACAGTATTTATGGTTGGATAGCTGGTATTGTCAGGTATGGATGCGTCGTTATTTTCAAAATTGTTTTATAAAAACCCTATTAGCCAAAGGACAGATTCCATATAATAATGAAGGTAAGGGAATTTTAAGTGCGGCAATTAAACCCGCAATTGATGATTTTATTAAGTTTGGTGCAATACGTTCTGGTATTTATTTATCTGAAGATCAAACACAAAGTCTTAAACAGGCTGGTCTTAATTTATCTCAAATCAATAATATAACGGCTGTGGGTTATTATCTGAAAATTGATATGGGTAATGTAACACCACAAACCCGCGTTCGTCGTGGTTCGCCCCCCATTAATTTTTGGTATACCGATGGTCAATCCGTTCAACAAATCAACATGAACAGCATAGAGTTACAATAAAATGGCAATAAATAGAACAATTACATCAATCAATACAAAATTAACGCTCATTGCAAGTAATCCATGGGTAAATAATAATATAGCGGATAAAGTTGGTTTGGGATCAACAGCATCAGGTTTTGTTTCACCCTTGATAGGCGTACCATTAAGCTTGGAGGGGTTGACGTCAGATTCACCGTTCAAATTTTCCTCGAAAAGTTTAGTTGAAACAGTAACATCTTTTGAAGGTACTGTTTATGGAGGTTATTTGCCTGATGCGCATCAAGTTGAGCTGGAAATTAATTTTGTCGCAGCTTCCAGTTCTTTGGCAATTTTGCAATCATTGGCAAAAGTAATGCAGGTTCAAAGGGAAGCCTTGAAATTTAATGGAACAATGATTATTCCATCTTTAGGTAAAAATTATAATTTGAATAATGGCTATCTGACTCAATGGCAGGCTATTCCCAACCATCAAAAAACATTAAGTGCCGTTCCTTGTAAATTTATTTTTGAATCTGTTGATGAAACTGTAGAGGTCTAAGTTTATGGCACGTCGCTCAGTTGAATTAAAAATCCAAGAACCTGGTCGTGATCAAGGTAAATTATTTAAAATCACCGAAATGTCTGCTTTTGATACAGAAGAATGGGCTGAACGCTCGATTAATGCGATTTTAAGAAATGCTAATAAAGAGGATATATCGTTTTTAATACCTTTAGTTTACACTTATGTGCAAGAAGCAACAATAGAATCAAGTTATGAAGAGTTAATGGAGAAAAATGATGAAGGAATGGTAAAAATTCAACAAGCTACTGAAAAATTAGCTGTATATTTGTCTTCATTGTTTTTCAGTTTGCCTTATGATGATTTAAAAATTGTAGTTAAACCCTTGTTTGATTGCTGTAGTATTTATTTGAATCCTGGTCAAAATGATTTGGTAGAGCCAATTTTGAATAATCCTAATCATTATATTGAAGAAGTTTCTACTATTATCGCTTTAAAACGGGAGGCATTTAAGTTACATACGGATTTTTTTACGAGAGACGCCAAGCGGTACTTAGACCTTTTCATAGTTTCGATGGAGCAATTACAGAGCAAAAAGGATATCGATACTACCCAAACATCCCTCAATCAATCGGAGAGGTGATTACTTCAGGTTTTGCTACGCTAAAAGAATTACAATCTGTTTATAGCGTGCGAGATTTGTACCAATTTTTAGAAATAATTTTAATTAATCAATATAATGAAATGATAGCTTCCGAATATATTAAACGGAAGAGTGAACTTGATGAAGTTCTATAGCCATTGCTATAATTTAAGGAAAAATAGGTATGGATAATTCTAATCAACCAGATAATCAGATACAACAATCCTTGTTGGATTCAGTTGCAAAGATGGATCAGGCATTAGAAAAATTTTCTTTAGCTTTTTCTACACATTCATCAGATAATCCGGAATCTTCATCAATCCTTTCAACAAATTTACAAATCATAATTGATAATCAAAAATCTGCGAATGAAAAACTTGATAACTTAAATCAGTTGAATAATTTGCCTAAATTAGGAAAGCTAGATAAACTTGATGATTTAGATATTTTGAAAAATTCATTATATGAAAAGTCCGATCATGATGGAAAGGGAGAATCATTTCTTGCTGCGGTAAGCAAATTAGAAAATTCTTTTGATAGTTTTAAGGGGGCAATTTCCGAACTGGCAGATCGTTTCTTAACGATAAGGGACATAAGTAATATTACAGATGATAATAGTGCAATGCAACAAATGGCTAGCATGACAAATTCATCTGTATCGGATGTTTATCAAGCTGTAAATGTTGGTAATCGTTATGGGGCGAATAAATCTGAAAGTTTGATGTTTTATAAAGAAATGGCGAATATAAATTCTGCCATTTCCACCAATAAAACAAATAGTTTACTTAATTATCCAGAATTACAAGAATTAGATAAGGTAGCTCCCAGTCAGCGAGTTTTACAAAGGGGTGATGACAAGGGGCATAATTTTACTGCACTTGAGCGCTTGGAAAATATTCGTAAGGCTTTAGCCACTTTACAAAAAGTTAATCCGGATCGTGCAAATATTATTGCTAGAAAATTGGCTCATGACAATGTTCATATTTATGATCAATTGACTGCGCCTGAACATGATATTATTGATGCCAAATCAAAAAGAGTTCAAACCCATGGATATCAAAATATATTTTTAGAAGAACAAAAAAATTCTAATTTAGAAGGAAATAACGAAACCAATCAAATTTTATCAGAAGCGTCAAACGCTAGTGCAAAATTAGATAATATTAAAAATCAAAATAACTTATTAGCAGCTGAAAAATCCGCCGGTTACGTTATAAATAAATCGAATTTGGAAAGTGATTTATTAAAAAGGCATGGAGATACAATCGCTTCTGCAAAATCAAAAATAGCTATTACAAATGATGTTAATGATAAGATTGATCTATTAAAAACTGTTTTTACCGCGGTTATAAGTTTTGTAGCAACAATTGCGACATTTAAAGGAGTTTTAGGAAAGGGTGGTTCAGGATTAGCAAATATTGCCAAATCCTTACTGAAGAATGGTAGTAAAGCTGATAAATTTATTTCTAAAATACCTGAAATTGGTGCTATAGGTAAAAAAGCTAGTGGATTAGGTAAAATATGGAATAAAGTTTCTGGTATAAGTGCTTTCAAAAAGGGAACTGGTTCCGTTATAGGGAGTATTGGTCATACAGCTTTGAAAATTCCGGGAATATTCGGATTAACTGGAGGAGTAAAGGCTGTTGGGGATGAGTTAGAGCATGTTGTAACTAAGATTCCTCATTTTGGTAATGCTGGTCGTATGATGGGAAAAGTTGCAGCTTTTGGTGCACGTCATATATTACCTAAAATAGCAGGTTTATTTGCTGGGCCTGCTGGGTGGGCTTTTGATGCGGTGTCATTAGGTTATGATTTGTATAGTTTGTATAACTACATGACAAGTAAAAATAGTAAGGCTGCATCTCCTTCTTTGAAAAAACCAATACTCGCTTCTTCTAAGGTTAATCAGTCAGGCAATACCATCGCGGTGGGTGTGGGTGGTACAGCTGTTGGAATCGAAGCATATAAAGCCTATCAAGGTACGATTGGTAATTCACAAAAACATTCTTTATCATCAGGTAATGATAATGTTCAAATGAGTAAACTACTGGCAAATGATGGACAAATAAATAAGGTTAATCCTTCTTTTAATAAGATAATGAATTGCATGACTAATAATAATCAGCAATATCGAATTAATATTATTGTACAATCCTCAAGTGCTGATCCCATGATGATAGCACAACAGGTAAAACAGCAATTGAGCCTTAGTTTTCCATTTTCTAACGCGGTACAATCTTACAAAGCTATCAATTGTTGAAAATTTACTTATTAAAAAACGAAAAAATATAATCTTAATTTTTATTTATTCAAGATAATTTTATAATATTTATAAATATTCTTTTAAATTTAAATAATTTATTTGTTGGTTCTAATTTAAAAGGGCCTCGATATTGGAGGATGTTATGGCTATAAAAATAGGGGCTGATAATATTTTGTCCTCTTATGCCCAGAGTGCTGGGTGGAAGCTATTAAATCAATTGGTTAATACAGATTCCAAATTCGGTTTTTTCGATAAAAATGGAAATCCATTTTATGAAACTGGATTAAAAAAAAATGAAATAAAAATCTTAAATAAAACATTAAGTTTTTCTATGGGCAATAATATAGCCGAGGCAGGGGTTATTTATTTAAAGTATAAAAAAGAATATAAAACTTCAACTGCACCTGTCGAAGGTGGAAAAGTTGTCGCATATAATCTGGTAGAGCAACCCAGAACGGGACAAGTCACTTATGTTTCAACAGGAACTCAAAAACAACGGAAATTATTTGAGGATGCTTTGGAACATGCTGAAAATTCCACAAATGTATATATTTTGCATACAGCGGAACGTTTGATTAACAATGTTAAAATAACTGCTCATTCTGTTGAACGAAATTCATCAAAAGGTTTTCAACTTGTACGATACTTAATTGATTTTCAGGAAATTATATCCACACCAAAGAATATTACCATTAAAAATGCGCTAGCCTATTCTAACGACAGTGTGAGTCAGGGAACAACTCAACCTCATGCTTTAAATGGTAATCAGAAACAAGCGGCTAACAAAAGCCAAAAACCTTATTAGTAAGATTGATAGGTAATAATACGAAATGCAACTTATACAGATTTCACCTATTGAGGCTCAGCAGTTTATTCTTACTCTTGAGGGAATGGATTATCGTTTTCGCCTGTTGGATAGAGGAAATGTTGGTGTGTTCCTTGATGTTTATTATGGTGCAGTACCATTATTAACAGGAATTTTATGTCTGGATCGGGTTCGATTAATTCGTTCTGCTTATCTTGAATTTCCTGGAGATTTAATGTTTGTTGATCAGCAAGGATTTAATCATCCATCTTATAAAGATTTTGGTAATCGTTATTTGCTTTATTATCTCGAAAGTGGAATTGATGATGGGATAGGTATATAATGCAATCATCCTATGAAGAGAAAATTACTGTTATTGGTCATCGTCCTACTTTTACTACCTTTCATAAACGTTATTTAAAATTTGAATTTGTAATGGGAGTGGATGAAAATAAACGACAAAAAACATTTGCAGATGGAAAATTAATCCTTTCGGTCGAACATCTTAAAGCGAAAGTTTCTATTGATTATCAGGGAGGGGAGAGTCTTCCAGAATGTCAATGCACGATTTATAATATGGATGAGCATTGGATCAATCAATTATCAACATTGGGTCAATATAAAAAAGAGTCAAATGGGTTTGGCAATTATTTGATCATATATGCAAGTCTGGAAAACAGTTCCGATAAAAAAATTATATATAATAAAATATTTGAAGGCGGTATAACAGTTGCTTATGCAGATTATGGCAGTGCACCTGATCTTGCTTTCCATGTGAATGCAATGGTTGCAGCAGGATTAAATCTGACTCCAGCTAAATCCATTTCATTCAAAAATAAAACACCTGTCGCAACTGTTGTGCAAACAATTATTGATAAATATAATGCATCTCTACCCTATTCTAAGGGGATAGGAAGATTAAGTTTTAAAAATTATGGTGTTAATGCCGTTTTAAACAATCCCAATTATCATGATGATTTAATTGAACAAATTCGATTATGTACAAGAGATACGAAAACCCGTTTTACATTTCAGGATCAGATTTGCAAAATCTTTCCTGAAAATATGACATTAAATGATTATGAACGTAGACTAGAAACTAATGATAGTAATAATGATAAGATAGAAGCTGTAGAAATTTCTTCCAGGAATATTTCTGTCAATAATGGAATGATCGGTTATCCTGCCTATTCAGATAGAGGTATCATTGTTCGAAGTATATTTAATCATTCAATTCGATTTGGAGAGGAAATAGCTCTTAAATCAGAATATATTAAAAATGTTAATGGAGTATGGCGATATATGGTTTCATTAAAACATGAATTATCCTGTTATACACCTGATGGGCCATGGTTTACAAATATTGAATTGCAAAAAGATTTTTCTAAAAAAGATAAAAAAGGACATATTGGCTAATGATGAATCCCAACAAAGGAAATAGCGTTCTTAATACGTTATGGACTATGATGGATAATGCAATCAGTCGTGTTTTTACTGCTATGCCGGTACAAGTATTATCTGTTGATACCGAAAAACGGCTTCTTGATGTAATTCCGATGCTCGCAATGTTGGATAATGAAGGAAAGGCAGTAGATCATGCGCAAATCAGTAATATTCCTTATGCAAGACAACAGGCTGGAGATTATGGAATCATTATTGATCCTCAAATAGGTGATAAGGGCATTGTTGTTTTTGCTGCTAGGGATATTTCAAATGTTGTTTCTAGTCGTAAAAAACATATTCCGGCAAGTTATCGTAAACATTCTATATCAGATGCCATTTATATAGGATCCCTTTTAAATGAAGAACCAAGAACATGGTTAAAAATCACTGATGGTAATCTGGAGATGGCCATTGCGCCTGCGTCAAAACAATCCCCCACTACTTTCGTGAATATAAGGGATCAGGACGTAGAAATATTTTTATCTAATGGTACCGATGTAAAAATAAAAGATGATAAACTTCATATCAAAGCTTCGGATATTAATATAGAAGGTAATGTCAATATAAATGGTCAGGTCAATATTTTGGGAGAAACATCCATTATTGGTGAGACTTCAATTATAGGGAACACTTTAATTACAGGTGCCGCTCAAACGACAGGAGATACTGTTATTGATGGAATTTCTTTTCTTGAACATGTTCATGGAAATGGTAATAAGGGCCAAGATACTACCCAACCTAAAAATTAGATTTAAAATTTTTAATATATTCAAAAGGTTATTTTTTATTATTAATTATCATAAATCATATTCTATTAAAAAATTAATTTGAAATATCAATAACTTTATTAACCACTCTTTGGAGTGGTTTTTTTTGAGGTTGAAAATGGAATTATTATTAACTGAGGATTGGGATTTGCTGGTTGATAGAAATGGAAATATAGCAACTGTAAATGATGGGTTTGCCATTGCTCAACAGGTTGCTAACGAAATAAAATTGGAAGAGGGTGAGGGATGGTATGATGTGAACCAGGGAACACCATATTTTACTAAAATATTGGGGGTTAATCCAAATTGGGGATTAATTAAGAATATTTTATTGGATCGTGCTGAAAATGTTGATGGTGTTATCCGTGCTGACATGGATTTGTATGTTGATAAACAAAGGGCCTTGCATGGAAACATTTATTTAATCATTGATACAAAGAGCGGGGAACAATTAAATGTCGTTTTCTGACGATGACAATATTAATGCAAGAAATATCTCACCAGTTCAGCTGAGAAATTTACCGATTGTTAAAGATGTCGACACGAACATCCCTTCATTAAAATGGGGGGGACAATCCACATCAGACCATGACAAAGAATGGGGTAATACAGGTATCATATTGCCTGAAGAGCAGGATATTCTTGCAGGCGTTATTGAAGATTTTCAGAATGCCTTTAATAATCAATTAAAGTTCTTCAATAATCAAAATGAATTTTTATTATCAACCCCACAGGGCCAACTTGCAACCTCTATGGCCGCGATAATTTCAGATCGTAACCGTTTATTGGCATATTATGTAAATCAGGTTGATCCATCTTATGCTACGGGTCGAATGCAAGATGGTATTGGTCGGATTTATTTTATTGAACGTATAAAAGCCAAAGCGACTACTGTTACCGGTATCTGTCGAGGTCAAAAAGATGTCATGATTTCGGCAGGAACTAAAGTGCAGGATGGTGATGGAAATTTATATGAAGCGGATCAAAATTATATAATTGGTGAAGATGGCACAGTAGCTGTAAATTTTGTTTGTTTGCAAAAAGGTCCAATCAATTGTCCAGCGCATAGTTTACAAATGTATCAGCTTATTCCCGGGTGGGATAATGTTGATAATCCTACAGAAGGTATCATTGGTAATAATGTTGAAAGCCAAGCACAGTTTGAACAAAGGCGGCGACAATCCGTAGCTTTAAATTCTGTAAATAGTGTGGATAGTATTATGGCAGCTTTACTGAATTTAAAAGATGGCAATGGTAGCAGTGTTTGTGAAGATGTTTATGTTATTGATAATGATTCGGGAGGAGGTGTGAATAAAAACGGTGTTTTTTTAAAACCGCATAGTCTTTTTGTTTGTGTCTCTGCACCAGATGATGATTGGAGTAAACAATTAATTGCACAAACTATATGGAAGAAAAAACCACCGGGTTGTGATATGAATGGCGATCAAATAGTCGTCATTCAGGACCAGAGTGGGTTATATTCAACACCTCCGAAATATACTATTTGTTACGCTAATGCAAAAAGAATTCCGATCAGGTTAAAAATTACTTTAGCAAGACCACAGTTCTTACCAAAAAATGCGGTTGATCAA
This sequence comes from Commensalibacter sp. M0355, assembly GCF_016101365.1. Lineage (NCBI taxonomy): Bacteria > Pseudomonadati > Pseudomonadota > Alphaproteobacteria > Acetobacterales > Acetobacteraceae > Commensalibacter > Commensalibacter sp. M0355. The sequence continues at coordinate 130,598 of NZ_JACFQQ010000004.1, forward strand.
ATAAAAACGGCAATTATAAAAGCTTTTACAGGTAATGATGGATCGAAAAAACCTAGAATTGGAAGTGAAATTCTAGCATCCAGTTTTTATGCACCTGTGCAGAGATTGGGGAGTTGGATCAGCATCATAACCTTATTTATTGGACGAGAAATTGCCAGTTTTTCGTTGGTTCAAATGAATATCGATGAAATGCCTACATTGAATAAAGATGATGTAGAGGTAGTGTTTAATGGATGAATCGGTATTTTTTGATGAAAATAAACCCCCTTTATGTCTTGATTATCATGAAACAGTTATTGCGCAATATGCCAATTCACCCCGTTTACTTGCGTTAATAAGATCATTTAGTGAAGCGATGAAAATCTGTGTTTTTTTTAGTGATTTTTATGAAAATATTTGGGATTTGAATACTGCCACAGGTAAAGGACTAGATATTTGGGGGCAGGTGGTTGGTGTTAATCGTACTGTAAAAACCCTTACGGGTTTCTTTTGGGGATTTAATGAGGAAACTTTATTATTAGCACGTCCGTATCACGATTTAACAGGTTTTAATGACTCCTTATCTTCAATAGAAGATCGTCGTACGGCTTGGGGTATGTTTCGTGATTACCAAGAGTTAGAGGGTGAAATCACATTTACAGATAAAAACTTTAAAAAGTTAATTTTCGCAAAGGCTCATGCGAACGTGAGTAATTACAATACATCAGATCTCAATTTTATTTTGATGTATATTTTTGGATACAATGAAAATGGGGAAAAAAATAATCATGAAATATATGTTCGAGATAATTTTGATATGTCGATAACTCTTATTTTAAATTGGCTGCCTAGTACTGATGAAGTGGCTATTATCATGAATGCAGGTTTATTGTTCAAACCAGCTGGGGTCTCGTTGAAGGTTGATATTCAGCCTAAATAATTAACAAATAAATATTAAAGGACAAAAAATGTCTATTCAAAGACCTGGAAAGCTTTTTTCCTCTAAATGGGCAGAATATGGTGATCGCTTTAATATCGAAGATACTGGGGCTGATTATCAAAATGGACGTGCTGATATAGAAACGGGTTTCCCACCACAAACAATGAAATCAGTCTTACAGGGAGGAGTTCCGCCCTGGGGACAGGATCATAATGGAATTTTATATAAAATTACAGAAGCTATACAATGGACACAAGGAGGGGGATTAGCCTTTTTCAATCAGGAATGGTCGAATAAAGTAGGAGGATATGCCCTTGGATCAGTTTTGAGATCGCAACGTTTTATTTATGTATTTTATATAAATATGATGGATGGTAATTTAATTGATCCAGACACAGGAAAGATAACTAGTGATTACTGGGTTAACTATGATAAACCTGGAAATAATTGGGCTGTTTTATCCATACTTTCTGATAATTCCGATAATATTTCTTTCTTGGATAGCGATACTTTTAGAATTACTACTAAAGTTGCAGGGCCATTAGCTAATGTTTATGTAAGGCCTTCGACAAAAGAGGTTAAATTCTTAGGTACACCAGATTTTCCATTTAGAACGGTGCAAGATGCTATTAATGCTGTGCCTAATGGTGGGACAGCAACTATCTATTTGTGGTATCAAGATGAATATACCTTAATGCAGGATAATACCATGAATTTGCCTGGATTGTTGGCAAATGGATGGGATATTGGTCATCGAAATTTAAACTTTGTTCCATGGGGACAAGATGAAAGGGATGAATTTGGTAATTATAATGATGAAACAGGAGCCTTGATTGATCAATTAAAGCATGATCTAGTCTCTTCTCACAGTGAAGAGGGGATTTGGCATTTTTCCATAATGAAAAAACCTATTATTCATATTCCTGTTGGAGTTGATAATGTTAGTAATATGACTATTCATGGTTATATTAGAGGAGATCTTGGAGCTTCTGTAGTTTTTGAACATTTTGAATTTGTCGTTCAAAGAGGTACACAATTAGGTAATCATCAGGATGGATCTCCTTTTCATCCTTTTTTAAGTTACGTTTTTAATGGTTGTAGTTTTGTTAATTTAGATGTTTTAAATCAATTATATGGGGGTTGGGAAGGTGCAAGTAATACGATTAAATTTACTAGATGTCATACAGCTGATGAAAATGGTAATCTTGTAACAGAAGGAAAATTTATTTGTTTAGGTCCAGCTACGACGACTTTAACCGTTGATTTTACTAGATTATCATCTGATACTGAAACATTAAATGGGCATTCATATGAACGTTATGAAGCAAATGCTGAAGCATTTTTTAAACGTATACGTAATTATCAATCTGCACAAATGCGTCCTGTAGCTTACCGGATGAAAGGTTCTCAACCTGTGGAAACTTTTTATTATCCCCAAGGTTTGAAAACAAGCTTAGATTTGGACTTTTCTTAAATATTTTATATATTTTCAAATAGATATGGATGGTTAGCGATGTATTTAATGCGAACGTTTTTTTTGAACAGCTATTGTGTATACCAGGTACTGAGA
>NZ_JACFQQ010000005.1:0-57892 GCF_016101365.1 Commensalibacter sp. M0355
CCCACCTCTCATATACCGTAAAAAACCAAATAAATATCATAACTTAATAAATATAAAATTCTTATACAAAATAATTAATACTGGATTGGCTTGTTTTCAGATCAAGATTTATATTTTAACATTAAAATAATTTCAACATACGTAATTTAAAAAATAATATTAAACTGATGTCTATAACCATTCATAAAAAACATTATGTTTTATTAACATTTATTATTACTTTTATTTATTCTATTCCTTTTTTATTGTCTCCTTATGATTTTGTTGATGATATGTATCGGGCATCTAATGGTGACCTTTTTGTATGGTTCCTTAATGTAAGACCGTTTTCTGTTTGGTTGATTCGTTTATTGAACGGAAGTGCAATAGTTTCTGACCCTTATCCTTTTTCATTTATTATTGCTTTCTTAGCTTTGTATTTAATTTATCTTTATACAACAGATAAAATAATTCGATCAGAAAATTATTTATTAAAATTAACTATATTTATTTTTCTTTTATGTAATCCATTTTTTTTACAAAATTTATCATATAAATATGATTGTATAATCATGACATGCAGTGTTGCATTGGCATGTCTATTTGTATTTAAAGAAAATAATCAAAATGTGTGTATTGATTATATAATTCGTTCATGCCTAATATTTTCTTTATATTGTTTTTATCAATGTGCTTTGACATTAGTTATTGGACTATTGGCTGTAAAACTATTGAATGATAGTGATCAGGTAGCATTTTCCAGATTGTTCAGGGAACTATTTCTAAGACTATGCAATATATTAACTACATTTCTCATTTATAAAATATGCGTTGTAAATTTTTTGATTACCAACGATTATGGTCCATTAGGAAAGATTATTGTTTTAAATGAACATATATTCATTCATCTTATTGAGAATATCAAAATATATCTATTACTGTTTTTATTGTATATTCAGGAAAACTATATAATAGTATCTTTGATTATTTTATCTGTATTTTTTTTATATACAGTGATAAAAGATTTTTTAAAGAAAAATTATAAAAGAATTTATGTTTTATACCTGTGTTTTCCTTTATTGCTGGTTGCCTTAACGAGTTCAAATATTATATTAAATATACCCAGTGGTAATACACGTGAAATGATGGGTATATCAGCCTTTTTCATTTTTATATTTCTGTATGTTCAAAAGGCTGGTTGTCCTTCAAAAATAATGCTTTTGGTTCCAATTTGTTATTTATGGACATCTTTACTTTTGTCATCAGCATTATGTAACCTGAAAAGAATAGATCATCAGAAGAATGCATTAATAGTTCAGGAAATTTTACAATCTATTTATCATTTTGGTAATAAGAAAGTGGAGGGGATTACAATTATCCGCGATGATTTGAGGTTTTCTTCTCAACAAACCATTATGAAAACACATCCATTAACAAGGAAAATTTTTGATTTTGTTGGATTGTCAAACCCTTGGTATGTAAACGGTTTATTAAATGGAGAGTATTACATGCATAAAAATGTTATTGGCAGGGCCTCTCCAGATTTTCCAAAAGATGCTAAAGATATTTTTTCTGGCTGTTATATTCAATCGACTTTATATGGTGTTATTTTGTATGTTAAAACAGGCTCTTATTGCGATAGTATTACCAAAAACTATAATCCAGGAACTTTTTAATCCATATATCAAATATTGGATAAGGATTGATTGAACAAGGGATATGTCAATTAATCCCTTATTTTAATTCTGTTATTCTTGTGCGACTGGTTTTTGATTGATTTGGGTTTCTTGATTGCCCTGAATATTGGTAATTTCCTTTTTCATGATTTCAACAGCTTGCCGATCAAGTAAGGCGTTATATCTCAATTTAAATTCAACTGTTTTTTCGGCATGAAGTTTTTTAAGTCTACCTTGTTCACGTTCAATTGTCATAGGATAGGCAAAATTGGTTCCTGGTTCTATGCCTGTGACGTATCCCTGTTTTTCGGTATCTGTGTTCTTCCATAAAGTTAGAAAGGGAAGTTGCTTAGTATTGAATTCAATGGAAACTCCTTTATTTTCGCTTTTATTATGCAACGCGGCCATGGTGCTTCCATCTTTTTTGGTATAGGGAATGATATTAAATACCATTTCATCAAAATCTTTGGTAGGTTCACGATAAGTTTGCCAATTATCTAGTCCATTTTGAGCATAGTTGTTAAAAGGACTTATTTCTTTAACAGGGGCGATAAATTTTGCATCTTTTTCTAATAGAGGTTTACCGAAATTGCTATGGTAAATAATTTGATAGGGATGTGAGTAATCGGCATGATTGGTCAAGCGATCATGAAGGGTAAAACTGTGGGAGCCAGGAATATAGGATAGCTCTGTTAGAACACGTAAATCGGTTTTTTTGAAAGTGCTTTCTTTAATTAAGCCTTTTATCTTGATTTCGTATGGAAATAGAGTATCGATCTCAACAATAACTTCAGATGCTGGTGTATTTGCTGCTTTTCCATGAAGGCTATAAAGCTCACCATTGGTGTCGGTAAAAGGATGCCCAGACCATTCATAACCGCAACGCACCATCATTTCGTTAAAACCCTCCAACCATCCGGTGCCATTGCGACTTTGAAGATTTATGAAAGTGGGGTTGACTATCTCCTTTACAGGTGAATCCCAACCCAGGCGAATGCCAGGAGCTGTTGCTTCAATCACATTCATTCCTCGTGTTGGGCTCAGGGTGATGGTCAATCCATCAGGACATTTAATTATAATCAGTCTAGAACCTTCCTGTTTTCCTCCATGCAGACAAATTTGCTGAATAGAAAATAAAACATCCTCAATGCCAAGCTGGTGATTGTTAATCTCCCAATTGCCTAATTCAATGTTATGGGCTGCGCTGGTTAGTGTAAAAGATTTGGTCTGATTTTGAGATAATGAAAATTCTAGTGTCATTTTATTCTCCCGGATTTACAAACAGCACTCATGCATTATTTTGAAGATTTATATAATTAATGCAATAATAATTGAATTTGTTCCTTAAAATTATTTTCACTGATGTAGGGGGATTGATAATAAAAATCGTTTTTTGATTTAAAATAATTGGATAGATCAAATAAATTCTCTTGATCAATATCTCTTATTACCAAATTTTTCCAGGAAGGGCGTATAAATTGCTCGACAGCTTGTGACAAAGCACATTGATCAATACACCAATTGGTAAAATTATGGGGATCATAAGCCCATTTTATATAATGTCCGATAAAATGAAGAATTTTAGGGGTGATTTCTGAATGGTTTAGATATGTAATTCCGGCTCCCAAACACCAAGGTGCCCCCACGAGCTGATCACCATTTTTATCAAAAGCAAAAAGTCTCAAACCAAAATCATAATTGCCAAATAAAGGGAATTTTTTACTGAAAAAATCCTCTGTAACGGTGAGATCAATATCAAGAATAAAGGTTTTTGTAGGATAACGTTGATAAAGTTTTTCCGCAAAAAGAAAACGTAAACAGGTAAAATAGGCTGCATCCCGATAAAGTGAGGAACCATAACCATAGGTAATATGCATATTAGGAATGGTGTTATGAATAAATTCAGAGATCTCCTTTAGAAATTCTTTTTGTTGAGATGATGGATTTTCCAATGCAAGAGCAAGAACGATTTTACTTTGAAAATCTATCCTTTTATGTGCTTTTACAAGAGTAAAGAGAAATTTGGGTAAATATTTTAAATACCGGGAATCACAACCCAGAATGAATAGTAAATCGGCTTGTTGACCTTTTAGATCAGCATATGACCATTGCCATTTTTCCAGATGAAATGGATCATCATGTTTATTAGCCTGTTCAAAATTTTGGTATCTCTTTTCTGTTAACCAACTATATACACCACTATCTTCATTGTCGAAATAAACGGAAGTTTCAGGAGCCAGTTCTTTGGATTTTTGAAAGTGATAATCTGCCAAGGGTCTATTATGGAGAAGCCACTGCAATTTTCCTGCATTTAGATGATACCAGGTTGTATCTCCATTTAATTCATATTCCTCGTTCAGTAACCCTTTTAACAGATCTCTAAAATGTTCTTGAAGTCTGTCACAATAATAGCCCAGATAAATTGCATAACGCTGTTGAATTGTTTGATTTGCGCCGTGCATTGAATAAGGAAAAAGATAAAGGTTAAATTCGGAGGTTGGAATTGGCAATTTATATCTTTGTAAGATATTGGGTAAAAAAAACATATAATAATTGGTAATTTCACCTTTTTCCAATTCGGACATGATATCCCTTGTTAAGAGGTCAGAAGAACAAATGAAATTGAGATATTTTTCCAGTTTTTCTAAAGAAGCGTTTATATCTTTTTTCAAGAAAAGGATAGTTGCCTTAAAAAAATAGTAGTCCTTATTGTTTGAATCTATCTCTATAAGAAAATTTATTAACGCTTCAGCCAACATATAATTTTTAAAAGTAAGGCAATATTGGCAGAGCTCTTTTAATATTGTTTGGTTAGCCAGGTTATTTTTAAAATTTTCAGTAATTTGCGTTATATTTTTCAATCCGGGATATATTTTTGTTGGAATCGGTTTTGCTTGATTTTTTTTTATGAAATCTAGAACATGATATTTAAGAATAGCCATTTCCATTGGTTTTATAATCTTTCTTGTTTTAATAAATTTATTTAAATGAGTTTATTTGATATAGATTTTTCAAAAGAGAAAAATTAAATTCAATGATCGTTTAAAAGTTAAATGGTCTTATAAAAAATAAAATTATTATAATTAATTAAAACATGATCTATATTATATAAAGTTTTTTATAAATATTTTATATAATGATAAGCTTTATATGAATGAATTGTTTACGTAACTGGAATGGTAATAATGGATATTCTATCTGCTCGATTGAAAAAAATACAGCCTAGTCAGACACTGGTGATTAGTGCAAAGGCGCGTGCCATGAAAAGTAAGGGTCAGGATGTGATCAGCCTTTCTGCTGGTGAACCTGACTTTGATACGCCGATCAATATTAAGAACGCAGGCATAGCAGCCATTCAGTCCGGACAGACAAAATATACAGATGTTGGAGGGACCCCAGCTGTCCGCCAGGCAGTTGCCCAACGTTTGAAAGCCGATTATAATATTGACTACCAACCTGAAGAAATCATGGTTTCCAGTGGTGGAAAACAGGTTATATTCAATGCGATGATGGCCAGTCTTAATCCAGGAGATGAGGTCATTATCCCTTCACCTTGTTGGGTTTCTTATCCCGATATTGTAACATTGGCTGGTGGAACACCAGTTATCATTCCTTGTAAGGAGGAGCATGCAGGTTTCAAGTTGCAGCCCGAACAACTGAGTGCAGCAATTACGTCTAAAACGAAATGGCTGATTTTGAATTCCCCTTGTAATCCCACAGGTGCTGTATATAGTAAAGAAGAATTGCAGGCTTTATGTGATGTCTTGATGCAATATCCAAATGTATGGGTTTTGACGGATGATATTTATTCCAAGCTGGTTTACGATGGGGTGGTTGCTCCAACAGTAGTCCAGGTTGAACCACGCCTTAAAGAACGCACAATTACAATGAACGGTGTTTCAAAAGCCTATTCGATGACGGGATGGCGTATTGGATATGCTGCCGCCCCTGTAGAATTTGTCAAGGCAATGATAAAGTTGCAGGGACAGTCCACAACCAATCCCTGTTCCATTAGTCAGGCGGCAACTGTTGAGGCTTTGACTGGTTCACAGGATTCAGTTGCCGATATGGTGGCTACTTATCAAAAAAGGCGAAATCTGGTTTTGGATAACCTAAATGGCGCACCAGGTCTATCCTGTTTAAAACCCATGGGGGCCTTTTACCTGTTTGTTTCAATGAAAAATTGTTTGGGTAAAACAACCAGTAAGGGGACAAAAATTAATAGTGATCAGGATTTCGTAACGGCCTTACTGGAAGAAGAGGGTGTAGCCACAGTTCATGGAGCAGCTTTTATGATGGCTGGATATTTCCGTATTTCCTATGCGACAAATACAGAGTTGCTTAAGGAAGCCTGCTTACGGATTAAACATTTCTGCATGAATTTGAGCTAGGGCTAGATATTGGTTATGAATAATGAGGAAATTGCAATTGAACCCGCTCTTGCCTCAAGAATGAGCGGGTTTGAGGCTCCTGCAACCATCGCGATGTCAATGCGGGCAAGGGTTCTGAAAGCAGAAGGAAAAAATGTTATTTCCCTAGCCCTGGGACAGCCTGATTTTTTAACACCCAAAATAGCTATTGAGGGAGGTTATCAGGCGGCTTTGGAAGGAAAAACGAAGTATCCTCCTATCGACGGTTTTTTATCGTTGAAAAAGGCCATACAAAAAAAATTCAAGGAAGAAAATGGTGTCGATTATGCATTGGACGAGATTATGGTTGCAAATGGGGTTAAACAGATTTTGTTCAATGCCTTGATGGCGACTTTAGATCCGGAAGATGAGGTCATTATTCCGGCACCCTATTGGACTAGTTATCCAATTATGGTACGATTTCTGGGAGGGAATCCGGTTCATGTTGTTTGTCCTGAAAAAGATAATTTTGTCTTAAAGGCAAGGCAATTAAAAGCCGCTATTACGCCTAGGACCAAATGGCTGATTTTGAATTCCCCCAGCAATCCAACTGGTGCTGTCTGGACAAAAGAAGACTTGCTGGCATTGGTTGAGGTATTGAGGATTAATCCTCAGATATGGATTTTTGCTGATGAAATTTACGAACATCTGATTTTTGACGGGCAACGCCATCATTCATTGGCGGCTTTGGCACCAGAATTAAAAGATCGTATTTTAACGGCGAATGGGGTTTCTAAAACTTTTGCAATGCCAGGTTGGCGTATAGGCTATGCCGGTGGGGTAAAGCGTTTGATTAGAGCGATGCTTAAAATTCAAAGCAATTCAACCTCTGGTGCCTGCAGTGTCAGTCAGGCAGCTGCTACTGCGGCTTTGCAATATGCGCAAAAAGAAGTTGAATCAATGAAACTGGCTTATGATCGACGTCGTAAAAAAATGACGGCCGCCTTTTCAGCAATGAATGGTATAAGCTGTAATATTCCACAGGGGGCCTTTTATATATATCCAGGTATTGCCGGCTGTATTGGAAAAAAAACAGCTCAGGGAAGGTTGATTGCCAATGATCAGGATTTTGCTGAAGCATTATTGGAAGAGACTTATGTTGCGGTTGTTCCCGGATCAGCGTTTGGTTTAAGTCCCTACTTGCGTATAGCTTATGCCGCTGATGATGTCGTTCTTGAAGAGGCCTGTCAAAGAATTTCCCAGTTTGTGCAAGGGTTATCCTGATCGTATTCATTAATACTCCGGTTTTCTTGAGTATTAATGAAGGGGTTGAAAATTATTTAGATTGAATTTTGTCTTTTTCATCAAATAGTTTGGTGAGTTCGTGAATCATTGTTCCCCCCAATTCTTCTGCCTTGGTGATTGTCACGGCATGTTTGTAGTAACGTGTTACATCATGCCCAATTCCAATGGCTACAAGCTCGATTTCAGCACGATTTTCGATTTTGCGAATCATGCGTTTAAGATGATTTTCAAGATATTCTGATCCATTCGTCGATAAAGTGCTATCATCAACTGGCGCTCCATCAGAAATAACCATTAAAATTTTACGTTTTTCTACACGGGTTTTAAGTCTTTGCCATGCCCAAAAAAGTGCCTCTCCATCAATATTCTCTTTTAACAAGCCATCCTTGAGCATAAGGCCTAAATTACGTTTGGCTCGTCGCCATGGCTGGTCGGCAGCTTTATAAATAATATGGCGTAAATCATTTAACCGTCCTGGATTCTGGGGACGTTTGTCAGCCAACCATTTTTCACGACTGCGTCCACCTTTCCAGGTCTGGGTTGTAAAACCGAGGATTTCTACCTTAACGGAACAACGTTCAAGAGTTCTGGCCAGAATATCTCCACACATTGCCGCAATGGAAATAGGGCGCCCTCGCATGGATCCAGAATTATCGATTAACAGTGTTACAATCGTGTCCTTAAAACCGGTTGATTTTTCTTGTTTAAAGCTCAGAGAATTGGTTGGGTTGGTGATTATTCTTGTTAATTTGCTGGCATCGAGAAGTCCTTCCTCCTGATCAAAATTCCAGCTTCTGATTTGTTGCGACATCAATTTGCGTTGTAAACGATTGGCCAGCTTGGATATGATATTTTGTATTTCCTGTAATTGTTGATCAAGCCGGTTTCTTAGGAAGTCTAGCTCGTTTACGTCGCAAATCTGTTCAGCGGTAACTACCTCATCAAATAATTTTGTGTAAATGTGATAGGATGCATCTTCAACATCAGCTAAAGTATCCGGAGGTTGTTGTGAGGGGCCACCAGCTTTTTCAGATTTATCACTTCCCATAGCTGAATCCGGTTTTTCTTGATCCTCCATATTCAGGGGAATTTGTGAAAATTGCTGTTCAAGTTCGCTTTCTTGCTGTTCTTGTTTTTCTTCAGGGTAATCTGGATTGCTATCTTTGTTTTGATCCGCGGTATCTTGAGAGGATTCTTCCTTGCCATTATCGGATTTTTCCTCTTCTCCTTCTAGTAAACGATAGGCTTGAAGCAATTGTTTGGTAGCTTGTGCATAATGATCTTGGTCAGTCAAAGCCTCTTTCATGGCCTTGAGAGCTTTTTCACCTTGGGGTGTTAATTGATTGCGCCATAATTGCAGAATTTTACGAGATGCTTTTGGTACTGTTTTTCCAGTCAATGTTTCATAAACAAGTAAAGAAAGGGCTTTTGCAGGAGATAATTGTTCCGCCTTGTCCATCCTTGCATGCCCTTCTATATGACTGTTATGTTCCATAACTGCCTGTAGATTGGCGGCAACCCCTGCCATCTTCTTGCTTCCTAATGCTTCCACACGGACTTGTTCCAGGGCATTGAAACTATTTTGTGCGTCCCCTGATGTTAAGTCTGGTGGTGAAGGAAGATCATTATCATGATATTTTAGATATAGGGCCAGTGCATCAGCTTGTCCCCTAATGAATTGCAGGGTTTTTGCATCTTGTATTTCTGGTGGTTGTGGAAGATGGACGTTTTCCTTGTTGTTTTTGGATTGATATTGACGATTGTTGACCGTGCTTGAACAGAAATTGATATTGGTTGCCGTATAACCACTTAAAGTATGTATGGTACCAATCAGGGCTTGTTTGAAACGTTCAGGATTATAAGCGGTTTGAAAATTGAGTAAATCAGTCTGTCTGTTCTTCTGATTTTTAGGCATTATAATCCTCTTGTTAAATCGGATAATTCAATATTGTTTAAACTGTTTTGGGATCGGTTGTTAAAAGGTCAACATTAAAACAGCGTTGGTAATATTCTGCTACAATTCCGTGTTCTGATAGGTCACATTTATTTAGGAAGGTTAGGCGGAAAGATAATGCAAGATCATGAAAGATTGTATAGTTTTCAGCCCAGCTGATGACAGTGCGAGGAGACATTACAGTAGACAGTTCCCCTTCGGCAAATCCAATTCGGGTTAAATTGGCCAATGCTACCATTGATTCAATCTGTTTTTTTGTTTCTGCGTCCTGAGGCTGTACATTCATTTTTGCCATGATTATTTTAATTTCTTGTGGAGGGGGTAAATAATTCAGTGCGGCAACAATATTCCAGCGATCCATTTGCCCCTGATTGATTTGTTGAGTACCATGATACAGCCCGGTCGTATCTCCCAATCCAATGGTGTTTGCGGTTGCAAAAAGACGAAAGGATGGATCAGGGCGAATAACTCGATTTTGATCCAGCAAGGTCAGTTTGCCTTCTGTTTCAAGCACACGTTGAATGACAAACATAACATCAGGACGGCCAGCATCATATTCATCAAAAATAAGTGCACATGGATGCTCTAAAGCCCATGGAAGTAAACCCTCTTGAAATTGTGTAACTTGTTTTCCGTCCTTTAGGATGATGGCATCCTTTCCAATCAAGTCAATACGGGAAATATGGCTATCGAGATTGATGCGAATACATGGCCAGTTCAGACGGGCAGCGATTTGTTCGATATGGGAGGATTTTCCCGTTCCATGAAATCCCTGTATCATGACCCGTCGATTATATTGAAATCCTGCAAGAATGGCATGAGTGGTATCTAGATCAAAAAAATAGTTTGGATCCAGATCGGGAACCAGTGAGGTTTTTTTTGAAAATCCCTTGACCTCCATATCAAGATCAATATCAAATGTTTTTCTTACGTTAAACAATTTATCTGGTTTTGATAACATAGAAATGTCAGGTAAATCGGTTTTATCGGGATTAGTTAGGTTTGAAGTTGATCTAGACATAGAAATTATCCTGTGTAGAAGAGTTATTTTAATGATCTAAATGATTTTTTATTTTGCTTCAATCATATTTGTCAAATATGTTCGGAGTAGGGAATAAGCTGCATTAATCTTTTTAAATTTTTCTTCCAAATCCGCGTCACCACCATTTGTATCAGGATGATATTTACGGGCAAGCTTGGTATATCTTTTTTTTAAACTGGCCAACGAAAGTGGCCAGCTAATTTCCAGTAATTGCAAAGCTTTTTGTAATTCTTGGGGGATATTGGGTTTCTGTCCGGTATCATGATGTGTTTTTGTTCTTGTTTTTTGAAAAAGCCGTAGCGGATCATGGAATGATTGCTCATTTAAAAGATTTTTTTTTCCTAATCTACCAAGCTTCCATGAAGGTTTATCCCATACAGCGGCGGAACGCATGTGTTCCTCTATTTGCGCAGTATTCATTCCCCTGAAATAATCCCAGTTTTTGTTATATTCCCGAATATGGCTAAAACAGAACCAATAATAGTCATATAACTGGTGACGGGATTTTGGTGCCCGATATTTTGCTGGTTCTCTGCATCCTGGCATGTCACAATAACGGTGCGGTGTTGTTTTTGCATTGTTGGGATCAAACATTGTTGCCCATTTCTTTTTAAACATCATAAGTATTTTGATTTCATAAGAAATAGAATAGAAAAGTAAGGAACATTGTTCTTGGAAGAATATCACAAGAATTGGGGAAAAATGAATTATATTCTAAAAAACGGTTATAATTCAAAGGGCATATTAAAGATATTTTATAATTCTGATATAGAATTAATCATCTTGATATAAAGAGGTAAGGCAATGAGAATAGATAAAATCATGAATGGGATATGCAAAAAAATAATATTGCTTTTTCCGTTTATATTAATGGCATGTCAGGCTAATCAGAAAACAAGACCTACTTGCGAGCTCGTTTCAATTTCAAGGGTTGAAAGTGCCCTGAACGATCCAAGGGGATTTGAGGGACAATTCACGCAAATTTGGTCAAATGGTAATCAATCTGAAGGACGTATCGTATATATACCTGGAAAATTACGTTTAAATTATGAAACCCCTTCCACAATGATTGTTGTTGCAAAGGGTAAAAAAATGGTGGCAAAAAATTTTGACGATCATTCTGTTACACATATTGGATTGGCAAGAAACCCTTTGGGATTAATGCTAAATAGCCCTGTTCATTTATCATCACCCATTCTTGTAACGGCAATACAAAAGGGAACACAGGCTTTGCAAATTTCATTGGCAAGCGGGGATAATCCATCCCAAGGTTTGTTAACTCTACGGTTTCAAGATGTAAATGGTCAGTTAACCCTTGATCAGATGCAAGCTATAGATGTGCGTAAACGGCAAACGATCATGAATATTTCAAATGTTCATATGGGTTTAAGTGTTAAAAATAATTATTTTAACTATCCTGATCAACCATAAGGTCAGAAGGTGGTGACCGCAATTTTAAAGAATAGACAAACACTTGCTGCCAGGCTTGACAGAGGACTTGGTCTATCATATCAAATGAAGTATTAATTCCTAGTTCATGCATGCTCGTAATTCCATATTCCTTCAATCCACAGGGGACTATTCCGGAATAATTTTCCAGTTTGGGATTAATATTCAACGCAATTCCATGCCAGCTGATCCAATGGGATAGCTTAATTCCAATTGCGGCAATTTTTTTCTCTTTTTTTGTAACAGGATCGGTAACCCATAATCCGACACGCCCTTCTTTTTTTTCTGCTGCGATATTGAATTGTTGAAGGGTGAGAATGATCCAGTCTTCAAGTTTGTGAATGAATGCGCGAATATCATGATCGGGAAAAGTGGGATGGGGTTTACGTAAATCCATCATTACATAGATGATTCGCATTCCTGGACCATGGTAAGTCCATTGTCCACCCCGATTAGAATGAAAAACAGGAAAATTCTGTGGATTGAACAAATCGCTCTCTTTTGCCGATGTTCCCGCAGTGTAAAGCGGAGGATGCTCCAAAAACCATAGGCATTCTGCCGCTTTCCCATCAAATATTTTTTGAACGTAATTTTTCATCCATTGAATTGCGGTGGGATAGGGAACAACTTTTTTGCTTTTTTGCAAAAATATTGGTGTGATAGCCATTGCTAGAAACTCTTTCATCGGTTATAGAGAAAGCATATTGGATTGAATTATGAAAATCAATCCCGTGCGACCGTGGCGGAATGGTAGACGCGCAAGCTTGAGGTGCTTGTGGGGAAATACCCCGTGGAAGTTCGAGTCTTCTCGGTCGCACCATATTCTTGTTGCGACTTGAATATAGAACTTATTTTCTTTTCATTTGCCTTTGATATATAATTTTACCAATTTTACAAAGATTTATTTGTAAAAATGTCATGATTGCAATGAAGAGGAAATTATGGATCATAAATTTAAGCAAGATGCGTTGGATTATCATGAATATCCAACACCAGGGAAATTAACAATAACACCAACAAAAAGAATGGCGACTCAAACTGATTTGTCCTTAGCCTATTCCCCAGGGGTGGCGGCACCATGTTTGGAAATTAAAAGGGATCCTAGTTTGGCTAGCAAATACACGGCCAAAAGTAACCTGGTTGGGGTTATTTCCAATGGTACGGCTGTTTTGGGGTTGGGAAACATCGGGCCCTTGGCGGGAAAACCCGTTATGGAGGGCAAGGCGGTTTTATTCAAGAAATTTGCTGGTATTGATGTTTTTGATATCGAAGTTGATGCCAATGATCCGGAACATTTCTGTAATGTTGTCGCGGCGCTTGAGCCAACTTTTGGCGGAATTAATTTGGAGGATATCAAGGCGCCTGAATGTTTTATTATTGAACAGAATCTAAAATCCAGAATGAATATTCCGGTTTTTCATGATGATCAACATGGAACGGCGATTGTCGTAAGTGCGGCTACCATTAATGCCTTGCGAATTCAGAATAAGAAAATTGAAGACGTTAAATTGGTCACTTCTGGGGCTGGGGCGGCAGCTATTGCATGTGTAAATTTATTGGTAACTCTGGGATTAAAACCTGAAAATGTCATTTTAACGGATATTGATGGAGTGGTGTGGCAAGGCCGCGATCCAAATATGCCAGAAAATATGGCACGTTATGCCAAAGACACGCAGGCTCGCCGTTTGGAGGATGTTATAGCGGGTGCAGATATTTTTCTTGGTGTTTCTGTGGCTGGAGTTCTGAAAAAAGAATGGGTGGCAAAAATGGCATCCAATCCTTTGATTCTGGCATTGGCAAATCCGGAACCTGAAATCACTCCAGAAGAGGTTGGCAGTATTCGATCAGATGCGATTATGGCAACAGGTCGTTCTGATCATCCAAATCAGGTTAATAATGTTTTATGTTTTCCTTTTATATTTCGCGGAGCCCTAGATGTTGGGGCAATCGAAATAAACGAGGAGATGAAAAAAGCCGCCGCTTATGCATTAGCAAATCTGGCGACACAAGAAGCCAATGAGGTTGTCGTGGCCGCTTATGGCGGTCAGGCACCTGCCTTTGGTCCTGAATATATTTTGCCAAAACCTTTTGATCCGCGATTAATTTTGGAAATTGCGCCAGCGGTTGCAAAAGCGGCCATGCAAACAGGGGTTGCCTTACGTCCGATTGATGATTTTAATGGATATCTGGAGCATCTGATGCAATTTGTGTTCAGAACCAGTCAGGTTATGCAACCTGTATTTGCAGCTGTTCATCAACATAAAGGACTGCAAAAGGTTGTCTTTTCTGAAGGCGAAAATGATAGGGTTTTACGTGCTATTCAAACTATGGTTAATGAACAGATGGTTTTACCTTATGTTATTGGAGATCAGAAAAGGATTCATGAAAAAATTACTCAATTGGGGTTAAGCTTAAAAATTGGTAAGGATTTAACAGTTTATGACCCCCAAAAGGATAACTCATTTTTACAAACACTGGAAAAACCTTATCAGAGATTGGTTGAAAGAACGGGTGTTCCTCCGTCTTTGGCGTATGAACAGCTCTATAGAAGAAAATCAATTCTAGCAGCGATGCTTTTAAGGGAGGGTCATGTTGATGCAGCACTTGTTGGTGGATTTGGTGAATGGTATCGTCATTTTAAGACATTGAAAAATATTATCCCCAAACAGGATGGAGTAAAGGAATTCCATACTATTTCTGCTATGATTCAGTCAAATGTAGCGCTTTTTATGGGGGATACTTATTTACATCTGGACCCTACGGCTGAGGAAATTGCTGAATTAACTTTATTGGCTTCTGAAATGGTATCTATGTTTGGTATGGTACCAAGAGCCGCTTTATTATCTTATTCTTCTTTTGGAACGGGAAAATCTGAATCAGCATTAAAAATGAAAAAAGCCCTGGCCATAATACGTGAAAAGAATCCTTCATTAGAAATTGACGGGGAAATGCAGGGTGATGCTGCGTTAAGTGAAACCTTGCGTTCGAGATTAATTGATGATTCACCCTTGAGAGGAAATGCTAATTTGTTAATTATGCCCAGTCTTGATGCGGCAAATATTGGATTTTCCTTGAGTCGTGTGGTTGGAAATGGACTGCAGATTGGTCCTATAACGCTTGGCACAACAAAGCCGCTTCATGTTCTTACGGAAAATACAACGGCACGAGGTATCGTGAATCTGACAGCTATTGCCATTCGCCAATCATTAAGAAAAAAACAATAAATTTGATTGCAATATTAGGAAAATATTGTAATCTTGTTCAAGATTACTGAATTTACTGTGTATAAAAGAGTGAGAAATCCATTTTTTCACTCTTTATTTTTTCATTAAAAAATGCATATTCGCGATTGCTTGTAAAACACGCATTAAAATTTTGGATAAAATATAAAAATTATAATTCTACAATTAATTGTTTAACTTCAGGGGAAACAGTTAAAATTAGATTTCCGTAAGGGTTAAATGTGCTTGAATGAGATGGTACATTATAATTGAAATGAAAGTTATTGTCGTGTTTGCGTAATTCGTACAAGTGGCATTTTAAAGATTTGTAGCTATAATAAATTAAAGGAACAGGGGGAAGCGTTAATCCCATTTTTGGATCTTTATACATTGTTTTGAGTCTTTCAAAAAAACCGGGATTTATTTTTTTGATTTCCAATAATATTTTTGAAATTATAGAAGACAACGGACTTCGTTGAGGTAGATCTATCGTATTTTTATTATTTGCTGGAAGATATTTATTTTCAAATTCATTTATTTTTTTAAATAATGAATCGAAGTCTATGATAGGTAAACGGTTAAAACCGATTTCATTTTTAATGATCTCAAATATATCTGTTATCTTATTCTTATCTGAAATGTTGCCGCCCTCAAGCAAATTTAATGGGCTCGGTAAGGTGTCAACGGTTAATCCAGAGTGACAAAGTGGAATAACATTGATATTTTTTTGCCATCCTGCCCCACATTCAAAACTGATCCAAGGACGTTGAATACTTTTGGGACTGCAAAATACAATCATGATGGCACTATTTTTTAAATTTTCTTCAATTTCATCAAACCATCTTTGACCCGGTTTTATGGAGAAACTGGACGTGAAAACATGGACTTGTCCAAAAAAACTGTCTTCGATTAATTGTTGAAATATACTTGTAAGTTCTTTTTCTTCTGTAATATGACTTAGGAAAATCGTTTTTTTGATTAATTCTGGCATTTATAAAGTGACCTTGTTATAAACCCTTTTTTAACATTATGAATAATAATGACAAATTTAGGAAAGTATACATTAATATTAACAAAATGAAATAAAATAAATTGATCAAGTGGAAGCTGATAAATTGTGTAATAAAATTATACACATGAACTAATATAAATTTTATAAAATATGATTTTCTTCATATGACCAAAAAATTGGCAAAATATATCCAAGATTTTATTCCATATATTGTTTTCACGATAGATTAGCTGTAAAAAGAAAGTATATTTAAATTATTTAAGCTTTTTTAAATAAATATTATTTAAAAATAATTTAAGTTATTTAAATAGTAATGGTTTTTTAATTAAGTATAATCTTCCAAAGATGTGTATTTTATTCATCTTTGGTTTTTTTTGATTCACATTATATTTAAATATTATCAAGATAAATTTAATTCGATATATTTGTAATAGCAATCATTTCTGGGAAGTTTGAAAAAACAAATTTTTCTGTTAAAATTTAGTTTTATTATGGTAGCATTATTACCCGTAATTATTAGACATAATTTGATTAAGATTCACATATAGGTATTTAATTAAAAGGGAATTCCGCGTTTAGAATGTGGCCTTCTTGTCATAATTTTTACATATTCTTATCAAATTGTGAAATAATATTTGTTTTGTTCTAAATTAGACATTAACATATTTGTTTTTTATTATTAAATTTCAAGGTAGAGTTCTGTGATTAAACCTTTAAAAAAAGCTGTATTACCTGTCGCTGGCTTAGGAACACGTTTCTTGCCCGCAACCAAATCAATGCCAAAAGAAATGTTGCCTGTTGTTGATCGTCCATTGATTCAATATGCACTGGATGAGGCGCGTGCGGCAGGAATTGAACAGTTTTGTCTGATTACAGGTCGAGGAAAAGATTCTCTAATTGATTATTTTGATGTTGCTTATGAACTTGAGGATACACTGCGACAAAGAGGTAAAAAAGAGTCTCTAGAGGCTCTCCATCCATCTAGTATTGAGGCAGGTTCTTTAACCGCTTTGCGTCAGCAGTCTCCATTAGGGTTGGGGCATGCAATATGGTGTGCTCGTACATTTGTTGGCGATGATCCATTTGCCATTTTATTACCGGATGATTTGATTATGGCAGCGCCAGGATGTTTGGCACAAATGGTTGAAGTTTATAATGAATATGGTGGAAACGTTGTCGCTGTTACCGAGGTTCCTCGTGAAAAGACATCCAGTTACGGTATTGTGGATATTGAAAAGGATGATGGAAAACTGGTCACGATTTCCGGGGTTGTAGAAAAGCCGGAGCCTGAACAGGCTCCCTCTAATCTTTCAATTATTGGACGTTATATTTTGTCACCTGAAATTATGAAATATCTTTCTAAAATGGAAAAAGGTGCAGGAAATGAAGTTCAATTGACAGATTCTATGGAAAAATTGATTGGACAAATGCCTTTTCATGGGTTGAGATATAATGGGGTTCGGTATGATTGTGGAAGCAAATCTGGATTTCTAGAAGCTCAGGTTGCCTTTGCTTTGAAACGTCCCGATCTAGCTCCGGCCATGCGTAAGATAATACAGAAATATGCCCATGAAGAGGTTAAATAATGGAACATCAACGTGTAATTAATTCGACAATCCTGCGAGAATATGATATTCGCGGCATTTATGAACAGACTTTTTTTGTCGAGGATGCCTATGCGATCGGACGGTCCTTTGGCAGTTTGGTCGCAAGGAAAAATGGAAAAAAAGTTGTTGTTGGTTATGATGGTCGGGTTAGTTCGCCTGATTTAGAGGCTGCTCTGGTAAATGGATTAAAGAAAAGCGGTTTGGAAGTTGTCCGTATCGGTCGTGGTCCGACCCCAATGCTCTATTTTGCTTCAACAGTTATGCAGGCTGATGGTGCTGTTATGGTTACGGCCAGTCATAATCCCAAAGAATATAATGGGATGAAATTCATGCTGGGTGGCAAACCGTTTTTTGGTAAGCAGATTCAGGATTTAGGGGCACAGGTTGCGGCTGGTGATGTGGTTCCAGAGGGTAATGGTACGGTTCGTAAGGTTGATGTTTCAGAAGATTATATTAATCGGCTTTTGGAAGATTTTGGGGGAACTGAACGGAAATTGCGTGTTGTCTGGGATAACAGTAATGGGGCTGCTGGTGATATTCTAACCCGTTTGGTTCAGAAGTTGCCCGGTGAACATATTGTTCTGAATGGAACGATAGACGGCGATTTTCCCGCTCATAGTCCAGACCCTACTGTTCCCAAAAACCTTGTTCAGCTTCAGAAAGAGGTGGCCAATCGCAAGGCTGATATTGGTATTGCGTTTGATGGTGATGCCGATCGTATTGGCGTGATTGATGACAAAGGTAATATCCTTTGGGGTGATCAGCTTATGGTTATTTTTAGTCGTGATATTCTTGCAAGTAATCAAGGGGCAACGATTGTTGCTGATGTTAAAGCAAGCAAAATTCTTTTTGATGAAATTCAAAAAGCGGGTGGAAATCCTTTGATGTGGTGTACTGGACATTCCTTGATCAAGGCCAAAATGGCTGAATCAAAGGCTGTTCTCGGTGGGGAAATGTCTGGTCATATTTTCTTTGCAGATAAATGGTACGGGTTTGACGACGCATTATACGTTGCAGTCAGAACGCTTGATATTGTCGCCCGGTTAAAGGGTCCTTTATCAGAAGTAACAGAGTCTTTACCCAAAGCAATTTCTACTCCTGAAATTCGTTTTGATTGTTCCGATGAGCGTAAATTCACCGTTGTCCGTGAAGTGGCTGAACGGTTAAAGGAAGAGAAGGCCAATGTCGTGACGATTGATGGTGTAAGGGTGAATACAGAAGATGGATGGTGGCTTTTAAGGGCTTCCAACACTCAAGCTGCTTTAGTGGCACGAGCGGAGAGTACATCTGATGAGGGATTGGAGCGATTGAAAAATGCTTTAAAAGCCCAGTTGAAGGCTTCTGGTGTGGAATTTCCAGAAGAATAAATTGAGATTAGAATTTTAACTGGTTTCTATTTTTTTATAAAAAGGATACAGTCTAGCGATTGTATCCTTTTTGTTATCTATCAAATGATATATGCCATGAATGTTCCATTATTATTTAACCGTTCTCTTCTGAAATTGCATCGAGATAGATCTGTTTTATATCATTTTGAAATACAGGATATCTTTCAACAATGTACGGATCGGTTACTGGAACGACTTGACGATATAAATCGTTCCTTTGAATTTGCCTTGGAAATCGGAGGGCGAGGGTATGTTTCTTCCTATTTAAAAAATAGAAAAATAAAGGTGATATCGGCTGATTTGTCGGCAGGTCTGGTTTCAATGAATGTAAATTCGAAAATCTGTATGGATGAAGAATTCTTGCCTTTTAAATCAGGATGCTTTGATCTGGTTATTGCGAATTTTAACTTGCATTGGGTTAATGATTTGCCTGGTACTTTATTACAAATTCGAAGAATTTTGAAGTCTGATGGTCTTTTCCTGGCGGCAATTCCTATACTTCCGACTCTTTCTTTATTACGAACCGTAATGGCTGAAGTTGAAATGGAATATTGTGGTGCTGTTTTGCCGCATATTTCTCCATTACCTGATTTAAGATCATGTGCAAGTTTGATGCAACGGGCTGGTTTTGCCTTACCCACTATTGATAAGGAGGCGATTGAAATTGTTTATCGCTCTTCATTGGCTTTATTTCGGGATCTGCGTTGGGCAGGGGAAACAAATTCCTTGCAAATGCATCAGGCTTATTTTGCAAAAAAAACTTTATTTGCCGAATTTATTGCACGTTTGGAAACTTTTAAACCTATTAAAGTTGATATAAATTTTGCCATTTTAACAGGTTGGTCTCCCGACGCGTCACAACCTCAACCTTTAAAACCTGGTCAATTCAAAATGTCTTTGGAAGAAGCGTTGCGGAATAAATAGAATCAGTTTTAATTTACGAATAATATAAAATTGTAAAATTTTGAAAAACTTGGGAAAGATTGTTTAATTTAATTGAAAATAAAATTTTTATTTTGGAATTTAATTTTTAGATTATATGAAAAAAATCTGATTGTTAATTTTTTTAGAATAAGAAAAAGTTCTGCATAATTTTAAATTTATTGATCTATTTATTATTGAACAATAGTTGTAATAATTTAAGTTATATAAATCAAATAGTTATTAAATATACATTTTTATTCATAATATATTTTTTTTAAAATTTTAATTTTAGGGTTCTTGCAAAGAATGATGATTTAAAAAGCTTTATATTGATGATATAACCGATCGTAATTGTAGAATTTTGATATGAAAAGTAAGCGGTATGGCACATAAGAATGTAAAAAAAGTTGTTCTGGCCTATTCGGGAGGGTTGGATACTTCTGTTATTTTACGGTGGTTACAAAAAACATATGAATGTGAGGTTGTAACCTTTACGGCTGATTTGGGACAAGGGGAAGAATTGGGTCCAGCCCGTAAAAAAGCGGAAATGTTCGGTGTTAAAGAAATTTTTGTCGAGGATTTGCGTGAAGAATTCGTAAGGGATTATGTCTTTCCAATGTTTCGTGCCAACACGCTTTACGAAGGACAATATTTATTGGGAACCTCAATCGCGCGTCCACTTATTTCTAAAAGACAAATTGAAATTGCCGAACAGGTGGGGGCTGATGCCGTTGCGCATGGGGCAACGGGTAAAGGGAATGACCAGGTTCGATTTGAGCTGGCCTATTATGCATTAAAACCCGATGTCACTGTTATTTCCCCTTGGCGTGAATGGGATCTCACTTCTCGTACCCGTTTATTGCAGTTTGCTGAAGAAAATCAGATTCCGGTTACGCATGACAAACGTGGGGAAGCTCCCTTTTCGGTCGATGCCAATCTTTTACATTCATCTTCGGAAGGGAAAATTTTGGAAGATCCTTCCCTTCCTCCTGATGAAGCTGTTTTTCAGCGAACAATTTCACCGGAAGATGCTCCAGATAAGGCGACTGAAATCAGTATTGATTTCAAAGCTGGTGATCCTGTAGCGATTAATGGAATTGTAATGTCCCCGGCAACTATACTGGCCCGTTTGAACGAGTTGGGTAAGGCCAATGGTATCGGGCGTCTTGATCTGGTTGAAAATCGTTTTGTTGGCATGAAATCCCGTGGAATTTATGAAACACCGGGTGGAACGATCTTATTATTTGCCCATAGAAATATGGAATCGATCACTCTTGATCGTGAGGCCGGGCATTTAAAGGATAGTATCATGCCTCGTTATGCGGAATTAATTTATAATGGTTTCTGGTTCTCACCAGAGCGCCGAATGCTGCAGGCCCTGATTGATGAAAGTCAGCATTCTGTTACCGGTCGTGTAAAATTGAAGCTGTATAAAGGTAATATTATCTTGATGGGACGTGAAAGTCCGAATAGTCTCTACGATATGCGTGTTGTAACATTTGAAGATGATGAAGGTGCATATAATCAAATGGATGCACAGGGCTTCATTAAATTAAATGCGTTACGACTACGTTTGGGCGCACAGGCAGGTCGACGTGGCGGTGCCTTGTAAAATTTGAATAATCAGGAGTTGAAAATGAAAAAGATGCTTTCTTGGATAGTTCCTGCGGTTTTGGCAATTCCCTTGGTTGCTTGCGCTGGTAGTAAAAAGGAGCAATTAACCCCCGAACAGTTTATGCAAAAGGTTGAGGCTGAACCGGGAGTGAAAACATTACCTAGTGGATTGGCTTACCGTATTATCCAGTCTGGAAACCCTAAGGAAGCCTCTCCTGCTCCAGGGGATCTAATTTTGGCGGAATATGAAGGGCGTTTGCCAGACGGTGTCATATTTGATTCATCAGATCGGCATGGTGGTGGTTTAATGCAAATGCCTGTTGAGGGATTAATACCTGGCTGGATGGAAGCCCTGCCTAAAATGCATCCTGGCGATGTTTGGCAGCTTTATGTTCCGCCTAAATTAGGGTATGGAGAAAAATCTATGGGGATTATTCCTTCAAATAGCCCATTAATTTTTAAGATTCATCTTGTTGGGGTAACCAAAAACCAACCGGATAACTAATAAATAAAGGATTAAGGTGATTTATGAGTGTCAAGCCGTCAGGTAAGCGCGTATTTTCAGGAATTCAACCAACTGGTATCCCGCATTTGGGAAATTATCTGGGGGCCATTCAGTACTGGGTTGATATTCAACAGGATAATGAATGTATCTATTGCCTGGTTGATATGCATGCCTTGACGGTTTGGCAGGAACCCGTATCCCTACGAAAACAGACTTTGGAACAGACGGCTGTTTTATTGGCTGCTGGTATTGATCCCAACAAGCATATCTTATTTAATCAATCAGCTGTATCCGCTCATGCGCGTTTGGCGTGGATTTTCAATTGTGTTGCGCGAATTGGCTGGATGAACCGGATGACACAGTTTAAAGATAAGGCGGGCAAAAACAGGGAAGCCAATTCTGTAGGATTGTATGTTTATCCTAATTTAATGGCCGCTGATATTTTGGCATATAGGGCAACGTGTGTACCTGTTGGTGAGGATCAGCGTCAACATCTGGAATTAACAAATGATATTGCCCAGAAATTCAATCATGACTACAAAACCGATTTCTTTCCTGTTGTCGAGGGATTTATTCCAAAAACAAGCGCCCGTGTAATGAATTTAAGGGATGGTAGTAAAAAAATGTCCAAATCGGATCCTTCCGAACAGGGGAGGATTGAGTTACTGGATGAGGATGATGCAATTACGAATAAAATTAAACGGGCAAAAAGTGATTCTGAACCCTTACCGTCTGAACAGGAAGGGTTGTCACATCGTTTAGAGGCGTTAAATTTAGTGTCAATTTATTCGGTTTTAGCCAAGCAATCGATTGAACAGGTGCTCCAGGATTTTGGCGGAAAAGGATTTAGTCCTTTTAAATCCGCATTGTCGGATCTTTTAATTCAAAAAATTGCACCAATCAGAGAGGAAACAAAGAAATTGTTGGCAGATAAACAATATCTACAGACAATTTTGAAACAGGGTGCCGAGAAGGCATCAGCAATTGCTGATCCTATTGTGTCTGAAGCGGAATATATCGTGGGGTTTTTAAAATAAAGAATGAAACAGCAGGTTGGTAAATTGAGTGTTAAAACGCAAGGTCAGGGATTAACCATGATTACGGCTGACCTGTCCAGTTGGATTTTGCGATCAGCCATCAATACTGGCCTGTTAACGATATGGTGTAAACATACTTCAGCTTCTTTAACTGTTCAGGAAAATACGGATATTTCGGTAAGAAGCGATATTCTAAATTATTTTAATGATCTCGTTCCAGAAAATCGCTCCTATCAGCATACTGATGAGGGGAGTGACGATATGCCCGCCCATTTAAAAACGATGTTGACCGAAACCTCCTTGTCTATTCCTGTCATTGATCGGAAATTAAGTTTAGGGCCATGGCAGGCCGTTTATTTGTTTGAACATAGAAAAAGGCCACATATTCGAGAACTGGTTTTACATGTAATGGGGAACTAGAGAATAATGATATTAAGAAAATGCTATCGAAAGCTTATCTTGATATAATTGATTTTTTATTTCCGCCACGCTGTATTTTATGCGGTGTTCATATTCAACGATCTGGATATTTATGCTCTGACTGTTTCAAACAGCTTGAATTTATTGTGGAGCCCTGTTGTGAACAATGTGGAACGCCTTTTCTTTCTGATTCAGAGGCGGGAGAGGATCATCTTTGTTTGAGTTGTCGGGAAGAGCCATGTTTATGGGAGAAGGGGCGGGCAGCTTTTGTATATAACGAAGGGATTAAAAAGTTAATTTTACCCTTAAAATATGCAGATCGGTTGAATGGCTTGAACTTTTTAGCAGGTTCTATTTGGAATATTGCCAATCCCTTTTTTGATAATGCTTCATATATAATTCCTGTTCCGTTATACAAGAAACGTTTGCGACATAGAAAATACAATCAATCGGCCCTGCTGGGAAAAAAATTGGCCAAAAGATCAAATATTCCCCTTTTATTATTGGCCTTGAAAAGAATTAGGGATACACAGTCCTTGGGACATTTGAATAAACAGGAACGACAAGATTTACTGGAAAATGCATTTCAGGTTAATCCAGCCTATTCAAAAATTCTTCAGGGTAAGACAATTATATTGGTGGATGATGTTATGACCACTGGCAGTACCCTGATGGCTTGTAGCAGAATATTACTGGAAGCGGGTGTAAAACGAATATTTGTGGTTGTTATTGCAAAAGTAAGTTATTTCTGAAAATAAAATTATTCATTTATAGTTTATAAATTATAGATTATCATAAATAAGATATATTATTTGTAATTAAATGTTTTTGGGAGAAAAACTATGGCAAAAGTTGAAATATATACACAACCAGGATGTCCTTTTTGTCAAAAAGCTCTGACGCTCTTAAATTCAAAAGGCGTGAAATTCAATCAGATTAATGCTCCTAAAGGTACGGCAGAACGAGAAGAGGCAATAAAACGTTCGGGGGGTAAGATTACTGTTCCGCAAATTTTTATAAATGGTCAGTCAGTGGGTGGATGTGATGATTTGTTAAGGATGGAAAAGACCGGGAAGCTTGATGCATTATTGAAATAAATCAATAAATACTGATTTATTTATTAATAAATGGAGATAATTAAGTAAGTGTTAAATAAAAATAAAGTTATAACCAAGATTTTAGGTGCTGTAATAAGCGGAATGTTCTTATGTTGTCCCTTTTATGAAAATTACGCGCAAAATCTGAATGAAACTAGATCCATGCCAGAAATTGGATTATGGACAACCAAGGCAGAAGACGGTGTTTTTCAGATATATAAATGTGGTGAGGGTCTTTGTGGCAAATTTGTAGGGATGCAATATAAAGGACCTGTTGCTCCCGTGAGTTCTAAAGGAACTTCCCAGTGCAATTTTTTAATGTTGCGTAATTTTATGCGTAAGGAAAAAAGTAAATATTGGGTAGGAAAAATTATCGATCCCCGGAATGAAAAAATTTATGATGCCAAAATCTGGATTGACGATCATGATCAATTAAAAATCCGGGGTTTTATGGGGATCAGCCTATTTGGTGAAACACATGTTTGGCATCGGTATAATCATGTGATCGATAAAGGTTGTAGAATTAAATAATGTTATTTTATTTCTACAAATAATTATTTTTTATTATTTCAATTGTTATCAAGAGCGTAATTAATAAATCGTAATGATTTATAATGGTTACGCTCTTAATTATTATTATATTTTATATTTCGAATAAATTATTATTAAATTAAAGAATAGATTTTATAAATATTCGTTAAATTATATCAATAATAAATAAATCGTATTAAATTAATGATTTATTCTTTGTATTTTTATTGATATTATTAAAGATAAATTTTATTTGTTGAATCAATTACATATTTTTTATCTTATTTAAAAATCTTTTTATATAAAGATTAGGAAACTGATTTTATATAAAAATGGCGAATTAAAAGGAAATATTATGGCCTATGTATTTACCCAGGTTTTTACCGGTAGGGAAAAATGGATAAAGCTTACAAAGGCAATCAAAGAACAAGTTTTGCAACGCATGATTTCAAGTCTATCAACCTTGGCAGGTGAAAATCGGGTCCAGTTAATCGCTATTGGTCAAATAGACGGAAAAGTTCCTCGTGCAGTGGATGCGGAATATTATGTAACCTGGTCTGTACCAATTAATGAGTTGACTTCATATATAGTTAGACATTTTCAAGAAAGTGAATGGAATGAATATTTTGAATTGGTCAATATTGGGGGGAAAGCTTTGACTATCCCTCAATTTGCGGAAGTTATTTTAAGAGAATAATGCCAGATATATTTAACTAGATCATATTAATCAATTGAACAATATTTAAAAATATCATTGACTTTAATTAAGGATGAAATTAATGCAGCCTACACGTGTACAAGATGCAGCCACATTGAGAAGTGGTGAAGATTCAGTTCCCGTATCTGACGATTCTTCAGTAACTTCCTCCTTAATTTCTTCCTCAAGTTTTGATCATACGTCAACGTTTGCCATGCTTCAGCCAATTCCCGGTGCTACAAGCAACTCTATTGAATATGATCCATCTCAGGCGCATCCTGAATGGGGATCGGGTTATGAACCTGATCCTAATGGGTTTAATGATAATACATTTGCCTTTAATTTTACATCTTTGACATTTTCCATGACAGATCCTACCGACATGATGAGCACGATTGCAGCGGCGGCTGGACAAGGCTGGGATTTGTTTGCAAACGCACTTGATCCTGATTCCTCCAGGATTGTTATCAATGATCCGGGTCAAGGTAATGACCTGTTGATAGGTGATGGATTGCAACTTGTTGTTGGAGCCACGCTTAGGGATCTATTAAAAAAGAATGGGGTAGATATCACTAATCCCATCGTTAGAAAACTTATAAAAGAACAGGATTGGGGGCAAAAATTTCTAAGCCAGATTGATAATTTGATCAGTGCCCAGAATGGTCCAGGACACATGATTATCTGGAATAAAACCGGCGTTATGGTTAGTGCGGGTGACAACAAGGCAACCATGGAAGTGAGGGCTGGCAACAAACTTTATGTGGGAGACACAAACAGTTCAGGATATGATGCCTTTGGAACGGGAAATTTACAATTAGGTTATAATGAAAAAAGTGCAACGGGTTCCGCATCGCTGATCCTGGATGAAGGGTCATATCTAAGTGTTAATGGATTTTTGGGTGGAGCGGCGGATAAATCCTATGCAGGTCAATCCATTGGTTCAGGTATGGAAAACCAGAGAACAGGTGCTGTTTCAACCCAAAATCATGTAAAAATGGATGTTGATGGAAATTGGGGGCTTGTTGGTGATATTCGACCCGATAAACCAGCCAATTGGACACGTGTAGGCAATAATAACAAGATTAATGTCGGAGGTACATTGGGGGTTTATATGTTGGCCTCCATGACAATTGGAAGTGATACAGAGATAAGTGTTGGATCCAATGGTTGGGCCCATACAGGAAGTGGTGTGTTTGTCGGTTCAGGTGGGTATATGTCCACTGGCTTGGGAAACAGGTTTACCATTGCTGGTGGTATGGGTGCCGGTTATATGGATCTGTCCGCTTCGGGGAAGGCGGCGCAGCTGATAATTGGTGATGATAATGTCATTCATCTTACCAACAGAAATGCCGGCATATTTGCAGCTGAGGCAGGGGCATCCGTTACAGTGGGGGATAATTTGACCCTAACAGGGGCTGAAATATCAGTCGGTTATGGTCAAAATAGTATGGACCGAATTATTGATGAGGATTCCAAGTACCGCACTGCCTATATGTCTATCGGTAACGATGCCAATATTTCTCTAGGTTATGAAAATTTGTATCCGATGGCCAATGCTCCATCCTTTGCAGAGGATGGTGTGATAAGATTAGATGCCAGTAATTCACTTTTACAGTTTGGAACAGGACTTGCGCTTGAAGCGAATATAATTTCTCTGGGACATTATTTAAAAGATACTTCCAATTCAAATTTTATAGACAGTGATGGTAATGCCCTGGCTGAATTCAAGGTCGGTTCAAATAATAGCGTTGTCATTGGCTCAGGGGCAAATATCAGTTTGGGTTCTGGTATTGTTATTAATGAAAACCAGGGATATGTCGATTTGCAGGGAGGTGTTCTGAATGCTGGGTACATTCGTATGGGTCGATATTACATTGAAAATCTGGAAGTTCCCATAAACGGATCCAGTTATATATACCAGAATAATTCAAGTGCGTCGATTCATATTGGGGATGGTTATCAAGTCAGCTTGACCCAAGATATTACCATTGATGGCAGCTTTGATCGGTTAAATATTGGTGATAATGTCGGCATTCAAGGAAACGGGATGTATCTTGGTGATTTTAGAGGGATTGGTTCAGAGACCAATCATCCTACATCAAGATCATTGATTTCTGCCGGCAATCTAACCTCAATGACAATAAGTGGTGACATCAATCTGAATGGTAATGCAAATTCAGTGATGTTGGGTAGCCAATCTTTATTGGAAACTACCGATGGCAATTTAAATATAGATGGAATAAACCAGCTGTTGACTATAGGAAATGGGGGAGTTTTATCCGCTGCAAAAACGCTGCTTCAGAATGGTAGTAAAAGCATTATTTCTGTTGGCAATGAAGGTAGGATTGTCGCGAGTGCTATCCAGCTAATAGGTAATGGTGAAACGTTCACTATCGGTGATAATGCTGGTATTTCTGCAGACCGAATTATTATCGGTTATCGCGGAGGTTCTTTAACGATAGGAAAAAATGTTGATTTTGATGTTCATAATTTTGATGTTAATGTATCCCGAACGGTAACATTAGGGGATGGAGCTACAGGATATATAGGTGATACAACCACGGTTGATAAAACGGTTTTCAATACGGGTAATGCGAATAATCTTGAGTTTGGCAATATATCCCTTGGCGATAATAACAAATTTAATGTTTCAGGATCAATCAAGGGAGCTGGTATAAGCCTGGGTAGCAATACATCGTTTACAGCTGCAACAAATGCATCGGTTAATTTTGGTAGTGGTAATGTCACGTTATCGAATAAAAATAATAGTTTTAAATTAAATGATAATGTTACTTTTACGGCTGGAACAGTCACTGCTGATTTGAATACGAACAATTTTATCCTAGGCTCGAATGATTTTTATGATCTAAGAGGTTGGAATTTATCAAATACGTCAGGTCCTGCCAAAACATTCACTGTCGGGAATGGAGCTACCGGCAATTTTGGTAATGTAAATTTATTGGGTAAAAATGTCACCTTCAATACGGGTAATGCGAATAATCTTGAGTTTGGCAATATATCCCTTGGCGATAATAACAAATTTAATGTTTCAGGATCAATTACAGGAACTGGGATAAGTCTGGGTAGCAATACATCATTTACAGCTGTAACGAATGCATCGGTTAACTTAGGTGGTGGCAATGTCACGTTATCAGGTACCGGTAATAATTTTATACTAAATAATAATGTTGCTTTTACGGTTGGAACAGTCACTGCTGATTTGAATACGAACGACTTCACTCTGGGTTCGAATGATATCTATGATGTGAAAGGATGGAATCTATCGAATTCATCAAGTCTTGCAAAAAGCTTTTCCATTAAGGATGATGCGGCTGGTAATTTTGGTGACGTGAATTTATTGGGAAATATCGCGTTCAATACAGGTAATATGAGTAATCTGACCTTTGGCAATGTCACGTTATCAGGTACCGGTAATAATTTTATACTAAATAATAATGTTGCTTTTACGGCCGGAACGGTTACTGCTGATTTGAATACGAACAATTTCACTTTGGGCTTGAATGATATCTATGATGTGAAAGGATGGAATCTATCGAATTCATCAAGTCTAGCCAAAACATTTGCTGTCGCGGATGGTGCTACCGGTAATTTTGGTGACGTGAATTTAACGGGTATGGTTAACTTTTCTACTGGTTTGGCAAACAATCTTATCTTAGATACAGTGATGTTGAACAAGAATGCATCCATTAATCTGGATGGGACGTATGTCACTGTTCATAACCTGGACATGAGTAATGGTGGTGTCGCAAATCTGAATTATAACAGTGCAGAGTCCAATGTTGTTTCTTTATCCAATGTAATATTGAGCGGTAATGGTCGGATAAAAATCGCACAAAATTCTGAAGTTGATATTGGTTCTCTAACAATGGACGGTGTAAATCCGGGTGTTATAGAATTGGATAATGATGCAGTTTTGAATATTCGTTCAATCAATGCCACCAATGTTGGTACAGATATGCCGACAATCATTATTCATAATGGTGCCCGTGTTATCGTTAATGGTCAACAAATAACAAGGTCAAGTTCTTCAAATGATTTGATTGCTGATTTTAATAATGAAGCCAATGGCGTTTACGAATATCATGGTAGCATTGAAGATGTCGATGGTCATTTGGTGATCAAGAATTTTAAACTCGATGATCATCTGTTATTTGAAAATGATACTGGGTCATCGGATGTTAACACTTTTTATACATGTTATAAGGACGGTATTTTATCCATTATTCACAATGATGGAAAAACATCCAAAACTATTGCCTCTTTTCGTTATGATGCAGGGGACAGCAATCAGGCATTGCCTAATGTAAATATTGTTCGGGGTTCTGATGGTAATTCCTATTTTGATATAACAAAATGCTTTCTATTGGGAACAAACATTCTTACATCTAAAGGTGAAAAACCGGTTGAATCTCTTTCCGTTGGTGATGAGGTTGTGGCTATTTGTAATAATGGAAGGATAAACCGTAAAATTGTTTGGATTGGTAAAACGGATATTTCCGTGGATCAAGGTAAAAATAGAAACGATTTGTATCCAGTTTGTATCAAAGCACACGCATTTGGTCTGAATAAACCGCATCGTGATTTATATTTAACCCCTGAACATACCGTGTATATTGATGGTGGCTTGATTCCTGTCCGTATGTTGGTTAATGGCCGTTCGATTGTTATTGATAAATCCCGGGACAAATTCCAGATTTATCATGTTGAAACAGAACAACACTCGATTTTGCTATCAGAAAATCTGATGACTGAATCTTATTTAAATACAGATGATAAGTATCTATTTGATAACGATATTGTTAATTTCGGTCTGGAGTTTAATGAACATGCAGGTCATAAAAGCTGGGAAAATGACGCAGCTGCACCATTGACTGTTTCCAGAAGCAAGGTTGAACCGATTTGGAATCGTTTGGATCGCAGGGCAACTCAGCTGGGGTATAAACCTGTCATAAAAAGAGCGATAACCCGTAATCCTGATTTATGCCTTATTACTGATAAGGGGAAAAAGATTAAGCCTGTTCATTTCAAGGATAATATTTACAGTTTCTTTATTCCTGATGGTACTTATGTTGTAGCCATGAATTCAAAAACATCTTTACCTTCAGATGTTATTGGACCCTTTATAGATGATAGACGGACACTAGGTGTTTTGGTTTCGAAAATTAGCGTGATTTCTAATAGAACCCTGATCATGTTCCCGACTGATATTTCGGAACTTTCAGGTTGGCATAGCATTGAGCCTGATAGAACAGATCGTTGGACAATGGGATTGGCGCAATTGCCAATTGAGATAACAAGATTTGGCACTGGGAAAAAATTGATCCGGGTTGAGCTGACAGATACAGCTTCTTATTTTGTTGAAGATGATATTAATGAAATGATGAAACTGGCATAAAGCAATTTGTTGATTATCCAGTTAAATAGGGTTAATAGAGCTTTCCTTTTATTATAGCTAAAAGGGAAGCTTTTATTTAAGGGAAAAACAGACGTGTTTGATCGCTTCATAGATTATGTTGCAAAAGTTGCACCGGATAAAATTGCTATCCGTTCATTCGAAGGCTCAATTACTTTTGCGGCAATGAATAGAGACATAAATCGGCTTGCACATGCTTTATTGGACGTTATTGATAATAGTTCCGAAATTGTGGCTGTTAATTATAAGCAAGTACATATTCACTGGATGCTTTTAATGGCGCTAAGCCGAATTGGTGTCGCTTCAGCGTCAGTGTCCAGTAATAGCGAGATTGCTGAAAAGGAGATTGCTATATTGCAGCCTGATGCAATTATTAGCGATACGCTTTTTGATATTGATACGGCAGCTAAAATACACGTGCTTGATTTGAATTGGTATGATCAGGCCATGAAGCGTTTCAAACCTGATCCCATTTATACGCTCTATGAACCGGATCGTATTGTACGTGTTTCAATTGCGGCTGGAACGTCTTTCATGCGGCATAGAATTGATTATACAGCCTCAATGATTGAATCATCTGTCATAAGGATGATTACCCAGGAAAAAATCAGCTGGTCTCTTATGTCGGAAATTCCGAGATATCCAACATTGCTACCCACATTAGCTTTTGGCAGTTTGCATGGATTTTTATGCTATCTAAGCATCTGGTCAATCGGCGGGACAATTATTATGGCTGATCGCGAGCAGTATTTTGCCGCTATTGCCATGTTGTCACCTGATTTGATGGTTATTTCGCCTGCACAGCTTCAATTGATTGCAGAAAATTTGCCAGAAGATATACCCAGACAGGATCATTTAAGATTAATTGTCGTTGCTGGTAATTTTCCTAATGGTTTACGTCATTTTGTTCAGCAACGTCTGACAAAAAATCTGAATGTTACCTATGCGACAAGTGAGGCAGGGGTTATCGCTTCGATCAATATTGATCAAATCAACCATGATGACACAGCGGGGTGGATCATGCCATGGATTGATGTGCAGGTTGTTGATGATCAAGACCATCCACTAACATATGGTGAGATAGGTAATATCCGAATTAAAAGTCCAAATATCGTACAGAAATTTTTCCAAAATGTTCTGGATACTCATAAACAGTTTAAAAATGGTTGGTTCTATCCCGGCGATTTAGGAATATTGAATGAGGAAGGTCTTTTAAGGCTGATTGGTCGTGTAGATGAACTTTACAATTTTGGAGGTGATAAATTTTACGCTAATAAAATTGACGCAGTCATTTGCAGTATAGAAGGTATAAAAGATGCGGCTCTGTTTTCCATGCCTGATAACGATGGAATTCAGCAACCCTGGTTAGCTATTGTTCGCGGAGATAATTTTGATATTGATCAAATTGCCAGGATATTGGAAAAAGAATTTTATAACCTGCCCGATGTAAGTGTCTTATGGGTTAATTCCATTCCGAGGGATGAAGAGGGACATGTGTTGCGCAATCATCTAGAAAAGCTGGCAATGCAATATATTGAAACCATTTAATAAAAATTCGAGATAGAATATTTTATTAATGAGAAAATATAATAAATAATTATAGAAAAAAGAAAGTGTTATTTTATGGGAAGACTAATAAACAAATATAGTAACGAAGAAATTGCAATCGTTGGTATAGGCTGTAGATTCCCAGGAGATATTTTCAATCTTTCAAGTTTTTGGGAGGCTATTTGTCAGAAAAAAGAAACGGTTAGCCGTATTTTGCCTGATCGTTGGAACTGGCGGACGGCCTATGATCAGGATAATTCAGTTATTGCCAAAAGCTTTTTTCTAAATGCCAGTTTTCTGACACAGCCTATAGTTGAATTTGATCCCTTGTTTTTTGGTATGTCTCCTAAAGAGGCTGTACAATGTGATCCACAACAAAGAATATTACTTGAAGTCGCGTGGGAGGCGCTAGAAGAGGGGGGTCTTGTTCCATCATCCTATGCTGGACAAAAAGTGGGCGTATTTATAGGTGTCTTTGCGACGGACTGGTTAACGAAACACTCTGTTAGCGAAGCGAAAGAAGGGGAAATAGAAAGAAATTTTCTTCCTACAACTTTGCCGATTACTATGCTTTCTGCCAGACTTTCTTATTTTTTTGATTTTTGTGGTCCCTCGCTTGTTCTTGATACAGCCTGCTCATCTTCTTTAACCGCAATTCATCTGGCGTGTCAAAGTCTGAGAAATGGCGATAGTGATATGGTCTTGGCCGGCGGCGTTAATTTGATGATCACGGATCAATCCGGTGCTATTGTCGCCAAGGCCAATTTCATGGCCGAAGATGGAAAAAGTAAAAGCTTTGATGCTTCTGCTGACGGATATGGCAGGGGAGAGGGTTGTGGTATTGTTGTTCTTAAACGGCTGAAAGATGCTGTGCGTGATGGAGATAAAATTCATGCAGTCATTAGCGGGGTTGGAATTAACCAGGATGGACATAATGAAGGATTAACCGTTCCAAATGCGCGTGCACAGGAAAAACTAATTCATCAAGTTGCTCAACAGGCCAATGTACAATTGGGAGATATCGTTTATGTTGAGGCGCATGGAACAGGGACACCTGTGGGAGATCCTTTGGAAGCTCAGGCAATCTCCAATACAATTGGCAAAAGCCGACCGAACGGACAACCTGTTATCATAGGATCTGTAAAGGCAAATATCGGGCATTTAGAAGCGGCGGCAGGTGTGGCCGGATTGATTAAGGCTTGTTTGTGTGTCAAGCATAGAGCCGTGCCACCACAGGCAAATTTAAAAGAGCCAAATCCTAATATCCCTTTTGCTAAGATGAATTTACGCCTGATTCAGGATAAAGTTGTTTCATTAAAATCCTTGTCAGATGATTTATATGTTGCGGTTAATTCCTTTGGTTATGGTGGATCAAACGCAAATGTTATTTTACGGGCTCCTCGTCAAAATGAACAATCATCAGATATCTGTGGCAAAACTGCTTGTTTACCTTCAAATCGGTATATTTTATCGTTATCAACGAAACAATTGCCGTCCTTAAAATTGATGGCACAAAGTTATTGTGAGTATTTCGAGCAGGGAACCGATATATCCCTTGCGGATATCTGTTATTCAGTGGGAAAGCATCGTTCATTTTTTCAGAAACATCTGGTTGTTGTTGCAAAAAACAAAGATGAATTTATTCAAAACCTTCAGGATTTTATACAGGATAAGGTAAATTCGGATGTAATAATTGGTAATCAGCAGGTTAAAACACAAAGCAGGCCTGTTTTTGTTTTTTCTGGCATGGGTCCACAATGGTGGGGAATGGGAAAGTGGCTCTTATCGAGGGGGCCTGCTGAATGTATAACAATCGCTGGGAAATGTGATTCTTATTTTAAGAAATTGTCAGGTTGGTCAATTCTTGAAGAGATGCAGAAAATGGAAACTGAATCTCGTATTCATGAAACGGCGGTGGCTCAACCCGCCATTTTTGTAATTCAAGTTTGTATAGCGACAGCCCTGAAAATTTATGGAATTGAACCATCTGCGATTGTAGGACACAGTGTTGGTGAAATTGCTGCCGCCTATATTTCAGGTGCTTTAAGTTTGAAGGATGCCGTTACCGTCATTTACCATCGTAGTCGATTACAACAAAAATTTTCTGGTCAGGGGGCAATGCTGGCCGTCGGTCTGCCACCTTCATCGGCGGTCAATTTAATCGAAAAATATGCCGGAGATGTTACGGTCGCCGCGATTAACAGTACGCGTTCTTTTACTCTATCTGGATCAAAAGAAAATCTAGAAAAAATTGCACTTGAACTTGATAGGCATTCAGAATTCAATCGTTTTCTTAGGGTGGAACTTGCCTATCATAATCCCATCATGGATCAGATCCGGGAAGAATTTGAGGCGTCAGTGCAAGATATTTGTCCACAAATGCCTGTAATCCCCTTGTATTCGACGGTTACGGGGCGTATTTGTGATGACACCTTCTTTCATGATGAGAATTATTGGTATCGTAATTTACGTCAAACAGTTTTGTTTGCCGAGGCGGTATCCTCTCTTATTCATGATGGACACAATCTATTTTTGGAAATAGGTCCTCATCCAGTTTTATCTTCTTCTATCAAAGAATGCGCTGCAACATTAAACAGTTCGATTGCTGTTACTTATAGTTTGCACCGTTCTGAACCTGAAGAAAAAGCCATTATAAAAACGCTTGCCAATCTTTCCGCAATAGGTCTTGATCTTGACTGGGAAAAAATCACGGGTGGAAAACGGGTCGATTTACCTTTTTATCGTTGGGCACGAGAAAGTTACCTTTTTGAGAGTAAACATTCTAAAGCGACACGGTTGGCGGAACGCGTAAATCCAGTTCTAGGCAATGTTGATTGGGCCGCATCACGGGGCTGGTTGTCCGAGATGAATATCAATTTTATGCCATGGTTGCCCGACCATAAGGTTGAAGGGATGATTGTCTTGCCTGGGGCGGCGTATGTTGAGGCCGCGTTGGCAGCTCATGCTCAACTGGCAATTGATGCACCTAAAGAAATGCAGGAGCCTGCCATTATCGAGGATCTGCAATTAAAAAAGGCAATGATTATTGACCAGCATTTTTATCCGTATATGACTTGGTGCCTTGATGATTTAACAGGGCGATTACTTGCTTTTGGGCGAGTCAAAAATGATTCGCATGAATGGGAATTATATGCAACGGTTGCTCTGCGACGTACTATGCCATGGTCGGAAGATAAGGGAATTGATCTCCAGATATTAAAAGGGAAAATGTCTGAAGATATTCAGATTGAGTTCTTTTACCAGAAATTACGTGAGCATGGATTGGAATATGGCCGGACTTTCCAAACAATTAAGAGGTTATATCATAATTCTGATGCTGTATTGGCCTATCTTGAAATTGCTGATACTGAACAGAATAGTATCAAGGATTATTGTATTCATCCAACCTTGTTGGATGGGGCTTTTCAATTGTTTGGAATTTTGTGTGCAAAACAACAGGTAAAAGATACCACTTTCCTTCCTGTCGCTATTGAGCGGGTTATGTATTATGGTCGACATGAGGGCAAGTTATATGCTTATGCCAATAATCCGGTAAGAGATGAAGACTTATTCACTGGTGATATTGATCTTTATACTGAAAAGGGAGAATTGATTGCTTCTATCAAGGGGTTGACTGTTAAAGAAATAGCCAGTCAAAAGCAGAAAGAAGCCAGACAGATGGGATTGCTTTATCATCGTGAATGGCAAAAATCAAAACCTTTATCTCTTCTAGGAGAAATTGCCAAGATTGCGATATTGACAGATAGTGATCAATTTTTGGAACTCCTGAAAAAAGAACTTGAGATGCAGGGGATAACTGTTCTTGTTGGAAAGATTGGTCAGCAGTTTGGAAAAGAGACTGAAGACCTATTTCATATTCGGGAAGGTCAGGTAAAAGATTATCAGGATTTTTTTTCTTTTGTTAATATTCATCAATGTCGTGCGGTTGTTTATTTTTATACCAGAAACAACGAATTTGAAGATAGAATTGGATTGTCTCTGGTACAAGAAGCTCTGGTGCTGTCACATGGATTACCGGTAATTGAAGAAAAGAAAATTTCAGAGAATTTTCGTTTCGTGATAATTACTAATGGATCAGAACAAATTCATGAAAATAAAAAATCAATTAATTTGGATCAGTCATCATTAAGGGGATTTGCGAGGGCTTTTTCCTTTGAACGTCCTGAACTGAAATTAAAATTGATTGATATTGATGTGGATCTTAAGATAGATTCAGCTATCCTTGCAGCCGAAATCCTGGATGAGGAGATGGAGGATGATGTTGTCTTGCGTGGTCAGGATCGCTACCTATCCCGTCTAACACCAATGACAAGGCGTGAGGAAGTGCAATGTGTTCCTTATGAACAATTTGATTCTCAAAAAATTGGATTTCGGCTTGTTTCTGGTTTTCCGGGTATTTTGGATAAAATCCGTTATGATGCATTTGTGCGTCAACCACCGCCTCCAGGTCATGTAGAACTTGAAATTATTGATGCTTCTTTGAATTTTAAGGATGTATTGAAAGTTATGGGCCTGTTACCGCGTTCTGTCATGAAGGATACATTTCACGGTGATGGACTGGGAATGGAAGCCTCTGCAAAGGTTGTCGCCGTTGGTAAAGGGGCGGAGGAGGCTGGTTTTTATGTTGGAGATCGCCTTGTCATTACGTTTAAGGGATGTTTAACTTCACATGTTACCCTGGCATTGAAGGATATTTACGCGGTCCATTATTCCACGCATTCCTTGTTAAGGGAATCAAAACGATATCAGTTGACCTCTGATGAAATTGATAAAATCAAGGAATATGATCAACATAAAATCCCTGATGCAGAAGCGGCTACTGTGCCCATAGTGTTCTCTACAGCTTATCATACACTGATCAATTTGGCGAATTTACAACAGGGTCAAATAGTTCTTATTCATGCTGCGGCAGGAGGTTTGGGACTGGCAGCAATTCAAATTGCAAAAATGCGGGGAGCCAGAATTTTTGCAACGGCTGGAAATGAGAAAAAACGTCAGTATTTGCGGGATTTGGGATGTGAACAGGTTTGGAATTCGCGTAATCTTGAATTTGTCGATGGGGTTAAACAGGTAACTTGTGGAAGGGGAGTGGACGTTATCCTGAATTCCCTATCAGGAGAAGCATTACATCACAGTTTGGAACTGCTTGCCCCATTCGGCAGTTTTTGTGAGGTGGGAAAGAAAGATATTGCCGAAGAACGTTGGATGCCAATGAAGGCATTCAATAAAAATATTAATTTCTTTTCTATGGATTTGGATCGGATGGGAGCTGTTTGTCCAGAAAAAGTTCTGGATATTGTGACAAAAATTGTGCGGGATATAATGAATGACAAAATTATTCTGCCACCCTGTAAGGTCTATCCTGCTGCCAAAGCGGTTGAAGCGTTCAGAACATTAGCTTCTGCCCAGCATATCGGTAAAATTGTAATCAATTTTACCGATACAAAAGATGTAATGGTTAATCCTCTTCAAAAAGAAGTTGCCTCGATTGAAGCCAATGCGCTTTATCTGGTGACAGGCGCTTATGGCGGTATGGGGCTTGAATTGGTGCAATGGCTGGCTGAAAAAGGAGCCAAACATCTTGTCTTGATAGGGCGCTCACTTAAGAAAAATGATTCATCAATTCAGAAAATTCTAAGCATCTTACAAGAGAATGAAATCAGTTTGTATCAAATGCAGTGCGACCTCACGGATCTTCATGCCCTACAACAAACAATTGGAAAAGTGCAACAGTTGCCATATCCCCTAAAGGGAATATTTCATTGTGCTGCAATTATTGATGATGGAGTGGTTGAAAATCTTGATAGGGAACGGGTTGCAAAAGTTATGTTACCCAAGGCGCAGGGTGCCTGGTATCTGCATGAGCTGACCAGGGATATTGCGTTGGATCATTTTGTTTTATTTTCATCTGCGACTCATTTGTTTGGCAATATCGGTCAGGCAGCCTATATTTCCGCAAATGCCTTTCTGGATGCTTTGGCGCAATATCGTCAAAGGATTGGTTTGCCTGCTCTATCTATTGAGTGGGGCGCTATTGATGGTGGCAATATGCTGAAAAAGGATAGTCATGTTGTCAAAACATTTCAGAATTTTGGAGTGAATCCTCTACCTGTCAAAAAGGCACTCGATGTAATGCCATTATTATGGAAACTTCACAAACCCTTTTTGGCCGTCCTTGATATTGATTGGTCAAAATGGTTCAGCGCGTTTCCTGTTACGCGAACTTATGGTCGTTTTCAGCCTTTGACCGCATTAGGGGTTTCAACAGGTGAACAGACTGAAGTTATGAAACAGTTAAATACCTTGCCTTTAGAGGGGCGTTTACCTTTTGTCATCGAGAATTTAATTCATATTTTGGAAAAAACGTTGCAATTGCCAGCAGATACAATTGATGGAAACACTCGGTTAACCGAGCTCGGAATTGATTCTTTGATTGGAGTGGAACTGCAGATTGCGATCAGTAATCAGTTGGGATGTGAAATTTCGTTGCTACAGCTTATGAAAGAGGAAAATCTTCAGGATGTTGGACGGGTATTGCTTAGAAAGTTAAAAGTTCCTTTTGAAAGTAATGAAATTTTAACACTGGAAAATGTCTGAGAATAATTCAAGTAAAAATTTGAACGTGTAGATACGAGTGATGGTATTGGTAAAGAAAAGATGGTTTTGATTATCCCGAAAGACCAGACGGAAGACCGAACATGTAAGCAACATAACGTTGTTGATTGGCGAAACGATACCCTTGTTGATATGGTGCGGCATCGTGCATGCTCATCACCCTCAATGGTTATTTATACGCTGTTGAATGACCAATGTGATCCTGTTGACACTCTGACGGCCATTCAACTTGATCATCAGGCTTCGGTTATTGCGGCAGGACTGCATCATTTTGGCAAGGAAAAAAACAGGGTTTTGATCTTATGTGAAAATGATTTGAATTATGTTTTGGCATTTTTTGGCTGTATATATGCCAATATGATCCCTGTTTCAGGAATTCATGTTGATGTTATTCGCAGTGATGAACGATTTGCAACGGTTTTAAATGATGCGCAACCAGATTTTGTTATTGGTCCACGTCATTTATTGATCGAATATAAAGATTATTTTCGGAAACTGGATTGTAATCCTGTCTGGATTCCCCTGGAGGTTTTATTAAATGTCAGGGATAAATTAATTAAAAAAAGTGATAATAAGGATGTTGCTCTAATTCAGTACAGTTCAGGGACGACACGGAATACGAAAGGGATTTTGATTACGCATCGTAACTTGATGTATAATGTGCGACATCAGCCAGCAAGTGAAAAAATTCTTGAAAGTGAATGCAACGGATTGAGTTGGTTACCTTTCGCTCATGATATGGGATTAATCGGGGGGATTATAGTTCCAGTAGGTTTGGGACGAAAAATTTTTCTGTTGCCTCCAAAATATTTTATTGAAAAACCGGTAAGATGGTTACAGGCGATTACCAGATATAAAATACAGGTTTCTGGTGGACCAACATTTGCCTATAATCTTTGTTTAAGGGAAATCACGGAAAATGAGATCAGGAAATTAGATCTATCGTCATGGCAAATAGCAGTGAATGGGGCAGATAATTCTCAGGCTGAAACAATAGAAAAATTTTGCAAGAGATTTTCCTCGGCAGGGTTCAGGGCCAGGCATTTCATTTTTGGATATGGTCTTGCCGAGGCAACGTTAACCGTTACCAACAGCAAGGCAAATGTTTCCCCTAAAATCAGGAATTTTTCACGAAAAGCCCTGATGACAGGTTTCGTTAGGCAGGCTTCTGATGTTAATGATCAACGTATTTTGGTTTCATGTGGTTATTCTTTGGAGGATCAAAAGATTGTTATTGTGAATCCGGAAAACGACCAAATCCTACGAGATGGACGGGTCGGAGAAATTTGCGTTTCTGGACCCAGTGTTGCGAGAGGATATTTCAATCGTCCAGAAGAAACAGAGGATGTATTTCATGCAAAATTATCTGGTTCCAAGGAATTTTATTTACGGACCGGTGATTTGGGGTTCATTTATGAAAATGAATTGTACTTTGCTGGAAGGATCAGCAACGTCATAACATTAGGCAACAAGAAATATGATCCTGGCGATATTAGTGGCACATTGGAAAATTCCTGTCCTGATATCCGCATTAATGGAACAACCTTCTTTCTTGAAAATTTAAAGGATCCAACATCAATAACCATTCTTGCGGAAACCATACGAAATCCCGTCAAGTCATATGAAGAAATTGTTGGATATATTTATGAAAAGGTAACCAAGCTTTATATGATTTGGCCTCGGACAATTGTATTGACACGTCCGGGAGGTGTCTTAAAAACACCCAGTGGCAAAATTCAGATTGCGCGTACGCGAGAGGCTTTTTGCGAGAAGAAACTTCCTGTCATTAAGGAATTTCGATATCAGGTTCCGATCATTACAGCATT
The DNA here is from genome assembly GCF_016101365.1 of Commensalibacter sp. M0355. Lineage (NCBI taxonomy): Bacteria > Pseudomonadati > Pseudomonadota > Alphaproteobacteria > Acetobacterales > Acetobacteraceae > Commensalibacter > Commensalibacter sp. M0355. Next base: position 41,252 of record NZ_JACFQQ010000005.1, read on the forward strand.
TTTGTCTTTTAAAGAGGCATATAATCAAGTAGAAGAATGGATTGGAAATGTAACGAAAGATTGGAAGGGGAATGTAAAGCAATTAACACGCAACAAATTGTTGAACAAAGAGGTTAATTATGACCTTTTGTTAGACTTACGTTATAAATTTGAAGAAAAATTTCACGTTGAGATTGACCCATCTGATTTTATGACCGCATGTCAAACATATACGGATTTATGTCATTTATTAGCAAAGCAAATTTGTAATTCTGAATTATAAAAATAATTTTAATTCTACATTGAAAGGGAACTATCTTGACCCAGAATGATAAGGTGAGAGTAGAAGGGTTTGAAAGAGTTAAATTAAAAGTTAAAGGTGAAGACAATTTATCAAGTTCTCTGGAAAACAAGCAGACTCAGGAAAGTGAATTAATTAACAAAATAAATAATTTATCACAAAACAGGCAGGTCCAAGACGCCATTCAAGCATTGGATAAACGATTTTCACCTATGATTGGTGGTGAAGAGGTGAACAATCAAACAGAACAAAAGCCGGCAAATAGCACCAAAAATCTGGTAAATCAATTTATACAGGCTTCTCCTAAGCCTACCCAAAAAGGACCCATGGGTATTTTATACGATTTTAATTTTGGAATACGCGTATATGTTCCAAAACCAGCTGCAGGGGAGGGATGGCGCGTTTGTTTAATGGATCTTGATACAGAGGTTGTCTTGCTGGATCAAACCTGCCAGGATCAGGGATATGCAACCACTGCCAAACATCATTATATGAATGGAAAAATCATTGTTTCAAAGATTCATAGGGATGGAAAGCAAGAAGAGGTTCTTGTTCATGAATATAATGCTCGGGGCAAGGAAGTTTTAATTGCCTTTCCGGTCGGATCCTTGGGGGATTCACTGGGTTGGGTGCCCTATGCAGAAAAATTTAGGAAGAAACATGACTGTAAACTGACATTGGCTTTGGGAAAAAATCTTATTGATTTGTTTGAAAAAGCCTATCCGGAAATCAGATTTGTTGACGCTTCTGTTTATGCTCAACAGAAAATTGAAAACAAATTTTATGCAGGATATTATATAGGCCTGTTTTTTGAGGATGAACAAAATAATTGGCAACCTCGTGATTTCAGGTTGGTAGGATTACATCGAACGGCAGGATATATTTTGGGTGTGGATCCTGAAGAGGTTCCCCCTCGTTTGGTTGCAAGTGAAGATACAAGACCTATTCCAGAACCTTATGTAGTCATTGCTACACAGGCCTCGACACAATGTAAATACTGGAACAATCCTTTTGGATGGCATTATGTTATTGATTTTTTGAAAAGCCTTGGATATCGTGTAATTTGTATTGATAGGGACAGGGTTTTCGGAAAGGATCTTGTTTGGAACCATATTCCAAACGGTGCGGAAGATCAAACAGGTCCGCGTCCTTTGACGGAAAGAGTACGCTGGTTGAAACATGCCGAATTTTTTGTCGGATTATCTTCTGGCCTTGCCTGGCTTGCATGGGGTGCTGGCATTCCAGTCGTTGTTATTTCAGGATTTACCAATCCATTAACTGAATTCAATACGCCTTATCGTGTGTTCAATACGCATGTTTGTAATGGATGTTGGAATGATATTCGATATTTATTTGATCATAATAATTTCCTATATTGTCCGAAACATAGCAACACTTCCCGACAGTTCGAATGCACCAAGGCAATTTCGCATCAGCATGTTATCAAAACCATTTTGTCCATTCCAGGTTGTTGTCAGAAACCAGTAAATGAAAAAGGCAAGTAAGGTTTAATAACAGTTGGATGTAAGGGCAACGGGCAAAATTCTTTAAGGGATATGATTAAGTCAATCCAATAATGGTGGAGTGAGAGAAAAAGCTTCTAGTTTTTTCTAAAAGCTTTTTTTAATTTATTTTGTAGTTAACAAATTATGAGTTTGTTAAGCAGGCAATATAATTGATTTTTACATTCTGGGTCAGTTTCCATCCATTTGGATAGAAAGTCATTCCGGCAATAGATTTTATGCGTAATCCGGCAGAATGTGCCATTTTGCCCAATTCAGAAGGTGTGATGAATTGTCTCCAGTTATGTGTACCGACAGGCAACTTGCGTGTAATATATTCAGCTGCTACCTTGGCAAATAGAAAGGCTGGTAACGTACGGTTGATTGTTGATACAAAAATCATGCCATTGGTTTGTAACAACCGGGAGATATTATGGATAAAGTTCTGAGGATCATTAACGTGCTCAAGTAGCTCTAGGGCCGTAATGACAGAAAAATGTTGATTTTCGTGAACAAGTTCCTCAATGCTCCCCACCTTGTAGGTTAATGAGCCGCCTTTAGGGAGCAAGGGTGTTGTATCTAGATGATATTGTGCGGCTTTGATAACTTTTTCTCCGGCATCTATTCCCAACACATTGTATCCCATATTTGCCAGGGCTTCACTGGCCAAACCGGCTCCACATCCGATATCCAGAATATTGCCGGATTTGTAATATTGGTTATTGTGTCTCAGGTTGCGGTTGATCCATTCAATACGAAGATCATTCATGTCATGAAGGGAGCTCATGGGCCCTTTTCGATCCCACCACTGATCTGCGAGCTGATTAAAATGATCAATTTCATTCGTGATAATTGAATTATTTTGCTTATTGGCATTATCTGTAGTATCGATAGGCATTTATTTCACCCTCGGTGGAAGAAAAGTAATAGAAAAGTCAATTATTTGCTTATAAATGATAATTGGGTTAATTATTGAATGATATTAGAAAAATGAGATTTATGCTTCATTATATCATATTTAAATGCTGAAAATAATAGTTGTGGAGTTTATTTTTTATGTCTTGTGATATTCCCCGGATCGTAATGAAGTTTGGTGGGACGTCGGTTGCTGATTTGGACAGGATTCGTAAGGTCGCTCAAACAGTCAAAAAACAAGTTGGCGCAGGATGTGAAGTAGCCGTGGTTGTGTCAGCTATGTCAGGGGTCACAAATCAGCTGGTTGAATATTGTCAAACCCTCAATCCCCTATATGATCCCTGCGAATATGATTCAATTGTGGCGACAGGTGAACAGGTAACCAGCGGGCTTTTGGCTATTGCTTTGCAAACAATGGGGATTAAAGCACGTTCATGGTCAGGTTGGCAAATTCCCATAATTACAGATGATGCGCATGGTAGGGCCAGAATTAAACAGATTGAATCAGCAGCCCTGATAGAATGCATGCAGGCTGGAGTTGTGCCTGTTATTGCCGGATTTCAGGGAATAGATGAAAATAAGCGTATATCAACTTTGGGACGGGGTGGATCCGATACTTCGGCGGTTGCGTTGGCTGCAAGCTTGAATGCTACAAGATGTGATATTTACACGGATGTAGATGGAATTTACACAACTGATCCCAGAATAGTAAAAAAGGCAAAACGAATAAAGGCAATCGCATATGAAGAGATGTTGGAATTAGCCTCTGTCGGTGCAAAGGTCTTGCAAACCAGAAGTGTAGAATTGGCCATGAAGGAACAGGTGCGTGTTCAGGTTCTTTCAAGTTTTGAAGATTATGACCCGTCAAAGGAGGGGTCTTTGCCAGGTTCTTTAGTTGTTAGTGAGGATGAAATTGTGGAAAAAGAACAAGTAACAGGAATCGCTTATTCCTTGAATGAAGCAAAGGTGGTTGTAAAAGGTATTCCCGACTTTCCTGGAGTGGCATCTTCTATTTTCAGGCCCTTGGCAGAGGCCAATATCAATGTTGATATGATCGTGCAGAGTAGCGGGACAAATCAAACCACAGATATGACATTTACAGTGCCTAAAACGGATTTGTTACAGGTTCAACAGCTTTTGGAACAGGCAAAAGATACAATTAAATTCTCACAATTGCTGACCGATGAGGATGTTGTAAAAATCAGTGTGGTTGGAATTGGGATGCGTTCTCATACTGGTGTCGCAAATATTATGTTTAAAACATTGGCGGAACGTTCTATAAATGTTCAAGTGATTTCCACAAGTGAAATTAAGGTTTCTGTTATTGTTGCTGCGGAGTATGTGGAATTGGCTGTACGTGCTTTACATACAGCTTATGGATTGGATCAAATGAATGACTGATAAAATGAATATGGATTTAGTTTCATATGATCAAGCAAAAAGGGAATTGAAGCGTCTGTGGAAACGTGGCACTGATTTTTTGGGAAGTGAGGTTGCCATTCTTGGCGGAGCTATGTCCTGGGTCAGTGAGCATCATCTGGTTTCAGCCATTTCCAATGCCGGGGGTTTTGGCGTGATTGCATGTGGAGCAATGGAACCCGAAATGCTAGCTGTCGAAATCGAGGCCACTCAGGCACTGACAAAAAAGCCTTTTGGGGTAAATCTGATTACGATGCATCCCAAATTGTCTGAATTGATTGATGTCTGTCTGCGTCTAAAGGTTCATTATATTGTGTTGGCAGGGGGTATTCCTTCGAGTACAGCAATCAGGCAAATTAAAGATGGGGGAGCTAGGGTTATTGCGTTTGCTCCAGCCTTGATTTTGGCAAAACGCTTGTTTAAAATGGGTGTTGATGCACTGGTGATAGAAGGGGCAGAAGCAGGGGGACATATAGGTCCTGTTTCTTTGACTGTACTTGCTCAAGAAATTTTACCTGTTATCCGTGAAATACCTGTTTTTGTTGCAGGTGGACTGGGTCGTGGCGATGCCATTGTTTCATTTCTTGAATTGGGTGCCTCTGGCGCACAGTTGGGCACGATGTTTGCTGCAGCGGTAGAAAGTCAAGCCCACGAGAGGTTTAAAAAAGCGTTTATTCACGCGTCGGCACGGGATGCCGTCGCTTCAGTACAGTTGGATGATAGTTTTCCAGTTATTCCCGTGCGTGGTCTTTCCAATCCAGGAACAAAAGCGTTCATGAAGCATCAAGCCGCCGTAATTCAAAAATATCGTAATGGTGAATTAAGTAAAGAAGATGCCCAACTGGACATTGAACATTTTTGGGCGGGGGCTTTGCGTCGTGCGGTAAAGGAAGGTGATGTGGAATATGGCTCGGTTATGGCTGGTCAATCCGTGGGAATGGTAAAGGAAATTTTACCTGTTGCCGATATCTTTCATACACTTATGCAACAGGCAATTGAGGCTTTGGTAAGACGACAACAACGTATATCAGATATGTGAACATTCTATATAATGGGTTTTAAGCAAATGAGTAATGGACCTGAACAATATGCGAATAAACAATCTATTGGCGAAATGCTTCGTTCAAGAAGAGAAGAATTGCACTTGAGTTTGGAGGATATTTCTCAGAGGCTGAGAATCCGGTTGGTTTTTTTAAAGGCTCTGGAGGATGGGCAGATCGATCAGTTGCCCGGTATAGCCTATGCAGCCGGTTTTTTGCGTTCTTATGCAGAGTTTCTGGGACTGAATGTTGACGAGGTAATCAAGCGCTTTCGTTTTGAGCATCAGGGAACAGAATATAAACAGAAATTACTGTTTCCTGCTCCTGTCCCTCAATCTGGCGTTCCTGCCGCTGTAATTATTTTTGCAGGTTTACTGATTATTGCCGGGGGATATGTTGGCTGGTACAAAATGACTGATCATCGAAAGGTTCCTGCCGAAACTATTCCATCCATTATGGATAAAAATGGTAAAGATCAGGCGCAGGAAAAAATTTCACCACAGATTGCATCTGTTATGCCCTCTCTAAACGTAAATAATGCAAAACCGGATCAAAATGTTTCCAATGCTATCCATAAACTTGAATCACAGGTAGCCCAGTCTCAAAAAACAAATGAACCGGCTTCGGAACCGGCAAATTATTCGCAGGGTGATAAAAACAATTTTTTACAAGAAAATAAGTTGTCTCCACAAAATTCATCTATAGACAATCAACAGAAACCACAGGAACCCTCTTCTATTCAAACCAGTAAAGCATCTGACTCATCAGGTAAGGTTGATCAACAACATCCTGATTCGGTAAAAAATATTGAAAGCAAAGATAATGAGACAACAGAAAAAGTTGATAACAATATTATTATCAGGACATCCGGAGCCAGTTGGTTAAAAGTTCAGGATCAACAGGGTCGTATTTTATTGCAAAAAACATTGCAAAAAGGTGAAAGCTGGACTGTTCCATCAGATCATGCAAGGGTTGTTATGACCATTGGCAATGCCGGGGCTGTCATTATTGAAAATAATGGGAAGCAGTCAAGGCCTCTGGGTGAAAGGGGAAAGGTTTTACGGCATTTTGTTATAACGCCTGAGTTATTGGAAAAGATTGTTACAGAACCTGTAGATAATAATTCGGATGCAATGCCTGAAAAAAATAAGAAGAAAATGGTCAATGAGAATGGCTTGAATTTAAATAATGATCAGGAAAAGACTGAAGGATCTGATAATCGTTAGGACAAATATTTTATGTTTAAGCGGTTATATATTGCATATTTTAATGGGGTTGGTTAGTTAAAAGAAGATGGTGTAAAATTGATCTTTTAAGATTGTTTCTTTTAAGGTTAAAGGCATTACCATAATTAACTTGGAGAAAAATTAATGAGTTTACGCCCATATCAGCAAATTATTCGTCGCAAAAGTCGACAAATTAATGTGGGGTCTGTTCCTGTTGGCGGGGATGCACCGATTAGTGTTCAAACAATGACAAATACGCTGACCAGTGATGCACAGGCAACGGTTGCACAAATTAAAAAAGCTGAAAAGGTGGGGGTTGATATTGTTCGGGTTTCCTGTCCTGATGAGGATAGTACCAGGGCGCTGAAAGAGATTGTCCGTAATGTGGAAGTTCCAATTGTTGCGGATATTCATTTTCATTATAAGAGGGCGATTGAAGCTGCACAGGCAGGCGCTGCTTGTTTAAGGATTAATCCAGGAAATATTGGTAATGCGGATCGTGTTCGGGATGTAATTAAGGCGGCAAAAGATTATAACTGTTCAATTCGTATCGGGGTTAATGCGGGTTCTCTTGAAAAACATCTTTTGGAAAAATACGGAGAGCCTAATCCGGAGGCTTTATTGGAAAGTGCGATGGAGCACGCGAAAATCCTAGAAGATAATGATTTTCGCGAATTCAAAATTAGTGTTAAGGCTTCAGATGTTTTTTTGGCGGTTGAAGCTTATCGTTTATTATCTGAAGCTTGTGACTATCCATTGCATATCGGTATTACTGAAGCGGGCGGGAAAAGAGCGGGAACTGTAAAATCCTCCATTGGATTAGGTTCACTTTTATGGGCAGGTATTGGGGATACAATGCGCGTTTCCTTATCGGCTGAACCTGAAGAGGAAGTCGTTGTAGGTTGGGATATATTGAAAACGCTTGGTTTGCGTCATCGGGGGGTAAGGGTTGTTTCTTGTCCTTCCTGTGCGCGTCAAGGTTTTAAGGTCATTCCAACGGTTGCAACATTGGAAGAACGTTTGGCTCATATTGAAACGCCAATTACGCTTTCTGTCATTGGTTGCGTTGTTAATGGTCCAGGCGAAGCCACCATGACGGATGTGGGTGTTACCGGGGGTGGATCAGGACGTCATATGGTCTATGTTGGTGGAAAGCAGGATCATACGATTCCGGCTGAAGAAATGATTAACCATATTGTGCAATTGGTTGAACAAAAAGCCGCACAGATTGAAGCGGAAAAAACTGCTCAAAAAAAAGAAAAGAATTAATTTTAAAATATAATTTCAAACATAGGATAGTTTAAAGTGAGTGTGGTTAAACCCGTTCGTGGAACCCATGATTTGATTGGTGACGAGGCAAAAAATCATCAATATGTTATGCAAACCGCAAAAAATATTACTTCATTATATGGGTTTGAAGAATGGATAACACCGGTTTTTGAAGAAACAGGTGTTTTTGCGCGCTCTTTAGGGGATACGTCGGATATTGTTTCCAAGGAAATGTATACATTCCAGGATCGTGGTGGGGATTCTCTCACCCTGCGTCCCGAAGGAACAGCTGGAATTTGCCGTGCTTTGGTTACAAATGCTTTGACCCAAACCCTTCCTCAAAAGGTTTTTTATGCCGGCCCAATGTTTCGTTATGAGCGTCCTCAAAAAGGCCGTTATCGGCAGTTTCATCAGATTGGTGCAGAATTGCTGGGTACGACAACCCCTTTTGCAGATGCGGAAATGATTGCAATGGGGCAGCATATTCTTAATGCCCTGGGTATTTCAGATAATGTTGTTCTTGAATTGAACACGCTGGGGGATCTGGCCAGCCGTCAAGCATGGCGAGAAGCTTTAATTGCCTATTTCAAAACTGTTAAATCTGAATTATCAGAAGATAGTCAAAATCGGTTGGAGAAAAATCCCTTGCGTATTTTGGACAGTAAGGCTGCACAGGATAGAGCGTTATTGGATCATGCTCCGTTAATAAAAGATTATATGACTCCAATAGCACTGGAATTCTGGGATAGGTTACGAAAAGCACTGGATCAGTTTAAAATTCCATTTAGAGAAAATCATTATATTGTTCGTGGATTGGATTATTATAGTCATACGGTTTTTGAATTTGTAACGACAAAGCTTGGATCACAGGGTACCGTTCTGGCGGGCGGACGATATGAGGGGCTGGTTGCAGAAATGGGTGGACCTTCTGTTCCTGCTATTGGATGGGCAGCTGGGGTTGAAAGATTGGCTCTTTTATTGAATTCGATACCCGTCCAACCTAAATCTGTAGCAATCATTGTATTTTCTGATGCGGTTCATGAAATGGCATTTACGGTTTTACAGCTATTGAGAACGCATAAAATTGCTGCTGAAATGACCTATAAAGGGAATTTCCGTAAACAAATGGAGTGGGCTAATAAAAGGAAAGCGTCTATTGCATTGCTTATTGGTGAGGATGAGGCGACCAAAAAAGTTGTTCAGTTGAAAGATTTGAATTCTGGTGAACAAGTCGAGGTTGCCTTGCGTGATTTGGTTTCTCAGCTTATTTTGAAATTGGCGAAATAATTTATGTCTTCTGAAGAATTTTCTGCAAGTTTTAATGATCGTCTGGATAAAATCATAGCTCGGTCAGAAGAATTACAACACTTGTTATCCACTGAGATATCCGGGGATGAATTTATTGAGGCTTCACGTGAATATGCTGAATTGAATCCGCTTGTAGCCTTGATTGAATCTTTAAGGACGGCAGAAAAGGATTATCAGGCTGTTCAGGAAATGCTTGATGATCCTGAAATGAAAGATTTGGCGCAGGCCGAGTTACAGGGGTTGCATGAAAAACTTCCGGAAATAAGACATAAGATTCGTTTGGCAATGTTACCAAAGGACAAGGCTGATGAACGAAGTGCAATTTTAGAGCTACGTCCAGCGGCTGGGGGTGATGAGGCGGGTCTGTTTGCGGCAGAACTTTTCTCCGCTTATCAACGTTACGCGGAATCTCGAGGCTGGCGCTTTGAAATTCTGGAATATGGTGATACTGGATTGGGCGGTCTTAAAGAAGGGATTGCTTCAATCACGGGCACGGGAGTTTTTGCACGTTTGAAATATGAATCGGGTGTTCATCGCGTGCAACGTGTTCCAGCTACCGAAAGTCAGGGGCGTGTTCATACTTCAACAGTAACCGTTGCAGTATTGCCTGAGGCAGAGGAAGTGGATGTCACAATTGATGAAAGTGATCTGCGGATTGATGTCTATCGTGCTTCTGGGGCTGGTGGACAGCATGTTAACAAAACGGAAAGTGCGGTGCGGATCACTCATATTCCGACAGGTGTGGTCGTGGCGATGCAGGAGGAAAAAAGTCAGCATAAAAATAAGGCGAAAGCCATGAAGATCCTGCGTGCACGTTTATATGAACAACAACGGTTGGCCGCTCATGAAAATCGTGCGGCAGACCGTCGTTCTCAGGTGGGAACAGGAGATCGTTCTGAACGTATTCGTACATATAACTTTCCACAAGGACGTGTTACCGATCATCGGGTAAATTTGACGTTGCATAAGATTGATCGTGTTATGTTGGGGGAATTTGATGAGATTATCGATTATTTAATCCAGGAAGAACAATCCCGACTATTGGCTTCTGAAGAGAATACCTAGGAAAAAAATTCTGGTTTTGCCTTTTATTTCTGTCTAATGCCTTAGTTATATTATCGTTTAAAAGCATTAGTTGTTTTTATATTTGGATAAATTGATTTTTACTGGATTACATGGATAATAGTGTACAAATACCGTTGGCTTCATTAATTCAGGAAGGCGAGATGCTTTTTCAAAAGGCAGGAATTGAAGCACCGCGACGAGAGGCAATGTTATTAATAGCTGCGACGTTAAAAAAAAGCAGAACCGAATTATTCTTGATGGATAAAACAGAATTGATCGATCCTGTCCTAATTCGTTCATATTTTTATAGACGAAGTCAGCATGAACCTTTCGCTTATATTGTGAGGGAAAAAGGATTCTGGTCGTTAAATTTGGAAGTGTCAGAAGCCACTTTAATTCCTCGCGCTGATAGCGAGACTTTGATCGAGGTTTTGTTGAAATTGTTTCCGAAACGCCAAACTCGTTATAATTTTCTGGATCTGGGAACCGGCACAGGTTGCCTGTTGCTTGCTGCCTTGTCTGAATATACGAAAAGTTTTGGAATTGGGGTCGATTATAAAGAACAGGCTGTTAGATTGGCGAGGAAAAATGCGGAAAAATGCAAATTGGCGGACCGATCTATATTTTATACAGGTTATTGGGGTAATGCCTTAAAGGGGGAATTTGATATTATTTTATCCAATCCACCTTACATTCGTGAACATGAATTATTAAATTTAATGCCAGAGGTCAAAAACTATGAACCCATGTCAGCTTTGGCTGGAGGAAGGGACGGCCTTGATGCATATCGTTTAATCTGTTATCAAGCCGCGGATTTATTAACGGAACAGGGAGTTTTGATTTTAGAACTAGGAATTGAACAGGAAGAGCATGTTACAGAGATTGGAAGGGATGTAGGGCTGCATGTTGTGCAAAAACAACAGGATTTAAATGGTTATACAAGAGCCCTTGTTTTTTCTAATATAAAATTGTAAAAGCTTATCATATAATTTTATTTTAATTATAGTAAGAGAAGCTACTAACTCAATATAATGATTAATAGCTGTATAAATTATAGTATTAAATTGCAATTTATTTATTTCATTTAGTTTACTTGTTTCATATTAATCATTATCTATCAACCAATCAAAATGTAACCTTAGTTTCATATTTACTAATAGGAAAGTATAACAATAACTTATGAATACAAAACGTATGCGAGGTCGTTATTACCGGTCAGGCAATAACGGGGGGGCACGGCATCAAAACGGACAGGTTTCTTTTAATCGAAATCATGTGTTTGAAAGTAACGGTCCTAATGGACGTATTCGTGGAACTGCTCAACAATTACATGAAAAATATCTTCAACAGGGACGGGATGCCATAAGTTCAGGGGATCGGGTCAATGCTGAAAGTTTTTTTCAGTATGCAGAACATTATTCTCGTATTGTTAATATGATTAACCAGTCTAATCAACAAAGACATCGTCCCAATAATTTTCAGGAAACGGCAAATAATACAGAGCCTGCAAAAATGATAGAGGATGAACCGGAAACAACCGAGGCTGTCGAAATTAAGATTGATGAAACTGCAAATGAAACTCCTGTTGTTCAGGAGATAGAGGCTGAACAGCCTGCACCGGTTCGTGTGCCGCGTAGAGGAAGGCCTCCTAGAGCGCTGTCAGCAGGAAAAAAAAAGTTTTCGGAAGAAAATAGTTAAAATATTATAGAAGATGAGTGAAAAATACTTGACTTTGTCATTTAAATAAGGGTAATTAAACTCGTCTTTCAATGATTGATAAGGCGGCGTAGCTCAGTGGTAGAGCAGGGGAATCATAATCCCTTGGTCGGTGGTTCAAATCCGCCCGTCGCTACCATCTTTAAAATTTGGTTTAAATCTACAGATGGTTGTTAAAATTCAAAATCCTTAAAATCGAATAATTCTTAACAACTTATTTTTAATTTTGTCTTTAAGTTGGTATTTTGTGATTTGATTGTAATTTTATTATGATCAGACTGATGGTATGATTATTGTTGAAGTGATCAGAGTCATTGAATATGAAAATACATTTTGTTGGGAATGGAAAAACAGAACGATCTTGTAAAAAAATTTTTTTAATAATTTAACGAGATTAGATGTGATATATTAAATTGTCATACATAATCAGAAATGGTGCTGCTGGCGAGGATTGAACTCGCGACCTCTCCCTTACCAAGGGAGTGCTCTACCACTGAGCTACAGCAGCTTCGATTTGCTTTATTTAGTAGCTTTTCATTCAAAATGATGCAACAAAAAAATTTATCTTTTTGCATATTTTTTATATGGCTTGCAAATCAAGGATAAATTGTTCAAAAGTTAGATGAAACATTTATACCAAATCCAAAATTCAGTTCGATTAATATTATTTTTGTCTTCTATGTAAATTCATCAAAGCGTATCTTAAATAGTATTAAAGAACCATCATGGTTCGAAATGAAAACGCCCGTTTATGCTGTATATTAAAATAGGATATCAGGTTGCAACTATGAAATATAGCTTTTGTTTTTTATCACTTTCCTTTTTGAGTATTGCATTGACCAGTTGTGCGGTTGGACCTGATTTTAAAAAACAGACACCTTGGTACCCTTCAAAATGGTATCCAAACCATAATTCAATCCACGGTAATGTTACAAGTCAAATCAGTATGAATAAACTGGATCCGAATTGGTGGGAATGTTTTCATGATCCGATATTATCTGATCTGGAACGTCGCACTATCGCAAATAACCTTGATATTCAAATGGCTACACAGCGAATGATTGCCAGTCGTGCCCAGTTAATCATAACAGGATCGGCACGCTTTCCCACCTTGAATGCAATGGGCAGTTACAGCCGAGCACAACATAGTAGTAAAATGGCACGTCGAATTATTAACCGTGTCGAGAATCAGAAACCTGAGTTAGGTAAAATCGTTGACCCCAAGGATATTGATATTCCCACTTTTAATGAATGGGCTGATGCTCTGGATTCAAGTTGGGAAGCTGATATTTGGGGACGTGTTCGTCGTCAGTACGAGGCTGGTAAGGCTTTATGGCAAGTTTCCGAAGAGGAGCGACGAGATATTTTAACCCTCCAGTTGGCTGAAGTTGCCAATGATTATATAACTCTACGTGGATTGCAGACACAACTGGATATTGTTCGAAAAAATGCGAAAATTGCTCAGGATTCACTTGATTTAGCTCAAAAACGTTATACGGGGGGATTGGTAACAGAACTGGATGTTCACGATGCCCGTGCTCAACTGGAACAGACAAATGCACAGATCCCACAATTGGAAGAGCAGGTCATTAATTATATGAATGCCCTTGCATTGTTAATGGGGGAACCACCCCGCGCCTTGGATCAAATTTTGTCACAACAAAAACCAATTCCTCCAGTTCCCCCGCAGATTCCTGTTGGTTTGCCCTCTGAATTGCTGCAACGTCGTCCAGATGTAAGAGAGGCTGAAGCCGCCTTACATGTTGCAACTGCAGAGGTTGGTGTGGCAGAAGGGGATTTTTATCCAAAAGTAACCGTGGATGCAAAAATGGGCTTTCAATCTTTATCGATCAAGGATTTGGGATTTTGGTCAGCACGAGCATGGAATGTTGGACCGACAATATCAATTCCCATTTTTGAAGGGGGGAAGTTAAAGGGTCAATTACAATTAAAAAAGGCGCAGCAGAAAGAAGCGGCTCTCGCTTATCGTAAAACTGTTTTGCGTGCTTGGCAGGAGGTTGATAACGCTCTGTCTGCTTATCAAGCCGAACAGTTAAGAAATGATAAATTAAGGGAAACTGTCAATTCAAACCAGCAATCTGTTTTTTTGGCACAGGAACAATATCGTGAGGGGTTGCAAACCTTTATCAATGTTCTGGATGCAGAACGTCGACTATTGCAATCTCAGGATGATTTGGTAAAAAGTACAACACGTATTTCAACCAATTTAGTACAACTGTATAAAGCACTTGGTGGAGGATGGGAAACAACCTTTCCCGAACATACTGAGTCGCTTCAAAAGAAAAGTTGATTATAAAATTTCTAGCACATAATCAGAATAGTTGATCATTACGGTCAAATTATTTATTTCCTTATAAATAATTTATATTTTGGAGCCGTATTATTGCCAAGGAAATTTTATACCCTTCAAATGTTAAGAGGGTTTGCCGCTTTATCAGTTTGTTGGGCGCATTTTTTATCGATTAAAATAGAAGTTAAACCCATATTCGCAACGATATATATGTTTTCTGGACCTTTTGTGCGATATGGGGTGGATCTATTTTTTGTAATAAGTGGTTTTGTCATTGCGTTGAACGTTCTTGAAAACCATGAAAAAGCATCATTTAAGGAAGGATTGAAATTTTTAATAAAAAGAATTTTCCGGATTTATCCGTTATTTTGGGTTACCATGATTTTCATTATCATTCTTTTTCACTGCAATGGTATTAAAACAGCTGGTTTGCATAAAATAGAAAATATTTCACATTTTTTCCTTTTAACTACTGATATGCCATTACAGAATGCTGCATGGACATTGCCCTTCGAACAGTATTTTTATCTTGTAATGTTCTGTTTTATTTGTTTGTTTCCTAGAAAATCATTGCTTCCTTTTTTTATAATCTGGGCAATTTTACATTTGGTCATTTTATATGTTTATGTGGAACATTGGATTCATCATGTTCCATTTTTTCTCGGAGATAACCAGATTTTCAACTTTTTTTTCGGGTTATGCGTTGCTTATATCTTTTTTAAAATAAAAAAACATACTGTAATGGATAAGTATATTGCTTTGTGTTTAGGTATATTGATCGGTGGTACAGGTTTTATATTAACTTATAAGAAATTATATGGATTACATTTTAATGAATGGGCCAATTTATTTTATAATGGACTATCACCAGCTCTGATTTTATATGGATGTATAGGTCTTGAAATGAGCAATCATATCCAAGTTGCGAATTTATTGAAAAAACTAGGTGATGTGTCATATTCCATTTATTTGTGGCATTGTCCTATCCTTTATATTTTTATCACATTTTATCAGTTACGATTTTTTTCTAACGCTACCCATCCTTTCTTGCAGATTGCTGTAGAATTAATACTTGTCTTAATTGTAAGCTTTTATAGTTATAACTGGATTGAACGTCCTTTTATTCATTTATCAAATCGAATTGTTAGAAAATGGTTATAAAATAGAATATTTGGGTATTATCATTTAACATGATACAAATTAATAAGGTTAAAAAAAAAGGATTAACATGGCAGAAGCATTAATCCTTTTAAACTGAAATTTAACTATTTTACTAATATAACAAAATAAAGTAAATTTAAAAAATGATTAATGTTGTTATACGGTCTCCTTAAAACAATAAAGTAAAAATAAAATATCTAACAAACTAACACTTTTACTTTTTCACATATAGAAAATGGAGAAAATTGGGGAAATTTCTGAATAGGGTTTTTATTCGTAATCATTAGTGTAAAAGTTAATATTATGATACGGGTTTACCTTAGTCATTTCAGAATTGTCCTAAAAAGTCTCAGTTTGTCAGACATATTGTTATTATATAGTCAAAATTACGTTTTGAAAATAAAATTTTAATAAAATTAACTATATTTTTATAAACTATATTTTATATTTCTTAACAAGAGGATGTTTTTTCTATTTATTTATTACTCTATTATATTTTTCAAATAAATTTGAAATTAGGTTATTAGACAGTAATTCCTTGAATATTATTTTTAATTTTTTGAAAATAAAATTGAGGAAACATTTTATGATCAGATGAATATACTTGGATGGCGGTTTGAAATTGTAATTGAGAGATATAGATCAATAAAATATCAGAATAAGTAATAATAATGTAAATAGACTAAAGTTCTTATTATAGGTAATAAAATTTCAGATTAATTTGATAGGAATTTCTTTGAAAGTAATAATAATTCTAATCTTAAATCAGTACAAAATATCAAGCTTAATTTAGATAAAACCAGATGCTATTGGAAACATTTTTTATTTTACTGTTGATGGGGTTGATATGGCGAATGATTAATTTTGGTTAAGTTATTGAAATTGTGCTGGTTGCCACCATATAAGGTTTGCATCGAGAAGGTGGGATGTTTCTTGTCTTTGAGTTGTGAATCGCTATTGATACCTTTCTTAGTTTTTTCTTTCTTGTTAAATTTTAATATTTTTTATTTAACTTAGCTTTGTGACACTTCTTTTCAGGGGTGAATCCGATATTTGGTAAGGTATCCTGTTCTGCTGATTATGGACGGGATACCTTTATTTATTGTGATTGTGATTCTGTTTTTTTGCGGAATCGGAGATTTGGATATATTGGGCTGGGTTATGGTTATTTAAGGTGTAAGGTCTTGATAACCTATTATTTTTGTTATTGGCGAGATTTTTTTGGATAATTTTGAGAGAAATCGGTTGACTGGCATGAGAGATTTCTGTAGAAGGACATTCACGGAGCGACGAGCTTGAAAGTTCTTGACTGGTTGCTTTGTGGGGATTAGATTGTAGGGCTCATTTTTGATGTGTTTTACGGTTTTGTTCATTGACAATTGTATAGGATGAGAAGGGGATATGCTGGTGGCGTATTGGTTGTAGTGTT
>NZ_JACFQQ010000006.1:0-49702 GCF_016101365.1 Commensalibacter sp. M0355
CGCCAATAACAAAAATAATAGGTTATCAAGACCTTACACCTTAAATAACCATAACCCAGCCCAATATATCCAAATCTCCGATTCCATCATTTTTAATTTTGTTAAATTATTTTTTTAAAAATTTTATTAATATTCATAATGTTATAAGAAACTACACTTACAGAATCAAATAAATGCCAAGCCTTTTATAAAGTAACCATGTTTTTTTAAATATATATGCCTTTAATAATTATTATTCTGTTTACAAAATGTTATAAATACGTAAATATTACTTATAAAGAATTATAAATATTAAATAAATGCAACGATATTGCGGAAATTGTTTCGAAACATTTTAGAAAGAATTAATATATAATGGCAGACAATAATAAATCCTCAAAAATAGAGGAAGAAATTATACAAGATAGAAATTATCATATTACTCGTAGAATGGTAACCATTCATAACCAGAATACCACCTTCGTCAATGCGACAATTCATGCTTATTATGACCAGGCAACCGGCAAAACAATGTACAAAGTCACCGGTGCTGATACTTGTTTTGGCGCACCTGATGGTATTTATGAAGGACCCATCAATATATCTGGAGGTAAATTAATTGTAGAGAATGGTGCGGTTGCCACTGATTTGATAGTAATTACCAGTGATGGACAATGGCCAACCGTTGACATTCAAAATGGTGGAATACTTCAAAATTCAAATGTTTATAACGCCTGGTTAAATATTGAAGATGGTGGTTTATCTCAAAACAACACGTATACATCAATAAATATGGCAGACATATGCAAGGGTATCCAAGGCATTTCAAAAAATGATACTTTTGGTGGATATAATAACGGGCAGATTTATGATTCACATCTTATCTCTGCTAATGGCGCCTATCATTTTACACCTGACAATGGCATTGTCAGTGGCTTCAATTTACTGAATAATGCCAAAATAATAAATCCTATTATCAAAGGTGAACCAACAGTTGGTAATTTCACATTAAATGGCGGTACAGAATTTGGTAACATAGATGTAAAAAATAATTATATAAATAATATAAACCAAACATTGGTAAGATCGAATGAAAATCCTGTTTTTATCGGTGGAGACTGGGTTGCAAGCCTAGATCCGGAAACTGGTAGAACAGTTTATACAAATAATATCACGAAAATTATCGTTGAAGGCCCTATCAATCTTGTGGACATTAATTCCTTGACCATCAATAAAGGAGCTGTTGTTGAACATCTCAGGGTAACAATAAATACAAGATCAGCTGATTCCACTATTAATAATTATGGGACTCTTAAGGATTCCATATTATCAAACAGCACCATTAATAATCACGTTGGCGCAGTAACAGAAAATAACACCTTTTATTCCATAAATTACAATGGCGCAAAAGGCTCTGTTACTAAGCATGATTTTTTCTATCAATCTGCCACCGCTCCTTTTTGCGCATCAGATTCGAACGGTCAGAACCGAGTTGTCGATTTAACACAAGGGGGTGTTTTTGATGGATCTTATGTTGGTGTTGACAAGAATGCCGGAACATACCAGGTATTGGTAAACGGTGGTATAATCAACAACCAGGACAATTCCGATCCTTGTTTCCTGGAAGGCACGATGATAGCCAGCCCCAAGGGTTTAATAGCCGTTGAACATATTAAAGAGGGGGACCAGATAATCACCTATCTTGACGGTAAAGAAAAACCGTCTCCTGTTATTTGGGTAGGTCATCGTACAATCAAAGTCAAAACAACCCTTAATGACGAGAATGCCGGATATCCTGTACGTATTATCAAAAATGCAATCGCTGATGGTGTTCCTTTTAAGGATATGTTGATTACAGCCGAACATTGCATGTTCTTTAGGAATCATTTCATTCCGGTTCGCATGCTGGTTAATGGATCCACCATCTTTTATGATCATTCCATTAAAGAATATACCTATTATCACATTGAAACTGAAGAACACGCAATCATCAAAGCTGATGGCGCTCTGACTGAAAGCTATCTGGATACAGGACATCGCTCCGTATTCAATCACGACCAAAAAGTGGTCAGCATTATCAATCGGGGAAAAAGCTGGAATATTGATTCAGCAGCTCCCTTGGGAACAACAAAAGAATTGGTTGAGCCTATTTTCAGTCACTTAATGGATAGGGCTAAAGATTTAGGTTATAAAATTGAACTGCCTGAAAAAAGCATCACCAATGACAGTGCATTGCGCCTGGTAACCAATACTGGAATAACTTTGACCAAACTATATCAAAAAGAAGGATATGTTGCTTTTAAGATTCCACCAGACACCGTATATGTACGTTTAGTTTCTCGTGCGAGCTGCCCAAACCGAGTTATCGGTCCCTACATTGATGACCGTCGCATACTCGGTGTTTTAATTGGAAATGTGACGCTTTTGCGTAAAAACCAAGCATTCTCCCTAACAGAGCACCTCTCCTCTCATACCTTGGATGGCTGGCATACACGGGAAAATGCCAATGCTCGCTGGACTAATGGTAATGCTGTAATAAATATTGACAATGGCAAAGCTGACAAACCCGGCATATTGATAATCCAAGTACTATCCCATGATTATTATATTAATGAAAAATCAGAGTATCAACAACAATTACATATAGCCTGATTTATTTAGAGTTTAAGATTTGGACAGTAATCAGTCCAAATCTTAATCGATATTAAATACACTCCTTGAACCATCTGACAAAATATTCGACACCGTTTTTTAGGTTTGTTTTGGGTAACCAGCCCGTTTTTTGTTTGATTTTGCTAATATCTGAAAGTGTCGCCTCAATATCCGTATTAGGACGAGTTACATAATTGATCAATGCTTTCTTACCGAGATAATTTTCCAAATATACAATAAGTTTTTCAACCCGTTCCTGACAATTATTCCCGATATTATATACGTCATAATCCTCCAGGGTGGAACAATCAAATAAACTTGTTAATGCACCCACTACATCATCAATATAGGTAAAATCACGTGAAAGATTATCCCCTGTATATAATGTGATTGGCTGTTGATGTTCAATTGCCCTTGCAAATATATAGTATGCCATATCAGGTCTACCCCATGGACCATATACTGTAAAAAACCGTAATCCCGTTTGTTTCAGGCCATAAACATGGCTGTAACTATAGGACAATAATTCGGCAGACCTTTTGGAAGCCGCGTAAACCGAACCCGGTTTATCGACGCGATCTTTTTCACTGAAAG
Source organism: Commensalibacter sp. M0355 (assembly GCF_016101365.1). Classification (NCBI taxonomy): domain Bacteria; kingdom Pseudomonadati; phylum Pseudomonadota; class Alphaproteobacteria; order Acetobacterales; family Acetobacteraceae; genus Commensalibacter; species Commensalibacter sp. M0355. The sequence goes on from NZ_JACFQQ010000006.1 coordinate 3,226, forward strand.
GAATCTTTTTATTCAACCCATAGACGGAAGAAGATGAAGCGTAAAAAATGCGCTCCAGTTTTTCCAATCTACGTGCTTCCTCTAATATAACCAACTGTCCTGTAACATTGGTCTGGATATAGGCAAAAGGATTTTTCAGGGAATATCTTACCCCCGCTTGTGCAGCTAAATGAACTATATAATTAATATCTCTATATTTGTCGAATAATGAGGTTATCGCCTCTTGATCAGAAATATCAACTTGATGGAAAATAAAATTTTTATATTCTTTTAATCTGTCACATCGAGCATTTTTTAAACCGATGGAATAGTAATCATTAAGATTATCCAAACCAATAACCGTTTCACCACGTTCTAACAATTTTTTTGAAATATGAAAACCGATAAATCCTGCCGCACCCGTAATCAAAAAAATCACTTTTGAGCTCTTGTCACTTAAAATTATAAAAAACGGATTATAATCAGAATTTTCCCAGATCTTCAAGTCTGAAGCCCTGCTTAATTATTTTCTAAACACTTAACTTTACCATAAATAAATATTAATTAATTATTAAATATAATCGATAACTCATAATTAAAAATAAACTATTATTGTATCATTACTTAAAATATTTTATAATTCTTACAAATAATTATTTTAGGAGATAGTCTAATGACCAAAACAAAATACCCGCTACATCCTACTCGTAATAATTTGCATTCCAATACTAAAACCGTTGTTATCCAACTATTAAATGCCCGTCTTGCGGATGGTCTTGATATCGCGCTTATTACCAAACAGGCCCACTGGAATATGAAAGGGCACAATTTTATAGGTGTTCACAAAATGATGGATGATTTCCGCAATGAACAAAACGAGCTGAATGATAAAATGGCTGAAAGAATTGCCGCCATCGGTGGAACAGCCTTGGGAACAACTCAGGAAATCGCCAAGAATTCAAGCATTGCTGAATATCCAACAGATATCATCAGTGTCGATGACCATCTGACCGCACTTTCTGAACGATTTGCAATCTATGCCAATGCCCTTCGCAAAGCTATTGATGAAGCTGATGAGGCTGGTGATGCGGATACTTCTGACTTGTTTACCGAGGTGTCCCGTGCAATGGATCAACAACTATGGTTCCTGGAGGCACATAAACCCTATTCATCCAAGTTACACGCCAAGTAGCTTTTGTCTGAAATTTTGTTTTACATAATTTGTTTTATAATCTGCTGGTATTTTTTTCCAGCAGATTTTTTTATTTTCTAAACTGTTATTATTGATTTTGTACAGATTTTTTTTCATTTGATATGGAATTATCAAAAATTGCACTATCAACCACATCCCCTACCTTGATCCCCAATTTTTCTGTTATCCCACCTTTCAACTCCAAGGTGGCGATGACCGGACCCTGGCTACTGACAGGAGCCAAACTATATGGCACAGTATTTTCAGCAATTGCTTGAATATGATGATCCGCACCAATAAAAACCATATCCAGGGAAACAAGTGTATTTTTCATCCACATCATGCTACGTTGCGGGGCTGGCCACATAAACAACATTCCGCCATTTTCAGGAATTGAAGTTCTAAACATCTCCCCTACCTCTTGCTCTTTAGGGGTTTTCGCAACTTCTATTATAAAACTATGCTTTCTTCCATCTTTAGAGGAAATTGTCAGAGGTTCTTTTGCCAATTCAGCCTGCGCTTTATTTATTACATGATCGGGATTTTCTGCAACAACCTCCCGGCTCATTCCTGTAAATAATCCTACAATTCCTACTAATACTGAACTATAGCGGAAAAAAATTTTTTTCATTTTAGACATCCTGAATTTTTAAGTTAATAATGGATTAGTCTTTTTTTCAACACCAATGGTGCTACCCATTCCATGCCCGGGTATAAAGTAAATATCATCTCCCAATGTTAATAAACGCTCTTTGATGCTTTTGATCAGCAGAGCTCCATTACCATATTCCCAATCAGAACGTCCTATCGTGCCCTTGAAAAGAGTATCTCCGGTAATTAACAAACGTGCAGAGGGTTCAAAATAAACTATATGACCTGGCGTATGACCAGGAATATGAATAACTTCAAAATTTATTCCATCAAATGTCAAACGCTCTTTATCCTTTAAAAAACGCGATGGTTTAACATCTCGAATCTCTGAAGTGGGAAAACCGAAATGGTTACAGTTTTCAACAACTTTACTTAACAAGAACAAATCCTCTTTTGATGGACCAAGAAGAGGAACCGCCCTATTATATATTTGCCCAAGTTTTTCCTGTAACAACATAGCCCCACCAACATGATCAAAATGACCATGCGTTAACAAAATAGCCTGTATATCTATATGATTGGTTTGAATTGCAGAAAGAATCGTATCAACATATGCACCCGGATCTATTGCAACTCCAATATTATTATCCTTGTTCCAAACTAGTGTACAATTTTGATAGATGGGTGTAACCGGAATAATTTCTATTTTCAAACTAGACATTTCTAAAAACAAAGCGTGTTCACCCTCAATATTTATAGCTTGTTACTTCAACAATATTCATTCTTTATACAAATATAAATAAATATTCAAATAATAACCTTAACCATACGATCGTTGCTATTTTGCACCATAACAGAACACATTTGGAGAAATTTTTCTAAAAAAATAAAAAACTCCCAAATTAATATTGCCCTTGATATACAGATCAGTATAAGTAAATTTTGTTCGTCGTAAAATCCAAGCCCTAACCTACCAGGATTCCAATGGAAAAGATTCAACCAGTTATTCCCAGAAGAATTAAAATTCTACTTTTTTCCCTTGTATCTTTTTACACTGTGTCAACAAATGTCGAGGCACGTTCCCCTGTTCATCATACACATAAAAGAATCCATAAAAAAGCGAATGTTCACAAGGTTTCTGCCACTCATCATACAAGAAATTCACATTTCAGAACCCGAACCTATAAATTCAAACACAAATCTTATGGTCATGTCATCCAGTGTGTCGCTTTTGCCCGGTCCGCTTCTGACATTCAGCTGAAGGGAAATGCAAGGGACTGGTGGAATAATGCGGAAGGCGTCTATAAACGTGGAAACACTCCGGAAGCAAATAGTGTTTTGAGTTTTCGTCCAACCAGAAGAATGCCCCTGGGACATGTTGCCGTCGTAAAACAAGTGGTTGATTCGCGAACAATCATAATCGACCAATCTCATTGGGCGCAAAGAGGCATCAGTCATAATACACCTGTCATAGACGTATCCGCAAACAATGACTGGTCAGCCGTTCGTGTGGCTTTAAATGGCAATAAAAATGCCTTTGGAAGTATCTATCCTACTCATGGATTTATATATCCATCCACTCAGGAAACAACCCACCCTATTATTCGTGAAAATACAAAAGGAAATATACGGACGTGGACAGCTGACGCCGCTACAGCAAAAACGACAACTGAAGTTGCATTGGCGCCAAACATTTCTGACAGTGATCTCTTTGGATCTGACGCCCCTAACCGCTCTTTAAAATAGTCTACGGACGACCCTGTCGGTGATAGGGGTGTCCCGACAAGATCATTTGAGCCCTGTAGATTTGTTCAGTTAACAAGATTCTGGCGATCATATGAGGCCAGGTTAACTTTCCCAAGGAAATAACAGAGTGAGAGGTCTTGATTGCAGAAGCGTGCAATCCCTCTGCCCCGCCAATTAAAAATGAAATTGATTTAGATAATTCCAAACACTTTTGCATATGCATTGCAAAATCAAAACTGTTATAACTTTTTCCACCCTCATCCAAACTAATGATCAAAGATTTTTCTGGAACTGCCTTCAAAAGATTTTGAGCGTCCTTTATCTTGGTCTCAATAGGCTGACCTTTGCTTTCATTAATTTCGATTAGATCCAAACTGGGACGAATACGTTTGGCATAACGATTGAATAAATCCAGTTCTGCCCTATCCCGCATTTTGCCAATGGCAATAATTGAAAACATAGAAAAATTAGACTTGATCAGGTTCAGAAAATTTAGGAATTTCAACCCCCCAAATACGTTCAATATTATAATATTCTCTTGCCTCTGCTCGAAACAAATGAACTATAATATCTCCTGTATCTAATAAAACCCAATCACTGCTTTTTTCTATTGCGATCTTTCTGATTCCCTGTTCATACAAAATCTTGTCAAGATGTTCAGCCATTGCCATGATCTGGCGATCCACCATACCTGTTGCAATAACCATACGATCTGCAAATGAAGCTTTTCCCACCAAATCAATGACAACAATATTCTCCGCCTTATCTCCTTCCAAAGATTCAATAATCAAATTGACGCATTTCTGCAATTTTTCAATATCTATAATCGTTTTGTCATTGATATCATGTTGTTGTCTGTTTTGTTGTAATGTTTCCGATAAATTATTTTGATTCATTAATAACCCTATTTCTATTGTTTAATATTTACATGTAACCGTTATAAACCTGATCTTCCTTGAGCCCTTAAAACTGTGGCTGAAATTTTGTTTTCTGGAGATGGAACAAATACCCAAGCTGGCGGCTTATAACTTGCCAAAACCGAAGCTTTCTGTGAGGACAATCGATATGAACGGGCCCATTGTGCAGCCTTTCCGTTTAAAGCCTTATAAATATAAGGAGGGCGTGGAAAAATTGCTATAGGCACGAGCCGTAAAATCTTTTGCCATCTTGACCAGAATGCCATTTGTGACAATCCATCAGCGCCCATCAGCCAAACAAATTTACAATTTGGGAAGCGCTGATATAATTTTTTCAACGTATCGTAACTATACCGTGTATGTAACCGACTTTCTATATCTGTCGCAATGATATGCCGACCATCAACGCATTTTTGTACCCCTTGAAAACGTTCCGAAAAAGAAGCCATTTCTTTTCCGGTTTTCAAAGGATTTCCCGGAGATACCATCAACCATACCTGATCCAATTGTAAAATGGTAAAAGCCCGACGAGCCAGTTGTAAATGACCACTATGAACAGGATTAAAGGATCCGCCTAATAATCCAACCTTTATATTTCTCTGATCACCCCATGTCGGTATTGATATCATACAGGTCTCACCTGTCCATTTCCAATAACGTCATAACGATAACTTGTTAATTGTTCAACTCCAACAGGTCCTCGTGCATGTAAACGACCTGTAGCAATGCCAATTTCGGCTCCAAACCCAAATTCACCTCCATCACAAAATTGTGTGGAGGCATTCCACATAACAACAGCACTCTCAACATGATCCATAAAATAACGGGCAACCTCTTTATCCTCGGTTAAAATAGCCTCGGTATGTCCACTACCATATTTTAATATATGCTGAATTGCCTGATAAATATTTTTAACTACCTTAACTGATAACACCGAATCCAGCCATTCTGTGGCAAAATCATTTTCCTTTGCCACACCGATACGGGAATCAATTTTCACTGCCATAGTGTCTCCGACCAGACGGCATCCCAACTCAATTAAATCATCGGCTAATTTGGGTAAATATTGTCTGGCTACCGCTTGATCAATCAATAAAGTTTCAGTGGCACCACAAATCCCTGTTCGACGCATTTTTGCATTTATTAAAACAGCACGTGATTTCTCGAAATCCGCTAATCCATGTATATAGGTGTGACATAATCCAGCTGCATGAGCCAAAACAGGTATACGGGCTTCTTTCTGAATGAATTCAACAAGGGATCGTCCCCCACGAGGGATTAAAACATCAATTAATCCAACGGCCTGCAACATGTCTTTCACATGTTGACGATTATTATCCGGTGCCATGGCTATTATATCAGGATCAAGGCCGGCTTCCTGAACACCCTTTTGCATGGCCTGATGGATTAGAATTGCCGTTTGATAGCATTCGGAACCACCTCGTAATATAACACCATTACCAGATTTGATACAAATACCTGCCGCATCAGCACCAACATTCGGACGGCTTTCATAAATCATGCCAATAACACCCAGAGGGACAGTAACTCGTCTAATTTCCAGTCCATTTGGTCTTGTCCAGCAAGCCTGTTCTTTTCCTAAAGGATCAGGTAACATCGCAATCGCCTCCAAGCCATGCGCCATTGCCTCCAACCGGTTTTCATTCAATGTCATACGATCCTTAAAGGCTTCACCAACTTCTGTTTTCTCCACTTCCTCGGAATTAACAGACAGGATGGCATTCATTGAAGCACGCAGCGCTTCTGCTGCACAAAGCAAAGCTTTGTTACGCTGTTGAAGTGAGCTGTGAGCCAATGAATAAGAAGCTTTTTTAACCTTTCTAGCCAATTGTTGGATCGAGTTCGATTGAGATAAGGTAGAATTACGATTCACTCCACCTACTCCTTAATAATTTTAAACAAATAAATTATTGCAGATTATACATTAAATCTGAACAATAAAATATCTCCATCATGAACGATATAGTCTTTTCCTTCAATTCGAACTTTACCGGCCTCTTTTGCTCCAGCTTCCCCCTTATATTTAACATAATCATCATAAGCGATCGTTTCACAGGCAATAAATCCCCGTTCAAAGTCATTGTGAATAACTGCCGCCGCTTGCGGGGCCTTGGTTCCTTCTGAAATTGTCCAAGCACGGGTTTCTTTTGGACCACATGTAAAATAGGTAATCAGATTTAACAATCTGTATCCTGCAGCAATAACACGATCGAGACCACTATTTTCCAAGCCCAGACCCAATAAAAATTCTGTCTGATCCTCTTTACCCAACTGACTGACCTCTGCCTCGATATCAGCAGAAACAATAACGACTTCAGCCCCCTGTTTTCTTGCCATTTCAATAACCTGCCGAGAATACCCGTTTCCAGTTGCGGCGGCTTCTTCGTTAACATTACACACATATAAAACAGGTTTGCTCGTTAGAAGCTGTAATCGGGCAATGGCCTTCTCCTCGCCAACAGGAATGACATTCCTAACCGGCTTACCATCCTGCAGGGCCTTGATCAAAGGTTCAATTAATTCAAGAGTGGCCTGAGCCTCTTTATCATTTCCTCTGGCTTTTTTCTGTAAAGCAACCGTTCTTTTTTCTAAACTTTCCAAATCTGCAATCATCAACTCTGTCTCGATAATTTCAGCATCCCGAATAGGATTCACAGACCCTTCAACATGCGTGATATCATCGTTTTCAAAACAACGCAGAACATGGATAATTGCATCAACCTCTCGGATATTCGCCAAAAACTGGTTTCCGAGCCCTTCTCCACGTGAAGCTCCCTTAACCAGACCTGCAATATCAACAAATTCCAAGCTTGTGGGAATAATTTTTTGAGAATGCGTAATTTCTGATAAAATAGTCAAACGCGGGTCGGGGACAGCAACCCGTCCAACATTAGGTTCAATGGTGCAAAATGGATAATTCGCCGATTGAGCGGCAACCGTTGCCGTTAACGCATTAAATAATGTTGATTTTCCAACATTAGGCAATCCAACAATACCGCAATTAAACCCCATATCTTTTTTTATCCTTTTAACAATAAAGCCACTTTGGATAGATAAGCGTCCATTTTTCGTTCAGTTAACAATGATGCCTTTTCCGCAACTGCATCAATAAATGGATCAAGCCATTCCCTATCCTGTTTTGAAAAATCTCCCAAGACATAACGTACAACTTGAGATCTGTCTTCTGGATGCCCTATCCCCAAACGCACACGCCAATAGTCCTGACTGCCAAGCATTTTATCCGTAGAACGCAAACCATTATGACCAGCCGCCCCTCCCCCTTTTTTAATCCGTATCTTGGCAGGGACCAAATCCATTTCATCATGAAATACAAAAAGGTTATCAAGTGGAATTTTATAAAAAGCGATACAAGGCTGAATACTTTCACCAGAAAGATTCATATAGGTCATAGGTTTTAGTAAAAGGATTTTTTCACCCTTTATAACACCTTCGGCAATTTCGCCCTTAAACCGCTTACGCCATGGAGAAAATCCATGACGTTCAGCAATTCGATCTATCGCCATAAAACCGATATTATGACGATTTGCCTGCATCCCAGGCTCGGGATTTCCAAGCCCAGCCCACAGTAACATGATCTATTCTTTCATTAAATTATTCTTCAGTAGAAACTTCGGCCGTTTTTTCTTCAGATGTTTCTTCCGAAGTTTCTTCACTTGTTTCAACTGCAACGGTTGGCGGCGCAATAGTTGCAATTACAAAATCTTCTTCATGCTGATTTGTATGCGTAACTTTATCCGCACCTTTTAAATCAGACCAACGAATATTATCGTGAATATCCAATTTGGAAAGATCAGCAATAAAGGCTTCTGGAATATGTTCAACGTCACAGTTTACTTCAACAGAATGTTGAACGATATTTACAACACCACCACGTTTTACACCAGGGGCGATTTCTTCACCTTCAAAAGTGACCGGTATTTCAACGCGAATATGCTGACCAGCAACCATACGTTGGAAATCCACATGTAATGGTCGATCGGTTACGGGATGTAATTGCACGGCACGCATCAAGGCAACTGTTCTCTTATCATCAACCATCAATTGATACAGTTGAGAGCGCCATCCTGATTTTCCCAATTCACGCATAACAAGACGCGGATCAAGGGCAATCATGGCTGGTTCTGATTTGCCACCATATACAACAGCAGGAACCAGTCCCTCACGACGGGTTGCGCGCGCTGCCCCCTTACCAGCCTTCGCACGCATCGATACTTTTAATTCAACAAAATTTCTTGCCACGTTATAACTCCTAGTAAATAAGGCAAAACTGAAACATCAACCTCCAGGGGTGTTGATGCACTATCCTCTTTACCTAATAAACTTGAAAAGTGCAAATATCTTTCTAAATTAATTGAAGATTTTAAGTAAAATACAAATTGATTTTCTTTCTTGTTGAAAATAATAATTACAATCATTCTCAAATTATGCAAGAAAATCTGATCTATGCGATTTAATCATTTTACCGTAACATTCTCTTTATTAATCGTTTCTACAACAATTTTTGCAGACCCAATAGCCTATTCCAAGGAAGATCAAGAAAACAAGGATAATGAAAAAATAACCGTCGTTGGCAAACGCAATTACAATCCATTCGTTGAAACCAATTCTGATGTTGCTACCAAGACAAACAGTCCATTAAGAAAAGTTCCCCAATCCATTACCGTCATCACCCGCAAACAGATGGATGACCAAAATGCCAGGACCGTTTCAGATGCACTTGCATATAGTGCGGGTATTTCTGCAGGAAGTCGGCCAGGCGGACGGTTTGATAGTATCTATTTAAGAGGGTTTGGAGGATTTGGGGGAAATGCCAATTATGTCCAGTTCCTTGATGGTCTTCGTCTTTTACGTGGCATGTCATATGCCGTTCCTTCCTTTGATGAATATTTAATGCAAAGCGTTGAAGTTCTGCGCGGACCCGCCTCCGTACTTTATGGACAGGCCAGCCCAGGCGGTTTTGTAAATATGACCATGAAACAAGCACGTCCCGTAGACTCTTATGAAATGAGGGCAAGTGGTGCCTCCTTTAATTATGGAGACATTATGGGTGATGCTGGCGGTTCTTTAAACAAAGACAAGACACTTTCCTATAGGGTAACAGCTGTGGGACGGTATGGAGATACACAGGTTGATTTTGCCAAGGAACGCCATATCGCCATTATGCCCCAGATCAGTTGGCAAGCCACTGATGATACTTCTGTATCCATGCGTTTCTTATATCAGTATGATCCAAATAGCCTTTATGGTATCGCACTTCCCGCGTCAGGTACAGTTCTGCCAAATCGACATGGAAAGATTTCAACACATCTTAACACCAGTGAACCTGATTTTGATCAGTATCATCGTTCTCAATATATGTTTGAATACAATCTAACCCATGATTTTACGGATTTTATTCAATTCAATCAGAAATTCAGATACCTGCATCTTGATTCAGATTTCCGATCCATTTCTATCAAGGGACTTGCCAGTGATCAGGCAACTGTATCAAGAATGGCGACAATATCAAATGAACATTTGAACAGTTATAATATCGACAGTAACCTTCAGTTTCATGTTGATACAGGGAATGTAAAACATATACTGATTACAGGAATTGATTATCTGCTTGCAGATTCCAAACGTGCCTTGGGCAATACGGCCATTTCAAGCCTTGATTTGTTCAATCCTGTTTATGGCGCACGTTTTACACCCCTAATCACTTCATACGGAACACAATCCCAGAACCAGTTGGGTGTTTACATTCAAGATCAAGCAAATTACAAAAACTGGTCGTTTATTATGGGTGGGCGATATGACTGGGTCGGCACCTCGACCAATTTCAAATATGGCGGAAAATCAGCCTCTAATTTTGATCGAGCTGTAACCTATCGCGGCGGTATCGTTTACAATTTTCAAAATGGAATTTCACCCTATTTCTCCTATTCCACCTCTTTCATGCCTACACCCGGGACAACCTTTGCAGGTAAGGCTTTTAAACCTACTAAGGGAGATCAATATGAAGTCGGGATCAAATACCAGCCTAATAACAATATCATGGTGACAGGTTCTGCCTATACCATTTCACAAGAGAATGTAACCACAACCGATCCGGAACATACAACCTACAATATTCAGACAGGCAGAACACGATCCCGCGGCTTTGAATTGGAAGCTCGTGCAATATTATTGCCGGGACTGAATCTTATCGCCAGCTATGCCTACAATGATATCCAGATCCGTGCTGACACAAATAAAAACAATATCGGTAACCGCCCCTTGGGAGCTCCTGCCAATCTGGTTTCTGGATGGATAACATATGATCTGCAACAGGGGATGTTCAAGGGTGTTGGAATTGGCGGTGGCATTCGTTACAATGGTTATACATTCGGGGATAATGCCAACAGTTTTAAGGTCCCAAGCTTTGTCATTGGTGATATGCAGGTACATTATGACCTTAAAAACAGCTTTCCCACAATTAACAGCACCTTATTACAGCTGAATATAACCAATATTGCTGATAAAAAATATGTTGTTGCTTGCGCATCAAAAGTTAACTGTTTTTATGGAACACGTCGCGTTATAATGGGACAGGTAAGAGCACAATGGTAATATGCTCTTTTCATTATCAAATAATATAATGGATATAATCTTATGATACGCCTCTGGTTCTATCTGACACTAGTCTGTCTGAATTTCCTGTTATTCAGTCCGGTAAAGGCAATTAACAGTAATTCTACCCTTGCTGGCCTTTCCACCGAACCCTTAACAATCAACGATACTATTACTTTTAACCTGCAAAATAAAAAGACATCACAAATTTATAAGATTTTTGCCTCTATTCCAAAAGAACCACCCCCAGAAGATGGTTATCCAATCATTTATATCACAGATGCCAACAGTATTTTTGACACGGTTCGGGAAACAATAAGATCCTATGAAAAGCGTCCGGATAACATCCATAAAAATCATGCTGTTCTTGTTGGAATTGGCTATCCTCCAGATCAAAATATTCTTAAATTGCGAACTTATGATTTAACACCACCGCAAAATACCTTGAACCCCATTTTATACAAAACTGGAGGGGCTGATTATTTTTATCATTTCATCCAAGATGATCTGAAACCCCTACTGGATAAACATCTTAAAATTAATCACCATAAACAAGCCATCTTCGGTCACTCTTTTGGTGGATTATTTACAATATATAATCTTATCTATCATCCAGATTCCTATCAGATTTATATAGCCGCAAGTCCTTCTTTATGGCTTGATCCAAGCATTATTGACAAGCATACCCAATCTTTTAAATCCAGTCTTGACGTTCATAAACTACATCCAACCCTATCCCTATCCGTTGGAGAGTATGAACAGAAATTTCCTAATTATTGGCAATCAATTCCTCAAGTCGCAAAAATAAAACAACAGCTTCTTAGAAAACAGCAAGTTTCTCGTATTCTGGCAGCTTGTGAAACATTTAAAAAAATAGATGATCTTTCAACAACATGCACAAAATTTGAAAATGAAGATCATCAAAGTGTAATTCCCGCGTCAATCGGGCGAGCCGTTGCAATCATCTTTCGATCATTTGCACAATAAATACCCTATCCAGGAAAGAAAAAATTGTATCACCCTTTCCAGTCCAACTCTATCAGGCTTCCAGAGAAACAGGATCCAAAGACCAGGACTTACCTCCCTGAAAGGGAGGACAAGCACATAAAGGTTGTGCATTGGCCAATCTTACATTAGGTTTTAATCCCATCATATAACGCAAGGAACGGAAAACACCTCCATGCGCAATAATCAAAACATGACCATCACCAGCTTTCAGTATAGAACGGTTTACAGCGTCGCTAATCCTTTTACATAAAACATGAAAAGGCTCGGCACCTTTTGGCGTAAATTCACCTGAAATCCATTTGTCATACCATGGTCCCATAGGTTTTTGCTCCTCTTCACCAAAACACACCTCCTTGAGCCCATCATCCAATTCCAATGGTAATTGGACACCAACTTTGTCATAAATGATTGATTTCACAATATCTGCTGTACGTCTTGCCCTTCCAAGAGGTGAACTTATAATCTGAGTAATGGATAACTCTAAATTGTTCCAGTTTCTAGCCAACGCATTCCCTGCGGTTATGGCCTGTTTAATGCCGGTATTATTCAAAGGTATATCTGTTCTACCCTGAGACAGATTTGATACATTCCAATCTGTTTGCCCATGACGAAGATACCAGTAGGGTCGATGCAGTAAAGGAGACATAATGATATACCTTTCAAATAATTAATCAAATAAAGAAGAAACGGAGCTTTCATCCGCTACGGCACGAATGGCCCGACCAATCAAATTATTCAAACTAATCTGACGAATTTTACGAACGGAACGCACTGCATCTGTCATTTTGATACTGTCGGTGATGACTAACTCTCCAATAACGGAATCTTCAACACGTTGTGCGGCACTGCCGGATAAAACCCCATGGGTCACATATGCGTCAATTCCAGTTGCCCCCGCATCCATCAAAGCTTGTGCCGCATTACAAAGTGAACCGCCACTATCGATAATGTCATCGACCAATAGACAGTGACGTCCCTTAACGCGACCAATAACATTCATAACCTCGGAAACACCGGCACGCTCACGTCTCTTATCAATAATTGCCAAATCAACATCAAGTCTTTTTGCCAATTGACGCGCTCTTACAACTCCGCCAACGTCAGGAGAAACAACCATTAAATTCGATTTACCAGCATGTTTGTGTTTAATATCACGTGTGAATAGAGGTGCCGCATATAAATTATCTACAGGAATATCAAAAAAACCCTGAATCTGTCCTGCATGCAAATCGAGTGTTAAAATACGATTCGCTCCTGCTTCAACCAAAAGATTGGCAACAAGCTTCGCGCTTATGGGCGTTCTTGGACCCGATTTGCGATCTTGCCGGGCATAGCCAAAATAGGGCATAACAGCTGTAATTCGTCGTGCAGACCCTCTACGCAGGGCATCCAACATAATCAATAATTCCATAAGATTATCATTAGTTGGATAACTCGTGCTTTGTACAGCAAAGATATCTTCACCCCTTACATTTTCGTAGATTTCCACAAAAACTTCCTTGTCCGAAAAACGTTGTACGGACGCATCACATAAAGGCATTTTCAACTCTGCCGCAATCGCCTCTGCCAATGGACGGTTACTATTCCCTGCAATAATTTTCATCAACGAACTCCAACACACAGAACCAGTTAAAACGATCTATACCATAAAAAACATATTATTTATGTTGCATCTGAATATTTTTCAATTCTGGTGCATTAGAAGAAGCGGACTCTTTTGCATTATTTGCAGGCAAAGGCTGATTATCACGACCAGAATAATTAGTGATGACCTGCTTAACCCCACCAGCAGCCTCTTCTCCAACCGCAGAGCCAATATCACCCCAATAGTGATCAAGACGATGCGCAGGAACATCATTGATTTGTGAAACTTTACCCGCCTCTTTTCCCTTATTATCGGTCACCCGCCAAATAATTTCAACATGTTGTACCGGATTACCACGTGTCCCCTGCGCACCATCTGTTACACTGACATGACAATCCACAGTATAATCTGCCTGGTCAGGTTTATATTGAATAGCATTTGCCTTGTCTGCAAACGAAATAGCAAATTGCTGAGCAATAATTTTATTTCCGTCTCCAGGAGCCCCAAAAACACCCTTGAAATAAATTTTGGCTGCCCGATGTTTTAAACTATGTGGATCAGCCGCCATCTGCCGAGCTTGTAATCCTGTTAATACCTGATTGATTATTGGCGCAGATTGTTCTGAAACATCATGAAAAATGCTTCGCTGTCCACTTATCCAATCCTTTTTTGAAACGGGCATTCCTTTTCTCACCGCTTCGACTTTTCCATTAGGGGCAATAATTGTAAAAGAAGGAATAATCATATCTTCTTCTGATCTCACCTTGGTCAATAAAATCCAGTCCCCCTTTTGAGCGGGTCGTGCAACTGCGGGAACCGTCTGTTCCAACATTGCCTTTGCCATTTCCTCGGCAAATCCCTGGGCGTTTTTATCATTTAACATTGAATTAGAAGGTGGTGGAACAATTAACCTTGACGGAGGAGGTGTCGTCAATGATGTGGTTTTGTTTTTTTCAAATGGATGTGGAACCTGGATGCAACCTATTAAAGATAAAACACCTAAAAAACTGAATCCAATCTTAAAAGACTTTAAACTTTTAAATTGCATCTTTATGATTTCCCTTACGAATATTAACGACAGGCAATTGTTGAAATTTGATGTCCAAACACCGCTTTCCGTTCCATGACACGTCTACGATTACTAAAAAAATGAGTGGTATCCATAAATGTATCCCTTCCTGTTATAGCCGCAATACCCACATGTTTACGTCTTAACCGGTCAACACAATAACGACCCAAATCAAACAAATAATATCCTTCACGAACGGGGGTAAAAAAAACTCTTCCATCTGGATCCTGTCTCAAAACCTCATTACGCATGTCTTCCCGCACTTCATAATGTGTCACGGCAATACAGGGTCCTACAACAGCAATGATATCCTGTCTATCCGCACCCAAAGCCTCCATTTGATCCACGACATTTTCTAAAATTCCACATGCTGCGCCCCGCCAGCCTGCATGGGCTGCCCCAACAATATCACCAGTTTTTGTACTAAATAATACAGGGGCACAGTCAGCTGTAACAACACTAATAGCAATATCAGGATCGGTCGTCACGGCTCCATCCCCCTCAACAGGTATACAATTCGATTTTGTAATCCATAAAACTTTATTGCTGTGAATCTGTAACCCTCCCCACAAATAATTCGGGGATACCTTCATATACTCAGCAACAATTTTACGGTTCTCCATAATTAAATGAGGGTTATCACCTGATTTCAAACCACAATTTAACGAAGTATATTCTCCTTGAGAAACCCCACCTATTCTTGTAAAAAAACCATGCCGAACAATATTCGACAATAAGGAATGCTGAATGGCCAATGGTTTACAGTTCATGAAATTTATAACCCTTTTAAATTAGCCTTGTTTTTGAAATATAAAGAAGTATAGTTTGTTTTCCTAAAAACCCGGTGGAGCACATAACTCAGCGTTACAAATTGCCATAACTTTAAACAAATCACCCATTTCTGTAGGGTCAATCAAACGTTGTACAGAAGACCGAATTTCATTTCGTTGTTCTATCGGTGCATGATCCAATAAGATTTTTTCCCGTATCAGTATGCCAAGCTGCTTTAAAAAAGCACCTTGTGTTTGTATCCCGTAAACAGTCACATTCTGTTTTTCTGCAATTTCTTTCAAGGAAGGAAAATCTATATGAGCAGTTAAATCAGCCTCTCCGGGCGGAACAAAAGGAGAGACTTTTTCTCGGTTTGCAATTGCCTGTAAACTGTCTCCCCAAACCTGGGAAGAATACCCATAATCAATAAATAAAGCCGCCCCCCCATAATGACAGATATGTGCTGAAACATATTGTACAATATCCTGTCCAGCTTCATTTACCTCTACAGTGTCACCAACCTTTATAGGACGCTGGAATACAGGTGAAAAAGGCAATTGGGATATGGGTTTATGAAACATATTTCCTTGGGAAACATAATTCTCATCCCATTTTTTTCCGCCCCTGTAAATAAACTGACGAATAGGTAAAGCGTCAAGAAATTCATTCGCCACCATAATCAGGGGTAAAGTCGGGATATCATAAACAGAATCAAGCCATTGAATTTCAATTTCATAATTTTTCAATGTATTTTCTTGAATTTGACGTAAACGCGACGAGGTTTCAATCAGAAAAACCTTACAATATTGGCAGATATCAGGAGCCGAACGGAATAAAACTCTTAAAATATCCATCATGAGCGTCCCCCGGCCCGGCCCGGCCTCCACGATTGCCAATTTGTCTGGTTTGGGCATAGACCGAATGACCGTAATGATCCAAACCGCGATCAATTCACCAAAAATCTGTGAAATTTCAGGTGCAGTAATAAAATCAGAAAATGGATCCCTTTTTTCATAATAGGCGGCATTTGCCTTTTCCATAAATTGATCCAATCGCATTTCTGAACAATTCTTCATTTCTGCCTTTACTTTTCAGAAACTGTCAAATTTTGCAATTTCGGCAATTGATAAGACTGCCAAATGAAATATATCCCGGCAATCGCCATTGGGATACATAAAATTTGCCCCATCGTCAAACCAAAAGCAAAGTAACCCAAAAAAGCATCTGGCTCACGAAACAACTCACAAACACTTCGTGCCATGGCATACCCCAAAAGAAACACACCGGAAAGAAATCCTGGTCGCTCTCGAATGGCTTTACATTGAATCAAGCAAAGCATGATAAAAAATAGCAACACACCTTCTGAAAAACATTCATATAATTCTGATGGATGTCTTGCACCTTCAACACCGGGATAAATCATACGCCAGGGTAGCCAGTCCGGAGCTTCACGACCCACTAGCTCCCCATTAATAAAATTTGCCAATCTTCCAAATCCTAGTCCCATAGGCACTACGGTTGTGACACGATCAGAAAAACCAAGAAAACTTAAACGGTTATAACGGGTGAATATTATTAAGGCGAATATAACCCCCAAAGCACCACCATGAAAGGACATTCCTCCATGCCATACCTGGATGATCTGTAATGGATGCGTTAAATAATAAGCTGGCTGATAAAAGCAAACATATCCCAAACGTCCCCCAAAAATAACGCCCAACGTCGCCCAAGTTAAAAAATCATCAACTTGTGTAACAGTTGCAACCACGGGTTCCCTTTGAACCAATCGTCTTACCAAAAACCAACCGGCAAGCAATGCTGCTATATAGGCCATAGCGTACCAACGTATCGATAAGGGGCCGATATGCAACATAACAGGATCAAAATTAGGATAATACAAGGGAGATGACATAAAACCTGTCTTTCATTAAAAAATATGACCTTATAAATAAGGGTCTGGCCGTAAAAGATAACCCTGAATATATTTTGAAATACCTTCTTCCAATGAGGTAAATGCCCGTTGATATCCGGCAACTTTCAAACGTGTCATGTCAGCTTGGGTAAAATATTGATATTGTCCCTGCAAACTCTGGGGCATATCTATAAATTCAACCTCTCTTTTACAGCCAACCGCATCACAGACGGCATATGCCAAATCAAGATAGGTTCTAGCTTGTCCGGTACCACAATTATATATTCCATTTACATCGGGATTGTTTAAAAGCCATAAAATAATTTCAATAACATCCCCAACCCAGATAAAATCACGGGCCTGGGCACCGTCTGTCAAACCATCGCGATCAGACTTGAATAAACGGGGAACACCTCCCTTCTGAATATCATCAAATTTGACCTTTACAACTGAAATCATCTTGCCCTTGTGATATTCATTTGGTCCATATACATTAAAAAATTTTAATCCGGCCCATTGCGGGGGGACAGGTTGATGATTCCTAACCTGTTCCAATACAAATCGATCAAAAACCTGTTTGGACCACCCATACAAATTCAAGGGTTTTAAATCTGCAATATGGTTGGGTTCATCTGTAAATTCCTCCAGCTGATTGGCTCCCCCATAGGTTGCGGCAGATGAAGCATAAATAAATCTTACCTGATTCAAAGCGCACCAATGCCATAATTTTTTTGACAAGTTGACATTGGTTTTCCAAACCAGATCCCCATCACGGGCCGTTGTTTCACTAATTGCACCTAAATGAATGACAGCCCTTATTACTTTGCAATACTGCACCAGAAAATCATCAATATATTCAGGAAAAATTAAATCTGTTGGCACATGATTTGCAATATTGCGCCATTTTCCCTCATCCCCCAACCAGTCAATTACAACCGTCTTCTCTTTCAAATCATAGAGTCTGGCCTGTAAACAAGAACCGATAAACCCTGTTGCACCAGTGATAATAATCATATTGTTTTCATACACATAAATTATAAATTAAAAAAAACATGCTATATTATAACTTTGATAACGTATTAGATTAACTTATACTAATTTACTAATTTTGAAATAATAATAAGGAAAAATCATGCCTAATCCAAAAAAAATATTTGACGATGCCTCTCATGCTTCTGGCAGTGTATTTTCTGTTTTCAGTGGTATTAAGGAAGAGATTGCTGCCATTGTCAAGGGACGGGTTGATGAGGTTTTGTCAACCCTTCAACTGGTCAGACGTGATGAATTTGAAATTGTTACAGAAATTGCCAGCCGTACCCGTGCCGCTCAAGAAAAGTTAGAAGAACATGTCAAAAAACTTGAGGAAAAAATCGCAGAATTAGAAAAAAAAGCAAATATTTAATCGTAAATATTTTAACAGGGGGATATTTCAAACCCCTTTTATATTGATCAATCCAGGGAAATTTTATTGATGGATTTAATAGAATGGAAAGATTTTGAAAAAATTTTAATGGTAACTGGAACTATTATAAAAATAGAAAAATTTCCTGAAGCCCGTAAACCCGCCTATAAAATATGGGTTGATTTTGGACACTATGGCAAGCTTAAAACAAGCGCTCAACTGGTTAAACTCTACCAGCCCGAGGATTTGATTCATAAACAAATTATAGGAATTATTAATTTTCCTGAAAAACAAATTGGTCCTTTTCGTTCGCAATTCCTACTAACAGGTTTTGAAACAGAAGATGGAATCGTTATTACAACCGTGGAACGCCCCGTGCCTAACGGTACAAAAATATCTTGAATTCTACCTCATCTTGTTGATCCATAATTCCTTTTTGCTCAATAATTTAATTCCATTGAATTTTCAGACAAGAAAAATAATTATGATTTATAAAACTGACCGTTGCAAAACCCTAAGACTTCTAATTCCAGAATGGCAAAGTGGAGATTATGACAGTCAACCCTCCGGCGAGATCTACCCCCTGGAGCTCGTCTGTTAGCTTTCTTAGCTCCCCAAAATAATACATCCCCGATTGTTGAAGTTCCCATTGAACCTTATCATCAACAACAAAGAACCAGGGAAAATGGTGTTGTTTGGCAAGATGTCATTATTCATCAATTAAAAGCAACGCAAAAAATTATAGATGAACACGAACCTGATCGGATTATTACATTCGGCGGTACTTGTATTGTTAGCCAGGCGCCTTTTGCCTATCTCAATAAACATTATAACGGAAAAATAGGGTTGTTATGGATTGATTCCCATCCCGATATTTCCACCCCCAAACATTTTGATCGAGAACATGCAATGATTTTGGGAAATTTATTGGGAAAAGGTGATCCATATCTTGCAAATGAAGTCAGATTAGCTTTTAAAGCCAACCAGGTTTTAATCATTGGCATTCATAATTATAACAATGCCTATGAAAAAAAATTGTACATGATTTAGGATTGCAAACCATTGCCAGTCCTGATCTTACCCTAGATAATCAAGCCATTTTGGCATGGATTAGAAAAAACAATTTTGAGCATCTTGCAATACATGTGGACGTTGATGTCCTTAATCCCCGATCTTTTTATTCGCAATTTTCAAATAATCCCATCTCACCACAAACCTTTAATAACGTAAAAGGAGAAATGACCATTCCCCAATTAAGCAAAATCATCCAGGATGTTTCCCTCGTAACGGATATAGCCGGAATAACTTTTGCAGAACACATGCCTTGGGACGCACTTAACTTAAAAAAAATGATGGAACAATTTTCTTTCATGAAATAAAATATTAAAATTTATACTAATTATTTAATACTAATTTTTGTTAAATACATATGGTTTTTCTGACAATGTACAAATATTTTTATTTGGACATTTTTATGTTAGAATTCTTACAATCATATACAAAAAAACAATCCTATTTTATTCACTATTGATCGAGGAATTCATTATGTCATCACTTCCCTCCCTTTTAATGATTGGCTGTGGGCATATGGGAAAAGCCATGTTAAAAGGCTGGATAAAAAAAGGCTTGAATCATTCTTTCATTGTTAATCGACATGATTTCGATCTAGTTACTCCACATCAATTGGCACATACTATTCAGGATGTTCCAAAAACGTTTCAACCAGAAGCTGTTGTACTTGCCGTCAAACCGGATCAAGCTGCCGAACTTATCCCCCATTTAAAACCATGGTGTAAAAATATACCTGTTATTTCCGTTCTTGGCGGAAAAACGCTTGCCTGGTTACAACAACAATTCGGAGATCATCAGTCTATTATCAGAGTTATGCCTAATACCCCTTCGGAATTAGGATTAGGTATGACCAGCATGATTGCCAACTCCCAAACGCAATCGGATCAAAAACAAATTGCAGAACGATTGTTTAATGCCATTGGTAAAACCGCATGGCTTGATACAGAACAGGAAATTGACATCGCCACAGCAATTGCTGGATGTGGGCCCGCCTATATATTCCTATTAGCGGAATTGTTGCAAAAGATAGGACAAGAGAAAGGATTGTCAGAAGACCTAGCACGTCTTTTAGCCAGACAAACCGTAATTGGCTCTGCCGCATTATTGAATCATTCCCAGGAAGAAGCGGAAACACTAAGAAAAAATGTTGCGACCCCTAACGGGATAACAGAACAAGCTGTTAATGTTCTAATTCAACCCGATGCATGGCCCCATATTCTTTCTAAGGCCCTGCAGGCAGCTGCAGATCGTTCCAGGGCTTTATCTTCATAAAATAACAAAAGCAATATAGGAGATTGATGATGTCTGATGAAGAAATACGCCACCGTATTTTAAAAAATTCCATGGATCTGGCGGCAGAACAAGGATGGAACGCCATGTCATTAAGTGACGCGGCACGACGCTGTAATGTTTCGCTTGATATGGCACGAAAATTATTCCCTTGCAAATCCTCCCTTTTACTTTATCTGAACCGTCTCGCCGATCAGGCTGCATTGAAACAATCCTACCAGCATCAACCCGTTCCTGAATATTTATTCGATCTTTTTATGGAACGGTTTGATACGTTCCAACAATATCGACAAGGATTGATTTCTGCAATTCATTCCTTACCCCTTAACCCTCCATTAGCATTTCTTCTACAGATAGCCATTCAAAACAGTATGAAATGGCTAGCTGAAGCAGCGGAAATCAACACAAGCGGCCTACGTGGAATTGCTTGTATAAAGGGACTGACAGCCATTTGGGCGCTAAATATGCGTATCTGGTTAAAAGATGAAAGCTCAGATTTATCCCAAACCATGGCTTCATTAGATAAAAGCTTTAAAAAAGCTGGAAAATTTGCTCGTTATTGTGTTCAAAGAACTGTAACAGATCAAAATGGAAAAAAGAAGAATCAAGTGGATACTTCCTATTATTCAGATAAAGATGGAAACCAACAATAAATTTTAAAAATTTTTTTATTTTTCCTCTTTACGAAACCTAATAACTCCTTTAAAAGATGCTTTAACAAACCTTGGGGTGTAGCCAAGCGGTAAGGCAGCGGATTTTGATTCCGCCATGCGGAGGTTCGAATCCTCCCACCCCAGCCATCTTGTATTATGATATAATTGACCCCTTCAAAATCTATTTTATTTTGGATTATCCTGTCAAACATTTTGATTTTTCTTATAAAAATCAAAAATTAACTGTCAGCTTCATTTAACTCATAATAGGAACAGAATTACCCTTGAAATCACTACAGATAAAATTATCAAAATAAAGGCTCATCCATCTGTTTCCCATCAGCGTGTTCTTGAAATTCTGGATTATCATAAGAACTGGATTTACACCAATCCTATATTTCAAGAATCCCATTACCAGTATATCAATCATGAAAAACATCTTTATTTAGGACGCCTTTATCCTTTAAAAATTTTTAAAATAACCAATCAGGCACAAACTATCCAGTTAATTGATCATCATATTGCAATAACAGTTCGAGAGAATTTTCCGTCAAGAATCTATAGCATGCTTCAAAACTGGTATAAATTTGAGGCTTTAAAGGTTTTTTTCTGAACGTCTTTCTCTTTTAAAATCAAGAATTTGTTGAATTGATTGGCAAAATAAACCACTTTTGTTACGAATTGAAAAATCAATGGGGTAGTTATAATCAAAAAAAATAATGTGATCATTACCTTAACTCAACATCTAATCAAGGCAAATCCCGCCGCCATTTATTATGTTATCCTCCATGAGCTGTGCCATGCAGCTGAATTTAACCACAGTAAAAAAATTTACCAAATAGTTACCATGATTATGCCAAATTGAAAAATATTGGCATACCTACTTAAAACAAAATGGTTATATTCTTGGAAAAGAGCAAAAACTTTTATAATACCTTAATTATTGACCGCTGTTTTTGAAACTTTTTTTACAAAATTCTCTTTCAAACTTTTATATTTTGAATGTTCTCTTGCCTGTTTCCATTTCTGTTTAAAAACTGATGCCGCTTTTACCTTAATCGGATCCTCAAAACCTTTGGGTAACTCCTGACGGCCATGAGATCCACTCAAACCCTTTTTATCTTTGGGAACAAATCCATTATATTTTTTGCCACCTTTATGATTAGCGTAACGTCGGGCACGCGTATAACCCATCTGCAGAAATTTACGCGCCATATCAGCCCCAACAAAATCTTCTTGTTTCAAATACTGCAAAAATAATTGATATATCCTTTCACTGCTTTCCCTTGCCTTTTCAACAGTCGCAAATTGCCAATAAGGCAATATTTCTGACTTGTATGGCTCGACCAGCAATACTCCTTGTTCTCCCTTGCCAATGCGATAATATTCAGGATGTTTGCGAAAATCTATTTTTCCAAAATTCAAGGAATAATCAAAACTGGACGAAACGACACGATTTTTACAACATGGAATCAAATCACTTCTTTTGTTCATTTATTCCACCCAAATTCTGCATCATTAAAAAACAACCATTATATGTTTTGGCTTATAGATTTATTAGGACTATAAACCTAAATTGTCTTATTTGTTTTTTTATAGCAAGTAGGTCATTTTAATCATCAATATTATTTCAATGGAAGAAAATGAAAATTGAAAAAATTCAATATGGTCCCTATGAAGCCTTACGTTTACATTTTTTAGACAGATTTCTCGATTATATTCCTAAAAGAGCTCAGATCATACGTTATGGATCTCTTAAAAAGCCGGATATTTTATGGGGAAATTCAAAGGCTACCTATCAGGATGGCAAAGCCATAAGAAGTGGCATCCCGTTATGCTGGCCCTGGTTCGGTCATCTTAAAGCCAATCCTTCAATAGTCCAAAATATGCATAGCCTAACTCATCCCGCATTATCGCATGGCTTTGCACGTTGCATTGAATGGAAAAATCATCAGCTTGATGCATCAAAATCAGGGATCATTATCATTAATAGTCTACAAACCTCACCAACATTAACCCCGGAATGGCCACATGAAACGGAATTGAAATTCATTATATGTTTTAATGAGATTTTAAGCATACAACTTCATATTGAAAACAAAAGTAACCAGGATATTGCCATAACTCAGGCTTTACATAACTATTTCCATGTCAGTGATATCCGTAATATCCATATTCATGGATTGGAAAATCTAACCTATACAGAACAAAATGCATTGGGTCAGCAGAAATCAGGCATACAAAAATTCTTTCACCATTTAACTGGTCCCGTTGATCGAATTTACAGTGATGTTCCCTCTGAAATAACTATTTTTGATCCTATATGGAAAAGAAACATTATCATCCGAGCTCCTTTCTCACATTCTGCCGTGTTATGGACACCTTGGAAAGAACAAGCCAAAACCTTAGATCAATTTCCTGCATCATTATGGAATCAAGTGATGTGCCTTGAGGTTGGAACACTAATGAATCAAATGCAAATTAATGCCCACTGCATTCAATAACCCAAACCCATGATACTATTTAATAATAATATCATTATTAATTATCGGCTAACTTTTAAACAGGTTTGACAATTGACTCTACTCCAAATTATCAACATCAAGAACAATAGCCAATTTTACAGGAATGATATTTATTAGGTGATATAATTTATCAACTTGTTTTTTGCACATCTTTTAAATTAGATGGCTCCCGAAGTAGGACTCGAACCTACGACCGAGCGATTAACAGTCGCTTGCTCTACCAACTGAGCTATTCGGGATCATTTGGTAGACTTTGTATACCTAATTTAAAATTAATGGTAAAGTGTTTTTTTGTATAAAATCCAATTTTTTTCATTTTCTAGAATTTGCTCTATGACCCCTTTTTCAAATAAAACAAAAAAATCTTTTAATCGCCGTAATTTACTGGTTGGACTAGGGGCAATAGGCTCTTTAACAGGAATGGGATTATATCATTCCATCAACAAACATAATCCCGAGATAATGCCTCAGGATATCTCACCACAAATGATTCGTATTGCATACCTAAAGAATGAAGAAAACCAGCTTCTCACCATTGCCCAGACAAAAGGTTTTCTGAAACATTACAAAATAAGCCTTGATCCCATTGCCAATATTAAAAATAAAACCCAGATTTTCGATCTACTCAAGACCAATCAGTGTGATGCGGCTATTTTATCCATTCTGGACTGGCTGCCACAACTTCTTAAATCCCGCTCTGAAGGTGGAAAATTAATGATTGGTTTAAATGGTGGGGATTTTCGGTTATTGGTTACACATAAACAAAAAATCCAAAGATTGATGGATTTGGCAAATCTATCCATTGGAATTCAACCTCATTCCGAAAAAGAAAAACTATTCTTTTCTATTCTTCTAAGACGTAAAGGCATAAATCCGGATTTGAATGTTAAATGGGTTGAACTGGAAAAAGATGAATTACTTCCCGCTCTTTTATCAGGTCAAATACAGGCATTAATTGGCTCTGACCCTTTTATCTGGCGAATTCTTCATCATAACAATAAAAAATTGTTCCAACTTGCCGGGAGCCAGACAGGTAGCTGGAGTCAAAGAATCAATTATGTTTTGGGAATCTCAAATCATTTTCAACAATCCAATCCACTTGCACTCAAATATCTTGCCACAGCAATTCGAAATGCCTCCGTATGGCAATCACAGCATATTCAGGAAGCCAGTCAAATCCTAACTGATGAATGGCAGAAAATGAGGCCTGAAGAAATATTAAAAATGTTTTTGAATGAAAACAGAAATATGGCCATAATAAATGATAACTTGTGGGAGCAGGTTGCCCAATATATCGATGAATTCAAACTTTTGGGTCAAGTCCCCAACAGCCTGAAATCGGGTCGTATCGCCAAGCAGTTTTGTATAACACTTTAATGCCTCCTTAAAATAATGAGGCATTAACCCAGACCAACGTTCAGCCAACCAATTGTTTATTAAGCAGCTTTTTAGGAAGAAGCCAAAGAGCCATTTTTGTCAAAAAGGGTGCTGTTTCTGGACGTAATAAACGACGGTCATAACCAGAAAAACGACGATCATCTTCTGAAAGACATAAACGAAGAAAATCAGCAAGGGTCGTTTTTTCATTACCCAGCTCAGCAACTCCGTTAATCGTGAAATTATTATCTTGGAAATGCTCCTCTCCCTCTGCATCCATCGTTTTAATCAAACCGATCCGTTCGTAAACCAAAAATGCATGAACAGCGATAACTTTTAGTTCAAACAAGATACGTTTTATCCAGGGCAAATTCGCACGATGCC
Source organism: Commensalibacter sp. M0355 (assembly GCF_016101365.1). Classification (NCBI taxonomy): domain Bacteria; kingdom Pseudomonadati; phylum Pseudomonadota; class Alphaproteobacteria; order Acetobacterales; family Acetobacteraceae; genus Commensalibacter; species Commensalibacter sp. M0355. Next base: position 29,331 of record NZ_JACFQQ010000006.1, read on the forward strand.
AAGCCAACCAGTTTGCAAATAGAAGGATATGGCGACATTCTTCCTGCATAACAGGCTCAAAGGTTTCAATCAGTTCTTTCGTGAAAAATCCAGACTTTTCTGCGATTGCAAACAAACCGAAGGCATAAAAACTATCCCAACATTCACTAAATCCTGTTACCAAATAGGCCCATTCCGGATCTTTTGGGACCGAATAAGGGGACTCTGATGCAAGGGGGATACCATAAAACCTGACCAAATCAGAAAGAACTTCCTTATGACGATTTTCCTCCCACGCATTCCGTGCAATGGCATCAGCCCATTCTGGATCCACAATTTCTTTGACATAGGCAGCCATCCTCAAACGGGCCTTGCCCTCTGTCTGCACAGCGATATCCCAAATAGGCAACGATTTTAAACGATCAATTTCCTGATCGGTAAGCTTTGGCCAGTCCATAAAAGTTGGTCTGTAAGGATTAAAAGTCTCACGGAACATCTGACATACCATTTGCCTATGCTCTTTACTACCGATTTTAATCGAGCCTGGAATATTACTCATCCAATGGCGCACTCGATAATTCATCTCCTCGAGCTCTTTATCTGATTTTGGCTGAGGCAAGGTATGTAAATCTTCAGGTAATTGCGTATAAATTGCTTCCAAGTCAGACATTTCCAAATCGACTCCTTACTTTTAAAATCATTAATTTTTTAAATCATTTCAGTTCTGATAATTTATGGATGATACGGTTAACAAGCCCATATTTGATGGCTTCCTGGGCAGACATCCAATAATTTCTATCGGTATCTTTGGCAATTTTATCATAAGAATGTCCAGTCTCTTTTGCAAAAATTGCATTCAAACGTTCACGCATTTTTATAATTTCCCTGGCCTCGATATCAATGTCCGTCGCCGGTCCTCTGACCCCACCCATTGGCTGATGCAATAAGAAACGTGTATTGGCTAAACAGAAACGTCGTTCTTTACGTCCTGCGGCATAAATCAGGGCCCCTGCCGATGCGACCCATCCTGTACCAATCATGTTAATCGGTGCATGGCTGTCCACAAAACGGATCATATCATGAATTGTATCACCACTTTCCACATGACCGCCAGGCGAATTGACATAAATATTGATCGGCTTAGACGACTCATAAGCCAGGGCCAACAAACGCCCGCTTATTTCCCTTGCAAGCTTGTCATTCACTTCACCAAAAATTAGAATTGTACGTTCTTTGAAAAGTTTATTTTCCAATTCATTATTTGCACCAGCCTCAGGAAAATTTTTATCCTCCTTTTTCTCTTCATCATCTGGATCACTGTCACTGAAATGTTTTTGTCCACCATCTGAAAGCTGCATAAGCTTCACCAATATTTTCCTTCAAATTATCTTTTCAAAAAAACAATTTTTATTTTATTTACTCTATTTTTTATACACCCTACATTGATAAATGAAAATTTTTTTTATTCACTGATCAGTTTTTTATATATGCCTGTAAAATTATCATTTTTACACAACAAAACGTATTATGATCTGCAATTTATCTTATAAATCAGGGGGAAAAGATTATTTCTCTATATTATGGAAACAAAATAGCGTATTAAGAAAAAACCTATAAACACTATAAAATTCATCAAATATGTTTTTATTTTATAAATTAAGGGTATAGAAGGGTATAGATAGAGTGTCTTCCATCCAGCAGCCAATTTTACGATATTTCTTATTTTTTAATCTCTTCTGTCTGGGGGGATGCTCCCAATCTGTGTTTATTAAAGCCCCCGTAAACGCATATCATGATATAGAAGGCGGCATTGTATCTCAACCCAGGCTGCCTGTTCCGGGAAATGATCAGAAATATCCCTATGTAGGGTTGACCCCAACAGCCTCCCCTCCTCTGCCCTCCCAAGATTTACGCAATGCAATCACAGATTCTCTCTCACAGGATAGAAATGAGACACAGTGGCAAAATGTAAAAAACCCAATTATTATTCCTGATATTCCTCCATTACCTGCACAGCAGAATAACCCACCTGCAAAATCGTCCGTTCAAACCAAACCTGTCAATAATCGAACTGGTCAGAACACCAACATGCAACCTGCGGAAAATCTCGCATCCTCTGCGAATTTTGATGCGGCAGGAGAGCCACCTCAACCAAACCAGAACTCGAATATTCACAACACGATCAATCAAAAAGAAAAATCGGTTAAACCAGTCGAGACTGTCGAATCCCATAAAACCGAACCCGTGGTTATGCCAGAACTTAGGGCAAAAATTGATGAACAAAATGTTGTAATTCCCTCTATTCCCGTCAATCCTCCCCCTCCATCCCACTTCCCTGATTTTGATGTCCCACCGGACATCAACCTTCCCCCTCCATCCCATCCTTCAGGTTTATCCTTTAAGGAACCAACAGGAACGCTTATACGTTTTCCGATTGATTCCGACACGCCTTATGCCAAACAAGAAGATATAATAAATAATATTGCCTGGCAAAGAAAAGGCAGAACCGTTTTTGTTCACGGATATGGTGACACAACCTCTCTTGATCCCGATGCACAAACTGCGGCGGTTTCACTTGCCTTGCTACGTGCAAAAACAGTTGCAAAATTATTAATCGCCCATAATGTACCAGAATCCGCTATTGTAATCCGGGCCTATGCATTTGGACACGGTGTTCGGATTCGTATGGACAATTAGTATTTTCTTTTTTAATTTTAATTTATTCTATTCAAACGAGCCTATGTCATGACAGAAGAATTCCATCGTATTCGTCGCCTGCCACCTTATGTATTTGCTGAAGTAAATGCCGCTAAAAAGGCCGCACGAGCACGTGGAGAAGATATTATAGATCTGGGTATGGGAAATCCAGATAGCCGTCCCCCTGAACATGTTATCCAAAAATTAATTGAAACAACCTCTGCTCCCCGTGTCCACGGTTATTCCGTCAGTCGTGGAATTGCCGGTCTACGCAAAGCCCTTGCAAATTATTATCAAAGACGTTTTAATGTCACCCTTGACCCTGAACATGAAACAATCGTGACTTTGGGATCAAAGGAAGGATTGGCAAACCTGGCTTCTGCAATCACCAGTCCTGGCGATACTATTCTTGTTCCCAATCCTTCCTATCCCATTCATCAATTTGGATTTATTATCGCTGGTGCTGCAATTCGCTCAATTCCTGCAAAACCAGATGAACATATGCTGGAGGCACTGCATCGTGCTGTTAAACATTCCATTCCGAAACCCACCGCCCTTATCGTCAATTTTCCTTCAAATCCCACCGCCTATTTGGCAGATCTGGATTTTTATCGTGAGCTCGTTCAGTTTGCAAAAAAAGAATCAATCTGGATTCTCTCTGATTTGGCTTATGCTGAAATTTATTTTGGTGAGAAAATTCCACCCTCCATTTTGGAAATACCAGGAGCAAAAGATATCGCTGTCGAATTTACTTCCATGTCTAAAACCTACTCAATGGCTGGCTGGCGTATCGGTTTTGCCGCCGGTAACAGAAAACTTATTGCTGCACTAACCCGAATCAAATCGTATTTAGATTATGGGGCCTTCACACCAGTTCAAGTTGCCGCAACAGCAGCCCTGAACAATCCCCAGGATTATGTAGAAAAAATTCGGACCCTATATAAAGAAAGAAGGGATACCATAATCAAAGGGTTGCATTCAGCTGGATGGAATGTTCCTTCCCCTGAAGCCTCCATGTTTGCATGGGCCCCCATTCCTGAACAGTTTAAATCAATGGGAAGTGTTGAATTTTCCAAACTTCTTCTCAAGGAAGCCCAGGTTGCTGTCGCCCCTGGTCTTGGTTTTGGTGAATATGGTGACGATCATGTTCGAATTGGTCTGGTGGAAAATACCCAAAGATTGAGACAAGCCTGCCGTTCAATAAAACATTTCATGCAGGCTTATTCTAAATAGCCCAACTATCTTTATTTAAGAAAAAATATATATCTTGCTCGGAGAAATTTTATGGATAATCCTTCGGTTAATAAACCCTTAAACCTTGGAATCGCTGGTCTTGGAACCGTAGGAATTGGCGTGTTACGATTATTGCAAAATAATCAAAAAACTATAACGAACCGTGCTGGACGCCCGATCCGCATCCATGCCGTGAATGCCAAAAACCGCCATAAAAATCGAAATATTGATTTAACAACTTTTAAATGGTACGAAGATCCGTTAGATCTTGCAACTGATCCTGATATAGATGTTGTTGTTGAATTGATCGGCGGTGCAAATGGAGCGGCTTATGAACTTGTCTGTGAAGCAATAAAAAATAAAAAAGCTGTTGTTACAGCAAATAAGGCCCTGATTGCTCTGCACGGTAACGAACTTGCCAAAATGGCTGCCAGTCAAAATGTTCCATTACTTTTTGAAGCTGCCGTTGCAGGTGGAATTCCAATTATTAAAACCATCAAAGAAGCCTTGGCGGCAGATCGCCTGATTGAAATTGGCGGAATCTTAAACGGAACCTGTAACTACATGTTGACCACCATGACAAGAACTGGACGAGGTTTTGAAGACATCCTAAAGGAAACTCAGCAACTTGGATATGCCGAAGCTGATCCATCCACCGATATTGATGGACTTGATGCCGCCCATAAACTTGCCATTCTGGCAAGCCTTGGTTTTGGGTATACTTTCAATTTCAAAGATATTTTTGTTGAAGGAATTCGAAACATCTCTCCACATGATATCCATTATGCCCAAGAATTGGGTTACACGATTAAATTGGTGGGTATGGCACAATATCATTCAGAAAACAAACTGGAATTACGTGTTCATCCCGCACTTTTACCTCAGTCCTCTCCCTTGGCCCGTGTTAATGGCGTAATTAATGCCATCAGAACAAAAGGCGAATTTTCAGGTTATCTGATGCTTGAAGGTGCCGGAGCTGGCGAAGGCCCAACCGCCACGGCTGTTTGCGCTGATATCATCGATATCGCCAGAGGCAATACAATACCCATGTGGGGAACGGACTGGAATGAACTCCGTCCCGCAACACTTGTCCCCAACTCGGATTTTAACAAAGCCTATTATATACGTCTTATTGTTGAGGATAAACCAGGTGTTGTGGCTGATATTGCAACCATTTTCAAAGAAAACAATGTTTCCCTACGAAGCCTGTTGCAACATAAAAATCATATGACTACTGATTCTGAAAATACGGTTCCTATCGTACTTGTGACTCATAAAAACAAGGAAAGTTCTTTATTAAAGTCATTAAAAGCAATTTATGACCTTCCTGCAATTCTGGAAAAACCCATCATGATCCGCATTGAAGAGCCATAATCATTACATACAAGGAAATTTTAAATCATGAATAAACCTCCTTTTCAATCTGGTTATACCGTCTCTGATCGGAACTTGGCGCTTGAACTCGTACGCGTGACGGAAGCTGCAGCACTTAAGTCCTTTCACTGGATTGGACTTGGCAAGAAAAACGAAGCTGATGCAGCAGCCGTTCAAGGCATGCGGCAAGCTTTTGATACTGTTGCCATTTCAGGCACCGTCGTAATCGGTGAAGGTGAAATGGATGAGGCTCCCATGCTTTATATTGGTGAAAAAGTTGGGGCTGGCGGACCCGAAATGGATATTGCTGTCGATCCATTGGAAGGAACAAATCTCGTTGCCAAGAATCTGCCCAATGCGATCACTGTCGTTGCATTGGCGGAAAAGGGGAACTTTCTTCATGCCCCTGATATCTACATGGACAAAATTGCCATTGGTCCGGGCTACCCCGAAGGTGTCATTGACATAGATAATAATGTTAAAACTAATTTAATGAACCTTGCAAAAGCGAAAAAAGTTGATGTTTCTGATTTAACTCTCAGCATTTTGGAAAGAGAGCGTCATGAGGAAATTATTGCCAAAGCCCGTGAAGCCGGCGCTCATGTCAAACTAGTTTCTGATGGCGATGTTGCCAGCATTATCTCAACCTGTCTCCCAAAAAGTAATGTTGATATTGTCATAGGATCAGGTGGTGCCCCAGAAGGCGTTCTTGCTGCTGCGGCATTACGTTGTTTTGATGGGCAAATGCAGGGCAGACTGCTTTTTGAAAATAAAGAGCAGATTGATCGTGCCAGAAAGATGAATCCCCTTGATCCGCAACGCAAACTTTCCCTTCATGACATGGCCAATGGAAATGTCTTATTTTCGGCAACAGGGGTTACAAATGGTGATATCCTTAAAGGTGTGCGCTGGAAAGGAAATCATGTATGGACAAATTCAATAGTTACGAGATCAGTATCAAAAACCATCCGTTTCATTAACGCTTGCCACGACCCGCGTAACAAACCTCAAACAACCATTTAAATTCCTCAAATCTCTATGTCGGAAACCTCTTCTCTAGTCCTTAATGTCAGTCAAAGTCTTTCAGGACGCCAGTGGGTATGGCGTCATTCTTCTCTGGATCAGCATTTTCTGGATCGTCAGGCACAAGCGATTGCTCAGAAAGCTTCCCTTTTCGAGGTTGTTGGTCGCATGATGGCATTAAGAGGGGTTTCCGCGGAAAATTTGCCTTTTTTTTTATCCCCAACCCTTAAAGCATTACTCCCCAATCCCTCTTGTTTAAAAGATATGGACAAAGCGGCAGCACGTATTGCCGATGCCATAATTAACCATGAGAAAATTGCCATATTTGGCGATTATGATGTAGATGGTGGCTGTGCCACAGCCCTGTTTAGCGATTTTTTTTCCATGCTGGGAAATCAAGCCATTTCATACATTCCAGATCGTTTCAAGGAAGGTTATGGTCCAAATGTGCAAGCGCTGGAACAGCTTATTCAACAAGGGGCAACCCTTATCATCTGTGTCGATTGTGGAACCGCAGCTCATTCCGTTTTTGATCAGATTAATCAGGAAAAAACAGACCTTATCGTTTTTGACCACCATAAATCAGAGATCGTTCCCAATATTTATGCAACCGTCAATCCTAATCGTTTAGACTGCACATCCAGACTAGGCAATCTTTGTGCCGGTGGAGTAAGCTTTATTGCATCCATTGCAATTACCCGAAATCTGCGGGAAAAAAATTATTTTCAAACCAACCCTGAACCTAATCTTTTTAAATTAATGGATCTCGTCGCTTTATCGACAATTTGTGACGTTATGCCTTTGACAGGCTTAAATAGAGCCTTTGTCACGCAAGGCTTGAAAATCCTAGCAAAACGTGAACGTATAGGGTTGGCTGCCTTATTGGATGTTGCTGGAATTACGCAAGTACCCAACGCCTTTAGTTGCGGATTCGCATTAGGTCCGAGAATTAATGCTGGTGGACGTATTTCCGAAGCAAGTCTTGGATTACAGCTATTAACGAACTCTAACCCCTTTGATGCAAGACTGATTGCCGAGCGTCTGGATACCATCAATAAACAACGGCAGAATATTGAAAAAGATGTATTGGATCAGGCCACCGAACAAGCAATGGAACAATATAGACAAGGTAATGCCGTCATTATGCTTAGCAATCCAAAATGGCATTCCGGTATCGTTGGCATTGTTGCAGGCCGCATCAAGGAACAAATCAACCGTCCAATTTTAATCGGGACAGAACTACAGGATGGCACCGTCAAAGGCTCTGGCCGGTCTGTTCCTGGCCTAGATTTGGGAGCCGCTATTATCGCAGCAAAACAGGCTGATTTATTGATCCAGGGAGGAGGTCATACAATGGCAGCCGGTTATTGCTATCATAAAGACAAAAGCCAGAAATTACACGATTTTCTTAATCATTATTTAAACCAGGCCACTCATTATCCGACTGTCGCAGATTTAGAAATTGAAACCGTCATCACTCCAGCAGGAGCCTCCGTTGAACTGGCCAAACAGATTGAAAATCTGGCTCCCTTTGGAAATGGAAATGAAGAACCCCTCATTGTCCTGTCTTATGTACACATTATCCGTACGGACAGGATAGGCAAAGATGGGAATACCTTACGGTTAATCATTCAGGGAGAAGAAAGACAATCCTTAAAAGCCCTTCTCTTCCGTGCAGATCAGAATCCGATAACTGTATTCTTAGAAGATTCTCAAAACCGGCGACCTGTTCATTTGGCAGGATGGTTACGTAACAATCAATGGAATGGAAAGGAAAATACAACTTTTTTTATAAAAGATGCAAGTTTTATAAAAAATTAATATTTTTTACTTGACCAAGAGATCACACCCATGTATTAAAACCTTCATTGCCTCTGTCCCGTTCGTCTAGAGGCCTAGGACATCGCCCTTTCACGGCGGCAACACGGGTTCGACTCCCGTACGGGACGCCAATAATTTATTGCATAAATTATTTGCATCGAATATTATTCATATCTAGTCTGAAGTTAAATAACCATTTGTTATTTTAACTTATTCTATTGTTTTATGCTATATAAAGAAATATGTATTCTTTTAAATGGCTCTCCCATAAATGAAATGTGCTGCTCTCATTGTAACTTACAATCGGCTGAATAAATTACAATTATGTTTACGCGCAACTTTTGCCCTTAAATTTGATACAATAATAGTCATTGACAATGCATCCACAGATGGTACAGAACAATGGCTATCCTCTCTAAAAGAATCCCGCCTACAAATCTTGCGCATGAAAAATAATATTGGGGGTGCGGGTGGATTTAAGTACGGTGCCCAATATATTGCGTCTTTAGACATAGACTGGATTTTTTTCTTTGATGATGATGCCTATCCAGCTGAGAATTTGCTTGATAATTTTATCCAGTTCAAAAAGGACAATTATCAAATTTTTTGCTGCAGGGTATTAACCCCTGATTATAAAATATGTTCCATGAACATACCCTTTAAAAAAATACCTTCAACTTTACTGGCCACAATACATTATAAAATAAACCCAAAACAGTTTTTACCGCAGTCTGATGCAATCTGTGAGGTACAAACCTTTTCGTTTGTAGGAACCATTATTCATAAAAACATTTTAAAAAAATACGCCCATATAATAATAGATGATCTGTTTATTTATTTTGACGATTTGGCTTTTTCATATTACTTGTCACAAAAAAATAATAAAATTCTGTATGTTCCAGATTTTATTTTTGTACATGATGTTATTTTACATTCCCAAATTTTTTCAAATAAGAAATTATATTATCTTGTACGTAACCTGATCATTACCCATAAAATTTACAGGAACAAACCTTTTTTTACTTTGCCTTCAACTTTATGCAGAATTATGACATGTTTCCTTTTATGCGTGATTCAAAAAAATAGAGTCCAATCCTTAAGATATTTATTTAATGGAATAAAAGATGGATTTAATTATAAAGTTAAAAATATTCTTTTTTAAATAAAATTCTATATTGCATTTTCAAAACACATTTTTTTACGAAATAATACGCTTTCAATAAAATAATGAAACAATTATCCCACTAAAAGCGTAGTTGTTTTAATTAATCAAATAATTTTCTATTTCTAACAGCCCCCTTGTCCGCACTGGTTGCCATCATCGCATAGGATTTCAAGGCCATACTAACTTTACGTGCTCTTGCCCTGACAGGTTTCCAGCCCTTTTGATCCTGCTCATTTCGGCGCTGTTTCAGGATATCATCCGATACCTGCAAATGAATGGAGCGATTAGGAATATCAATCTTAATTGTATCCCCGTCTTTAACCAAGCCAATTGTTCCTTTGTCAGCAGCCTCTGGAGATACATGCCCAATTGATAAACCGGATGTTCCACCTGAAAAGCGTCCATCTGTCAATAACGCACAAAGTTTCCCAAGATTTTTTGATTTCAAATAACTGGTTGGATAAAGCATTTCCTGCATTCCCGGACCTCCCTTAGGTCCTTCATAACGAATAACAACAATATCCCCGGGTTCTATTTGGTCTGATAAAATGCTTTCAACTGCACTATCCTGGCTTTCAAAAACACGTGCCTTGCCTTCAAATACCAAAATTGATTGATCAACACCGGCTGTTTTTACAACACACCCATCTTCGGCTAAATTACCATACAAAACAGCCAGTCCACCATCTTTGGAATATGCATGTTCAATATCACGGATACAGCCGCCAACACGATCCTGATCCAACGTTTTCCAACGCTGATTTTGACTGAAGGCCTGTTGAGAAGGGATACCACCGGGAGCGGCTTTAAAAAAATCCAAAACAGATTTTTCATGTGTTGAAATAATATCCCAATGAAGAATAGCATCCTTTAAACTATCTGAATGGACCGTGATCGTGTTGAGATGCAATAAATTCGCTTTAGCCAGTTCACCCAGAATTCCGTAAACACCTCCGGCCCGATGCACATCCTCAATATGGTAGAGCTGAGTATTCGGGGCCACTTTACATAATTGTGGTATTTTACGAGATAGACGGTCAATATCCTGTAATGTAAAAGGAACTTCCCCTTCTTGTGCTATGGCCAAAAGATGTAAAATCGTATTCGTTGACCCCCCCATAGCAATATCTAGGGCCATCGCATTTTCAAAGGCCTCTTTCGTTGCAATGGAACGTGGCAATATTTTATCATTACCATCCCTATAATAAGAATTACAAAGTTCAACAATTCTTTTGCCCGCCCTTCTGAATAAAAACTGGCGATCTTTATGCGTAGCCAACAAAGTGCCATTACCAGGAAAGGAAAAACCCAAAACTTCGGTTAGACAATTCATGGAATTGGCCGTAAACATACCAGAACAAGAACCACAGGTTGGACAGGCGTTTCGTTCATATTCCGTTACCTGACTATCTTGAACATTATCATCACCGGCGGCAATCATCGCATCAATCAGATCCAGTTTATGATTAGCCAGATGACTTTTACCCGCTTCCATTGGACCACCGGACACAAAAACAGCAGGGATGTTCAAACGCATTGCAGCCATTAGCATCCCAGGAGTTATCTTATCACAATTCGAAATACAAACCATTGCATCTGCACAATGCGCATTCACCATATATTCGACTGAATCAGCAATAATCTCTCGACTTGGTAAGGAATATAGCATTCCATCATGCCCCATCGCAATTCCGTCATCAATCGCAATTGTGTTAAATTCCTTTGCCACGCCACCGGCATTTTCAATTTCTTTTGCAACCATCTGGCCCAAATCCTTTAAATGAACATGGCCAGGAACAAATTGGGTAAAAGAATTAACCACAGCAATAATTGGTTTATGAAAATCATCATCTTTCATTCCAGTTGCACGCCATAAAGCACGTGCACCAGCCATATTACGACCATGAGTAGAAATGTATGAACGATATTGAGGCATCCGTTAACCCTTGCATGAAAAAATTAAAATAAATTATGATTAAAATTAATTCCTATTGAATTAGTTCACTATTCTGTAAAAGCAATTTTATACATGATTTTTTTAATAAATTATTATTATATCTTACAATCAACCGCTTTCTTTATTTGAAATCATCATAAATCTTTAAACGTGATAAGAAAACTTTTAAATTGATTTCCGTTTCATAACCGGTCAAAACGAATTAATTATTTTATTTAACAATCATCAATGAAATAGAAAATATTCTCGAATGTCCCGTTTTTTATCAAAATTTATAAAACCTGCAATCTTTTTTGACCGGGATGGTGTTATCAATATCGATACGAATTATCCTTATCGTCTGGAAGATTTAATTTTGGTTGAAGGGGTTGAAGAAGCTATTTGTCAAGCCAAGAAACTCGGTTTCCTTACCGTCGTAGTAACCAATCAATCCGGGGTTGCACGCGGTTTTTTCACAGAACGGGATGTCCAGAACTTTCATCGCTATATTCAAGAAAAACTAAAAAAATATAATACCGCTATTGATGCCTTTTATTATTGTCCCTACCATCCAGAAGCCAAGATTAAAAAGTATCGACAGGATCATCCTGATCGTAAACCGCATCCAGGAATGATTGAACATGCAATTCATGATTTATTCATTGATCGTCAGCATTCTTTTTTGATTGGTGATAAATCGACTGATTTACAGGCTGCAGAAAATGCAAATATTGCAGGATATCTTTTTAAAGAGAAAAATCTTGCATCTTTTTTGAATAAAATAATTAAAAAACAATTAAAATATTAATTTAAGTCCGTTATAAATTCTTTTTTATAATTGAAAATCAATTTTCTATATATATTAACATTATTACTAATCAATTAATATCTTTTAACATTTTTTCAATTACAATCAAACTTATTCGTCATTTTTATTATTAATTCGTAAAAATTAAAAAGATGTAATTAAAATACATCTTTATTGCCTTTTCATATTAAACGTTATATAAGATGTATTTGAAATAAATCTTTTACTTAAATATTAAGAATCCTTTTATTTCAAATAAATATATTTAAAAATACTGAATCGATAAGTCTATGAAAAGTAATTATCAAGATGGTGTTATCAGTACTCTAACATCAGAAATACTTACAAAGCTTAACAGGAACCCTGTTAACAGAAAATTGAAATGGCTACTTTTAATTTCAGCCTTTCTATGTTTTTTATTTATGGGATGGGCAACATTATTCACCTATCAGCAAAGCCCACCTATTCCAGTTCAATTCATTTCATCACAAGATAAGGTTTTATTCACAGACAAAGATGTTTTTCTTGGAAAACAGGGTTTTCAAAAAGCCGATCTGATTGATTACGGTGGATTATACGGTATGGGATCCATGTTTGGACCCGATTATACTGCCAAAACTCTCGTGGATCTTGCCAAAGCAATTCAAGAATATCTAGCCCAAGAAAAATTTCATCAGTCTTTTCATTTATTAACTTCAGATCAACAATTCCTTATTCAAAGAAAAATGCAAATAATGTTACATAACGTTGATCTTACACAGAAATCTTTACGTTTTCCTACTGCGTTTAGTCAGGCAATCGTCGATGTCAGAAAAAATTTATCTCAAGAATTAGTACAGGATAATTTCAAGGCCGGTTACTCGCGGGCTCATGCATTAAATCAGGCGGATGCCAAAAGTACTTCTGAATTTATTATCTATACAGCCCTCACATCCGTAGGCCATCGCCCCAACAGCACCATATCCTGGACACAAAATTGGCCTTATGAACCCATTGCAGGAAACCAACCTACCAGCCAAACCTTTACCTGGACATGGGCTGGGTTCTGTTTTGCCTTTGCAGGCTTTGGTGCCGTGATCATGATCAATCGTATCTGGCTATCTGGTGAAGATAGGGAGGCGATGGACCAGGTTATCGACGGATTTAAGAATCTGACCCCAAGCCAGAAAAAAATCGGTAAATATTTTTTATTTGTTGCCACTATTTTCCTCGTCCAGCTTCTAATGGGTGGATTAATGGCCCATTATTATTCTGAACGGACAAGTTTTTACGGATTTGAAATAGGAAAATATTTACCTTTTAATTTTCTACGAAGTATTCATTTGCAAACCCCGATTGTATGGATTGCATTTTCCTGGATTGGTTCAGCTCTATTTTTAGGGCCAATTATCAGTGGAAAAGAAGCAAAATATCAGAATATACTTGTTGATCTTTTATTTTATGCATCAGTGATAGTTATTGCGGGTATTGTCATTGGCAACTATCTGGGCATCATGGGTTACCTACCTCATTTATGGTTTTGGTTCGGCAACCAGGGCAATTCCTATCTGGAATTAGGCAGAGGTTGGCAATATGCTTTTTTTGCTGCTCTTTTGTTTTGGAGTTATTTAGTATTCCGCTCCTTCTGGCCCGATAAACGTCACTGGCAAAGAGCCTTTAAATCATTCCGTATTGGAAATATACGTCTTGAACATTTATTCTGGTTATCGACTCTAAATATTGCCGTTTTATACGTATTTGGCATGATACCCATGTTTGAAATAGGCAAGTCCTATACCATGGACGATTTCTGGAGATGGTGGGTCGTTCATCTTTGGGTTGAGGAATCCTTTGAATTCTTCACGGCATGTGTTACCGCCTATCTTTTGATGGGGATAGGATTGATTTCCCGTTGTTTTGCTGAGCGGACAGTTTATTTTGAACTTATCCTAATCTTTATTGGTGGGGTCATTGGCACAGGTCACCATATGTATTGGGCCGGTGAACCATCCATTTGGATCCCCATGGGAAGCATGTTCTCATTTATCGAGGTTTTACCCCTAATTCTATTGGTTATCGAATCTATTGACGAATATAAAATCATTACAGCCCATCAGACTTTCCAGTATAAATTGGGATATATGTATATTATTGCTGCTGCAGTATGGAATTTTATTGGTGCGGGTGTCTTTGGTGGGGGTGTATTAAATGCACCACTTGTTAATTATTATGAACATGGGACGTTTTTAACCTTGAATCATGCCCACACCTCTCTTTTTGGAGCCTTTGGTCTTTTAGGACTGGGAATGATTTATTTCTGTTTAAGATATATTGCTAGTGACAAATATCCATTTATAGAAAAATGGGGATATATTGCCTTATTCCTCTATAATATCACACTTGTCCTATGGACTACATTAACCTTTTTCCCTATCGGCTGGCCCCAACTCAACGCTGTTTACGAACACGGATTAACTTACGCCAGAAGCTTAAGCTTTTATGACACCAAAACATTTTGGCAATGGTTACGTATAATCGGGGATATTTTCTTTTCTATAGGCGCTTTAATTATGTGCTGGGATTTTATCGTAAAACTCAAACCTATTTTTAAAAAATAACATTTCTATTTCTTTTATAAAAAGCTCGTCAAAATTCAATAAATAAATAATAATGACGAGCAATTTTATCAGAAAGAAATCATTTTACCGGGTGTAATTTTATTTCCAAGTCCCAACAGCGACTTGGCTAAAGGAATTGCAACAGGTGCAAGTTGTCTCCCCATTAAAATTGAACGGTGCTCGATAGAGGCCAGCATTTCAAAATCATCATTTAATTTTAAGAAATCATCTCGTATCGCTTTGCCTATACGGACCGTTTGGGCAATCCCATGACCACTCCATCCATGAACCGCATAAATAGGCGCTTTTTCTCCTAATTTACGACAATCTACCGCCCCATTTAGGGTTAAATCAGTTGTTCCACTCCACGCTAATTCTAAATGAATATCATCACGTTGAGGAAAAATAGTCTTAATTCGTAACATTAAATAATCAATAACTTTTTCAGAATTCCATCGCATTCCTGTTCCTTGCCCTCCAAATAAGATACGCTCTTTACGGACCGGGCGATAATAATCTATTTGTAGCTGCGTATCATAAACAGCCATTTGTGTCGGAAGTAATGTTTTACTCCCCCCCTCAATCGGATTAGTAACACCAACATAAGTATAAAAAGGAATGGTTGAATTAACATCTGATAATAATTGAAAGGTCGTATGGTGAACGGCTAATACCACTCCTTTTTTAGCAAGAATTTTACCCTGTGCCGTTTCAATAGATACCCCTTCTGATACAGTTTCTATTTTTAGAACTTCACTATCTTCATAAACATGCCCACCATTTTTAACAAAACCATAAATCAAACCACGCGTTAAACCTAAAGAATGAATTTGCCCTCCAATCTTATCCAAAGCACCACCATAATAAAGTTCTGAATTGATATGATCACGAATTTCATAAGGCCCTAAAATGCGAACACTATCATCACCTAAATATCGACGTGCATCTGCCCCAACCGTCAAAGCATTGATATGACCAGGATGAATCGCCGCGGTTAAATGCCCACGACGCATATCTAAATCCAAGGCATAATGTTCTGTTATTTCTTGAATAAGATCAAACGATTCAATGGATGTAAATTTCCACAAACGACAAGCTTCGTCATAATCGAAATTCTCAATAATAGATTCTGCTTCCCATCGTGCCAATCCAGGCGTCAATTGTCCGCCATTTCTTCCCGAAGCAGCTGACCCCACCTTATTTTTTTCAAGAAGGATTGTTTCAACCCCAGATTCTGACAAATGTAAAGCCGTAGAAGCCCCAAGCAATCCGCCACCAACCACTACCATATCACATTCACAATCATGTTCTAAGGCTGGAAATGTTTTCCATGGGGATAAAGTCGCCTCATAATAATTGGCGGGTCTAGCTAATACATCCTCATCTTGTACTTGTCGCGAATCAACCCAGTTCCATTCTTCCTGTTTAGGACCTTCATCCGTTTTTCTAAAGGTAACATCTTCTGTTAAAATAGGTTTTTCAAGTTTTTGTTCTGTATTCATCATTCTCATCCGACCACACTTATAATGTTGATTTAGCTACATGAATATCTGCTCCAGACGTTAAAGACAAATCATGCCTTTTAAATAAAGGCCGTTTACGAACTTTACAGTATAAAATATAGGTTATTCCTAAAGCGGTCCAAAAGCCTCCCAATAAAAGTGCGTCTTCTTTTAAATTAGTCCACATCACAATTACGGAGAACATTCCCAAAGAAGGACAGATAATATTTTTTAAAATTTGTTTAAGCGTTGAAAACTCTTTTTTATAACATACAAACCATATAAACACAGAAATATTAACCGCACTAAAAGCTACCATCGCACCAAAACTAATTAATGAGACGGCTGTATCTAACCGAAAGAAAATAGCATTTAAAGAAAGAATTCCCACCAACAGCACACAAACAATAGGAGAGCGATAGTGAGGATGAATATATTGCAATTTTTTCCATGGAATAACCCCATCAATCCCCATAATATAAATTAAGCGTGCTGCACTGGCATGCGATGCCAGAGCCGAAGCGAAAGTATTAATCAAGATAGCTAATAAAAAGATCGATTGAAACAATTTCCCCCCCACGTACAAAACAATTTCAGGCATTGCCTCAATAGGATCTTTGAAAGGGCTATTATTCGGATAGTAAAGCTGGATAAACCATGCCGATACAAAAAAGATAATACCACCCGTTAAAACCGTAGCAATAATCGCCCGCGGTATATTTTTTCTGGCATCAAAAGTTTCATTTGCAAGCGTGGTTACAGCATCAAATCCCAAAAAAGAAAAACATAAAATAGCAGCACCACTTACCAAGGGAATAAAAGAATTGTCCCCATTCATCAAAGGTTTTAACGTCATTACGTGCGATACATCATATTTAAAGACCAAAGCATGAATAACCAAATAGATGAAATAAACCATCAAAATTAAAGGAATACCAACGAACAAGGCATTAAGATTGGCAAGAAATTTAATATTTCGACAATTAATAAACGTAACTAATGCCGTATAAAAAATGATTAACATCCACGCGGGAATATCAGGGAATAAAGCTTTGAGATAAATTCCTGAAAGTAAACTATTAATCATTGGCAATAAGAGATAATCAAGCAGGGTTCCCCACCCGACAATAAAACCACTAATTTTACCGCAAACTTGATTGGTATAACTATAAGCAGAGCCTGATTTAGGAAAAATAACAGCGAGTCGACTGTAACTAAAAGCAGTCAACATGATGGCACCCAATGCCAATAAATAAGCCATAGGAACACGACCATTCGTTACACCTGATACGATACCAAATGTGTCAAAAACAGTCATGGGAGTCATGTAAGCTATCCCAATGATAATAACTCGCCAAAGAGATAACTGAGCTTGGTGCGGTGCTAACTCATTCATATGCCTGCCTTTATTATCTAAATAAATTTTACAAACAATTTTGAGAACATTATTTATAAAATTTATAGTAACAAAACATTTTTATTAAGAAACTATTTTTTTTATTAAGAAAATATTTTTTTTATTAAGAAAATATTTTTTACAAATTAATATCACATATCATTGTTATCAACAGATTTACTTTGCCTTATGCAAAGGATACTGTTAATGAGACATATTTTTGAATTAATCAACCTTTTATTTGCAAAAAAAACAGATATAGGATCAAAACCTGAATTTCGTTTATAAGAATGTTTTTTGCAAAGGAATCAAAAGTAACAGAAGATTTTATGAATAAAAATAGAACCTACTATCTAGACCCATGAAAGAAAAATGTTTTAATTTAATTTATCGGGAAGACGTATCAGTAGTATTATGAAAGCTGACTTAGTAATTCATCATTATATATAACAGAACCAAATTTTTGAAAAAAAATTATCTGTCAGAAAATTATGTGTTTGCAGAATCACTATTGACACAAGCAGCTTTTAAAACAGTTAATTTATAATCCAGTGCCGTAATCTGTCCAGCGACTGAAAAAGATATAAAATTATTTAATATAAAATCTTGAAAATCCATAAATAGAAAAGCTGTTTTTCTTTATTCATTTTTAAATAAACCATTAAATTAGCCTTTTTAATATAATATTAATATTTATAATCCAATATTTTTAGCACAAACCAATTGCCTATGGCACCAATCAGCAATAGAACACTTGTTGCGAGAAATACGAAATACATACCCATATAACCACTGACAAACCCGCCAGCCAATGGACCGATAACCTGACCAACATATTGTACGGAAATAGTATAACCCAATACAGTTCCCACTAAATGATTTGGAACTTGATGTCGAATGATTGTTATAATGCAGGGCATTAAACCACCAAGGGCCAATCCCATAAAAAAACGTAATATGATAAGTTGCCAGACTGACGTGACATAGGCTTGAGGAACAAGCAATATCCCGGCAATAATTAAGGTCCAGATAATAATCCGTGCATGACCTATTTTATCCGCTAAATGACCAAGCCATGAAGCAGACAAGATACTCCCAAAAGCACCAGCCGACATAATCAAACCTGCAAAGAAAGTTATTCTGGATTGCTCAACAGCCAGTTGATGAACATATAAGGTTATAATTGGTTCGATAGACATATTGGCAATCATTAGTAACATGCCCGTAACCAGCATTATGAAAATCAATCTTTTATTGGGAATATCGGACCAATTTCCTTTAACGTTTTTTTCATGAATAACCAACCTTGAAGATTCTCGAATAAAACCCAATGTAACAAGAAACGTAATGAAAATTAAACATCCTGCCCCTATGAACGTAATACGGATTCCTATTAAAGATGGCAATATCCCCCCAATCAGGGGGCCAATCAGATTTCCTGCCATGATACCGGATGAAAGCAGTCCAAGTGCCCAAGCAGAACGATCCTTGGGGGTTTGGGCAGCAATCATGATTGTTGCACCTGAAGAATATCCGCCAGCAAAACCAGCAAGCAATCGTAATCCAACCAATTGCCAAATATTTGTCGCACATCCCATCAATGCCATTGTCACGGCCATACCTAGACTCGCCCTAAGAAGCATTGGTTTACGACCATAACGATCCCCCAGATATCCCCAGAATGGCGCAATCATTCCTGCTATAAAAAATGTTGCGCTATAGGCTATTCCTGACCATTGAGCTATACTTGCATGATCTTTGACTCCCAACTGCTGAACATAGATCGGTAAAAAAGGCAACATTAATGTCATTGCAAAAAAGGTTGTAAATGATCCAAATAAACAAACAAAAAGATTGCGAACCCAATATGACTCATCTTGATCTGTTTCAATTGTTGAGGACATGATAAATCCACCATAAAATTGCCTTTAATTGGTATACCAATTTGGTATACCAAAATGATCCTATCATATAATCAATAATAGGAAACAAATTTATGAACGAAACCCTTACTCAAGCTCAGCATGCTGAAATAAAATTAAGAAATCTTATTCTGAATATGGAAATAGCGCCGGGTGAACGTATAACAGAACGTGATATTGTAGGATTCATTGGAATTTCTAGAACCTCCATTCGAACCGCATTATTTAAACTTGCTAGTGAGGGACTGGTTATTCACAAAAAATCCGGTTGGATTGTATCCCCGATTAATCTAGAAGAAATTTCTCAAGTGTGCATTTATCGTAAAATACTTGAGGTTGCCGCTATTCAAGAAACAACACAAATAGTTATAGATAAAAATATTTCAAAAGTTGAAAATCTACTGAATTCAATTTCACCAACCTCAACTCATGAACAGCTTGATCAAATTGGCCATGATTTTCACATATGGATTGCAAAACTGTCAGAAAATGAATTTATTATTCAAGGCACTGAAAATGCAATGATGAGATTAAGACGAGCCCGCTGGCTTGAAAATAAATATGATCACACGGGATGGGATGAACATCGTCAAATAATGATTGCCTTAAAAAAGGGAAAAATACAAAAAACGATATCACTTATTGAAAACCATATCTCAAGAACACGTCAAAACTTACTAAGTACACTTCAAAAAAAACAGCTAAGTCTTAGGGCTCAAGGCGCCTTTTTAACATCTAAGTAAACATCTTTTACAAAGAATAGAATTAATTCAACCTAATTTCTTTAAATATTAAAGTGAGAATATAAGAATATTCCTTAAAAAATAATTGTTCTACAAAAAATGATATTAAATAATTTTTTTTTAATTTTTAATAAACAAAATATTTTTGATATAAAAACAAAAAAATACAGAACTAA
>NZ_JACFQQ010000007.1:0-48565 GCF_016101365.1 Commensalibacter sp. M0355
CAATACGGACAACCATAAAAATTTCCACAATCCTGAAAAGGTGGTTCAGTTAAGACAGGAGACAAAAGACTGGGCACAGGATGCCCGCAGCCCCTCTGGAAACAAGTCGTGAGGCCGTTGAACCTGTCCATGCCCATTTGAAACAGAGGGCATTGCATCTGGGCATGAAGAACATGGTTGCGCCAGAAACAATCACCCACTCCACAAATCTTCATATCATTACTGACAGAGGCGAGGTTATCCATCCACAATGGCCGGTAACGGGAAATGGAAATTATGTCTTTGTTCTCCCCAGTCCCGTTCATCATGTCCATATCGTTTCAAATAGCAGTCGCCCGTGCGATGCCATCGGTCCATTCGTTGATGACAGGCGCAATCTCGGCGTACTGATCGAAACCATCACCCTGTTTGACAACAGGGAGAACCACTATGTCAAAACCCACCTGGAAACCAGGAAACTTGAAGGGTGGCATAATCAGGAAAACATACCCTGCCGCTGGACGGACGGCTATGCTCTCCTGCCCCTGGACCAGCATGTTCTGCAAAAGGGCCGGAAGATCCTTACCGTAAAGGTCATCGCCGCTGGACCGTATATCTCACAAAACCAGTTGGATCATAAAAATCAGTTGAGAAACTGAACAGCATACTTCAGATTATTACAGGATCAGGTTATCTAATACGTTTCAATACTGTATTTCATAACCTGATCTTACTATAAAATTTACCAGACATCTTTCTAGAATAATTCTTATCCTCGATTTCATCGAAAAATTCTCATTATCTGCATTTATCAACATTTCAATTAAAATTTTATATACAAATGGTTATTGTTCCAATGATATTGATTGATAAATACCTCATATACCGAACATCAATTTGATATTCTGGATGGCCGCCCCTGATGCTCCTTTACCAAGATTATCCAAACTTGCAGTCAATATTACCTGATCATTTCTATTATTCGAATGAACCCTCAGCTCCATACGATCGGTAAAGGCCAGCTGGTTTGCGGGAAGACGCGTTAAACCATCCTCAACAAAAACAATATTTTTTCGTTGAAAGTAATGTTCCTTCAAACATGTCTTAAGCTGTTTGACCGTACCATTTAACAAATTAACATGCAAAGGTATCGAAACAATCATTCCCTGTGCAAAATTTCCTACGGATGGAACAAATACAGGTTCCTGCACCAGATCGCAATAATGACAAATTTCCGGTAAATGCTTATGATTCAAATCTAAAGCATATAATTCGAAAGGAGGTGCATTCTTTTCCTGTTCATAAACTGCAATCAGCTTTTTCCCTCCTCCACTATAACCACTTACAGCATTAATGGTTAATGGATAGTCTACGGGAATTATACCCGCCTTTACCAAAGGATGAAGCAAAGCAATTGCTCCACTGGAATAACATCCAGGATTGGCAACCTTATCGGCTTTTGCAATTTTTCGTTCTTGCCCCGGATCCAATTCAGCAAATCCATAAACCCATTCCGGATCTGTTCGAAATGCTGTACTGGCATCCAAAATACGCGGTCTTTTACTTTCCATCATCTCAACAAGAGCAACAGCCTCACGTGAAGCCTTATCCGGAAGACATAAAACCGCCAAATCAACTGCCGCCATCATTTGAAGACGTTTATCAATATCATGACGATGCTCAATGGGGACCGAACATAATTCAATTGGCAAATCCGCCAAACGTTGTCGTATACCCAACCCCGTAGTTCCATATTCCCCATCAATAAAAATTTTAGGCATTTCTGTCATGATTGTCATTCCAAATAAATCGGTTTTTAATAATTAAACATATGCTTAAATAAAAAAGGCGAAGAAAAGCATAATGCCTTTCCTCGCCCCTGATTTCATAAAGCTGTAAGGCTTAACGTTTACTGAACTGGAAGGAACGGCGGGCTTTTGCCTTACCATACTTCTTACGTTCAACAACACGCGCATCACGTGTCAAGAAACCTGCCGCTTTTAATGCGGCACGTAATTCAGGTTCATAGTTGCATAAAGCACGACTTAATCCGTGACGAACCGCGCCAGCCTGTCCTGACAAACCTCCCCCTGTTACAGTGCAGTAAACATCAAACTCACCTTCACGATTGGTTACCTGAAAAGGTTGATTCAACAACATCTGCAAAACTGGACGAGCGAAATAACTTGTTACCGGACGTCCGTTAACAATAATCTCTCCCTTACCGGGTTTTACCCATACACGTGCAATGGCATCCTTACGACGACCGGTTGCATAGGCACGACCAAACTGGTCACGCTTTGGTTCACGAACGATAACTTCCTGTTGTGCCAAAACAGTATCAACAACTGCCTCTTTCAAATCAGCCAAACTGCCTGTACGTTCTTGAGTCTCTGACATATTCCTCAGGCTCCAACTTTTGTAGTTTTATTAACACTATTTTTTCGGTTCAACGCAGCTATATCGAGCTTAACCGGTTGCTGTGCTTCATGTGGATGAGCATCACTGGCGTAAACATATAAATGTTTCATCTGTTTACGCTGCAATGGACCACGGCTAATCATACGTTCAACTGCCTTAATGACAAGATGTTCCGGATTTTTACCCGTCAAACGTTGTCTGATCGTACGTTCTTTGATCCCACCGGGATAACCTGTATGATAATAGAACATCTTCTGTTCTACTTTTTTGCCTGTTAAGGCGACTTTATCAGCATTGATAACAATAATATTGTCACCACAATCGACATGGGGTGTATATTGTGGTTTATGCTTGCCACGAAGGCGATTAGCAACGATAGCAGCCAAACGTCCCAAAACGATGTCTTTCGCATCGATCAGAACCCAATTCTTGGTTACTTCCGCTGGTTTAAGCGAAATGGTTGTTTTCATTAACTCTAGATCCCGTTAATTGAGCAAAACTGTAATTTGATTTTTGTTTATTAACTCAAGTATGATTTTCGTCAAGTTTTTTTTTAATATTTACTAATTTTTATTTGTTTTTCAACGACTTTAAATATGTGGTATTATAATACCACATTATTTTCTCTTCTCTTTGACAAAAAACCAAATAAATTCTTATTACTTACTACAATACTACAATGATCCAGCATTGATTAGACAAGCAATACAATAATGGAAAATTATTTCCGCTAGATTTTTCTGTATCTTAATCTTCTTGTTATAATGAATATTAATCAAAGTATTATAATAATTGGTACAACCAGTCCTAATTGATTTAATTGCCTGCAAATAAAAGGGATTAAATGCCAAATTTAAACTATGTTTTACGGAAAAATTTTATTGTCACAATAAATTGTCGGATGGGGCGAATGACGGGGATCGAACCCGCGACAACCGGTACCACAAACCGGCGCTCTACCAACTGAGCTACATCCGCCATTATGTGATGAAATGTCTTTACTATAATTCCGTGTAATTCGTCAATTCATTTTCAAAAATTTTATTTAATTTTCTTTTATGCATAATAAATCAGGCTCTTACAAAAATATAAAGACCTGAATACTATGCAAAAATTCAAAATTTTAAAAAAATCAAATCAGAAATCTATACGTGCAGTCACCTTGAAATAACGTCCTGGTTGAGAGAAATATGCCTTCTGTAGACTGCGAGAGGATTGTCCAACCGGCAAAGAAGATGCATTATAATATTTTTTGTCAAACATATTATACATACCAAATTGAAACCGCAAGGGACGATAAAAAGAAGGTCTGTACCATCCGGTCAAATCAAAAACAACATAACCTGGCGTATTCCACTGTTTGGAAAGAACACCCGTGTTATTCAAAAATTTGGCATTATCCCTGGCTATTGCAAAAGTACTTGATAAATCCGTTCCCCAATTATCTGTTTTATATCCAAACCCAATGATTCCCCGGAAAGGCGCTATTGAACTTAAAGCATAATTTATATCTGTATTACGTCCATGGGCATATGCAAAAGAGGCCCACGTATGCCAGTTGGGATCGAATTCCCAGTTCATACTGGCCTCTGTTCCATAAATACGAACACGAGACAGGTTATCATAGCCAAAACACATTTGTGTTCCGGTGCAAGGATTGATACCGATCATATCAATATAATTGCGATAGTAATTATCATAAAAGGCAATATTGAAGCCCCGTCTTGAATTGCCATATTTAAGTCCAACTTCCCAACCACGACCTGTTTCAGCCTTTAAATCGGGATTACCAGTGACCTGATACATGGGAGGCGTTCCATAACTTAAATACTCTTCATTTGCGCTGGGTGCACGATAGGATTGTGAATATTGTGCATAAGCAACCAATTGATGAATAATCCGGGCTTCGACCAAAATCTTTGGAGAGTAACGAGAGCCACTGGCCCCTTTGGGCAATCCATTGTAAATTGGATTGTTTTGATATTTCGAAGTGTTATGCGGATCCCGTTTAAAATAATCAAACCTTACACCTGATGTGATATGCAGCCACTCATTTTTTCCAATGCCAATACGATCTTGTAAAATGGCCCCCAAATCAGTCCCGTGCACATTTGGCATATCCGAAAAATTATTATGCAGGAATGGATTCTTGGTAGCGTTCCATCCTGATTGATACTGACTTGTATCTGTTAGATAAGCTTCACCCCCATATGTAATTGCATGATGTATCGAGCCTGTAAACACGTTCATTGTTGCATGTCCAACCACTCCATAAGATTGAACATCCATGTCCAGTTTCTGCCACGAATCACGCTTCGGCATCAAATCATAACGATCCGAGATATTCGTTATAACATTATTATCCTGCCAATACGCAATAAACTGCCCTTCGCCAAATAAATCCTTGGCTGGGTCCTTTGCCTTGTAATCATAATGGACAGAAAAACGGGATCGTTGATTTTCACTTTGTGTACGATAAAATTCCTCTTTTACCCGTTGGGAAGTCAATGTATGTTCATCAACATTGCGATCGACCCATTCTCCTGTAATTCCTAGCCGATGACCGCCTGAAAAATAATGAATGACCTTTCCTACAAAACTTCCCTGATCGTAAGAGGCAGGATTACGTTTTGTACGTGTATTTCCATACCCCCCAGTATGTCCCATATTTCCGGTCTCACTACCATTGGAATAGCCTCCTTCCAGTAAAAATAGTGTATTTTTGTAACGTGTGGCAAAAATCTGGTTTAACAAAGCGCTTGCACTGACGCCATCATAGGTAGTTTTTGTAATCCCGCCAAATTTTTGTCCTGATTTTAGAATATCCTCTGGATTAAAAGTTCGTAAGGCAACCACTCCACCCAAAGAACCTGTTCCAAAAAAGCTGGAATCTGCACTTTTAATAACATCCATTCCACCCAAAGAATTAAAATCAAAGGTTGATAAACCACCCTGTTGAGTCGTAAATGCACTTGCAAATGCACCATCATTTGCCCACATCATACGAATACCATCAATCGTTGTTAATAAACGACTTTGATCAAGACCCCGCATATTAATACTATAATTATTTGAATTATAGTTAATTGCCGCATCCACACGACGCGAATAATCCTCCAAACTATCAATCTGTTTATCCCTGAAAGTTTTAAAGGTTGTTGTTGTCGTTAAAACTCTTGATTTTCCTTGGGAGCTATAATCTTTATCGGGATCAATTTTTGTATAAGACAATATCGGGTCTGATTTTCCCTTGACTTGGATCGGAGAAAGCTTTAGCGAAGTCCCTTTAATATTGTTTTTCTGGTTAAATTTATCCGATCTTTTTTGTTCATCTCTCTGTTGCGTTTTGAGGTCCGGCAATAAATCCTGATTAATGGGATTAGAAGATTGCCCCCAGGCTGATATATTGGTCAAACCTAAAAAACCGGACATTACAAACCATGGAAATTTATATGAAAATGGAAAAAAAAAATGTTTTTTTTGAATAGTCTGCATGGAATTCATCAATCGTTATTGTGAATGATTATTATTAACTTTTTGATGACACAACTGAATTTTAATGTCAATGAATTAATAATGATTCTTAATATCAATTGATATTGATAATTACTATTAATTGGTATATGTCTAAAAATTATGGTGTTAAATAAATTTAGCCAACTTAACTAATTAATTTTCATGCAATAATGGAAACACAACCATGACAGACTCAGGAACCCTTACTTTAACAGAAGCTTTACGTCAACAAACACGGGAAACTCACGAAAAATTGGATCATTATCTTACCAACCTTGGATTATTCAACAACATTGAACTCTACAAGAAATTTCTCTCACTTCAATATTATATTCATCGTGATGCCAACAGTTATTATCATGACCAAACATTAACAGCCATTATCCCCGATCTCATCAATCGCAACCGCTTTGAAAAAGTGAAAGAGGATTTGAAAGATTTAAAAATTGATATCCCTTCCACTACCTTTACTTCACCAAACACAACGAATGCTTCTGAGGCGGTAGGTTTTCTTTATGTTGTCGAAGGATCTAAACTTGGGGCAAATACGCTTTTGAAACGCGTGGAAAAAATTGGTTTATCTGAAAATTATGGGGCACGACATATGGCACCAGATCAAGATGGAAGAGGCGCATCCTGGAAAATATTTCAAAATTCAATTAACCAGGCAAAATTGGATATTCATACCACCATTAAAAGTGCCACTACCGCATTTAGCCAAATCCTTGCCTATGCTAAATTTGTAACGACATAACTTTAATTACATAAAACGGGTTATTTATTACATAACCCGGTTTTAAATACAAATATCCTTATTACCATCTTTACATAAAAATTTTCTATTTTTTACGATACAGAAAAATATTTAATCTTAGGCTTTCTCATCCAGTTTAATACCAGCTCCATAATTTAATAATGATAATTAATATCACTTAATATTGATAATTAATATCACTTAATATAAGATAAAATTCATTAAGTTGAATTGCCTGTTAAAAAATTTATTAAATATACAGGATCTTATTGGATTAACATCATGTCAAATACATTTATAGGATCATATTTTATCTCTCATCGTCTATATGGAGATAACTAATGACCACTTTATCTTTTTCACCCTGGCAACTATTTGAAAATGCAAATCCTGTTGTGCAGTTTGTCATGATCATGCTTTTACTTGCCTGTTTAATCAGCTGGACAATTTTTATAGCGAAATATATAGAGATTTTCCGCCTCAACCATAACCTTTTGATTGATAAGTTCCGTTTACAAAATGCCAAAGAATTGATGCCTGACATTGATCTTTCCAAAAAAGGGATTGGTAGGACAATGTTAATGGCTATCACGGATGAATATCAGTGTTCCAATGTTTTGACACATGATTCGGAAGGGCTGAAGGAAAGGATTGTATTGTTATTAGAAAGAATTGAAAGCAATGAAGGTCATTATTTAAATAAAGGAACCGGTTTTTTGGCAACCATTGGTGCGATTTCACCGTTTATAGGCCTATTTGGAACAGTATGGGGGATCATGACATCGTTCACAGGGATCGTTTCCACCCAAACAACAAGTCTAACAGCTGTTGCCCCGGGAATTGCAGAAGCCTTACTTGCCACGGCTGTTGGTCTGGTTACCGCTATACCTGCCGTAATATTCTATAATATGATTCTTCGTTCAAACGCGAATTGCAGATCAAAAATTGCAGACTTAAGTACCATTTTCATGCGTCTGGTTTCTCGTGACATAAGCAAGTTGCAAATAAAAGACAAGAATACACAGATCATACCCTTTCAACCAAAAATGATGGGAGAAAAAATATCATGATCCGTATGCGTCATGCTGATAACGATTCAAAAGAAATGTGCGATATCAATGTCACACCATTTATTGACGTGGTTTTGGTTCTCTTAATTATCTTTATGATTACCGCACCTTTGACAACAGTAAAAATTCCGGTCACTTTGCCTTACTCTTCCTCAAAAAACATGAAACAACCCAACCACCCTGTTTATCTAACACTGAAAACAGACCATACCCTAACCTTAAATGATAAAACTATTTCATTAAAGGATATCAATTCCACTATTAACATTGCAACAAACGGCAATAAGGAAGAACATATCTTTCTTTATGCGGATACCAAAATTGATTACGGCTCTTTCATTATGGTAATGGATCAACTCCGTGCCGCAGGTTATCATAAAATTTCTTTGGTAAATTTACAATACAAACAATAATGGCATGAAAACCTCCACGATTACTGACAAAATTTCCTTTACAGAATGGCAAGCCAATCGAAATGATCTCAGATCTAAAGAAAACCGTTATATAATAATTGTTTCTTTTATCGTCTCTTTATTAATTCTTATTTTTCCTTTTTTTCTTTTTTACAATAATTCTTCAGTTCCCAACAAACCCGTTGTTACTGAAAGCAGTGCTCTTGTACTTGACTTATTCCCCAATCGAACAGAAACTCCGACTTCACCATTATTGAATAAACCTACAACACTTGCCAAAACAGAACCCTTGACACCCATTCAAAAATTATTGCCAAAATTTCCTGTCTCAAATATTCTACCTGATATACCAAGAATAGAAAAATTCTCTAAACTCAAAATAAAGCAACCTTCCCAACATATTATTCCACAACATACTTCTCAATCTGGATCAAATTCAACATCCACATCAAAAAATAATAATACCAATCATCCATCAGAAAAGGATCAAAACACACAAGTCTCACACACTTCTTTAACATCCGCTAACTGGCAGGGAATGGTTTTAAATAAATTCGAACGTTTCAAACATTACCCGCCTGAAGCCCAAGCTGATGACCTAGAAGGAACCGCCATTTTGCACATTACCATAAATCGCCAGGGAATCATCCTAACAAGCAGTCTTGCAAAAAGTTCCGGATATTTGATCCTGGATCGAGAAGTCCTTACTTTATCCCACCGAGTTAAAAAACTTCCTCCTCCACCCGATGATATCCAAGGTTTACTAATTAATTTGGATATTCCTATAGAATTTCATATAAAACAATAAAAAGAAATTTGTTAAACAATATCTAAATGTTAATCTGTTCAACAAATTCTTGTCTTACTATACATCAATCATTATGCAGCATTTCCCTGATAAACTGTCACAGATGAACTGTTTCCTGATGGATTTTGATATGCACTTAATGAAAACTCCTCAATAACCGCATAGGCATGTTCAAAAATTTCCGATTGAATGGCTTCATAATCCTTCCAGACAACTGTATTGCTAAATCCATAAATCTCCAACGGTAACAATCCTGTTGCATCGGGGGCCATCTGTCGCACCATATAGGTCATCTGATTAAGAATACGAGGATGATTTTTCAAATATAAATCCAAATAGATACGGTAAAGACCCAGATTTGTGATTGACTGGCCTTTGGATAAATATTTGCCTAAATCCATAATGAATTCTTTATGATCAACCCTGTCCTTATTTTTTTCTGAATTTGCAAAGGGTTGAAGCAACTTGCTTTCTAATATTTTTTCCTTTTCCTCAGGTGTTATATAATGAACGGTTGTAACATCAATATACACAGAACGTTTGATCCGTCTACCGCCAGATTCCTGCATTCCACGCCAATTGGTAAAAGAATCGGAAACAAGCGCATAGGTAGGAATCATCGTAATTGTATTATCAAAATTGCGAACCTTGACAGTTGTCAAACCAATATCCATTACAATTCCATCCGCACCATATTTGGGCATTTGTATCCAGTCATTTACACGCATCATATTATTTGCAGATAACTGAACTCCCGCTGATAAGCCCAGAATGGAATCCTTAAAAACCAACATGATGACAGCTGCCATGGCTCCCAGTCCACTGATCAGGATAAGTGGCGATTTGTCAATTAGTACGGAAAGAATAAAAATACCAAAAAGCAGTGCGGCCAATAATTTAAATCCTTGAAATATACCTCCAAGCGGAAGCCGTGCCGCTATATCCAGCTTACTTGCAAATTTTAAAACAATATCCAGAAATGAAAATATTGACAGAAGTGCACAGACCAATACCCAAACTTTTGCGGCAATCATAAGAAAAACTAGCGTTTTCACACCCTGATGCACCCAAAAAGTGGTCTGCAGTATGACAATCAACCCCTGCACAGTAAAAGCCATACGGCTAAATAACTGATTCTCTGTAACGACCTTGCTCCATAGTCGTGTGCTTTTTTGTGCAAATTGAACCAATCGGACCAATACAATCCGATGTAAAATCACATGAACAATGACCGCCGTAAGGATGATAATAGATACAGCTGTTAAAAACAAAGTAAACTGATTAAATTTAAAACCATGTTGCTGTAAAAAATCTATAATATGTTGTTGCATATTAACCTCTTGATTAATTGTGCGATAAAATAATTTTTCATTAATAATCTCATTAAAAAATCTGGTTATTTTAACCCAAATATATCTTCGATATCTTAATATCTTATCTGTAGTATTTTAATCGTTTAACGAATTTTTCCAGATCACTTTACGCCATTTACGAACACTGTTTATAAAAGCGATCTGACTTCCTATCTGTATATCCTGTTTATAAATCACCTGTTCTGTCGCCATGCCCTGATCCAACAGATATTGACACATCGTTCC
This sequence comes from Commensalibacter sp. M0355, assembly GCF_016101365.1. Taxonomy (NCBI): domain Bacteria; kingdom Pseudomonadati; phylum Pseudomonadota; class Alphaproteobacteria; order Acetobacterales; family Acetobacteraceae; genus Commensalibacter; species Commensalibacter sp. M0355. The sequence continues at coordinate 10,560 of NZ_JACFQQ010000007.1, forward strand.
TCTCAAGAGGCCAGAAGAGACAGGTGGCGTAACCCATTTCCCCCCTTTACACAAAAGAATATTTCCATTGACAAATTCTGTAACTTCATCTCTCTCATTAAAAAGTAATTGTTCACAATCCAATGTAACAGGAGGATAAAAATCCCTTCTTGTCGTTTTGTGGTATAGAAACATATTATCTGACAGAACAGGTTCTTTCGCCCATCTTGCGATCAAATCGTGATGTAAAGACTGAATAGCATTAATTTCTATCTGGATTAACCCTTTTTGATCTAACAATATTCTTACCTTCCAGCATCCTCGTTCATATTGACAGGAGAGATGTTGCAGGCTTTTTAACAATTCTGCCTGGTTAAAGGAAAAATCAAAATATTCAGCCGATTTTTTCAGCCGGTCCAGATGTAAAGATAAAAGAAAATAACATCCATTCTCTAGCAAGACTGATTCAAGTAAATGATCGGGTATCCGGCGATCATACAAAACCTGTATTTTATGAATAACTTCACGATATTCATCCTTGGAAGTGGAATCCCAAGTTATTCCTCCTCCAACACCATATACAGCTTTTTTATTTTGGACAACCAACGTTCGAATAGGAACGGAAAATATCGCTTCTTGATCAGGGGTTACTATCCCAATAGCACCACAATAAACTTCACGCGGCTGTTTTTCAAGCTTTCGAATAATTTTCATTGTATTTGCTTTCGGTGCACCAGTTATAGAACCACATGGAAATAACGCCCTAAAAATATCCAATAATGTTGTTTTTTCCTTTAATAGTGCGGTTATTTCTGAAGTGAGTTGCCAAACTGTAGGATATTTTTCTTTATCGAACAAAGATGAAACCTTCACACTTCCCTGCTCTGCAATTTGTCCCAAATCGTTACGCAGCAAGTCAACAATCATCAAATTTTCAGCACGATTTTTTTCATTATTCAATATTTTCCCGTTTTCAAGATCCTCCGTTAAGATTAATCCCCTTGGGGCTGTTCCTTTCATCGGTTTAGCAGTGATTTTCCTTTCTTTTACCTGAAAAAACAATTCCGGAGATGCCGAAAGAATTTGAAACAATCCAATATCCAGATATGCACTATAACTTGATTGTTGGGACTGCAACATATGCAGATAGAACTCATACGGGTCTTCCTGGAAATCCGTTCCCATTCTCAATGTATAATTCACCTGATAGGTATCACCGTCAGCGATATGATTTTTAACAGCTGCAATAGCTTGTTGATATTCATGCCATGAACAATCAGGTTGCCAATTCATTAATCCAAAATCAATTTTTTTAGATTGTGGTTTGAATTTTCTTTTTATCGGTTTTTCAAAAATACCAAACCATAACAATGGCATTTTTTCAGGAGGATGCGTTATCAAATAAGAACGAAAGGCAGACGCGGCTTCATACGTTATAAATCCTGCTGCATAATATCCTTTTCCTACCCATTCCTCTATTTCCTGTATACAGGATAAAACCTTATCCAACTGACGTGTTTGTATAATCCTCAAAACATTTTCGAAATTGTAAGGATAGTTTAAAAAATCAAACTGTAATTTCATAAAAACCGTAAACGAAAAAAGATAATCACTATAAAATTATCAATTTTTTAATCTAATTCTATAATAATACAGCGATGTATATTTATTTTATAATCATTGATAGAAAATGATTCATTTAATTGTATAAAAACCAAATCATGAAAATAAATCTTTTAAAACCGATATTTGGTTTTTAAAAGGTTAAGACAAAAAACGATTGTTCTAAACGGTAATATTAAAAATAGCATCCTTATACTATCGACAACGTATCAATATATGATTTTTACGACCTGATGACAGCTTAATAACTCCATCACATAACGCATCATCAGTAATAATTTGTCCCTCATCACTAATTTTTTCATCATTAATTCTTGCCCCACCCCCTCGAATTAATCTTCTGGCTTCCGCATTACTATTCACTAACTTTCCAAGAACAAATAAACGAAAAACAGGAACACCCTGTTGTAGCATTTCCGTGGGCAAGACTATTTCGGGTAATCCGTCTTGAGCCAGTTTACCCTGCTCAAATATGTCTCTAGCCGCCTTCTGTGCAGCTTCTGCTGCGCTACGACCATGACAAATTGCGGTCACTTCTGTTGCCAGCATTTTTTTCGCCTCGTTTATTTCCGCTCCTTGCAAAGCGGCTAAACGTTCACATTCCTGAATGGAAAGATCTGTGAAAAGTTTAAGAAAACGACCAACATCCTGATCTTCCGTATTACGCCAAAATTGCCAGAAATCAAAAACCGAACATTTCTCCTTGTTAAGCCAAATGGCTCCTTTGGCTGTTTTCCCCATCTTGGCCCCTGAACTTGTTGTCAATAAGGGGGCTGTTAATCCAAATACCTGTTTTCCCTCCATTCGACGTACAAGTTCTACACCAGATACAATATTTCCCCATTGATCTGAACCACCCATCTGTAAAACAGTTCCATAACGACGATTTAATTCGCGAAAATCATATGATTGCAAAATGGAATAGTTAAATTCAAGAAATGATAACCCTTGTTCTCTTTCCAAACGTGTTTTAACACTGTCAAAGGATAACATACGGTTAACTGAAAAATGAATGCCAACATCCCTTAGCAAGTCAATGTAGGAAAGCTTTTTCAGCCATTCTGCATTATCAACCGTAATTGTTTTGTTTTCCCCTGATCCAGGTTGTAAAATTTGATGAATATTCTGGACAATCCCATCTAAATTCCGATCAATTGTATCCTGATTCATCAAGCTGCGTGCTTCTTCCCGGAAAGAGGGGTCTCCGATTTGGGCTGTTCCACCACCAACTAAAGCAACGGGCTGATGTCCATGTTTTTGCAATAAACGCAACAGCATCAGCTGTACCAAAGACCCGACATGCAAACTGTCAGCTGTTGGATCAAATCCGATATATCCAGAAATAGAACCTTTTGCCATACGCTCATCCAGGCTTTCCAGATCAGTCGCCTGAAAAATAAATCCTCGTGCCTGTGCTTCCTGCATAAACGAACTTTTTGGGGTCATAATATTATCTCAAAATCAGATTTGGTCAAAAATTTAATTAACGTTGACTTGAACTCGGCAAATCAAATTTTTCTATGTATCATGAATCAGTTTAAAATCAAAGAACACGCTTTAAATGTTCCTCAAAACTAAAGAGACTCTTTTTATGAAGGGGGTAATGAAATGGGCGGTGCATACCCATTAGACGGGTCAGTGATCCTGACCTTTTGCTGAGACTGGCGTGAATGTTTTAACCCTAACAAAATAGAAGGGGGTGAAACATAATGATTAGGTGTTCCACTTGTATATTCACGCATAGTCGATTGATCATCTGTCAAGGCAGGATGTTCAGAATTGGTATAGACACCCCCCTCCTCAATATAGGGATCTGGATGAGTATGCCAACCTTTTTTACGTAACGAATTATGCATCTGATGTTTGGAAGGGTATAAACCTCTTTTTTTATGATAAGATGGAAAAATGCCAGTATCAGTATTATACTTATTCTCCGATTGATGGATATTCCATTCTTCATTCGGGGTTTCCTTAGTTGTCACAGAAGGCTTGGCATAAATTGAATGACTTGATGAATCATATAGACTTATCCCAATCATGAATAAGAAAAGTTGGTATTTTTTCATAATTCGTTCATATCCCTTAATAATCGCCTAGATTATAATATTTTTTTAGACAAATGGTGAATGTTTTTTGATTATCTTTTTATGGTTTGCATCCGAGTGATCGGACAAAAAAACTTTTCTTGAACAATTATATTCAAATAACAATTAATAACATTTAATATTTTATTTAAGCCTAAAAAATTTTGGAAATCCAACATTCATTTATAAATTAACTAAATTTTTATTTCAGTAATTTTTTAAACCATTTGTCTTTTTCCTATGCCAATGCAGGTGACAGCTAGGTTTACGATAATGATTATAACACGATAGGTGGCTTTAATTCTGATTTCGATAAGGTCTGATAAGTATTGTCAATTTATTGGGTAAGGTTGATCATAATTCCGGTAAGATATATAATTAAAAATGATCATTTTATTAGGTAAGATTGACCCAAAACATCACAACCGGGATTAATATTATTAAAAGATAAACTTATATCAAAATGGGTATGGTAATTATGAGGATTATAAAAAAAAGACTTTTACTGTCCTATAGCGCTTTTCTGGGATTACTCTTATCCTGTCCAGCCTTGGCTGAAACTACCCAAGTCACAGACGAATCAAAAACGACCATTAATCACTCCCCAACGGGAGATAACATGATGCATCAAAAATTTGATTTTCTAAAATCCTACGCTCATGAAAAAAACCAAGATTTCGATAAAGATCTAGATACGCTGGAAAAGCAAATCCAAGACAAAAACAGCAATTTACACAAAAATCTGGAACAACTTAAAACCTATACACATGATAAAAAGAAAGATTTAAATGAAGAAATTGAATATCTTAAAACACAAGTTAATGATAAGAACAGTGACCTTTATAAAAAACTCAATGAATTAGAAACAAAGGCCAAAGACAAAAATAGCGATATATATCGGGAACTGAAACATATAAAAGATATAATCGAAAGTCAGCCTGATCAACCCAATAAACCGGCATCTTTAAGCAAATAAAGATAACATTTAATAACTGGAGAAACTCTCTTTTCTTCAGTTATCTTTTTTCATTAAAATTCATAGAATAACTATATCTCATAGCATTTCATTATTTGCTATATAATTAAGTAATAAATTAAAATATATTGAATTTAAAATATTTAAAATATAGAATAGAAATTATAATGAGTTATATAATATAAAATAATTTTGCCAATAATAATTAATAAACTTATCCAAGTAATAAAATTTAATTATTAATTTATTATTTTATATTTCTCAAATTTCTTTAGGTGATAAATATGTCTGAAAAAGAAAAGTCTGAGAATAATGCGAATTCTTCCGTATTTCATACCAACTCTCGTCGCCAAGTCCTTACCGGTGTCGCTGTTGGAGCTGCCGCTTTAGCGACAAACAGGAGTATTCATGCCATGCCTGAACATGTTGAAAATAAATCTGTTCCTCCTCTAAAAAACCCAATGTCCCTATACCCAACGCCTCCCTTTTCTAAACAGCCACAACCTTGGCCTGGTTTACAGTCCAAGATGCAACCTGTTCCTGATTGCGGAGAAAAAACATATCAGGGAAGCGGACGTTTAAAAGGACGACACGCACTAGTTACAGGAGGTGATTCCGGTATTGGACGCGCTGCCGCTATAGCCTTTGCACGTGAAGGAGCGGATGTTGCCATCAATTATCTACCACAAGAAGAACCTGATGCAAAGGAGGTCATCGATCTTATACAAAAAGCCGGACGTAAGGCTGTTGCATTACCCGGTGATATCCGGAATGAGGATTTCTGTAAAAAACTTGTTGCAGATGCTTTAGCCAAATTGGGCCAAATAGATATTCTTGCCCATGTGGCTGGAAGGCAAAAATATTCTGAACAACTGACTGATATAACAACAGAAGAATTTGATTGGACAATGAAAACCAATCTTTATGCACTTTTCTGGATCACCAAAGCTGCCATTCCACATTTGCCACCTGGCAGTTCCATCATCACCACCTCTTCACTCGTATCATATATGCCTCCAGAAATTCTGGTGGATTATGGCATGTCCAAAGCAGGTATCAGCAACTTTACAAAATCAATGGCCAAACAGCTTCTTCCCAAAGGAATACGTGTCAACTGTGTTGATCCAGGACCTTTCTGGACCCCCCTACAAATTTGCGGGGCTCAGCCCCAATCAGCTATTCCCAACTTTGGTGGTGAAAGTCCATTTAAACGACCTGGGCAACCTGCAGAAATCGCTCCCTTGTATGTTACACTTGCCTCTACTGAATCGTCTTATGTAACAGGGCAAAGCTGGGGAATTGTGGGAGGAACAGGACAACCTGGATAATCTTATTATTTTCTACTTTATAATCTCTAAATATCCATTATTTTTAAGGTTCATTAATTTTATAATGAACCTTTTTTATAAAAAATTATCTTTCTAAGTCTCGCTTATTTTCAATTTAACCCAATAATTTGCCTTTAAAACGGACAACTTGTCTCCAATTCCACGTTTCCGGGACAAATGATCCCATTGTTCAAACCTATGTAGATCCCGTTTGGCCAAAATAACAGGTAAAATAACGGATCTGTAATGACGATCTAACAAACAAGCCTTCTCGCTTCTTCGCAAATAAAAATATGCTTTTTCTATTAAAATATCACGGATTGCATTAAGTTCTGATGATGTTACGCTAATTCCATTTTCTGACCGTTGTAACGAGAAATCATGAATTATCTCTGCTGGCAAAGGACAACGACCTTTTCTAAATATATTCGGTAAATTTTTTGAAATATGAACGGTTTCACTGGCAATCCCCGCTGCAATCACCGCTTCAACCAACGGTAATTCTCTTATTTTAAAAAGATTTGCAAGAATCCGCTGAATTTGTCCAACAGACCGCACCATTATCGAATCCCAATGCTTCCAATTTTTTATACCCTCCAATTCTTCTTCGCGAGCGGAAATGATTTTTAAAAGGTCTTCAGCAGAAAACAAATTTCGATCCAGAGAATCCTTGATATAAGGCGCAATTTCATGATCCCGGTCGGGTTTGTTTGCCAACAAGTCCCGCCACCATTGCAAACGGATATAACCCGCCATTGGCCCTGCCACATCCCATGAAGAGGATAGGGTCACGGCCCGAGTAATCTCGGTATAAAATGCCAATAAACGAAAATATTGTTCTCGTAAATCAGAAGGCATAAAAAGCGCGCAAAAGAAGTGATCTGGATCAGACTTCCTTATATATTGGCCGCAAAAAGAAAGGGGTTTAGATTTTTCTTTAATCATTTTCAAAAGATATATATAATTTATGAAGGAGATGTGCCTAAAAAATTTATCAATTAATCTCTGTAAAATTCCGCATAATCTCTATATAAGAGAATTAAGAACCAAAAAGGTCTTATATAATTTTTTAAAATTATTGCAATATATCGAGGAACCAAATGTCTTTTGAATTACCACAACTTCCCTTTCCCTATAATGCTCTGGCTCGTTCAGGAATGAGCGAAGAAACCATGCAATTTCACCATGACAAGCATCATCAAGCTTATGTTAATACCCTGAATGATCTTATCAAAGCAAACCCTGCACTTGAAGGGAAATCATTAGAGGAATTAATTGTAACGGCAGCAAAGGATGAATCCTTAACACCTGTTTTGAATAATGCTGGTCAACATTACAACCATTCTTTATTCTGGAATTCCCTAAGTCCTGATGGTGGTTCAATGTCTCCTGCATTTGAAGAGTTAATCCGTAAAAATTTTGGTTCAGTTGAAAATTTCAAAGCTGAATTCAAAAAAGCCGCTACCACGCAATTTGGCTCGGGATGGGCTTGGCTGGTTTTGACTTCTGACAATAAATTAATCGTTACCAAAACACCAAATGGTAAAAACCCGATTTCCGAGGGCCAGGGAAAACCTCTATTAACCATTGATGTATGGGAACATGCATATTATATTGATTTCCGTAATCGCCGCCCTGATTTTGTGGATAATTTCCTTAATAACCTCGCAAATTATGATTTTGCAGAAGCCCAAATAAACGCAAAATAAACTGTATCAAGGAAACCGGCATTCCGCCGGTTTTTTATTCCGCTTTTACCGTTTCATCAGCTTTATCCAATGTAACAGCCTTATTTTCTTTGGCTTCTTTTTTACCTTGGTTTTTTATCTTGGATTGGGTATTTTCTGTTTGGGCCTTACTTTCCAAAACAGTCGTAACAGTACTACGAACAACCATTACTCGAACATTTGACGCAATTTCCACTTCCATTTGATCTGAATCTTCCTGGTTACGTACAATTTTACCAACAATACCACCCGCGGTTACAATTTTATCACCCCGTCGCAATGCTTTCATTTTTTCACGAACTTGCTTGGCTTTTTTTTGCTGCGGCATAATAACAATAAAATAAAATACCAGAAATATTCCAATAAAAGGCAATAAACTCATGATTGTGGCAGTACCACCTCCACCACCGCCTGCACTTTGTGCATAGGCAGGAGTAATAAATAAATCCATAAAATTGATCATCAAACTGCTTTCCTATCTTATTCACATTACGTATATTGATCATCTATCATTATAGGCACCTTCATACACTATATAAAGTATCTCGCATACTACAAGATCATGAAAACCGGAAAAAAGATGACTCAATCCCTTATCCCCTTACTGGAACGTATCGCGATTTCCCTAGAGAGACTTGCCCCCCCTCAGCCAAAAATTGAAAATATTGATAAACATAACTGTTTTATCTGGTCCGCCCAGAATAATGAATTGACACCCATTCAGAACATGTCTTTTATCGACTTTCATCTGTTACAAGGTATCGAAAACCAAAAAGAAACACTTTTTCTGAATACATATCATTTTGCCAAAAATCTTCCCGCCAATAACGTTCTTTTATGGGGGGCAAGGGGAACAGGAAAATCTTCATTGATCAAATCGGTTTATCATGAAGTAAACAGCAAACTATCAACCATTTGCCCTCTTTTGAAAATTATTGAAATTCCCAGGGATGATATCTACTCCCTGCCCATTCTTTTACGGTTATTGAAACCTCTGTCTTACAAATTCATCATTTTTTCAGATGATCTTTCCTTTGAATCAGAAGACCGTGATTATAAAGCGCTCAAATCTGTATTAGACGGTGGAATTGCCGGACGCCCAGAAAATGTGTTATTTTACGCCACAAGCAATCGTAGACATCTAATGCCAAGGAATATGATTGAAAATGAATCCTCTTCCGCCATTAATCCTTCTGAAGCCATTGAGGAAAAAGTATCTCTTTCTGATCGTTTTGGATTATGGATCGGATTTCATAATTGCTCCAAAGATTTATTTGATCAGATTGTAACAGAATATGCAAAAGCAAGAAAATTACCCATTTCAAAAGAGGATCTCATAGCACAGGCCAACGAATGGTCAGTTACTCGTGGTGCCAGAAATGGCCGTGTTGCCTGGCAATTTATAGAGGATTTAACGGCCAAATTATCCAGTGGATAACACTTTTTTCTTTTTACAGTTTGACAGTCCGAAAACAAAAGGGGGTGAATTTTATCCCCTTTTGTTATATTTCATTATCCGATTTTTTCAATACCACCCATATAAGATCGAAGCACTTCAGGAATAGATATTGAACCATCCTCATTTTGATAGTTTTCCATAACAGCAACCAAAGCCCGTCCAACTGCAACACCAGATCCATTTAAAGTATGCAGAAATACCGGAGTTGTTTTTCTACCCTCTTCAGGTTGTGGGCGATAGCGAGCATTCATGCGACGCGCCTGAAAATCACGTGTATTGGAACAAGATGAAATTTCGCGCCAGGCTTGTTGGCCTGGCAGCCAAACTTCCAGATCCCAGGTTTTTGCTGCCCCAAATCCAGTATCACCAGAACATAACAAGACACGACGATAGGGTAATTCCAATTTTTCAAGAACCATTTCGGCACAACGGGTCATCCGCTCATGCTCTTTTTCACTTTCTTCAGGTGCGGTCACACTGACCATTTCAACCTTATAAAATTGATGCTGTCGAATTAATCCCCTTGTATCACGACCAGCAGCTCCTGCTTCACTTCGGAAGCAGGCGGTTAAAGCAGTTCTGCGAACAGGTAATTGATCATAATTGATTATTTCACCTGCCTGTATTCCTGTCAGAGGGACCTCTGCTGTTGGAATTAGCCAACGATCATCTTTTGTACAAAAAGACTGATCCCCGAATTTAGGCAATTTATCCGTGTTAAACATGGTCTGTTCATTAACTAGTAATGGAACGACATATTCCTCGTAATCATGTTCAGTTGTATGAAAATCCAGCATAAATTGTCCCAGGGCACGATCAAGTCTTGCCAACGCTCCACGTAAAATGCTGAACCGTGCGCCCGCTAACTTGGTAGCTGCATTAAAATCCATCAACCCTGATTTTTCGCCCAACTCGAAATGCTGCAATGGAGTAAAACCAAATTCACGTATTTTTCCCCAATAATGTACAACAACATTTTCAGTTTCATCTTTTCCCGTCGGAACCTCCACAGCCAAACGATTAGGCAAACTTGCCAGAACCTCAAAAATTTGTTGATCCAATTTATCCGCACGCGTCTGCAATGAATCTATTTCCTGACGCAACCTTATGGCTTGCGCTTCCAAAACGGAACTGTTTTCTTTATTCCGTTTTAACTGACCAATTTGTTTTGAAATATTATTTCGATCAGCTTGTTTTTGATGCAGCTCATTCAAATATGAGCGCCGTTCCTCATCATACGATAATAATGTCTGACTAACTGCGGATAATCCACGACGGGCCAAATCGTTATCAAAAGCCACAGGATCAGAACGCAGAGCACGAAAATCATGCATTATAATAATTCCTTTTCTGATTTGGGTTCCACCATTCGGGCAGATAAAATTGAAATCTCATATAAAATAATTAAAGGGATAGCCAAGGAAGTTTGTGTAATTACATCGGGAGGTGTAAGAACTGCAGCAATTACAAAAGCAATAACATATGCATATCTTCTGAATTTCTTTAACTTTAATGAAGTCACAAAACCTATTTTTGCCATCAATGTCAACATGACAGGAAGCTCAAATGCAATACCAAAAGCCATGATTAACCGCATAACTAACGAAAGATATTCGGAAACCTTGGCTTGCAATTCAATATGCATATTATGATCCCCCCCAACCTGAAATGATAAAAAGAATTTCCACGCAAAAGGAAAGACAAAGAAATAAGCGAGCGCTGCACCCAGTAAAAACAAAATCGGTGTTGCAACCAAAAAAGGCGCAAAAATCCTTTTTTCATTTCGATATAATCCCGGGGCGATATATATCCATGCTTGAATGGCAAACATAGGAAATGAACAAAAAATTGCACCGAAAAATGCCAACTTGATATAAGTAAAAAATGCCTCATATAAGGCCGTATAAATAAGATGGGGTTGTTCTCCCTGTTGTCGCATGGCTTGCGCCAAGGGGTGGGCCAAGAACATATAGATTTGTTCCGAATAGTAATAACAAAACCCAAAAGCAATCAAAAAAGTTGCCAGACAGACAATCATTCGACGACGTAACTCAATAAAATGTTCCATCAGAGACATTGATTTATCATTGATCAACTCTTCTTCGGGAATATTCATGACCATCCCTGTTCCCTGTAATTGACAATTTGTGGTGGAATCATCGCTGGAACAGGTGGAGCCGATCTTTTAACCTGTAAACGCTGCGCAATTGCAGGAGGAAAAAAAATTGGAGCTGGATCTTTTTTTGCCAAAGCTTCCAGATCAGGTTCCTTATGATCGGTTGACGCTGAATATTCGGGAATAATCTCAGGCTCTTTATTTGAAAAAGGAATTTCATAAGGTTTCGGAGATTGAATAGATGTTTGATTTAGGGGGGAATTCAAATTCTCCTGAAGTGTTCTATCTCGATCGATTACATCCAATATTGCACTTTTAATATTCATACGACGTAATTTCATCAACTGATCTTTGGCTTCCTTGAGGTCTGGATCCTTAACCATCTCATCCACCTGACTATGGAATTCACGTGCCATGCCCCTGCATTTTTTCACTATGTCACCAAACCAATGGACAATTTTTGGAAAATCTTTTGGTCCTATAAATATCATGCTGACAATCGCAATCAATATCAGTTCTGCCCAAGAAAAATCAAACATGCTTTATATTGTCCCCTCTATTTCCATAATATGCATCATGATTTGTTTAGCAAAGATATTACCACTTATTTATTCATCATTTAAAGAATGGTACGGAATATCTCCAAATAACTCCTCTTTTTTTGGCAAATCATTTAAATCATTTAACCCCAAATAAGTTAAAAATTCTTTGGATGTTTTCCATAAAGTTGGTCGTCCTGGTACAGATTTATGTCCACAAGGTTTGATAAGACCATATTCCAATAAAGTTTCCAAAACAGTTTGGCTTAAACCGACCCCTCGAATTTTTTCGATATCTGTCCGAGTGCAAGGCTGATGATAAGCAACGACGGCCAAGGTTTCCATTGTTGCGCGAGATAAACGCTTTGGCCTGGCAATGATTTTTACCAGATATGCCGTCCATTCCTGAGCTGTCCGAAATTGCCATCCACCGGCAACTTTACATAAACGAATGCCACGATACGCATAATCCTCTTGAAGTGAATGAATAATGTCAAGGATGCTAACAGTTGCCTTTCCTTCAGGATTTAAATTTATTGAATTTTTTTCCAGCAAAGATTCAATTGATTGTTCTGAAACAGGTTCCGTTTGCGAAAATATATATGCTTCGATCAACCCTTTTAAATCTTCCAAGTCCGTTTTCATTCCGCTTCCAAATTTTTATGATAGGATTGACTTTCATTTCGTGATTGCAATCGAATTTGACCAAACTGCTCTTGCTGATCAAGCTTTATTTCACCAAGCTTTGCCAGTTCCAATCCGGCCAGTAACATTCCGCACCAGGCAGCTTTCCATTGTTGCTGTTGTTGGACGGGTGATTGATCCTTTTTATTAACCGCCTCCCAACAGGGTAGAAAAGCATCCAACGCATGCCATCCAGGTACATGATGAGATTTGAGTAAACGTTTCAAACGATTTAGAGCATCTTTGACCGTCCAAAAATGAAACGATCGAATTCGCCACTCCCTTTTTTTATTTTTACGATGGAATATCCGAATATATGCGTCAATAAAACGTGCACTATCCAATATCAATCCAGAGGAATCCACTGAAGTAAGATCTTCATAATATCCCCTGGCAAAAACCTCGCTCCCCAATAAAGGTCGCTCCTGCATCCACAATGCCGCTTTATTGATTTGTTCCAGCCCTTGCAAACGTTCTTGAAGTAAATCAACCGCCTGTTCAGTATCGCCAAAATGATCAGTTTTTTGCGGCAATAACAGACATGATTTCAACCATGCCAACCAACTCGCCATAACCAACCAGTCGGCTGCCAACTCCAATCTTATTTTTTTTGCAGATTCAATAATTTGTAGATATTGCTCAACCAGTGGCAAAATTGATATCTGAGTTAAATCAACTTTTTGGGTTTTAGCCAATTGCAACAACATATCCAACGGCCCTTCAAATCCATCAAGCCGAACAATGAAAGTCTCATCATTCCATGAAGAAGAATGATTTTCCATTTCCGTCTCATGAACAAGATCCGATTGCCGCATTATTATACCAGATTTATGAAAACCAGATTAAAAATTGGCCAACGTGCAAGAAAGACTTTTCGTTTTCAATTGGCTACAAAAACTATTTGCCTGAGTCTTGGAGGTAAAACCCTTAATTCTTATTCGATAAATCGTATTACCCTTAACATTAGCCTTTTGAATGGTGGGAGAATATTGCCCCAATAACTCTGGGGCTTTTTTGCGCATGACCTGCCATTGTTTTTGTGCTGCAGCATTTGACCCTAATGCAGCCAGCTGCACAATAAAATGACCATTTCCTACGCGTTTTTCTTCCAATTTTACAGAAGGGACTTTTTTACCGTTATCTTGACGATGATGCCGAATAGGTTTTTTTGAAGGAACAGGCGCAACAGATTTTTCTGCCTCATCCGATTGTTCATCTGAGACATTACCCTCATCTTCCTTTGATTGTGCCTGCCTATTGTTTTTATTCTCTGGCAAGTCATTACCCATTGATGACGTTGCCGTCGATGGTGCTGCAACCAAAGGTACATTATTGGGAGACGATACTCCATTATCCATAACATTGCCATTCACATTGGTCACTGCGGGAGTCTGATTATTAGAGGCTGTTGAATTGCCTGTTCCATATTGTGCAGCTAATGCCGATGGGTCAGCCTGTTCAGGTCCAGGTGCAAGAACAGGTTTTCCATTCGCTTCCATTTGACCTTCAGCCTTATCCATACCAATAGTTTCTGTGTTGTTTTCCGGTAAAGGTTTTTCCTTGGCAGCAATTTGAGGCGGTTCAAAAACGGGAATACCCTGATGTCCTGCATGAGACATCATCCACCCTCCAATGAAAAGCAATAAAATACCGCCAATTCCCGCTGCGGCATAGGCTAATCGACGTGTCGAGGAATCTCCATGAAATAAATTCTGCATAAATGCGAAACGTGGCTGTCCGCGACGATCATAGTCCTCATCATATTCGTCTTCTTCATCGTCTTCTTCATGATAACGTGATGCCATTCTTTCCCTGCCAATTGGATCAGGACGATTTTGACGTGGAGACAATCGTCCATCATCTTCACGGGCAGGATTCATACGCGGGTCTTGTCCACGTATCATATTCTCTCTGCCCTGACCCGAACGAGAGGCGTCCATGGAATCATCATCAAAAAATGATCTTTTTCTAGGTGGTTCAGGTGAATTTTGATCCATCATCTCATTTCCTCAACTGGTTCTATTCCCAAGACCTGCATAGCAGAACGAATTACACTTGCAATAGCTTCAATCAACGCCATTCTGGCCAACGTGCCATGAACATCACCTTTTTGGATAAAGCGTAAAGTCGCATCATCCCGTCCGGCATTCCACAATGCATGAAAATCTGATGCAAGCTCCATCAAATAATAGGCAATACGATGTGGTTCACGCATCAAGGCGGCACTTTCAACTGTACGGGGCCATTGTGCAAGTCGCCGCATAACCGCTAATTCCTCTTCATTTCTGATATTGGACAGATCCGCTTTTGCCAGATCGGAGGCCGTTAATCGCTCTTGACCAAAAATCTCTTCAGCAGAACGCAAAACGGAACGGCATCTTGCATGCGCATATTGAACATAAAAAACAGGATTGTCACGGGTTTGAGCAACAACCTGTTCAAGATCGAAATTCATTTGCGCATCAGATTTACGTGTTAACATGGTAAACCGCACCGCATCTTTTCCAACTTCATCGATCAGATCGCGTAATGTTACAAAAGTGCCTGCCCGTTTGGACATCCTTACAACCTCACCATTACGAACAACTCGAACGATCTGACATAAAATAACTTCAAAATCAGTTGACACATCCACTGGACTTAGAGCTTTTACTGCCGCATTCATACGGGAAACATATCCACCGTGATCTGCACCCCATACATCCAATAGAATCTGATAACCTCTTTTTATTTTATCATAATGATAACCTATATCATTAGCAAAATATGTTGCACTGCCATCAGATTTCCGTAAGGGACGATCCACGTCGTCACCATAAGCCGTTGATTTAAAAAGTGTTTGTGGACGAGCCTCCCAATCATCTGGCAATTTCCCTTTGGGAGGCTCCAGTATACCTGTATACACCAGTCCCTTTTTTTCCAATATCCGAATTGCCTGATCGGCTATACCAGATTCAAGAATTGCACGTTCTGAGATGAATTCTTCCTGCAAAACACCTAAAGCTTTCAGATCTTGGCGGATATCATGCATCATGTGAGTCAAAACGCACTGTTTAACTTTTTCAAACCATGCTGGAAACGGTTTTTGTTCTATGCCCTTCAATAATGTCTTACCATATTGCTGAGCAAGATCCTGTCCAACTGGAATAAGATAATCTCCTTGGTATTGTAAACCAGTTGGCATGTACGCCTTGTAACGCTCTTCAAAATCAGTCGGGGAACAATCTCCTTCAAGAACCTGAACATAACGCCAATAGGCTGCCCATGTTAATGCAACAACCTGATTACCCGCATCATTGATATAATATTCCTTGGTAACGTCAAAACCAGCCTTAGCCATCAAATTGGCCAACACATCCCCAACGACCGCGCCACGACAGTGACCTACATGCATTGGCCCTGTCGGATTGGCAGATACATATTCAATGTTGGTTTTGATATTATTTCCAATTTGACTGTTTCCATACGCTTCCTGTATCTGCAAAATCGTTGAAACAAGATTTTGAAAAACAGAAGGGGCCAATTTCAAATTCACAAATCCCGGCCCAGCAGGTTCAGCCTTTTCAATACCAGAAACAGATTGAAGGCGTTCAGCCAATTCCTTGGCAATTTCCTGTGGCCGACGCTTGGCAATTTTTGCCGTAATCAAGGCTGCATTCGTCGCCATATCCCCATGTGAAACATCACGTGTAGGTGTCAATTCAATTCTTTTTATCAAATCTTCTGACAAATCAGGTAAAATTTGTCGCAAGGCCTTTATAACACAATGATAAAAGGAAACATATAAATTCTGCTCAGCCATACAAAAATTATCTTTCTTTATAAACACCTTATCCATACCCAATTATTCAGTAATACTGAAAATAAAATTGACCATACCCTAAACAAGACTTTGAACCATCCAACAAATTATTTAGATTTTTACGACAAAATAGATAAATCGGTCAGTCTTTGATACTCTTCTATTGCATAACGATCTGTCATACCAGCAATATAATCCGTAATAACCCGTAAAATACCTGATTTCTGTTTTCTTTTTCCTGCCTCCAAGGCACGTATTTGCCATTTTTTGGGTAACAAATCAACATTTTCAGATAAAATCTCGAATAAATGCTGAACCAACAATTCCCCCTTTCGACTCATACGATTGACACGCCAATGCGAATATAAATTCTGATACAAGAATTTACGAATTTTTTGATTGCCTTCCATAATTTTAGGACTAAATTGCACGATCCCATATGTACAATTTCTGATATCCTCTGGCGTCTTCGGGTTCAAACCGCTTAAGTTATCAGCAGTCTGTTTTTTCAAATCACGAACCAGACAATCGATAACCCGTCTTATTACTTCATATCTCAAACGCTTTTGAAGACTATCCTTAAATTTACATTGCTCCATTTGTTTTCTTACTTCATATAAAGCCTCTCCAACAACGGGAAGATCTTCCAAATCTTTAAATTCTATCAATCCCGCACGTAAACCATCATCCAAATCATGGCTATGATAGGCAATATCATCGGAAATTGATGCTATTTGGGCTTCCGCTGATGCATAATTGAACAAATCCAAGGGATATGACCGATTAATCCGTTCTAAATAAGGGTCGGGATTGTCAACCGGCCCATTATGTTTGGCTAATCCCTCTAAGCTTTCCCAAGTTAAATTGAGTCCATTAAAGGCAATATATTGTTGCTCCAATAACGTTACCTGTCTTAATGACTGGTCATTATGACTGAAACCGTTATAATCCTGCATCATCTTTGCCAGAGCCCTTTCTCCAGCATGTCCAAAAGGTGAATGTCCCAAATCATGTGCCAGCGCCAAACATTCTGTCAAATCCACATTTAATTTCAAAGCGCGAGCAACAGAACAGGCAATT
This sequence comes from Commensalibacter sp. M0355, assembly GCF_016101365.1. Taxonomy (NCBI): domain Bacteria; kingdom Pseudomonadati; phylum Pseudomonadota; class Alphaproteobacteria; order Acetobacterales; family Acetobacteraceae; genus Commensalibacter; species Commensalibacter sp. M0355. The sequence continues at coordinate 27,957 of NZ_JACFQQ010000007.1, forward strand.
TGCGCAACCTCTAACGAATGCGTCAAACGAGTTCGAAAAAAATCACCCTCGTGATTGATAAAAACCTGCGTCTTATATTGCAATACACGAAAAGCTGTAGAATGGATTACACGATCCCGATCTCTTTGCCATGGGTTACGACCTTGTGCCTCCGTTTCAGGATAAAATCGTCCCCGAGCTGTTTTTTCCTGAACGGCATAAGGTGCTAAATTCATGATTGCCACGCCTAAATTTATCCAACATAATCAATTTAAATTATCCTGATCATTTATTATTCTAATTATATCATTATAAAATTGTAATGGTATATAGCTCTCAATTTATTTTAAAATACGACCAAAATTCAATGACTACAATCATATATGTGTTAGATTAAAATACAGCACTCTCGATTTTACATAATCCAATCATGCGGAATTTTATTTTTTCCAATCACAAAAAATCAAAGCTTAGAGACGAAAAGGATCATCTGTCCACCCTTGCCATCAAGATATAATGAGATTAATTTGACTGGAATTCAATTTGTATCTTTTCATACCAAGGATTATCCTGATGAAGATTGCTAGCTGGAATGTTAACTCTATTCGCCAAAGACTTTCCCATGTTCAAAAATGGCTTCAAAAAGAACAACCTGACTGGCTCTTTTTACAGGAAATCAAATGCCAGAACGCACAGTTTCCATCGGAAAGTTTTAAAGCCTTAGGCTATCATGTTATCGTACATGGACAAAAAGCCTATAACGGGGTTGCCACCTTAAGCCGCCATCCCTATAAATTGCTTCATACGGATTTACCTGATCTACAGAATACAAAAGACCATGCTCGATATCTCGAGATTGAGAGTCGAGACATTCATCTCTGCAATCTATATTTGCCAAATGGTAATTCCGGCGGCGAAGAGGGATTTCAATTCAAAATGGATTTTATCAATGCATTAATCAAACATGCCCAATCCTTATTGAACGACAAACAAAACTGTATTTTTGCAGGTGATTTCAACATTTGCCCCACCGACAGTGATTTAACCACCAATATACTTTCTTCCGATGACGCATTGATCCGTCCGGAAAGCCGAAAAGGTTTTTATACGCTTTTATGGTTGGGTCTGTCGGATGCATTTCGCATTCTCCATCCTGATACAATCGAATATAGTTTTTGGGATTACACCAAAGCTGCATGGCAACGAAATGCAGGTCTTCGAATTGACCATGTTCTATTGTCAGCAAAAATAACTGAACAATTAAAAAATTGCTGGATTGATAAAGAGGAACGAGCCAAAACCCAACCTTCTGACCACGCCCCCATTGTCATTGAATTTTAATAAACAATCAGCTATTCTTCAAACAGCCATCCAGCTTGTAGTTGTTCCTTTATAAGGTGTATCAAACTCCCTTATAACCTCGGCAAATTTTTGATGATCCAATAATATACAGGATGGATATTTTGCCTCTCCACGCAAAGCACGATAAAAATGACGGTTCAGTGCACGCGCGAACACTCCTGGGCCTGTCTTGTAAGCAATGAATAAACCCTGATGCAAATAACTATTCCGGTAAAGACTCAACATACATTCTTCTAGAATAGGACTTTTCGCAACAGAACCAAAAAAGTCATTATGAACTACATTATTATGCGTTAGAAAGAATACATGATCATAAATAGCAGGAGTTATTGAGTAAAATTTTTCAACAGATTGAATCTGAATATCAGCATCCAGCCACCAGCCACCATAATAATTAATAACGTGAACTCTTAAAAAATCCGCCGCTTCAGCTGGATGACGAGCAGAAAGAAAGATTTGCCGTGCTTCAACACCGTAATTTTGATATAACCACTCTGTTGCTTCCACCTTATCAAAAATTTTTAGGTTAAAATGACCAAGTTCTTTTAGAAATTTAAAATTATTACTTATTTCCTCCGGAGGATTCTGATCCCAATATAAAAATAAATTATTGGGAATAACACTAAAATCGGCCCTACCCACTTCTCTATTTTTAATTCCTATCGATGATGCGGGATTAAAGATATTCATCATAATTGTAAGATAGATTGTATCGGCTTCCTCACCGGTATGAAATTCCTCATAACAATTTTGCATAATTCGAATGGCATTAAAAGCATCATTGTTTTCTCTATATTGTTTCCATCCAACCACAAAATTATATAAAGGAATACATAGATTTTTTAACTGTTCAAGTTCTTCCTGCTTTAAAGGCAGACTTGCTTTCAGTAAAGCAACCTGACGGGCCATAAGTAAAACATGAGCCAATGGATATTGGGTTGGACTTTTGGAGTGGGTATCAAACGCTATTTTATAGAAAAAAGCTGCCTCGGAATAAAAATGATTTGTCGAGAGAATGTTTGCAATATCAAACAAGGGATTTAAATCTTTTGCCCCATGATGTTTGAAAACATCCAAAGCTTGGGGACAAACAGATAAAATCTCCTCATAACCAACATCCAAATTCATATTATCAGTCATAATTTTAACTTTACCTTAATTATATATTCAATTCTAAAATTGCTTAATATTTCAAATATGAGACCACTATTGACTATCAAACTGAACTCCAGGTCCCTTTTTGTTTGTATGCAACTGGATATTGTTCAGTTAATTTGGAAAAAAATGAAGAATCCATAATTTTCAAAGAAGGATATTTCAATTTTCTTTCTTTTATACAACGCGAATAAATTCTATTTAATGCTCTCATAAAAACACCCGGACCTGTTTTATAAGAAATAAATAAACCATCATATTTATAACAATTGTGATAGATAGACAACAAACAATCTTCTAAAAAAACGTTATGCGGTTGGGCTCCAAAAAGATCATTATGAACAAAATTTCCCTCAGTCAGAAAAAAAACTGCATCATAATTTGCCGGAATCATTTCAATAAACTGATTTTCAGAAACAATTTTCAAATCCGCATCTACCCAAAACCCACCCAATAGATTAATGACATGAACGCGCAAAATATCCGCAGCCTCTGCAGGATGTCTGGATTTTAGAAAAAGTTCCCTGGCATCACGTCCGTAATAGCCATATAACCATTCACAAGCCCTATCCCTGTCAAAAACCTCTACTTTAAAATGCTGAAAATTCTGATGATACTGAATGTTTTCCTTAACATCCTCCGGTAAATTCTGATCCCAGTAAAAAAAAATAGATTGAGGAATCTTATTCTTAACCATTCTCTCAGGGAAAATATCAGATTTCAATGCATCATGAATTAAACCAACGTTAATAGCATCAATTTCTTCACCTGTATGAAATTGTTCAAAAGTATGATCAATTTTCTTTATCGCCTGTAAAGCATCAATTTTTCCGCATCTATATTCTTCAACACCCCTAATATAATTCATCAAGGATGGGGAAAGCTCGTGCAACCTTTGGCAATCTTTTTCATCCAGAGCTATACCGGCCTTTACCAAACACAACAGTTTAACCTGCAATAATATAGCTTCGCGTGGATGTGCTTCGGCTTCTAATTTACGATAATTAATCGCCTCTTGATAAAAAGCTGCTGCCTCTTCTAAAAAACCGTATAAATGTAAGTGATTAGCGATATTAAATGCCGTCATGACATCGTTACAGCCATGCTGATTATATAAATTTTCAGTCACTGGGGAACGTGCCGCCAGATCTTTTAAACTTTTTGCTTTCACTTTAACAATACCATCCTTACAGAATACAATTTAGAAAAAATACGAATTATATCTTACTGTTCCTTACTTGTAATAAAATAATGGAAGTTATAAAACATTATTTAATAAAAATATTCTTTGCTTTGCTTTACCACTTTCATATTATAATGCAATTAATTCTTTTTCGAGGCAATCAGGTATTCCAATGCGTAAATTATTTTACCTTTTAACTTTTTTTCCACTCTCAACATTTGCCAATATTTCAACGACCTCATCCTCCCCTGATCCTAAAACTTATCCTTCCACAATTAAAAATGAGGAAATTCATTCCATCATTAAAGAAAAAGATTTTCATGACTGGAATGTGATTGTCGGTAAAAATCATGCCTCCCTTAACTGGAACAGAAATTCAACTTCCAATTTAAATTTATATATTACACCTTTCGAACACAGAATAACCCTTGATGTAACAGCCAAAAAAAATACTTATCGGGAATTCAAGCTTTCTTACATAACCTGGAACATCAGGGAAGTTTCCGTGACCCTAAACAAGACAAGGGATCATAATGGCTGGGTAACCTATTCTACCGCTATCTACACAGATAACATCACAAAATTCATTAATGCTTTGCAACACAGTTCACCAATGATTTTGAATCTTTCGATTTCAACCTCAATTCCAATTGACATGAATGGTGAACGATCTGCATTGAATTCTTTCATGAATGTAATCAAGGAAAAAAATCTGAAAGCCCCCCCTCCCCTAGTCACAAGAAAAACAAATCCTGAACCTGTTACCCCTCCTGACGGGATGTCTCCAGATTTAATACCTCTTTTTCAACAGGCTGATTATTATGTCAAAAAATGTATTGATCATGCCTCAGAACCATTAAATAGTCCAACCAGAAAATCAGTGTGTACAACACGTAACGATTATTTAAAAAAGATGAAAGATAAAGGCTGGTGCTGGGGAAGCGGTGACCCTGACCAACATGATAAAAATAAAAATTGGCGACTATGCATCATGAGTCCTAAAGGAAGCGTTCCCAAGTTGAAAGAAAAGGTCCAAGAGGATTTGCAAAAGGCTCAATCCATGATGAAAGATCAAATTTAATTTATGTAAACCAGAACAAATCATAGTTTTTGCTTTAAACTTCGGTTTTAAACCTTTACTCTAGAATTAATTTATGAAGGGTAACGTATTCCATGATTTCTTTATCAAAAACATGTCAATTATTTGTTCTGGGTGTGAGTTTATTTACAACATCCTATTCTGTGACAACATATTCTGAAACTCTGAAAACACAAAAAATAACCCAGCAAACCAGCGAAAACATAAAATTTGGGGAATGGTTATATTATCCCCAATCTAATCCACCGACACTTGCCTGGTGGAATGAGAGAATGTCCCGAGCTGCACCAATCTTATATATTTCCTTTTCAGCTGAAAAAATCACACTCAATGCCGTAACGCCACTTTGGCCAAATACGGGAATTATTTTCTACCTGAATGATAAAACAGAAAAACAGGGCATCAATCTCATTCTTCAGAAAAGAGATCAGGAAAACTGCTATTATTCCGCGACAATAGATTTGGAAAACCGACAAAAATTTGTGAATAATCTTGTTACTGTACGTAAGGCTCGTCTGATCACACCCATTTCATCGCAATCTTTATCCCTGAAACAAGTCAATCAAGCTATGCAGCTTATAATAACAACACATCCAGAGATTAACTTAACCTTACCGAGCACAACCGCTTCGCAATAATCTAAAGAGATTGTTTTTAATCTTTACCCAAAAAATGCCTTAACGAATTTAACAAAAAGTTGAAAAAAATATTAAAAATCCTTAAATTAAATTCAAATTTATGTGAACAAAAATATTGTTAATATTATTTGTTTTAATCCTCTTAAATGGAGATTTTTATTATGTCCAACTCCAAGAATAACTCCACTCCTGTTGATGCTCCCATTGAAATTGTCGTTGCAGATATCGGAGGGACAAATGCACGTTTTGCAATTGCCAAGATACAAAATGGACAGGTCGTTACCATTGACAGCGAAACCATTTTAAAAACAGCAGATTATGCAACTTTGCAACTTGCATGGGATGCCTTTGGACAAAAGGTTGGCCGTCCTTTGCCTAAACAAGCCTCCATGGCAATTGCCTGTCCGATTCGAGGTGATATTCTCAAATTTTCAAACAGTCCATGGATCATTCGGCCCGCCCTTATTCCCCAACAGCTAAATCTGGAAAAGCTTGTTCTGATAAATGATTTTGAAGCAATCGGACATGCGATCGCCAACTGTCAAGAGGACCATCTTAAACATGTTTGTGGTCCAAGAAGAAAAGAAAGTCCTCAAGGAATAACCACAGTTGTCGGTCCTGGAACAGGACTGGGAGTGGCTTCTCTTGCATTTGATACAGACAAATATACCGTTATTCCAAGTGAAGGCGGACATTCCTCTTATGCCCCTTGTGACAATATCGAAATCAGTATTTTACGGTACCTGAAACAACATTATCGCAGGGTTTCCGCAGAACGGATCATTTCTGGTCCCGGATTGGGCAATATCTATGATGCGCTTGGCGCAAATGCCGGACTGCCTGTTACCCATCACAGCGATAGCAATCTATGGGAGGCCGCATTAAAGGGTACCGACCATCTTGCCACGGCTGCACTGGAACGGTTTTGTCTGAATTTGGGAACTTTCTGCTCCGACATGGCTCTGGTACAATTGGCCAACCGTGTTGTAATTAGTGGTGGCATCGGTCTTCTTCTAGCCGATTATCTTCCCCATTCGGGTTTTGCAGAACGGTTTGTTGATAAGGGTCGCTTTGAAAGAATGCTGGCTGATATCCCTGTTGAAATTCTTACCTATCCACAACCAGGACTTTTAGGAGCGGCTGCGGCTTTTGCAGTCCAACATTTAAAATAAGCTTTGTTGATTCTTTCAAAAAATTAGGTAAATTGATTCATTATGAATAGTGAGCCAAAAAAAATAATTTTGAAAGATTCTATAACTCAACGTCGCGACAAGGAAGCCGCGGCGTTACGCGAGAATCTAAAACGCAGAAAACAGCAACAGCGTGAAAGAAAAGAGCGAGAACCACTGACGTAAAATAATTTTTGTAAAGGTTTGTTTACAAAATACTTGTTTATCATTTCAAATTTATTTAATTAAAACGCAAAGATATAAAGGGTAGGGAGTAGCTTTATGCCAATTATGCCTGATCGCTGGATTAAACAGATGGCTAAAGAAAAAGAAATGATTGAACCTTTTGCTGATAAACAGCATCGTCAGGGAATAATTTCTTATGGTGTATCATCTTACGGATATGACGCCCGTGTTGCAGATGAATTCAAAATCTTTACAGATGTCGACAATGCCATTGTAGATCCTAAAAATTTTACGCCAAGCAGCTTTGTAACCCGTAAAACAGATGTATGCGTGATTCCGCCCAACAGCTTTGCTCTGGCCAGAACCGTGGAATATTTTCGTATTCCAAAAAATATCTTGGTCATCTGTCTAGGAAAATCAACATATGCACGCTGCGGCATAATTGTAAATGTCACTCCGCTGGAACCTGAATGGGAAGGACAGGTTACGATTGAAATCAGTAATACCACTCCCCTTCCTGCCAAAATTTACGCGAATGAAGGAATCTGCCAGCTTCTTTTCCTCAAGGGCAGTGAACCTTGTGAAGTCAGTTATGCCGATAAAAATGGCAAATACATGAAACAGATGGGTGTCGCTACCCCTCGCTTATAAATGAAAAAAAAAGAATGGATCGCTTTTTAATCCGTGGGGGCAGACCCTTATATGGTGATATCGTCATTGGGGGCGCAAAAAACGCAGCTTTGCCAATCATGGCATGCGCCTTGCTTACCCCTGAACCTTTATCACTGCAAAATGTTCCAAGTATTGTTGATATACGTACCATGTGCGCACTTCTGCAACAACATGGTCTTACTATCACTTATAATGACAAGGATCTACATCATATCACTTTTCAAGGGGATATTGCAAACACCGAAGCTCCCTACAATATCGTTTCGAAAATGCGAGCCTCTATCCTTGTTCTAGGGCCCATCCTAGCTCGTTGTGGTAAGGCCAAGGTCTCCCTGCCGGGAGGATGTGCAATCGGAACCCGTCCTGTTAATCTTCATCTGGATGCACTCAAAGCCTTGGGCGCTGAAATCGAAATTGATCAGGGATATGTTATTGCAACTGCACCCAAGGGATTACGTGGTGGTCGCTTTGTATTTCCATTTGTTTCTGTTGGCGCTACAGAAAATACAATCATGGCTGCCTGCCTTGCCAAAGGCAGAACGGAACTGCTGAATGCAGCCCGTGAACCTGAAATCTGCGATCTTATCGACTGCTTGATCGCGATGGGTGCAAAAATAGAGGGTAAAGGAACAAATCATCTGATCATTGATGGCGTGGATCATTTACATGGCGCGGAACATTCCATCCTGTTTGATCGAATTGAATGCGGTACCTATGCCTGTGCAGCCGGTATTACAGGTGGAGAACTGCGCCTGATCGGAGCCGACATTCATGCCATGGGATCTGTTATTCATGCGTTGGAAGAGGCTGGGGTAGAGGTGTTTCCGGAAAAAAACGCCATTCTTGTCCGGCGCACGGGTGATTTAAGAGGCATTGATATCATGACAGAACCCTATCCAGGTTTTCCGACGGATATGCAGGCCCAATTCATGGCCCTTCTCTCAATTTCTGAAGGAGCGAGCATGATTACGGAAACAATTTTTGAAAACCGTTTCATGCATGTCCCAGAACTGAACCGTATGGGTGCAAGAATCAATGTTCATGGTTCTTCAGCAATTATTCGTGGTGTTCATTCCCTATCCGGCGCGCCTGTTATGGCAACGGATCTACGGGCTTCGTTTTCGTTAATCCTAGCCGGTCTGGCCGCAGCCGGAGAAACAAGCCTGAACAGGATTTATCATCTAGACCGCGGTTATGAAGCAGTCGATCAAAAACTGTCTGCCTGCGGTGCTCAAATTGAAAGAATCAAGACTAAATAATATTTTCATTCCTCATAGAAGAGAACTTGTTTTATACCAATGATCTGATTATAGTTAAACCTTAAATTATTTAACAATTTTATTATAATCAGATCCACTTTTGCTTACACTTTAAATGTCTGTACCTGGCGTGAAATCAAACCCTCTTATTTTAGCCCTTCCTAAAGGAAGGATACTAAAGGATTGTCTCCCTCTTCTTGAAACAGCCAATATTATACCAGAACCCGCTTTCTTTGATAAAGACAGCCGCCTTCTTCGCTTTAAGACAAATGACCCTGGACTTGACATTATCCGCGTCCGTTCTTTCGATGTCGCAACATTTGTAGCTTTTGGCACGGCTTCTCTGGGTGTTTGTGGTTCCGATGTCCTGATGGAATTTGATTATTCGGATATTTATGCACCTCTTGATCTCAATATAGGACGCTGTCGTTTATCTATCGCGCAATTAGCGGATACAAAAAATAAAAATCTGGAAGACCCCGCGCGTTGGTCACAGATAAGTGTTGCAACCAAATATCCGAATATCACCCAAAGTTATTTTGCCAGTAAAGGCGTGCAAGCAGATATCATTAATTTGCATGGTGCCATGGAACTTGCGCCTGTCTTGAAATTATCCAGCTTGATTGTGGATCTTGTCGATACAGGATCAACCCTAAGGGCCAATGGTCTACAGGAAATTAAAACGATTACACAAATCTCCAGCCGTCTCATCATCAATCGCACCGCCTTAAAAACACAATCTGCCCGCGTTAATGCATTAATTGAACGGTTTCGCCAACTTGTCACCCTTCCAAACAATGAAGATATATCATGAAAATCATATCAACAAATCAACCGGATTTTAAAACATTTTTCTGTAATCTTCTTGCCGCGCGAACAGCAGACACTTCACAAGCAACAAAACCCGTAACAGAGATTCTACAGGCTGTAAAAAATGATGGCGATGATGCACTTTGTGAATATACCAAACGCTTTGACCGTTTGTTACTGTCTCCCACGGAATTACGGATCACAGAACAGGAAATAAAGCAAGCCTGCAAGAAAATTGATCCGGAATTGCTTGATGCACTTGATCTAGCCGCCCAACGAATTCAAAAATTCCATGAAAAACAATTGCCTCCCGATCTTGATTACCGGGATGATTGTGGATTTAATCTTGGGTATCGCTGGAATGCCATGGATTCCGCCGGATTATATGTTCCAGGAGGTACCGCTGCCTATCCTTCATCCGTTTTAATGAATGCTATCCCGGCCAAGGTTGCTGGAGTCAAACGGTTGGCAATGTGTGTCCCGACCCCGGATGGCCATTTAAACCCCCTCGTCTTGGCTGCGGCTTATAGGGCAGGTGTTACCGAAATTTACCGTGTTGGTGGAGCACAAGCCATTGCCGCCCTGACCTTCGGGACACAAACCATTGAGTCCGTTGACTATATTGTTGGTCCTGGCAATGCCTATGTCGCCGAAGCAAAAAGACAGGTTTTCGGTTTGGTCGGAATTGATAGCGTCGCAGGCCCCTCCGAGGTTGTGATTGTTGCTGACCGGCATAATAATCCAACGCATATCGCCCTGGATCTTTTGGCACAAGCGGAACATGATACCATGGCACAATCAATCTTTATTACTGATAATGAGGAATTTGCCCATCAAGTTTCGCAAGCTGTCAATGAACAATTGAAAAGTCTTTCACGAAAAGAAATAGCGAAAACAAGCTGGAAAAATCATGGTGCTATTCTTGTTGTAAAATCCTGGGAAGAAGCCATTCCCCTTATCAACCGGATTGCCCCTGAACATCTGGAGCTCATGCTTGAAAATCCAGATGACCTATTCAGCAAAATCAAGCATGCCGGCACAATATTCATTGGAAAATGGTGTCCTGAGGCAATTGGAGATTATGTTGGCGGTCCCAATCATGTTTTGCCAACCAGTCGTACTGCACGTTTTTCATCCGGATTATCGGTTTTTAATTTTCTTAAACGAACGACTTTCCTTAAAAGCGATGAAAAGGGTATTGAAAAAGTGGGACCTGCTGCAGTGGCCATAGCAAAAACTGAGGGTTTAACCGCACATGCCTTAAGTATTTCCTCCCGTTTGGACAGTTTGCATAAATAAAACTGGACATTTTTCAATATTCATCGTTATGGTAAGAACAAAATTAATTGTTTTAACTTGAAGGATATATATACTAAAAATGTCTAAAGAAGATATGATCGAATTCAACGGAACTGTTACTGAACTTTTGCCGAACGCAATGTTTCGTGTAAAATTGGATAATGAACATGTTATTTTGGCCCACACCAGCGGTAAAATGCGCAAGAACCGTATTCGTGTTTTGGCGGGTGATCGTGTAAGCGTTGAAATGACCCCTTATGATTTAACCAAAGGTCGCATCACGTTCCGCTTTAAATAATAATGCATCATTCCTCTTTCTTGATGGAAAATTCTGATTTTCCAATTACACTGGCCTCCGCATCACCAAGACGTTTACAACTGCTTGAACAAATCGGCATTAATCCTGAAAAAATCGTTCATCCTCGAATTAATGAAACGCCCCAAAAAAAAGAATTGCCCAGACAGTATGTTCAGCGCCTTGCACAGGAAAAACTATCGGCTGGCAGAGAACTCTCTCTTGAATCACCCATGATTTTAGCCGCTGATACGGTTGCGGCAGCAGGACGACGTATTTTAAATAAAACGAAAGATGTAAAAATCGCGGAAAAACAATTACGTTTACTGTCTGGTCGAAGACATAGAGTTTATACAGCTGTTATATTGTATAATGCAAAGACACAACGGATCTCCTCACGTCTTGTCTGTACTATCGTGCATTTTTCACGATTGACTGATAAACAACTCTTTTCTTATTTAGAAACCGATGAATGGAAAGACAAGGCTGGATCCTATGCCATTCAGGGTTATGCCGCGAGTTTTATCAAATCCATAAATGGGAGCTACAGTAATGTTGTCGGTCTTCCATTATTTGAGACAGCCCAGCTTATACGCGGTCAAGGATTAATCCCCTGATGCCTCAAATCTGGGTTATTTCAGCGCCTGGTCTAATACATATTGCCGTTACCCATCAAGACGCTCTCTTAGATTATGCCTTGTGGTATCCTGGATTTCCTGATGGTTTCGGGGACATTTACTATGGTCGGGTTACCGCCCATTTACCTGCATTAGGTGGAGCCTTTATTCTTCTGGGTAAAAACATATCCGGTTTCTTGCCTGATAATGCAGGTGCCAAAAATCTGCACAATGGCGATAAAATAATTGTCAAAGTCTCACGAAGTGCCCAGAATGGAAAAAATGTCCGTTTGGATACCAAAAACCTATCCATCAATATCCAGAAAAGCACTGAAACACATCTGATCCAGCAAGGACCGTCTCCTTTAGAAGATCTTTCAAGGTTTTGGGGGAATTCACCAATCATAATTGATGATCCGCACCTTATTCATATCATACCAAGTTCGTTGCATAATCGCGTTCAAATTGCGCAGACCTCCTGTCCAAGCATTATATCGGAACAGATTGAGACATTAATGGAATCATCCGTTAAATTACCAAAAGGAATTCAAGCATCAATTACCCCGACCCCGGCTCTCGTCGCTATTGATATGGATAGTGTAAGCCATAGCCAAGAAAATCAAACAAAAATAAAGGCGCAATTTGACGCAAACCGTATCGCTTTGCCACCATTATTGCATCAAATAAAATTGCGTAATCTATCAGGTGCAATTTTTATTGATCTAATAGGTCTGCCAATCAAAAAAAGACGTTTATTACAACAGGACATCAATGACGCATTGGCCAATGATCCATTATCCCCCCGATTATTGGGATTTACGCACCTGGGATTGGCCGAAATCGTTCGAATGAGAAAACGCCCACCCCTTCATGAACTGTTAACCTCGGATCACGGAAAAGCTGTTAAGATCCTTGCGAAGGTCATGCTGGAATTCAATTCAGTCAATCACCATTACCGTTATCATCTTTTAAAATTGAAACTTCACCCCCATTTATATCAGGCATTACTAAAGGATGAATATGCCATTAAAGATTTTGAACGACGATGTTCTATATCGCTACAACTAAAAGCGGATTTAACATTTAAACCTCAAGAATGGGATTTTTCTTATGAATAAACCTGCGTTACATTGTCCTATCTGTAAAAAACCGGCCCAAGAAAAATTCAAACCATTTTGTTCTAAACGATGCGCCGATATTGATCTAGGTCGTTGGTTTTACGAGGATTATCGCATTGCATCCCCTCCACAAAATGAAGAGGAAGAAAAAGAATTGCTAAATTCCATAAAAGAAAGACTTGATCCTGATCCCAATGTAGGGTAAATGCTTTGTATACATTGATTCGCGTCAAATACCGAAAGCGAATATCAAGATGCCCAAGTAGCTCAGTCGGTAGAGCAAGCGACTGAAAATCGCTGTGTCGGTGGTTCGATTCCGCCCTTGGGCACCATAAAAATTAATTATATATATATTATTTAGTAGTTTGCAGTGATTTGCCACAAAACACTGATCTCTTTTCAATTTTAATTTAATTTCATTAAATTTCATTTCGTTTATTATATTTTATTCGAAACGAATTTAACCTTAATTTAAAAAAATGAAAAGTTCGCCAAAACTAACGCGAGAGGCATTTCTTGAATGTAATTGGAAATATGAACCGGAACAAAACCCTGTTTTTTACGATAAACTTCACTCCAGTTTAAAAAAAATTGCAAAAGAAAAACTAGATATTGGACAGCAAGAACAATATGAAATTTTTGAATTGTTAGCGGAAATTTCTTTAATGTATTTAGATGCTGATAATAAAGATAAACCTTTTAGGGCTTTTTTTACAAATATACTAGGACGTACTAAAGAACCTTCAGATCTTACAAAAGAAGAGCTTGAATTTTTAAGCCTTATATTAAATGACATTCCTGAACCATCGTTAAAAGCAAGAATAGCCGATATTTTATGGCTTGTTCAAGAACCAAAAAATTATAAATATGCCCAAATCGCAATTGATTCATACACTTATTACACTTTTGACAACAAAAAAAATGTAAGTTTTCTGTTCCAAGATTTGAACAAATACTACGAACGTGCGATTTATTTGTGTCAACAGATAAATGACAATAATCGATTAGGTAAAATACTATCTAAATTGACAGATGTTTTTAAAAATGAAAATGACAGTGGACTAATATTAATATTAGCAGAATTAATAGATAAAACAAAAAATAAGGATGTATTAAAAAAAATTGTAATGCCTAACTTATATCAAGAGGCAATTCAACTTAAAAATGAAAATAATTTTCATTTAGCAATAATTATTTTAACATTTCTAAACAATAAATATAAACAGTTTCACGATAAAGAAAATGAAATAAAATCTCTTTTCAACATAGCCGAATATCATGAATATGATGGGGATTTTAGATATAAAAATAATAATTGTAGCGCTTATTATATTTATGAGGAAGCTTTACAAACATATAATAAAATACCTAAAAAAAATCGAAACGATTACGATGTAGATAATAAAATACACAACCTTTACGCTAAATTAAAAGAATCTAACCAAATAGTGTTAGCAAATATGCGTAAAATATATATAGGCCCCATTAATATTACAAATTCAGTGCAAGGATTTGTACAACATATTTCAAACAAAACAGATCCTATTGAAACTCTCAAATATTTTACCGGTTTAAGAATTGATTATCAAGATCTTGTTCAAAATGCTGTAAAAGAATCAGATCAATTTTTTTTCTCTAATTTATTTACAAAAGATTATAGAAGTGATGATGGACGTATAATCGCAAAAATCTCACCTGACGATGAAGAAAATAAATTAAATGAAAAAAAACAAGAAAAATATAGATTAATTATTTATACAAACATATCATTGATTAATGAAGGGCTGAACCAACTTCATAAAGAAGATAAATTTTCAAAAGAAATTTTTGAAAATATCTGTCATAAATCTCCTATTGTTCCTAAAAATCGGGAAAAAATCATAGCAAACGCCCTGTGGTCAGGTTTTCAAAAGGATTTTATAGCTGCTATTTATCTACTTTGCCCGCAAGTTGAAAATATTATAAGAGATCAACTTAAAAAAATTAAAGTTCGTACCAGCAATTTGGATAAAAATAATATTGAAACATATAATAGCCTGAATACTCTTTTAAAATCACCTGAAATAGAAAAAATTTTAGATGTAAATTTACTTTTTGAATTTAAAAGTTTATTTATTGATCCAATAGGCTTTAATCTTCGTAATAATACCGCTCATGGACTACTAGATGATAATGAAGCATCATCATCAGCATCCATTTACGCTTGGTGGTTCATTTTAAAATTGATTATCCATTCAATAAAGTAAAACAAGATCAATAAAAATCATTACTATCGTCTATAAAACGACATGCAAAAGTGTTTAACCTGTTCTTAATTTCTTCAGGTATCATAAATCGATCAAAATAGTAATTTTGAATTTTATTCAATTTTTTTTCCACCAATTCATCATGATAATCGCCCATCATACCATTAATTGTCGATAAATATTGAAAAGTGTGATGATGATAATCTGATGGAAACAAAACATCAAAAGTACCATAGGTGGCTGCAATCATACTGATTGTTTTTCTCATGTTATGAAACTCATGAGCTGTTATAGTTACATGTGTTTCAAGCTCTTTCTTAATAATTTCCAGTCTTTTTCGAAAATATTTTACAAAGCTTTTCAGGTTGCAGGGAAAAAAGCAATTTACTTCCCGTTCTAATAAATACAACCCTTTTTCATGCCAAATATAATCCAGAAATACCGCCCTTGGTTTTACAATGAGAGATTTCCTGTTTTTGAAGCCATCCTGTAATTTGCCTAATAAACCCGTCATCTTGCCAAGCCAGTACGGTCTACAATGGCGTTCATCAAAAGCCCTATATGCATAGCACAAATGTTTGAATTTGGCCCTTACCTTCTTGTAAACGGCTTTATTTTCCTTGGATAAATGGCAAGAGTATCTCAAGGAATGCAAAATATTCATAAATGCGGGTTCCATAACCCCTTCCACCCATAATTGACGACTAATCATAAAACCGTCAATCAGTTGATCCTGTGTATAATCAAATACAAGTTTGTCAGGTAATGAAACATTGAGGTGAATTTCATCATCCACCAAAATCATTTCATATAGCTGATCACATTGAAAACGAGAAAAATGGAAACCCTCAAATTGTATAATATTCTGTGGCTTGGTAAAAAATTTAAAATTCACGATATTTCCGCTATAAAATTAATACAGTAAAAACCTGCCTGATTATAAAATATAATCTAGCAATTTTTGAACAAATACAGTATTTCTAATCCCCATCATAAAAGCAAACCACATGATCGCACATCCCCATCCTGCCAGTATATCACTTATCCAATGTGCTCCCAATGCCAAACGCGACCATCCCACCAAAAAAACCCATATCAATGATATCCAACAAACCAAACTGTAATTTCTTAAACAGTATAATATAATCAACACAAACATCAGTCCATTGACTGCATGTCCACTTGGAAAACTGGCGGTTGTCGCATGAATATGAGAAAATGGAAAAGCGGGCCTTGCTCTAACAATTATATTTTTCATTAAAAGAAAAACCAGACGCGCTGAAATCAAGATTACAAACAGCCAAACCGCGTCTCGATGCGAACGATGAATCCAGACCCATAATATGAATATTAAGCTTAAGGGAAGAACAACCGCAAATGAACCCGATTTAGATACAAGTCTATTCCAATAAATCAAGCTACTGTCATGATCAGAAAGCAAAACACCATTGAGTTTCTGATCCAGATCTGTGCAAAGGAATAAAAAAACAGCAAATAAAAGAAAAATAAAACCTATTAAAAATAGCATTTTATGATTGAACAACAATTAATTCCTTATTTTCCCTTCGCTATATGCAATTTCTACTTTCCTAATTGCCCGCATAGCTGTTTCATAAACTTCTTTATAAGGCAAAGAAGCATCAATATCAACAATTGGTGCCCCTCTGAATTTCAATTTTTGAGTGGCTTCCACTTTGATTTTTAACAAATTATAATCGTGATCCTGTTTACGTTGATATGCGGTATCAACATCAATGTTCAACCGAATTATCAAGTCCGGTTTTATAGAAGCCATGTAATCATAAAGCCTGTATTCTGTTTTAACAAGAAACTGGATAAAACGATTTTGCGTATGTGCAGCTGACAAACCGGGTCCGTCATAAAATCCTACAACATCTGTCTGAGGATAGCGATCCGCAATAATCAAAACCCCCTGTTTTCTTAATTTCAACATTTTTATAAAATTAAGAAAACGAACACAGGAAAAAAAGAAAATAACCAAGGCCGTTAAAACACCAGGAATTTTTTTTCCCTTGGTACGAGCCGTTCCCGCTTTCTTATCGATTATACGTCCAAGTATTTTTCCCCCAAATCTGAATTGACTGATCTTTCGACCAATATTTCCTGATCCTTGGCCCAAATAGCAGCACTTTGCAGGTCGCCCTTGATTTAATGCTTCAGCAAGATCAAAACTTAATGTTGATTTTCCTGATCCATCACAACCGACTAATGCAATTAATGGGCCCTGATTTTCAGTTGATCTTTTTTTATGCATATATAATCTTCTAAAATATAACAGATTTATGTATATAATTATGGATATCTTTGGAACAAAAGTTTTAACTCAAAGCCTGATTTGCTTTAAGTTACTGATTCTATACTGAAAAATTCCAAGTAATTTCCAACCTAACAGACTAGGAAAGGTTGTCTTATAATACAGTTTTCATTGACTAACAAATCAAATTTGACCGTAATCTATTGAAATATAGAAAGATTACGATATCCCATTCAAATAACCAAGAGATATATAATTTATGACACAATCTTCTACGCCACCGATTATTGCTATTATTGGGTGCGACGGATCTGGCAAAACAACAGTCTGTCTGGAATTGGAACGCTGGTTGAATTCAATTCATCCTACAAAATTATGCCACTTGGGCAGACAAACGGGAAATATAAGAAGACGTCTGATTAAACTTCCGTTTCTAGGGAAAAAACTTGATAAAAATATTACCAAGACCAATAAACAGGCTAAATCAAAAGAAGGACCGAACGCATTATTGGCATTGGGAATATTCATAATGTCTCTGCGTCGCGTTTATCGCTTTTACAGGATGCTTTCACTGCGTAAGCAAGGCTTTTACATTCTTACTGACCGATTTCCCCAAGTTGCCGTTATTGGTGGACTGGATGGACCTGATCTGACAACAGAAAACCCAGCGTCGTCCATAACACGCCTGCTCACAAAGCTTGAACGATCACTTTATAACTGGATGATCAACCATACACCCGATCTGGTTATACGGCTAAACGTAACCGTTGAAACAGCCCAACAGAGAAAACCTGATCATCGCCTTGAATCAATGATCAAAAAAATTGGAACATTACAACAGTTAACCTATAATGGTGCCCCCATTATTGATATTGACAATAATACACAACCCATTGAAGAAACCATTAATCAGGCTAAAAAAGCAATTGCCGAAAAATTAAATATTGTTTCATGAACGTTTAATAATTTGGTTCATATATCGGCATTGCTCTACGAAAAACGTTACGTGTTTTATTTTGAGTTGGATCCGCTGTTTGAGGAAGCGGTGCATTAATACCAATATCATGATGACCACGTTGACGTTTACTGTTCACCCAACCTTGTTCAGCATTCAAATGGCCTTTATCACCCCTTGTATAATGATTGGGAAGTAACAAGGCGGGCTTGTTTTCTTGTTTTAAAGATTGATAATGTTCAACCCTTTGATTCTCCTGCATTTTTTGCCTGATGGTTGAAGGAATGGAATCCGCGTCTTTAATCGTTTGTTGCGGCGTGTTTTCATCTTCTTTTTTTTCAACCGTCTTTGGAGGGGGAACATGGTGATGATGGTGGTGACGTGCGAAACAAGATAAGAACGGAATCATTGAATTTACCATCAATCCCCCAATTATCCCCAAAATCAATCTATTTCCTTTTTGTTTCATTAAAGAAAAACCACCTTTTTTCAGTAAATTTTAAACTGTATTAATTATACATTATATAAAAGGGAAAATAAAAATACGCACTACAAATTATTACCTATTTATTCACTAATTTACAATATAATGAAACGATACAAGGATTTCACATCTTATAAGTATAGATTGAACAAAAAACCTCTGAATAAATTTTCTAAAAATTAATATTGGTTTTTAATCCAATAACAAAAGCATCTTTGTAGGCTTTAGTGGCAGCAACATGATGAAAATATTCGACAACTGGCATGACCATAACACCCCGATAAGCAGAAATACCATAATTCAATTCAAACAAAGCAGAATTTGTCTGTGCTGCGGGTGCACCATTCAATAATGACAAAACCTTTGCATTAAAAGGGGAAGACAATTGCGTCATTTGATATTTTTGTGCATGTTTTAAACTCTTAGGCACTGTATAATAGGTAAACATGAAGCCTATTTGGTCATAGGGTCTTTTTTTCCAAAATCCCTTATTAATAAAACCTACATTATAAAGATCCTTAAATGTAGAAGTTGTTGTTGAATCATGTCCATAATTCAAAATTAAATATAATCCATGATCTTTCTTGGGGTCATTACGAAAAATCATCTGATCCATCATAACCCAAAATTGACTGCGATGATCTTTTTTATTTCCATTTACAGCCTGTGCAGACCAGGTTTGAAAACGACTGGTATCAAGACCAGCACCTATATGATAATATCCCGTTAACTTATCTTTACCAAATTCAGGGTTATAACTGTATTCAATTGGCATAAAAACACCTGTTGCAGCATTCGTACTCCAGTCAAAACCTGCAACACCCCCTTTACCGGTTCCCCATGGAGAACTTTCATAAGCACCCAATTGAAAGTAACTTTGTTTTGTTAAATGAAATAAAAATCTAATCCCCCAAACAGTTCCAGGCCAGGGTGTGAAACCTTGTTGGGACTGAATACTCCTAGGTTGACCACAAGTTGCAATTAACATAAACTGACATGCGAATGGACTTGATGCAAATTCATTTCCAACACTTAACCGTCCTGCACGAATATTAACCTGATCTTTCCATAACTGTTGTTCAATATAAATATAATTCATATGAAATAATCGGTCATATCCACCCCCATATATTTCCTGGGCCTGAATTTGTGAATCCCCAACATAATCGGAACTGGCATTACGCCCAGCTAGATTTAAAATCATCGCATGAGTCGAAAACCCTTTAAAACCTGCAATTTTCTCCCAATCCATATCAACTGAAAAAGCAATCTGATGTGCATAATCGACACCCTTTCTACGTCCTCCCCTTACAATACCTGCTGTTTCACCTGTCCAGCTTAAAGCAAACTGCACACCATGAGGATCCAACTTTTCATTTAATTTATGGAAAAATAATTCACCATCTGAATCGTAAGGTACACTTTTACCATTTTGGTCTAATGTATCAATTTCATGATCAGAATAAGTCTGTGAAAAAACGCATTTAGAATAGTAAACACTGTAAAAAAAACTAAAATGAAACAAAAAAAGAATTTTAAACCAAGTCTGATTAATAGAATTGTAAGTTTTTTTTTGTGTCATAATCTCCTTTCATAGAATTGACATTGCAGAAAAATAATATTTCTTTTAATGAACCAGACCTACAAATTAAAAGCAATTAACAAGCAATATATAAATATCAAATTAAATTTTAAACTGATATAACGAGTAAAATTCGTTTAAGTGATGATATAGCAATTTTGAGTGGAAGTTATTGGGAGCGGGGAGAGGATTTGAACCTCTGACCTTCAGGTTATGAGCCTGACGA
>NZ_JACFQQ010000015.1:0-202 GCF_016101365.1 Commensalibacter sp. M0355
AAGGGACTGGTCTATGCCGGGAAGAGCCTTCAGGTCAATGCGGGCGGGAACATGGAGGTTTCGGGGAACATTCAGGCTCGGCAGGATCTTAGTCTTGTTGCGAACAACCTTTCCCTGAACAACAGGGATGCCTCCATTAGCAGCTTGAACGGGGATGGAACACTTGCCATCGCCAATAGCCTTCTCAATGCGGGAAGTCTTT
>NZ_JACFQQ010000008.1:0-27607 GCF_016101365.1 Commensalibacter sp. M0355
GGAGAAGGGGGATGTGGGCCCGATCGGAAAAGAGGGGGCCGCAGCTACCATACGTATAGGAACCGTGACCACCACAGATCCGGATATCCAGGCATCCGTTCGCAATTCAGGATCAGAAAATACCGCCGTGCTCGAGTTCTCCATTCCCAAGGGAGAAAAAGGACAGCAAGGGATTAGTGTTGAATCCGTTATCATGAATGATGATTTAACCTTTTCCTTTATGATGAGTAATGGTTCAATTGAGAAAGTTAATTCCGGTCTTTATAGAAATAAAGATGGAGTAGTTATCGCGCCTGAAAAGGTTTCTGAAATTCCAAATGATTTTTCATTAAATGGTAATTTATACATAGCTTCTGATGATTATCTCAACGGCAGTAAAAAAATGCCTGAAGGATTGTCATTAAACGGTAATATCGTTCTTACTGATGGTTCTGTCTACTATAAAAATTCCTGGAATAATGGTGGCGTGCTTTGTGTTGCTTAATAGCTAGTATTTTTTCATTCAATTGTAGATATATAGGGCATTAAAATGATTAATAATTCTCCAAAGAATTTGAATCTTTCAGATTGTACTGTTTCTATTGATGAAGGGAAGACATCAAAAACATTATCTGAATGGGTAAAAACGGCAAATGATACAATAGGAGAAGTAGCAGGACTTTCTGAAACCTCAATTAACGTTGATAAAAAATGTGAGATATTGTCAAGGCGAATTAAAGATTTGAATCTTGATAATTATTTATCAAGGGATCAATCTTTTAAATCAGGTAATGTTCTGCTTTTGGATGATACAAATCAATTTATTGGTCCAAAGGCACGTTCTGATAATGGAACTGTTTTTATGTCTTATGGACATACTTTAAATCTTAATGGATTTCGTGCAAGTCCTGACCCTGCATGTACTCGTATAATCGAACATTATACATTGAAAAATAAATATTGGGTAGTATTAAAAACTTGGACAGATGATAAGCATGCATATCGTTCTTTTGTAGGAGATGCTTTTCATCCCGATAGTGATGGAGTGGGTGATCTTGGAATAGGAAACCATGCCTGGAATAATATTTATTCAAAAACGGCATTGAGCGTAACTTCTGATAAAAACGAAAAAAAAATTGTTTCCGCTCTGGGTAATGAAGATAATGTTGAAAACCAAAAATTACTAGATGCAATCTATAATCTTGATGTTCATACATTCAAGCTTAATTACGCTATTGATAAAAAGGGAGAGGGTAAAGCCAGATTGCATAATGGTTTTATAGCTCAGGAGGTTGAGAAGTCTTTGAAAGATAAAGGTTTGTCAGCTTCTGATTATGGAATGTGGATAGAAGAAAAAGTTTTTGAGACACAAGATATTGAGACAGGCGAAAAGGATGACAGGGGTAATCCTGTTACAAAAAGAGAGTGTGTATTCTTAAAAGATGCTGATGGTAATCAGGTTTACAGGCAGTCTTTACGATATGATGAAATATTTTGTGTTTTTATTCAAGCATTCAAACAAAAATTGAAAAAACTTGAGGATTTTAAACAAGTTTACGAGCAAAGAATTAGTGATTTAGAAACTAGGCTATCAAATTTAAAATAAATTTTTCAAATTAATGAATGAAATTAATTAAGAGATATAAAATGACAAATCAAAATAACGCTCCAAAAGATTTGGACCTGTCTGCATGTAATGTTTCAATGGATGGTGGTAATACATCACAGCAACTTTCAGAGCTTGTTAAAACAGCAAATGATACAAAAGAACAGATTGCAAGTGTCACAGCAATTGCAAGTCAAGCACAAAGTAATGTTGATAAGATTAGAACCTATGTCAATAATTTAGATCTAGATAAATATTTTTCCATTGATGATGCAAATAAACCCTTGGGTACTGTAATACTTGATTTGACAGGACAATTTGTGTATCCACAGCCTAAGGATATGGATGGTGTTACATGGATTAATGCGGGTTTAAGACCAATAAATGGTGATTATACAAAAGATTATGAACCCAATCCAAAATCCAGGGAAATACATATTCAGTATTCTGTAAATTTGAATGGTGAAAAAGGTAATAACAAGAGTTTTACTAGTGTAGTATGGTCTGACAACATTAATGCCAATTATGCATTTGGTTCTATTTCCTTTCATCCCCTTAATGATGGCGGCGGGGACTTGGGACGTGCGGGAAATTCATGGAACAATCTTTTCATAAAGACCGCACCAAACGTGACCTCGGACAAAAACGTCAAGACCATCACATCCATCCTTGATGAGAAAGCCGATAATTCTGACAGGAAATTATTGGATGCCCTGTATAATGTCAATGTTGTCAATTACAAGCTGAATGACGCGATAAAAGAGAAAGGTGAGGACAAGGCACGTGTTCATACAGGTTTTATCGCGCAGGATATAGAACAGGCGATCAGGGATGCGGGACTTGATCCATCCGATTATGCCATGTGGACGCAGGATGCATCACCTGAATTCAAGAGGGTGGATACAGGCGAGAAGGATGAAAACGGGAAGCCGATCCTTAAATCTGTTCAGGAAGTGCCAAAAGATGACAAGGGTGACGTTATTTATCGTCAAAAACTGAGATATACCGAGGTTATTTGTATGCTTTTAGCCGCTCATAAACAGAAAATCAATGATCTTGAGACACGGCTGATGAAACTTGAAAGTAAATAAAATGAGCAGATTTGATATGACACAAGGTCTCGCAAAAGGATCATTGGGACAGGAAATGACAGGTGGACAGATTGTTGATCGTTTATCTGCTGGTATATTGGTTGAAAACAGGATCGTAAATGATCCAGCCATTACCCTGATGTTTCCAAAAGCGGGAGAAATCAGCTATCGTCTTCTACTCCAGAAAGCGTGCAGGATTTCACTTGGGCAAGGGCAAAAGGGTCAGTTGCAACGCATGACGATCATTCTTCAGCAACCCTATGAAGGGAATTGCGAGGTTGAATTTGATGCATCTGTCAAATGGCAGAATAGGCAACCCTTTATTGATACAAGAGCAGGGTCGGTTACCCTTGTAGAAATTTTGTTTGATGGAATGTCACAATTTTATGGAAAACTGATTTATGGCTGATGCCAAAAAACAGCAGTAAATAGGATATATTAATAATGAAAATTTTGTCTAGTTTGGTTGTAGTAACATATCGGATGAATGGGATTTAACCGTATTATCTAAATCAAATAGACCATTGCTGATTTTCATTAAAGGAGAGCAATCCTACAGATAAAGTGAAGGGAATAAGTATTTCATTTTTTGAAGGAATATCTTATTTTAATTCTTTGCGGTAAGAATCTGGGGATTGCAAGAACAGGTCAGTTTAACGTCAGTAAAGAAAAATCATAATATAGAATAAAAGAATGCATCCTGTTGTAGATAAATATTTTATTATCAGATTCAGGTATGGTTTTGAAAGGATATGGAACAGATAGAACTCTGCTTAGGAACAATATTACAACTAAATATGGCGACATTTTCATAAAGACGAAACAGTTGTTTGGTACTAGAAAACGAATATTCCTGTTACGATTAGTTTGATTTAGGTATGTGTAATTCAGCTATATTTTCCATGGCAAGGTTCCTTTGTGAGGTATGGTATAATGATGAATCTCATGGGTCTATATATTTTAGAAAATAATCTTTCCCAAACGCAATAAGGGATTGATCATCAGCATTATATTCAAGGTTGTTATCAGCCAAGATACTTGGATAATTTTGGGCAAAAATGTGTCTACCATCATAATGAATGAAATTTAATTGGTTGTGAGGAAATATTAATAGCAGATTACCAAGTTTATATGAATCGCCTATTGAAAGTGCACAAGTGGATATTGAAAGATATAACAAATGTAAAAAAGGATTTATTATTGATTATATATTTTTATATGAATTAACCGTTTTTTTTACAGTATTACTAATAATTTAATCCTATATTGTTGGGATATGGAAAAATCACTAACCATATGGTAAATATTTCCGAATATCAAACATTTGGAATTATCGATGATATCATCACATCAAACAAGAAATTTGTGCAAGATGACGTGAGTTGTGGAATGGCAATTTAATTTCCAGTGAGACAATTAACAAAATTATTATCGAGAAAGCAAATTTGATTGACCCGGAACCAATGACGTAAGATCTTAAAAATCGCCTGTAAATCATATCATTGATTACGTCAAACGACGTATTGAATGGTTGGATCAACAATTTGAGCATTACAGTTAATTATTATAGGTTTTATTGATTATAGAATTACTTTTTAAAGAGTGGTTTTATGATTGACTTAAATAAATATTCGTAATTTTTTCATGGAAAAAGTCAAAATTTCTGTACTATTAATTTTTTTGTTTTTTTGATTCATTTATCGTGTTGAATAATATTAATTAAAAAATGAGATAATTGATTGTTATTTAAAGTTTAATTTTATTGATAAACATATCTATTGGCGGACCCGACGAGATTCGAACTCATGGCCTTTGCCTTCGGAGGGCAACGCTCTATCCAGCTGAGCTACGGGTCCTTTGAAAATGTTCATACTCTGTTTTAATGAAAATAGCCAGTTTTTCTTTTGTCAAATATAATTTTTCTTTTTTTATCCTTATATCAAGATTGATAAATTACAGGGTTCATTGAATTTGTTTGATTGACGGTAAATTCCATTTAAATTTTAAAGATAATAAGCGAATTGCACTACAGATTATAATGGCAAACCATGGAGCAAAGGTGGGACTGATAATATTCTTGTCCCCCATAATTTGGACAATGGCTCCGCCAATGGCGGCAGAGGCATAAATTTCCTTGGTTAATACGGATGGAATCAGGGCGGTTAATGTATCACGCAATATTCCTCCACCGATGGCCGTAAGTGTTCCAAGAAAAATACTTATTTCGCAATTTCCGGTAAAAACAAACGCTTTATGGGCGCCAAACGAAGCAAAAAAACCCAATCCGATAGCATCAAAAAACAGAGTTGGATGATTGAGATGTAAAAGTAATTTTTGGAAAAAGGCAGCCAGGAAAACTGAAGTCAAGACAATAACGAGATATTCCAGATTCATCATCCCCGCTAAAGGAAAAGAACCGATACAGATATCCCTTACAATTCCTCCACCACAGGCTGTGACAAAGGCAATGCAAAAAACGCCAAAGATGTCCAGATTACGATTAATGGCTGCCAGAGCTCCACTGATGGCGAAAGCAAATGTTCCGATTAAATCAACATAATGGAAAAAAGTATGACTCATAGGAACATGTTCCCTGGGGATATGAAATGTTAATGAAATTGAAAAGCGGTTAATTCTTTCAGTGTGGGCATACCATTTTGGGCCCCAGTGCGTGTAACCGAAAGTGCAGAAGCTTGCAAGGCTTTTTCAATCGCTTTTTCATATCCCAAATGAAGAAAACAGCAAAAGGCGCCACAAAATGTATCACCTGCCCCTGTTGTATCGACGGTTGGTACGGTATAGGCGGGGATATGTTGAATCTGTTTTTCTTTATTTTTAAAAAGTATTCCGCTGCGACCCCATGTCATGATAATGGGTGTAGAGCTATGCAGGATAATATCTTCGTAAGTTTCTGATCCATTATGTCGAAAGGCTTTTATCTCATGTTCGTTCGGTAAAAGATAACTGATTTTTGGAATGATATCTGCAGGAAGCTTTCGTGAGGGTGCAGGATTAACAACAATTATTTTTTTTAATCGATATGCAATCTCAATGGCTTCAATCTGCGTTTCCAAAGGGATTTCTTGCTGTAAAAGAATAATATCATGGTATTTGATGAGAGATTCAGCATTGAGGATATCCTGGGCTGATAGACTTTCATTGGCTCCTTCTGTAACAATAATTGTATTATCTGTATTTGTATGCATTATTAATGCGGTTGCAGTAGGACTTTGTTTGCAGGTTTTT
This sequence comes from Commensalibacter sp. M0355, assembly GCF_016101365.1. Taxonomy (NCBI): domain Bacteria; kingdom Pseudomonadati; phylum Pseudomonadota; class Alphaproteobacteria; order Acetobacterales; family Acetobacteraceae; genus Commensalibacter; species Commensalibacter sp. M0355. Next base: position 5,923 of record NZ_JACFQQ010000008.1, read on the forward strand.
ATAGGTGTAATGTTGACATGATATTTTTTAAGGTTTTCTATTAGCATTTGACCAAAATGATCATTTCCGATTGCACCCAATATTGTAACTGATGCCCCCAGTTTTGCTGCTGCTATTGCCTGATTATTCCCCTTTCCACCACAATGAATCTGTAAGGGGCCGCCGATCAGGGTTTCTCCAGTTTCAGGGAAATGATCAACAGAAGTTTCGAGGTCAGTATTTAAACTACCAATAACCAGAATATTATTCATAAAAAAGCCTTATTGTCAGTTACAATATTTAAATAGATACTATAATTATTTTAAATGAAATAGATTGATAGAATTTATTTTTATATTTCTTTTAAAATATGGGTTATAATAACCTGATATGAAAAATATTTAATCGCACATTGTGAAATTGCATGTTTGTATTAGATATTAAGGTAGCTTATTTCATAAAAAAGATTATAGATAGAGTATTAATTTACGTTAAACAGAAAGCAGAAAGGACGGCTTAAATGGCTTATAAATCAGTTAATCCCTTTAACAATGAAACGGTGAAGACCTTTCAGGAATTAACGGAGAATGAAGTAGCTGCTAAAATTGATGAAGCTCAAGCTGCTTACTTAAAATGGCGTAAGACAGATTTTGCTACTCGTCGTCAAGTGATGAAAAAAGCCGCATCAATTTTGCGTGATAAAAAGGCGGAATTTGCTCATTATGTTACCTTGGAAATGGGAAAACTAATTGCAGAAGCGGAAGCGGAAGTTGATTTGACTGCAGACATTTTTGATTACTATGCAGAAAATGCCGAAAAATTTCTTGCACCAAAAACCTTACATCCAAAAGATGGTCATAAGGCCTATGTTGAATATGACCCAATAGGTATCATTTTCTGTGTTGAACCATGGAATTTCCCTTATTATCAACTTGTTCGTGTTGTTGCAACGAATTTGATGGCTGGAAATGTGGTAATGGTCAAACATGCTTCCATTGTTCCACAATGTGCGGGTGCTTTTGAAAAATTGATGCTTGATGCTGGTGCACCAAAAGGTGTTTATACCAATCTTTATGTATTATCTCAGCATACCGACAAAATCATTTCCGATCGTCGTGTCCGTGGTGTTGCGCTTACGGGAAGTGAAAAGGCAGGAAGTATTGTCGCTGGCAAAGCCGGTGAAAATCTTAAGAAATCCACCCTTGAACTGGGTGGCAGTGATGCATTTATTGTTCTTGAAGATGCCGACCTGGATTCAGCATGCAAATGGGGTCTTTGGGGTCGTATGAATAATACGGGACAATGTTGTGTTGCCGCAAAACGTTTCATTGTTGTTGAATCTGTTGCAGATGAATATCTGAAACGTTTAACAGACTGTTTTTCTAAACTGAAAATGGGTGATCCAATGGATCGTAGCACGACATTGGGTCCATTATCCAGTGAGGCAGCTGCACAGGAAATTGCAGATATGACAGCCGAAGCTGTCAAGCATGGTGCCAAGGCCGTGATTGGTGGTAAACGTCCAAATCGTTCAGGCGCTTTTATGGAGGCGACCATTTTGACCGATATTACCAAGCAAAATCCAGTATTCTATAAAGAATTTTTTGGACCAGTTGTTATGTTCTTTCGTGTTCCAGATGAAAAAGCGGCAATTGAGTTGGCCAATGATTCAGATTTTGGTTTGGGTGGAACCGTATTTTCAAGAGATGTTGAGCGTGCAAAGCGGGTTGCAAAGGAAATTGATACCGGCATGGTCTTTATCAACCGTCCTACTTGGACAGCGCCAGATCTTCCATTTGGCGGTGTGAAACATTCTGGATATGGTCGTGAATTGTCTGATGAGGGAATTTTTGAATTCCTTAATCATAAATTAATTTATATCGAGAAATAATTTCATTTTTACTATATTTATAAAGTGAAATTTGGATTAAAAGAGGGATTCATTATATTTAATGAATCCTTTTTTATTTCAGGTCAAGAATTTATGGAACCTTTTATTGCATTACGTCGTGAACGTTTAAATAGAGGAATTCGATTTGCACATGCACGATGTTTGGAAATCGGTGCATTGATTGATCCAGTTTTATGTCGAGAAAATGGAAATGTTTTTTACGCAGATCATTTGTCGACGGAAGAGCTGAAAGAGCAATTTGCCTGGAATACCAATTTTGATTCTCGTCAATTGGTAGAGATTGATTATATCTGGAAAAAAGAATGTGCTTTGAAGGAGTGTGTGGATGGTCAGTTTGATTATGTAATCGCATCTCATGTTGCAGAACATGTCCCAGACTTGATTGGATGGATTGAGGAAATACGACAAATTTTAAAACCTGATGGACAATTACGTTTGGTTTTGCCAGATGGTCGTTATTCTTTTGATATGAAAAGGCAGCCTACCCGGTTGGCTGATTTACTCGCTGCCTGGTTAAAGAAATCTACATGCCCTGAAACACACTTGGTGTTGGACTTTGCATTGAACAAAATTAATGATAAAGATATTCCAAGAATTCATGCAGAATATGGATTATATCCTGATAAAGAAAATCTGGAAAGCCAAATCCTGTTTTCTGAGGTTCTGGAATGGGGGGAAAGAACACTAATACCTGATCATTATGAAGATATTCATTGTTGGGTTTTGCATTTAGGTTTGTTTGTGAAACTGATGATGAATTTGGCTGAACATGGACTTATAAAAATGGCTTGTGTGGAATGGTTTGATATTGATCCATCAAAGCTGAGTTATGAATTTACGGTTTTTCTTGTATCGGAAAAAAATAGGGAAAAATGTGTTGAAAGCTGGAAAGAGGTTTATGAAAAGATTAGAAATTCACCCTATCAATTCAGTTTTGCCCAACATTTGGAACAGGAAAATACAAAATTGAAACAGGAACTTACGGCCATACAGAATTCTTTCTGTTGGCGTGTGACGTCCCCTTTGCGTCAATTAGTCAAACTGTTTAAATCATAAATTTTTCTTTCAGGGGTCGACCAATTGAATAATAATGAATATTTTCACTTTTCATCACTTTGGGATCGTAAATATTTCTGAAGTCGATTACCAGTGGTTTTTTCATCCAGTTTTTCAGGGTTTTGGGTGTCAAAGAACGGAATTCATTCCATTCTGTCAGGATAATCAAGGCGTCAGCCTGATTGGCTGCATCGTTAATTCTATCAAAATATTGAACTGTATTAGGTAATAAGGGTTTTGCCTTTTCATTTCCAACAGGGTCAAAAACTTTTATCTGGGCACCCTCTTCAACCAAACGGTGAATAATGGGAATAGATGGGGATTCCCGCATATCATCTGTATTTGGTTTAAAGGTGAGTCCCAGAATGGTAATGGTTTTGTTGTGAACATTACCACCACATAATTGAATAATTCTTCCACTTATGTTTGCTTTTCTGGCATCATTAGCTTGTGCGGTTGCCTCTACCAGCCGTGAGGGCGTGCCTGCTTCTTGGGCGATGCGAATTAGGGCAAGAGTGTCTTTCGGGAAACAGGATCCGCCATAACCTGGGCCTGGCCGTAAAAAATATTTGCCGATTCTGCTGTCTAATCCAATAGCATTGGCAATTTCCTCTATATTTCCTCCAACTTGTTCACAAAGATCAGCAAGCTCGTTAATATATGAAAGTTTCATCGCTAAAAAACAATTTGAGGCATATTTTGCCAGTTCAGCACTTTCCAAATTGGTAAACAAAATTGGTGTTTCTTTTTGAAATAAGGGTTGGTAAAGTCGACTCATGATTTCTTGGGCTTTTTGTGCGCGATCTTTTCTGTCTTTTTCAATACCGATAATGATACGGTCAGGTGTCATGAAATCTTGAATGGCCTCGCCCTCGCGAAGAAATTCAGGATTGGAGGCGACATCAAAATCAAGAGATGGATTTTCCTTACGGATGATTTGTGCAATCCGTCGGCTTGTACCAACCGGGACTGTTGATTTGGTAACGATAATTGCATATTCTTGTAGATGTTTTGCGATTTCCAGGGCTGCTTGATGGACATAAGTCATGTCGGCATGTCCATCACCGTTACGTGGGGGTGTACCCACGGCAATAAAAATGGCCTTACAATCAGGAATAGCCTCTTTAATCGTTTCAAAAAACTGTAACCGATTGGCTTTGATATTATTCTGAACCAAAAGATCCAAACCAGGTTCATAGATAGGAATATTTCCTTTCTTTAACGCATTTAACCGGTTGGGATCCTTTTCCACGACAGCGACATCAAGTCCGAATTCTGCAAAACAAGCAGCAGAAACAAGACCAACATATCCTCCACCAATCATTGCTATACGCACAGAACATTCCTTATTTTTAATCAAGATATTGCCAGTTTTATAGATTATTAAATTAAGTTAATTTAAAAATTAAAAAAATAAAAATTTTAAAAATATTGAAACAAGTTCATTATAAAGGGTAATGAAGAGGTTTTCAGTGGTATATAGACAATAGATATATTCAATATTGATGGGAATAATAATTAGATTCTAAGGGTGGATTGTTCTTGGGAAGAGGATGATGGTTAAAATGTTTGATCTATATAAAATGTTTAAAAATAAAAGATGTTTATATGCTTAAATATAAATGTTAGAAAATAATAGAATTATAGGATAAAACTTGTAATCAATATTATTGAACAACTTCTCAATTCGTTAGCTAATAATGTTGTGATGAGTTTAACCGGGAATTAAGATGTATCAATTGAAACGTCCGTGGATTTGGATTGCTTTGTTAGGTCGTATGGCTTTAAACGGTGTTCGGGAAACGGGTACCCTCGCATTGTTTGCATTAAGCGGATTTATAAATATTTTTTATCCTCCATTTTATTGGCGCATTTTTTTGGGATCTTTACTTGATATAGGTTATTTGTCTCTACCTGTTGTTGCTTTAACGGCATTATTTTCTGGAGGTGTTATCGCGTTACAATCCTATACCGGTATATCCCAGTATCATGTAAATAGCGCGATTGCCAATATTGTTGTGTTGGCTGTCACTCGTGAGCTTGGGCCCGTTTTGGCAGGATTGATGGTTGCGGGACGGGTGGGGGCAGCCATGGCCGCGGAAATTGGAACAATGCAGGTGACGAATCAGATTGATGCGCTCAAAACCTTATCAACCAATCCTATCAAATATCTTGTCACTCCCCGTTTGCTAGCTGCTACGCTTGCTTTACCATTTCTGGTTTTGATTGCTGATATCCTGGGGGTGCTGGGTGGTTTTACTGTTTCGGTCATTAAATTGGGTTTTTCGCCCCAGGGTTATATTGCGGCGACCATGAATGCCGTGAAACCTATTGATGTTACAATTGGGTTGGTGAAAGCGGCGGTTTTTGGATTTCTTATTGCCTTGATGGGATGTTATCATGGATATCGTAGCCGTGGGGGCGCACAGGGGGTTGGTGCAGCGACGACCTCTGCTGTTGTTGCCGCCTCTATTTTATTGCTAGTATTTGACTATTTGTTAACGGATATCTTTTTTGCAAAATGACCAAAACTTATCCCAAAATTCGTATACGTAATCTTTCCAAATCTTTTGGCAGCAACCATGTGTTACGTAACATTAATATGGATGTAATGGAGGGAACTTCCTTTGTTATTATTGGTGGATCTGGAAGTGGAAAGTCTGTTTTGCTTCGCTGTATTTTGGGGTTAATGACACCAGATAGTGGCACGATCGAAATTGATGGCAAAAATATTTTTGAATTGCCATATTCCGAGCAAGCAGAAAAATTACAGGAAATGGGTATGTTGTTTCAGAACTCTGCCTTGTTCGATAGCTTGCCTATCTGGGAAAATGTTGCCTTTGCCCTTTTAAATGGACATCGTAAAAATCAGCCAAGAATTAGTCGTGCCCGGGCGAGGGAAAGGGCAAACAGGGTTTTGGAACTTGTTGGTCTGGATGCAGATAATATTGGCGATTTATATCCCAGTGAGTTATCTGGTGGGATGCAGAAACGGGTTGGCTTGGCACGTGCGATTGCTTCAAAACCGGAAATTATCTTTTTTGATGAACCGACCACAGGGTTGGATCCTATCATGGGAGCAATAATTGATAACTTGATTGTTGATTGCGTTAAGAAGCTGGGTTCTACAACAATTGCCATTACCCATGATATGGCTTCTGCCCAGCGGATCGGGGATCAGGTTGCCATGTTGTATAAAGGGGAGCTGATTTGGCAGGGTGAAGCTGGTAAACTTATGCAGAGTGAGAATCCCTACGTGCATCAATTTACACATGGTCTTTATGCAGGTCCTATTAAAATGGAAATGAAAGTATAAGAGGACGTTTTGGCGAAAAAGCCGGTTAAAATGTTTGTCTGTCAAAGTTGTGGCGCTATTTATCATAAATGGGCTGGACGATGTGAGGCTTGTGGTGAATGGAATACAATTAGCGAGGAAACCAGGGAAACAAGTCCGATTTCTGTACTGGGACATGCAGGCAGGATGATTCAGTTTACAGGGCTGGATGGTGAGATTTCACCTCCTGATCGTCAGTCCATTGGTGTTTCTGAATTTGATCGTGTTCTGGGTGGAGGTCTTGTCCAATCTTCAGTTACATTGGTAGGAGGAGATCCTGGCATTGGAAAGTCAACTTTATTGTTGCAGGCTGCTTGTGCTTTATCAAGACAGGGACAATCCGTTTTATATATTTCAGGAGAGGAGTCTGTTAACCAGATAAGAATGCGTGCCAATCGGTTAGGGTTAGAGGATGCGGAACAAAGAAAAAACATACAACTGGCTGCCTGCATAAATGTTGCGGATATTCTTTCAACGCTGGAAAAAGAAAAAAATATAAGTCTCGTTATCATTGATTCTATTCAAACAATGTGGCTGGATACGGCGAATGGGGCCCCTGGGACGGTAAGTCAGGTTCGGGCTGCGGCTTTTGAATTGATTCGTATGGCAAAACAGAAAGAATTTGCATTGATTTTTGTGGGACATGTTACCAAGGAAGGTTCTATAGCGGGGCCGCGTGTCCTGGAACATATGGTTGATGCCGTATTATATTTTGAGGGGGATCGAGGACATCAATTTCGTATTTTACGGGCAGCAAAAAATCGATTTGGTGCAACAGATGAAATTGGTGTTTTTTCAATGACAGGACAGGGTTTGGTAGAGGTGGCAAACCCCTCTGCTTTATTCCTTGCAGAGCGACATGGTCATATAGCGGGGTCAGCCGTTTTTGCGGGTTTGGAGGGAACCCGTCCTGTTTTGTTGGAAGTGCAGGCCTTGTTGGCACCCAAATTTGGGGATTCAGCGCCAAGACGTACAGTTATTGGATGGGATAATGCACGCCTTAATATGTTGCTTGCTATTTTGGAGACACGTTGTTCGTTACGGTTTAACGGGGTGGATGTTTATTTAAATATGGCAGGCGGTTTGAGAATTACCGAACCTGCGGCGGATTTGGCCGTGGCAGCAGCTTTGGTTTCGGCTTTGACCCATCATTCCGCCTCTCCAGGTTCAGTGTATTTTGGTGAAATTGGTTTATCTGGAGAAATTCGACAGGTGCCACAAGCCGACTTACGCATGAAAGAGGCATTTAAGCTAGGTTTTGATGAAGTTGTTTTACCCAAGCGTATTGCACATGGAAATAACAAACTATCCGTCCCCAATGGATTACAGCTGATAGAATTAGGTCATATAAGTGATTTGGTGTCTCAATTCACATAAAATTTATTACATTTGATTACTGAAATTTTTCTTTTAGATATATTTGTTAGAAATACAAAATTATCGTTATTTAATAGTTAATTAAATCAATTTTATAAAAAAAGATAATTCTTGATAGTTATCTAAAAAATAAAATTATAGTCAGGAATTCAAAAATTATGGCTAAGAATATTGAACCCAATCTTAAAAATATTGAGTTATATTTAAAACTTAATCGAACAGAAAATTTTTTAATTCCAGAATATCAACGGGGATATTCATGGGATATTGGACAATGTGATAAGTTGTTGGAAGATATAGAGAATTTTAAGGAAAGTGAATCAAATGATCCTTATTTTTTTGGAAGCATTATAATTGATTGCTCGGATCAAAATCAATTCAGTCTAATTGACGGTCAACAGCGTACAACGACTTTTTTGTTGTTACTCAAAGCCATTTTGTTACGATTAAATGAAGTGCTGCAAACTGTTTCAAAAGATGAAGATTCAGAGGCATTGATAGCTGGTCTTAAAGCGAATAGAAATAAAATTATGGAGATTTTGTATAAAGCAGAAGCCGAAAATATACCTTCTATGCTTAAAGATCCAAAAAAGACACAAAATATTCTCATACTAGGAAATAAATCAATTAATGAATTGTATCCAGAAGAATTTAATAAAATTATAGGTGCCAGTGATTTTAAAGATGCCGAGGAAAAAGTTTTTAAACTGCCTTATAAAAAAAATAATAACCGATATACAAACTATTTTCGTAACTTTAAAAATTTTTATGAAAAATTGAGAGAAAATAGCGATTCTTGGTTGAATCAATTTACAAAAACTTTTTTAAAAAATTGTCAGGTAATCGAAATACGCAGTTGGCAAGTCGAACAAGCTATTACAATGTTTAATTCATTGAATTCAACAGGTTTGCCGCTTTCAGATGCAGACATTATTTCTGCAAAATTATATTCATATGCAGGTGATAAAAGAGAGGAATTTAATATTCAATGGGAAGAGATTCTCCAATTAACAAATAAATTAAAATCTAAAAAAGTCGTTACAATTGATTCTGTATTGCAACAATTTATGTACATTAATCGTGCTAAAGAACAGGGATATTTGAAATCTTATATTTATGTAAGAACTCCAGGTTTAAGAAGATATTATGCTGATCATGAGCAGGATTTGTTAAAAAATCCATTTTTACTATGCAATAATTTAAAAAAAATTGCATATAAATGGGATAAAATTAAAGATTATTCCATTATAAAGTTACTTTTTAAGTGTAATGTTAATATTAAATTATATCTAGCCGCTTATCTATATCGTTTTGAATTAGATGAAATTACCGAAGATAAAATAATAAATGTCTGTGAATCATTGTTGAAATTATTTTCATTATTAGAGTTGGGAGATGCTGGTTATTCAAGCAATAAATTTAAGATATTTTTATATGCAGAAATTATAAAGATGGTCGATTTTAATATTCCAGAACATGTTGTTTGTCAGGATTTTTATGATCATATACATGATAAATGGAATGTCAAAGAGGTTGAGGACGCGATATTAACATATGATAAAAACATGCTGGTATTTGTTAATGAATATTTGTACGCTAAAAATAAAAATCTAAAATTTAATTTTTCTGAAACGGTTAATGTTGAACATATCATGCCAGCTAGTGGTCGTAATATAGAGACAATTAGACATGACGCAAAAATGGATAAGAATGAGTTTGAAAATGTAATTAACAGATTGGGAAACAAAATTTTGCTTGAAGAGAATATCAATCGAAGTATCAGTAATGAATGGTTTAAAACTAAAAAGCAAAGTTTTATTCATAATAAAAATGGATATAAAAATAGCAAATATAATTTAGCGAAAACTTTAATTAACTATCCTAGTGATAAATGGGAGAAAAATGATATTTTAGAAACAACTGAAAAAGCAGCAAAAAGAATATCCAATTTTATTTTTTCATAATAATATGCTGTTTTGTTCTTGACGCATTAGATTGATCTCTTCTTATATGTGCTCTAATAATACATCATAATATTATATTTGATCATAAAAAGGATTGATAAATGATGAAAGATCAACATGATTACAAAGTGAAAGATATTTCACTTGCGAGTTGGGGGCGGAAAGAGATTGCTATTTCTGAAGGGGAAATGCCAGGTTTAATGGCTCTTCGTAAAGAATATGCGGATAAACAGATTCTTAAGGGGGCGAGAATTGCCGGCTGCTTGCATATGACTATCCAGACAGCTGTGTTAATTGAAACCCTTGTTGCCTTGGGAGCGGAAGTGCGTTGGTCATCTTGTAACATTTTCTCAACTCAGGATCATGCGGCTGCGGCAATAGCTGCAGCTGGTATTCCTGTATTTGCTTGGAAAGGTGAAACCGAGGAGGAATTTAACTGGTGTATTGAACAGACCATTCATGGTCCGAATGGTTGGGTTCCCAATATGATTTTGGATGACGGGGGTGATTTAACCCTGTTAATGCATCAGAAATATCCTGAGATGTTAAAAAATATTAAGGGGTTGTCTGAAGAAACGACAACAGGTGTTCACCGTTTGCGTGAAATGGAAAAGAAAGGAACCTTATTAGTTCCGGCATTCAATGTCAATGACAGTGTTACGAAGTCTAAATTTGATAATTTATATGGTTGTCGTGAAAGCCTGGTCGATGCAATCCGTCGCGGTACAGATGTAATGATGTCTGGAAAGGTTGCCGTTGTTGCCGGTTTTGGTGATGTGGGTAAGGGTTCGGCAGCAAGTTTGCGAAATGCTGGTTGTCGTGTTCTTGTTACAGAGGTTGATCCTATTTGTGCATTACAGGCCGCGATGGAAGGATATGAAATTGTCACTATGGAAGAGGCTGCACCACGTGGTGATATTTTCGTAACTTGTACCGGTAATATTGATATTATTACCGTTGATCATATGCGTGCCATGAAAAATCGTGCGATCGTTTGCAACATTGGTCATTTTGATTCAGAAATTCAAGTTGAAAAATTACGGAATTTCACGTGGGAAAATATTAAACCTCAAGTTGATGAGATTATTTTTCCCGATGGTAACCGTATTATTCTTCTTTCTGAAGGACGTTTGGTTAATCTTGGGAATGCCACTGGTCACCCATCTTTTGTGATGTCTGCCTCCTTTACAAACCAGACTTTGGCACAGATTGAATTATGGACAGCACCAAAGGGTAAATATGAAGCAAAAGTCTATACCCTTCCCAAGTTCTTGGATGAGAAGGTGGCGGCTTTACATCTCGAAAAAGTTGGTGCGGTTTTGTCTAAATTAAATAAAGCTCAGGCTGATTATATTGGCGTTGATGTTGAAGGTCCATTTAAACCAGATTCTTATCGTTATTAGTTTTAAAAAATAATAGTGATATAAAAAAACTCATTACAATTTGTAATGAGTTTTTTATTTAAATGAATAAATAATATTCAATGACATTTGCTATTGCATTTACTGCAGGTGCTACAACTTGGTGTTTTCTGAGTATTGCAGTGTTTCAAGGCCCATTGTTGACTTGTTGCGGGAGCATGGATGCGTTTAAGCACATAAGCAGTTCCTAGCCATATGAATTTGCCAATTATTGGAAAAAACCGGTTTAACCAGTAAAAAATACATAAAACAATAATAAAAAGAACAAGATTATTTTGCATTGGATTTTTCCTAATTTATTTTGGGTGTTTTTTTTGTTATAAGTCATTTTGTTAAAATTATAAAATCTTAATGGTATAAATTTCGAATTTGATAACTCATTTTAGAGAAAGTTAGTATTGTGTCTAAAAAAATCATGGTTACGTTTGCTGGTCGAGAAAAAAGAATGTCGGTTCTCAGTGATTATGTTCACGAGATGTTAAAAGAAGGAACTATAGATGAATGGCATATTTGGGATTTTACTCGTAATGAATCAGATAGAAATTTTTTGAAAAAATTGGGTTCTGTAAAATTTTTACATGGCCATTCAGGTTATCAATATTGTCGAGATATAAATTGTAATTCTTCGGTGAGAATACCTATAAGAATCCCTTCAGAACTTTATCTAGCTTTCGTCCCGGAAAAGGGAGATTATTTTATTGAAGCTTTAATAGGGGGATGGAACAATGGTCAAACAAGAATACGTATTGTAGATAAAAAGGCTTTTTTATCCTATGAACGCTCGTCCGATGATAAATCTTATATTTTTATTCAAGGAACACCGGGTGTTTTATCAGATGGTTTGGTCAATAATATTAGTATTAAAAGGGATATTCATGGTAATACCATTGTGGAAGTTGATGATTATCATTTTCGGATTCCATCAAAATATACGCATCATAATAAGTTTTCTATTTATATGCGTACAGATTTTGATAGAACCTTGGAGTTTGTACATAATAACGATAAAATAAAGCGTTTTATTGGAAATGTGTATGAAAATTCTCCTTATTACCGTGCCTATCATTATTACGCTTCTAGATATGATCAATTTGAAAATGATATTTTTTTAAAATGTGATGATGATATTGTTTATATTGAGCTTGATAAAATAAAAGATTTTATTGAATTTACTAAAAAGAACGAGCAATATTTTGTTGTTTCAGCTAATGTTGTTAATAATGCGACCTGCGCTTATTTGCAACAAAAAAATAAAGTGGTTCCTGAAACTGTAGGGCATTATGAAAATCCACGGGAAGGCGTTTACGGTTCGTTATGGGAAAGTGGAAAAAATGCAGAAAAATTACATAATTATTTTATAGATAATAATGCCAGTTCATTGCCTTTAGAAAAACAATTCATGGAATTTAACACACGTTACTCTATTAATTTTATTGCTTGGCGTGGTGAGAAATTGAGATATATGTCTTTGCCCCCTCATGCTGATGACGAGTTTTATTTAACGGCTGTTATTCCTCAATATCTAAATAAAAAAACAGCGATTTATTCTGATTTTATGGTGGCTCATCTTACTTTTAACCCTCAAGAAAAAACAATGGATGTGGATAAAGTTATTAAACGCTATGATCAATTAAAAAAAGATAAATATAAAATTTAATGTTCTATTAATTATGTAGAAATATAATTAAAAACTGATTTATTAAATTAAATCAGTTTTTAATTAATAGAAAAATGATTCAAGAAAAAAATGATGCGATATGCCAGGTGGTAAAGGAGGCAAAATAAGCCATGAAAAACAGATAACAGGCTGTCATTATGACCATCTTCCAGGAAGAGGTTTCTTTTTTTATAACCGCCAACGTAGAAAAGCATTGTGGAGCAAAAACATACCAGGCCAGAAAGGAAAGTCCTGTTGCTATACTCCATTGTGTTGAAAGAAAATGAACCAGTTGGCCCGGTGCATCAGAATCAACACCAGCTATGGAATAAACAGTTGCAAGAGACGTAACAGCAACCTCTCTGGCTGCCAATCCAAGAATAAGCGCAACACATATTTCCCAGTTAAAACCAATGGGTGCAAAAAGGGGTTGAATCCAGTGACCTATAATACCGGCAAAACTCCAATCAATGGCTGGACCTTGTACACCAGCAGGCGGTTTTGGAAAGCTTGATAAAGCCCATAAAAGGATGCTGACCGTTAAGATGATTGTTCCTACGCGATTAACAAAGATTTCAATCCTTTGCCATAATCCAAACAAAATGTTCCGAACACTTGGAAAACGGTAAGAGGGAAGTTCTAGTAAAAGGGTGTTATCATATGATTTTTTCCGTTTTTTGAGAAGTAATGCCACTAAAAAGGCACTCGCGATTCCTAGTAGATAAAGACCAAACAGGACAAGACCTTGCAGGTTGAATATTATTCCGATAGTTTTATGAGGGATAAAGGCACTGATTAGTAAAGCATAAACTGGTAATCGTGCGGAACAAGTCATCAGAGGTGCAATGAGAATGGTAACTAGACGATCTCTAGCGCTAGGTATTGTCCGGGTTGCCATGATACCGGGAATTGCACAGGCAAAACTGGATAATAATGGGATGAAAGAACGACCATTTAATCCAACAGAAGCCATAATGCGGTCAAGTAAGAAGGCTGCTCTGGGCAAATACCCGGATTCTTCTAAGAATAAAATCCACAGGAAGAGAACAAGAATTTGAGGTAAAAAGGCGAATGTTGTTCCCACCCCCGCAAAAACACCATCAATAATTAAACTTCTCAAGGGACCTGTCGGTAATAAGTTAGCAATGATTTTTCCAAGCCAGCCTGTCAAATCCTGTATACCATCCATAAAGGGTTGGGCCCATGAAAAAACGGCCTGGAACATGATAAATAATAAAATGAGAAGGATTAAGGGACCAATAATGGGATGTAAAACCAATCGATCAATTTTTTCATCAAGCAGAACAGAATTTTCAGAAGAATTATGGACGCATTTCAGGAGAATTTTGCGTACTTCGACATGTAAATCGGTTTGATTATCAATATCAATTGTTGGAATTTTAAAAGAGGTGTCGATATTGTCGACAAGTTTTTTAATTCCGTTTTTTTGGGTTCCTATTGTGGGGATAATGCAAATGCCCAAAATTGATTCTAGTTTTGGAATATCTATGTCGATTTTACGTTTTTTTGCAATGTCACTCATGTTTAGAGCGATCATCATTGGGCGTTTAAGACGGCAAATTTCAAGGGCGAATCTTAAATGTAGTCGCAAATTTGTTGCATCAATAACGCAGATCAAGGCATCTGGTGGGGGTTCGTTACGATAGTTCCCCATACAAATATCCCTGGTGACTGCTTCATCAAGGCTGGTTGCTTTTAAACTGTATGCCCCCGGTAAATCGATAAGGGTAATCCTGTTTTTGGAGGGTGTGACGAATTGTCCCTCCTTACGTTCCACGGTGACCCCGGCATAATTGGCGACTTTCTGTCTACTTCCGGTCAATTGATTGAATAAAGCGGTTTTTCCGCAATTTGGATTGCCTACTAAAGCTATCTTTGAAATAGGGAATATGGATGATTCAGGCATAAATTAACAATCCAAATGTAAAATAATTCTGGCCGCTTCAGAACGGCGCAGCGCAAAACGGGTCGATCCGATTTGTACAGCAATAGGATTTGAGCCAAATGGCCCAAAGGCAATGATTTTGACAATTTCGCCTGGTACGAAGCCTAAATCACGTAAACGGTCTGCAATAGGATCAGGAGAAGAAAATTCTTCGACATGATCAATAACACTTGATTTCCCTGGGGAAAGCATACTTAAATTTGGAACAGTCATTATTTAAATTGAACTTAACTCTATCATTAAGAATGATTTGCGTTCTTAATAATATGGCAGAAAATTCCTGTTATGTCATCAATTTTGAATTTTATTTTATTTATGATGATTCTTATTCATTTATCGGAAGGATTAGTATAAAATAAATAAATGAAAAGAAAAAAATTTCTTTTTACTCGATAAGTTGAGTTCATGCAATAATGAATTTGTAATGAAATGATACTTATTTTTTGAAAAATTGATTTTTTTTGCGAAGGAACGCTGCCTCATAAGAGGGGCAAAACTTTGGCAGGCATGTTGCCTAATTTTAAAAGGGACATAAATTTATGAATATCGAAAAATTTACTGAACGTTCAAGAGGATTTCTTCAAGCGGCACAGACAATTGCAATTCGTGATTTTCATCAGCAATTAACGCCTCAGCATTTATTAAAAGCGTTATTGGATGATGAGGAAGGAGCCGCAGCTTCCTTGATACGTGCAGTTGGCGGGGAACCCGCCATTGTCAAAACAACGGTTGAACATTCATTGGATTCCATGCCAAAAGTTCAGGGCGATGGTGCTGGACAGCCTCAAGCCATGCCAGAATTGGTTCGTGTCTTGGATGGCGCGGAAAAAGAGGCCACGAAGGCCGGGGATGAGTATGTTGCTCAGGATCGCCTGTTGCTTGCCTTGGCTGCATCTGAAACACCAGCTGGTCAGGCCCTTCAAAAAGGGGGGGTTACAGCTCAAAATCTGGCAAGAGCGATTGATACTATTCGGAAAGGTCGTAAGGTTGACAGCCAGAATGCGGAGGCTTCCTTTGATGCGTTAAAAAAATATGCACGGGATATGACAGAGGTTGCTCGGCAAGGAAAATTGGATCCAGTGATTGGGAGAGATGAGGAAATTCGTCGAACGATTCAGGTCTTGGCTCGACGTACCAAAAATAACCCTGTGCTTATAGGTGAGCCTGGAGTTGGTAAAACTGCAATTGTTGAAGGTTTGGCATCACGGATCGTAAATGGTGACGTTCCAGAGGCATTGAAGAATAAACAGTTATTAGCCTTGGATTTGGGTGCCTTGGTTGCAGGGGCTAAATATCGGGGTGAATTTGAGGAACGTTTGAAGGCTATATTAAAAGAAGTGGAAGCTGCGGCTGGAAAAGTCATATTGTTTATTGATGAAATGCATACATTGGTTGGTGCGGGTCGTAGTGATGGAGCAATGGATGCATCAAATCTCATTAAACCTGAGCTGGCACGTGGCACCTTGCATTGTATTGGTGCGACAACCCTGGATGAATATCGCAAATATATTGAAAAAGATGCAGCTTTGGCACGGCGGTTTCAGCCTGTCTTTGTCGGGGAACCATCAGTAGCGGATACGATTTCAATTTTGCGGGGTATTTCTGAAAAATATGAATTGCATCACGGGGTTCGGATCAGTGATAGTGCTCTGGTGGCAGCGGCAACTTTATCCAATCGTTATATTACAGATCGATTTTTGCCGGATAAAGCAATTGATCTGGTAGATGAAGCCGCAAGTCGGTTACGGATGCAGATTGATAGCAAGCCAGAAGCGCTTGATGAGCTGGATCGTCGTTTGATTCAACTAAAAATTGAGCGTGAAGCTTTGAAAAGGGAGGAAGATTCAGCCAGTCGTGACCGTTTGGAAGCATTGGAGGTTGAGATTGCTGATTTAGAAGAAAAATCAAATGCAATGACTGCGGCCTGGCATGCTGAAAAGAATAAGGTTAATGATGTTCAAAAATTGCAGGAACAGCTGGATCAGGCCCGTTCAGAAGTTGAGGTTGCACAACGCCAAGGTAATTTGGCCCAAGCCTCTAAATTGATGTATGGTGTTATTCCAGAACTTCAAAAGAAAATTGAGGGTTTGCAAACCAAACAGCATGAACATCCAGATCAGGCGAATTTGGTTTCCAAATCAGTGACTGAAAATGAGATCGCGGCAGTTGTATCTCGGTGGACAGGTATTCCAGTGGATAAAATGCTGGAAGGGGAAAGGGCTAAGCTTTTACGAATGGAAGACGAGCTTCGTAAACGTGTCGTAGGGCAGGAACCCGCCTTGAAAGCGGTTGCAAATGCTGTACGTCGGGCGCGGGCAGGATTGCAGGATCCAAACCGACCTATTGGCTCTTTTTTATTCCTGGGTCCAACTGGAGTAGGTAAAACCGAACTGGCAAAAGCGCTTGCTTCATTCCTTTTTGATGACGAAAAAGCGATATTGCGTGTTGATATGAGTGAATTCATGGAAAAACATGCAGTTGCACGGTTGATTGGTGCCCCTCCCGGTTATGTTGGCTATGAAGAAGGGGGTGTTTTGACAGAGGCTATTCGCAGGAGACCTTATCAGGTTATTTTGTTTGATGAGGTTGAAAAGGCTCATGAGGATGTCTTTAACGTATTATTGCAGGTTCTTGATGATGGACGTTTAACAGATGGTCAAGGGCGAACCGTAGATTTTCGTAATACGATTATAATCTTGACAAGCAATCTTGGTTCTGAAATTTTGGCTAATCAGACAGAAGGTGAGTCAACAGAGCTTGTACAGGCTGAAGTTATGAAAGTTGTACGTGCCCACTTTCGTCCTGAATTTCTTAATCGTTTGGATGAAGTTGTTTTGTTCAGTCGATTGCAAAAGGCTGATATGGCAAAAATTGTGGATATACAATTACAGCGTTTACAAGGATTGCTTGAGGATCGTAAAATTAGGCTTGATCTGGATGAAAAAGCACATGCGTGGCTGGAGGAAGCTGGATATGATCCGGTTTATGGTGCACGTCCTCTAAAACGTGTCATACAACGAAATTTGCAAAATCAATTGGCAGAATTATTGTTGCAAGGCGATGTTTATGATGGGGATACTATTTCAATCAGTGCCAATGAGGCTGGTTTATTAATTCAGGGTAAATCAGTTATAGACAAAGCCTGATTTTCGTTAAAACTGGTTGAGTTTATTTCAACCAGTTTTTATTTATGATTATATTAAATATTGTTTAGCTTGTATAATATACGGACAGATAAATAAGTTTGATCTGATAGGATGTCTTTTATTATGGGAATTAAAAGACTTACCTTTTGTCCATCATGAAATTGGATGTTCGATAGGCATCTATGCTGACAAAAATTGATCGGTTTGACTAATAGAAACCTTTGCTTGTCTTTTGTCATTTCATTGGATGGGTTTAATCTTTTATAGATTCTATATGAGAATATTCTTTATAGAATTATTGTTGTACCAGATAATCTATTAATTTGGTAATTTTTATATATAAAATCTATAGGTAAAACAGTCTGATTAACATATTGAAGTTTTCTTATATTTTTCTAAAATTAACAATTAAATTTATAAAATTGGATCGCTTTTAATTTTTTCATATCATAAATATTAATAAATTATTTAATAACTAAAAATTAAATTATTAGTTATTAAAATTAATTTTAAAATATATATTTATAATGGGTTAATAAACCGTCTTTTTATTTTTATTGAGCTAAATTCAAATTGCTTATTATTTTTACCCAAATAATGTCCTTGAGGACAACCGGTTCCTATTGATAAGGTGTCATGATAGTTAAAAAATCTAACATGATACATATAAAAATTGTTTTTTAAAGGTGTTGCAGTAGCAAACACTGTATGAGGATGTATCGTCTTATCATTATTTTCATAGATTGTGCATAAATCTATCCCCCCCCATTGTTGAATATGCATACCAATTTTGGGGTCTGAAGAGGGATATTTTTTTGCTATGATTTCCAGATCAATTTCCATATTCTGTAATTTTGGATCATGAATACGGATTAGATGATAATTATTTTGGTCGCCATCTGCAAAAGCGTAATTATCATTTTCTAAAGGTGTAAAGGTTGCATCATCAGCAGCTTGCCAGTCTTTTAAATTGTAATCTAATGTTATCCATGGATTCCCAATGGTTTTGGAATTACAAATGTTATCAAGAAAGATTTGTGTACTTGCAATCTGTTTTTGATGTTGCTCTCTGAATTTCGGTCTGTTCCAAATAACTTCCGTTGAATGGGATAAATATTGAATGTGATCATTATTTGGAATGGAAAAATTATTGGATCTACCATGACAAATATTGGGGAAAAACCAAGGTAGCAAACCTTCTTCAATATGCCTGGCAATAATCATGTTTAATATAGATTGGTCAGCACAGAACCATTTGAAATTGGGGCTTTTTTCTTCTTCTTTTGTTGGAGGAAGAATATATTCTTTTACCCTGCACATTGCCAACCAGTCCAGTAAGATATTAAATGCAAAATCAGACACTTTTGCAATAATATTATTGGCAATCAGTAAAGGAAAATTTTGAACAAAAAGTGAATTTCCCCCTATTTCTTCAATTTGTCTGATGGAACAAAAATCAGAGGCTTTTAAAACTTGTTCTGTAAGTTCCCTGCCAATATAAAAATCACAAAAATTCAAAGCTTTATTGATAATCGTATTTATACTTTGTATAACAAGGCGCAGGGTTGGGTATTTGGCAATATTTGCATCAAGGTAAAAAATGACATCATCTTTTTCCATGGTTGAAAGAGCATGCAAAATAGTAAAGGGTTTCCAGCTGAATAATCCAAATTTGTGGGTATTAGGATTATTTCCCAAATTGTATTTATCAGGATATGCTTTAACTAATTCTCCTGCACCCATTTGATATAGTCGTTTAGGTGTATAAGCATCGAATTCGTGGCCAGCTTCTTCGACAAGTGATCGAACAGTTCTGACAACTTTTGTTAAATCACTTCCTTCGTCATTTGGGGTGCCTTCAGTATAAAAAACAACAAATTTAATACGCATATAGCTACCTTATTTATTTTACATAGTTTAATTATTTGTAATTAAATTGATGTTAAAATTTAATTAATATTTGTTTTATAAATTATTCAAAAATTTTTTTGCTATTTGGAAAAACATATATCACAAATTTAATGATAGTTACATCTCAAAAAATATTTAATTTAATACTTGCAATCGCAAAAACCTGAGTTTCCTACATCTGATAAGGTTTTGATTATTGTTCTATGATATCATTAAAACCCATGGAATAGAAATAAACAACCAGGTGATAAGGAAAAGAAGACCGAAGATAAAACCTAGTCGCCACCAAACCGAATTAGGGATAAACCCACTTCCATAATAGACAGCACTTGGTTCAGCGGCATAGGGAGTGACAATTCCCATAAATCCTAAAAGGGGAAGGATCAACAAAACATAATGATGAATATTAATTCCAGGAATGTAACTGGCGGCCCCGAGGAAGATGGGTAATAATGCAGCCGCATGGGCGGTATTACTTGCAAAGAAATAGTGTAGGCTATAGTAAATGCATAAAAGTAGAATCATTGCTGCGAGAGGTGAAAAATGAATGATATAAACGCTAATTAATTGACCAAACCAATTAATAAAGCCTGATTTGTTTAATCCGGAAGCAAAGGCGATCAAGGTTGCCAACCAGGTGAAAATATTCCATGCAGCTTTATTTTCCACGATATCATTCCATGTTAATAATTGGCTAATTAACATTGCTGAAACCACAACAATACCTACCAGTGGAGGTGTAATAAATTTCCCACCTAAAATCCATAAAAGCAGTGCGCAAGTTACAAAAAAAATCAGTAACATTTCTTTTGCGGTTAAGGATCCTAACAGTTGTAATTCTTTATTGGCCCAGGTTGGAATGGCAGTGCTGGATTTAATTTCCGGCTTACAAAGATGATAACTCAATAAGGGAGAAATGGTAATCAAGACAAAGCAGGCTGGTAAGGTTACCATGAACCATTCTATCCATGTAATATTAATGCCGATGATTTTATTGACCATGCTGATTGACAAAAGATTAGGTGCCAGTGCGGTCATAAAAAATGAACTGGTAATAGAAGTTGAAACAATTCCTGTCCACATTAAATATGTACCAATTTTTTTTCGTGATGAATCAAAAGGGCGGGAATTATATAAAGGAGGTAGGTGACTAAGAACAGGATAAATAATGCCAGCACTACGTGCGGTACTTGATATGGTAAAGGGGGCAAGGATTGTATCTGTAAAAGTAATTGCATATCCTAGAGCCAAAGTATTTTTACCAAGTGATCGAACGAGTAATAAGGCGATGCGTTTTCCTAGTCCTGTTTTGTCGTAGGCGAGTGCAAAGGTAAATGCTCCGAAAATCAGCCATACGGTTGGGTTGGAAAATCCTGAAACAGCCCATTCAAATGCATTGACGGTTGGTTTAAATCCAGGCTGGGCCAATTCTTCGGAACTAAATAGAACATATGGTCCAAATAGGGCAGCAACGGAAATACCGATTAATCCAATGGCGCCACCAGGTAGAGGTTCTAAAATAAGCCCGACAATACATCCCAAAAAAATGGCAAAAAATCTCCATGCATGAGGTTCAAGCCCATGAGGGACTGGAATGATCAGGATGATTAATGTTGCAAGAATAGGACATAAACAGCGAAGGGCCTTACTCATACCGTGATCCTTATTTATTTTTAAATGTATAATATGCTGGAAATAAAATAAATTTCGTAATGAATTTTTGGTTATTAAAAAGAAATTTTAGTAAACTTTTAGTTATAAATTTTATAAAATTATTTCTTATTTTTAGATAGTTACGATATTTTTAAACATCAAAAAAATGTTCTTGATTAAAGGGGGAGGTATACCTTTTACTTCGTTTAAGTAAATGACTTACAAAAATATCAAGCTTAATTTAGATAAAACCAGATGCTATTGGAAACATTTTTTATTTTACTGTTGATGGGGTTGATATGGCGAATG